>JBKQIF010000107.1:0-4248 GCA_052148435.1 Bryobacteraceae bacterium
TTCGAAAGTGAAGTTCGTCTGCGGGCTGTACAGGGAGCGCAGGAAGATGCCCAGCGCGACCAGCAGAAGCGACCGCCACAGAGCGTGGCCGAACATACGGCCGAGGGCGCCGCCTTTGGCCAGCCGGCTAGCGATCGAGTAGGGCAGCGCGACGCCCACCAGGAACGAGAAGCCGGGCTGAATGGTGTCGTGCAGTGAGCAGCCGGCCCAATCGACGTGCGTCTGGTGGTAGGCCAGGAAGCTCCAGAAGCCGCTCGAGGGGAATGCCTGCGCCACGCGCGAGAACTGGAGAACTTCGGCCATCATGAGCAGCATCACGAAGCCGCGATAAGCGTCAATCGCGATATTGCGCGGCGGAGGTTGCAGGATGGGCACGGCGGTGGGCGATTTCAGAGCAGGCTCCAAAATGGGCCTCCTGGCATTACAGTATAGTCCCCTGCCAGCGCGGCGCACGCACTTTTGCGTGCCGCGTCAAGTCTCTACTCGACGCCCCTGCGCCCTGCGGCAGTGGGCGAATATCGGATCCGGATTCGGGTGCTTCGTGAGGTCCGGACCTCCTGGTCTGCGGCCAACCCCCGGTCGGCCATTTCTTCGCTGAGAATTCCGCAATGCTTGGGGGTCTTCGGCGTTATCATCTATGGTTGCCATGAAGCAGCTCATCGCGGCCGCGGCCGCCTGCGCCTGCCTGCTTGCCGCGCAGGATGCGCCCCGCCCCAAAAACACTTATCATTCGAGCGGCGGCGCCTCCGCCGTGCCGCGCCTGGTGTCGCCCGAGGTCCTTCCGGACCGGACCATCGTTTTCCGCCTGAGGGCTCCCGAGGCAGCCCGGGTGACTCTGTCCTTCGCCGGGTCGAAGCCCATGTCCAAAGACGGCGCCGGCGTTTGGAGCGCTACCGTGGGCCCCGTGGACCCCGAGATTTACCAATACAACTTCGTCGTGGACGGCGTACGCATTCTCGATCCCGGAAATCCCAACCTGAAGAACGGCCGCGCTCCCGACGCCAGCATTGTGGAGGTCCCCGGCAATCCGCCCCGCTTCGACGAGTTGCAAGCCGTGCCTCACGGCGCGCTCCAAATCCGCACCTATCTCTCCACGCCGCTGAAAAGGCCGCGCAAGCTGTACGTGTACACGCCGCCGCAGTACGACTCCGAGCCGAACCGCCGCTTCCCGGTCCTCTATCTCCGCCACGGCAGCGGCGACAACGAAGAGAACTGGAGCGACACCGGGCGCGCGGGCGTGATTCTCGACAACCTCATCGCGCAACACAAAGCCGTGCCCATGCTCGTCGTGATGCCCAACGGCGATACCGACGGCACTTGGGCCGGTGGCAGCTCGCCCGAGGGCATCGAAATGCTCACCCAGGAGCTGCTCTCCGACATCATCCCCATGATCGACAAAACCTACCGCGTGGCGCCCGGCCGCGAGCGCCGCGCCATCACCGGCCTTTCCATGGGCGGCGGCCAGGCCTTCACCATCGGGCTCAAACACCTGGAGCTGTTCGCGTGGGTGGGAGAGTTCAGCTCGGGACTGGTCAGCGACACCCAGTTCGACCTGGACCAGTACCTGCCCGGCTTCCTGGAGCGTCCCGGCGACGTAAATCGGAAACTGAAGCTTTTGTTTCTAAGCTGCGGCGCCGAGGATCCCCGCTACCCCGGACAGCTCGATCTCGCCGACAATTTGAAGCAGCACCACATCCGCTACGTGTGGTACCCGTCGCCGGGCGTGCACGAGTGGAAAGTGTGGCGGCACGCACTCGCTGAATTCGCCCAGAAAGTTTTTCAGGAGGCACATTAATGCACCGATCCCTCTTATTGGCAGCCTCGTCATTGGCAGCCCTGTTGGCAACCGCGGCCTCGGCACAGCCGCCGCGCCGTGAGCCGACGGTTAGCGAAACCGTCCAATCTCCCGAGGTTTCGTCCGATCATCGCGTCACCTTTCGCATCTTCGCGCCCAAAGCGTCGGAAGTGACGCTCACCGGCGACTGGCTCGGCGCCGCGCCGCCGCCCAAATTGACTAAGGACGAACGCGGCGTCTGGAGCGTCACCCTCGGCCCGTTCGAACCGAGCAACTATATCTATTCCTTCAATGTCGACGGCATGGCCATTCCCGACCCCGTCAACCCGCGCATCAAACTGCGCGCCCGCACTTCCGCCAGCATCGTGGAGGTCACCGACGATACCCCGGCAGCCGTCTGGGAGCCCCGCGATGTGCCCCACGGGGCGGTAGAGATCAACTGGGAGAAGTCCACAGCCATCGCCGGCGAAACCCGCGCCATCTGGATCTACACGCCCCCGGGCTACGCCAAAACCAAGCGCCGCTATCCCGTGCTCTACCTGCTCCACGGCTCCAACGACACCGCCGCCGGCTGGACCATGGCCGGCAACGCCAACTTCATCCTCGACAACCTGCTGGCCGCTAGCAAGGCCCTGCCCATGATCGTAGTGATGCCGTTCGGCCACGCCACCCCGTACGGCGTTCCGGTGCCTCAGGGAGGGATTACCAATGACGCCCTGTTCGAGGACTACTTCCTCAAGGACGTCATTCCCACCGTGGAAGCGCGCTACCGCGTATCGCCGGGACGCCAGAACCGCGCCATTGCGGGGCTTTCCATGGGCGGCGGGCAATCGCTGCGCATCGGCCTGGGACACTTGGACCTGTTCAGCGCCGTCGCGTCCTTTTCAGGCGCGGTACCCGCCGACTTTGAAACCCGCTTCGCCGCCCTGCTGCACGACTCCAAAGGCACCAACCAGAAGCTCAAGACCTTGTGGATCGGCTGCGGCCAGCAGGATTCCCTGTTCCCCCGCTCCAAGAACCTGTCGGAATTGCTGACGAAAAACCAGGTAAAGCACACCTTCTACCCCATCGACGGCGTCCATAACTTCACCGTGTGGCGGAAGGACCTGGCCGAATACGTGCCCCTGTTGTTCCGCTAGCCGCCGGAATGCCACCGTGGCGCACGCACTCTTGCGTGCCGCGTCGAGTCTCTACTCGACGCCGCTGCGCCCATTGGCATCGAGGTCGGCAAGTGCCTTGGAATCTTCGTGGAGTAGGCGTTTACGCCTGCGCTTTCTCGGTTGTCCTGATAGCCCCTGGCGCCCGTCACTCGACGAATACCAACTGGCCGAAACGGGCCGGTGCGTGAGGATTAGGCTGCGCTTCGCCCGAATCGGACCACATGCTCAGACGGCGGTCGGGTTCCACTCCGTCCCAGCGGTTCAGATTCGCCGTCCAGATCGTTCCGGGAGTCGGCCGCTTCGCCAGCTCCTCGAAATTGACCCACGGAATGGCCACCTCCAGGCTCCAGCCCTGGTCTTCATCGCCGCGGGTATTGAGGGTACCCCGAATGAAGGAAGCCAGTTGCACGCCTTGCATATTGAACCGCTTGAAGACATATTTGGTGTCGACCATCAGGTAGTCGTACAACACCGCGCGGGCGTTCATTTCCAGGCCAAAGTACACGCTGGTCTGTGACGGTTTGGGATTCACGAAGAACTCCACCGCATCGTCCAGATAGGTGGGGTCGTCGCGCTCGGTGCGCAGGGCCACGATGTCGGTGTCCTGGCACTCGTATCCCACGTAGAGATAGTCGTCGTCCCACAGCAGTTTGGCCGTGGTTTTTTGTTTGGCGCCGGTCTGGAACTGCCAGGGGAAAATGAACTCGATGGCGGGCGCCGCGGCCCAGGCTTTGTCATCCAGTTTGCCATCGATGACAATGCGGCCCGCCGCGCGCTTCACTTCGTAACGCGGTATGGGCGGTTGCGCCACCAGCGGCGTCCAGAGCATGAGGCACGTCAGCAGAATTCGCATAGACAGAGATATCGTAATCCTAAAACGGTGAACCTGTCACGGCGCAAAGCGATCACAGATTCGTCAAATTTTCATCTCCTTCATTCCAAGTAACTTACCCCCATCCCCAACCTCAAACCCCGCCCTCCCCATGCAACTCTGAGGTGGGGCATGCTTTAGCTTGCCCTACACATTCTCAGTAGCGCCGGCGATCCGTGTCGCCCGTGTCTCCAACCAAAAAGGATTCCGTATGTCAGACCAAAGTAAAAAACCGATTTCCGACGCGCGCCTCGCTGCCAACCGAGCCAACGCCCAGAAAAGCTCGGGGCCGAAAACCCCCGAAGGCAAGCTCCGTTCCGCCGCCAACGCCACCCGGCACGGCTTCGCCGGCAACAACTTCGCCGTCGTCCGTCTCGAAAATCCCGACGACATCGACAAGCTCAAGGCCGATCTCGTCGCCA
>JBKQIF010000108.1:0-15034 GCA_052148435.1 Bryobacteraceae bacterium
CCGATGCGCAGGACGGGCAGACGGGGCCGGAGGGCCAGATACGGCCTTCCAGATAGACGCGCGCCGATTCCTCATCGGGATACAGCGCGAAGAGTGCGCGCGTGTAAGTCACCCGGCACTTCTCGCAATAGTAAACCTCTCCATCGCAGTAGCAGGACATGGCCTATCTCCCCTCCCCGCATCGCGGGCATTTGGAAGCGCCAAAAAACAACACATGATCCAATCCGCAGTTGAAACATTGGCCCGCGTCGGAAGCCAGCGCTTCGGCTTCAATCTCGCGCTCGTACTGCGTCCGGTAGCCAGCAGGCCTCAACTCGTAGTGGTAGACCCCATTGCCCCAGACCTTGCGAAGTTCCGTATTTGCGGGCTGGACGTATCCGACCCGCTCCACCTGTCCAGCGGTCAGGCTTACGATGCGCAAAGCTGCGTTGTGACGGTCGATTTGCTCTTGGACGGAGGGGAGTCCTTTCGCGTCCGCTTCGGCTTGCGTGAGGTACATTTTGTTGTTTTCCATGTCTCTATAGTAGTTGACTACACGCACATTTGCAAGCGAAAAACGGCAGGCGCGCGAAGATTCTTGAAGAAAAGGCGAATGTAGCCATGTATATAATTCCCCTGTTTATTGACGTGGTGAATTTCAAGTTTCCGATACCGCGCCTCACTCCGGCCGCAAAAGAGGCACTGCCGATTCTGGGAGTCCTTCACCCGCTCTTTGCAGGAGTGCCCATTGCTGAGACGTGCTACGGCCCGTGGCCCCCGTCGTAGGAACGGAGGTCACGGTTGCACTATCGAGCACTGCCGGAGCCAACCCGAGCACGAGCATTTGCGGCCCCGCTTCGCCGGTTTCCGCTTAGCCTGCTCCCCGGCAGCACCGAGCGCTACTTCCCTACGCACCGCAATCACGATCCTGCGCCGCATCTCTGGCGTGAAGCCGAACCGTGCCATCGGCGCGAACACAATGCAGCTTCCGTCCTCGCGCTCAAGACTGAGCTTCAGATCCCATGGCAGGTGGGCATACTTGCGTTAGTACGCGCGGGCGCCAATTTCTTCCGCGCTTTTTTCAGTGGCCCTCATTGCTGCCCTTCCCGCTTCGCCGACTTCGGTGCCTTCGCCGACTTCTTCTCCCAGAAATCCACGTGCTTCTTAACGGTATCCAGGAGCACTCCGGATTCCCGCCGCGGCGTTCATACCATGACCGTGAATGGGCAGGGAAGATGAAGGATATCGGCTTGCAGCCGTCCACCACAGGCGAGCCAGGTGGCAAGGAAACCGGCCAGTCAGTGACGTACTACATCGCCCCCGGCGGAGCCTACGCCGCGGCCTACGCGAAGCTGAAGGCCTCCGGCTTCCAGCTTCACTGGGAATCAGCACCGGACGGCAAGCAAGGCGGAGCCAGGGCAAAGAAGGCAGCCAGCAAGACGAAGTTTACCTGCCCGGAATGCGGACAGAATGCATGGGCGAAGTCGGACGCCAGTCTGCTCTGTGGGGAGTGCTACGAAGATGGGGAAGGCGATGCCCGCGTAATGCTGGCGGAGGAAATCGGCGAAGGCCAAAGTCCGTATCCTCGAAAATAAGGTACAAAATAAGGTCCATACTCGCCGTGATTTCTTGTATAGTGTTGTAATTAAAGGAGTTAATTGGCGGGGACGACGGGGCTCGAACCCGCGACCTCCGACGTGACAGGCCGGCGTTCTAACCAACTGAACTACGTCCCCGCATGCTCACGCGAACATTTCTGATGCTAGCATGATCGGCGCGCTGAGTCCAAATCGGCACCCGCGGCGCCCGCGAGTGAAAGCGCCTTGCCCACCCATGAAGCCTGTACCGCCTCAGTCGTAATACCCGTGAACGTCGAATCCCGGCAGATCCGCTCCCGCCTGCGCCTGCAAATCGCCGCGCAGGCGATCCAGAATCTCCGTCGCCTTCTGGAATTGAAAAGCCGACTGGTTATTGGGACCGTACACGCTCACCACCAAACCGCACAATTCGCGCATACGAGCGCTAACCGCCCGCAGCTCTCGACCCAATTCGTAATGCTCGTCCCGGGTCAGGGGCAGAGAGTTCTCCCAAGCCATCCGAGGTTTTCCCGAAGCCGATGGGGTGCGGTGGAGTGCATTTCCGGTTTGGCGGGATGCCGGATCGCGATCACAAGCCCAATGGGGCCTTTGGGTCCCGACGGTCAGTCTACCACATATCCCCCAGATTCATTTGGCGGCCTTCAGCTGCAAGTCGATGGTCACGTCCTGGCGGGAATCGAAGGTGCTGACGGTACGCTTGTCGCTGGCCGACCCGCGGAATTCCGCGCGCAGTTCATAATCCACATCCGCGTTGAGATCGTGAAAGTAGTAGCTGCCGTCCGCCTGGGATATGAAGGACCGGACCTGCATCGTCCGCTTGTTTTCGAGCTGCACTACAGCGCCGTCCTGGGGCGCTCCATCGGGCGCGTGCACCACCCCTTGGACGTTGCGCGTCTGCTGGCTCCCCTTCTTCTTCTGCTGGGCAAGCGCCGCGTCGGAGAATCCCCCGGAGCATGCCAGCAAGGCGCACAGGGCCACCCAGCCGAGCGCGCCAACCGCCTTTCTAAAGGCGGGCCGGAAATGGGTGTGCATGCCCATCCTACTTCCAGTCCTCGTCGGCATCTTCGTCCTCTTCGTCTTCCTCGAGGTAATCGTCCTCTTCCTCTTCCTCTTCGTCCTCCTCAGGATCTTCCGCCGACTCCAGCTCGAGCGGTTCCACGCTCACCACCGTCAAATCCGCCCCGCACTCGTCACAACTGACGATGTCGCCTTCGTCTACGTCGTCTTTATCGAGATCGATTGCGCCGTCGCATACCGGGCACGTCACCATGATGAAAAGCCTCCCAAATTATTACTGATAGCCGATAGATTCCGGGTTTGGCAAGCCCGTTGCCCGATGTTCATCGGATTTTCAAACGCCGCCGACTTCCCCCTTGTGCCATTGTAATCAACCCACCGGTTCGTGGCGGCCAGGGTTCATTATAATGAGAGTATTCATGCACCAGAAACTCAACGAGAGGGTGGTGGACCTGGATCCACTGGCCACCGCGGAGTGGCTCGAATCGCTGGATCGGATCGTCGATGAGGAGGGTCCCGACCGGGCCGCCTATTTGCTGGAACAACTGCGGCAGCGCGCGGTCGCCAGCGGGGTCGAACTCGCGCCCCAACTGAACACGCCCTACGTCAATACCATCCGCCCCGAACAGGAAGTGCCGTACCCCGGCGATCGCGCCATGGAACGGCGTATCAAGAGCCTGATTCGCTGGAACGCCATGGCCATGGTGGTCCGGCAGAACAAGTACGACAGCGGCATCGGCGGCCACATTTCCACCTACGCTTCGCTGGCCACCCTGCTCGAGGTCGGTTTCAACCATTTCTTCCATGCTCACTACGGCGACCAGCCCGGCGATCTGGTTTATTTTCAAGGCCACGCGTCGCCCGGTGTTTACGCGCGAGCCTTCCTCGAAGGGCGCCTGAGCGAGGAGCGTCTCAAGAACTTCCGCCACGAGCTTCGCGATTCCCCCGGCCTTTCCTCCTATCCGCACCCCTGGCTGATGCCCGATTTCTGGCGATTTCCCACCGTTTCCATGGGCCTTGGGCCCATCAACGCCATTTATCAGGCGCGTTTCATGCGCTACCTCGAAAACCGCGGCCTTATCCAGCCTACTCCACGCAAGGTCTGGGCTTTTTTGGGCGACGGCGAAACCGACGAGCCTGAATCGCTGGGCTCGCTCACGCTGGCATCCCGCGAAAGACTCGACAACCTGGTTTTCGTCGTAAACTGCAACCTCCAGCGGCTGGACGGCCCGGTGCGCGGCAACGGTAAGGTAATTCAGGAACTGGAGGGAGTCTTCCGCGGCGCCGGCTGGAATGTGGTCAAGCTGATCTGGGGCAGCGAGTGGGACGACCTGCTGGCGCGCGACACCACCGGCCTGCTCGTGAAGCGCATGTCCGAAGTGGTGGATGGCGAATTCCAGACCTACGTCACCAAAGACGGCGCCTGGCTGCGCCAGCACTTTTTCGGCAAATACCCGGAGCTGCTCGACCTGGTTTCGCACCTCAGCGACGACCAGCTCTACCGCCTCAAGCGCGGCGGACACGATCCGCGCAAGGTCTATAACGCCTACAAGGCCGCGGTGGAAACTGCCGGCCGCCCCACCGTCGTCCTGGCCCATACCGTCAAAGGCTACGGCTTGGGCGAGGCCGGCGAGGGCCGCAACATCACCCACCAGCAGAAGAAGCTCAACGAGCAGGAAATCGAGCGTTTCAAGTCCCGCTTCGAAATCCCCATCCCGGACGACGCCGCGCGCAACGCATCGTTCTACAAACCCCCTGCCGACAGTCCCGAAATGGCCTACCTGCACGAGCGCAGGCGCCAGCTCGGCGGCTATATGCCCAGCCGGACCGTGGATGTGCCGGCTTTGACGGCGCCCCCGTTACAGTTGTTCGCCGAATCGCTGGAAGGCTCTTCCGGCCGCGAAGTCTCCAGCACCATGGCCTTCGTCCGCGTGCTCACGCTCCTCCTGAAACACCCCGATCTCGGCAAACATGTAGTACCTATCATCCCCGATGAAGCCCGTACCTTCGGCATGGAGTCGCTGTTCCGCCAGTTCGGCATCTACGCCAGCCAGGGTCAGCTCTATCGCCCCCACGACGCCGAAATGTTTCTGTACTACAAGGAATCGAGGGACGGTCAGATTCTCGAAGAGGGCATCACCGAAGCCGGTTCCATGGCCTCCTTCACCGCCGCCGGCACGGCCTACGTGAACTATGGCGCCGACATGATTCCCTTCTTCATTTACTATTCCATGTTCGGATTTCAGCGCGTTGGCGACCTGATCTGGGCATTCGGCGACGCTCGGGGAAAAGGCTTCCTCTGCGGGGGCACCGCCGGGCGCACCACCCTCTCCGGCGAAGGGCTGCAGCACCAGGATGGCCACAGCCTCCTGCTGGCCAGCACCGTGCCCAATTGCGCTGCCTACGACCCCGCGTACGCCTATGAAATCGCCATCGTCGTACAGGACGGCATCCGCCGCATGTACCAGCAGCGCGAGGATCTGTTCTACTATCTCACCCTGTACAACGAAAACTATCCCATGCCGCCCATGCCCGGAGACCTCAACCCCGAAGGCGTGCTCAAGGGCATCTATCGTTTCCGCTCCGCCGAAAATGGCAAGGCCCAAGTACAGTTGTTCGGCAGCGGTCCGATTCTCAACGAAGCGTTGCGCGCGCAGCGGATTCTGGCCGAAAAGTACGACCTGGCTGCCGATGTCTGGAGCGTCACCAGTTACACCGAGCTGCGGCGTGAGGCCCTGGAAGTGGAACGCTGGAACCGTCTGCACCCCGACCAGCCGGAGCGAATCCCCTATCTGCTCACCGCGTTGAAGGACGCCGCCGGCCCCATCGTGGCGGCCACCGATTATATGAAGGCCCTGGCGGACCAGGTCGCACCATGGCTGCCGGGACGGATGGAAACGCTGGGAACCGATGGATTTGGTCGCAGTGACAACCGCGAGTACTTGCGGAAACATTTCGAAATCAACGCCGAGTCGATCGTGACGGCGGCGTTGTCGCGGCTGGCGCGCGACGGCAAGTTCGACGCCAAGAAAGCTAAGGCGGCTTTTGCCGAGCTTGGTGTCGATACCGAACGCAGCGATCCCGCCCGCGCCTGAATCGATGCGCACCGGCCAGCGCATCGCCCTTGCCGGCATGGCGGTGAGCGCTACGCTGGCAGTCGCCAAGATTCTCGTCGGCCTGGCTGGCCATTCCACCGCCGCCGTGGCCGATGGCGTGGAATCGTCCACCGATCTGCTCACCTCTTCCCTGCTCCTGGCCGGCCTCACCCTGGGCGCCAAGCCCGCCGACGAGAACCATCCCTACGGCCACGGCCGCGTGGAAATCCTGAGTGGATTGCTTATCGGTCTGGGCTTAGCCGTGCTTGGCGCGCTCATCGCGTATTCTTCCATCGACCGTCTCGGGCGCCCGCACCTGTTCTTGCAGCCCTATGTGGTGTGGCCGCTGGTGGCCTCGCTCGTCGCCAAACCCGCCCTGGCCCTCTCGAAGTTCCGCTATGGCCGTAGGATCCAGAGCGCCGCCCTGGTCGCCGACGCCTGGCACGACGCCACCGATTCCACCTCCGCGGCAACGGCCCTCATCGCCGTCGGCCTTTCCCTCTACAACCCCAGCCGTTTCGTTTCAGCCGATTGTTATGGCGGCCTGGCGGTCGGAATACTGGTCGTCACCGCCGGCGCCCGCGTCGCTTACCAGACCGCCATGCAGTTGATGGACACCATGCCCGACGACCGGCTGATGGACAAGATCCGCCAGGCCGCTGCCCAGGTGGATGGCGTCCGCGGCGTGGAAAAGTGCTACGCCCGCAAGACCGGCCTCCGCTACCACGTCGATCTGCACCTGGAAGTCGACCCGGATATGACCGTGCGCCAATCCCACGAAATCGCCCACCAGGCGCGCCTGCATATTCTGAAGTCCCTCGACTGGGTAGCCGACGTGCTCGTCCACGTGGAGCCTGCCCCGTAGACGTATGCGGCCCCGCCGGGGATATACCGTCCTTCGACCCTTTTCCTTGACCGTGTGGTGGTTTGCTGTTACGGTCTAAGCATGTCGCTATCGGCTCGCAACAAATTGCCGGGTGTAATTGAAGAAGTGCAACTTGGCACGATTATGGCGAGGATCCTGGTCAAAGTCGGAGATAACATCGTCGAAAGCGTGATCACGCGAGCCAGCGCCGAAGAACTGAAGCTCGCCAAGGGCGATTCGGTCCGGGTGATCATTAAGTCCACCGAGGCGATGATCGAGAAGGGCTAGCCACTTACCCCGGTCGACGCGAGATATCCAGTCCGCGTGATTTCCGTGAACCAGGCCCCGGCGGCTTGCGTACCTCAATCTGAGATGCTGCGCGAAGGATACACAGTGTTGTGGGTGCTGTATGCGGCGGTGTGGGTGGTGGCCGCATTAGGTTCCAAGCGTACCATCCGGCGGCAATCGGCAACAAGCACCATCCTCCATAGCCTTCTCGTCACAGTTGGCTTTCTCCTGATCTTCCAGCCCTGGCGCCTGGGTTGGTTGAACGTTCGATTTCTTCCGGACACGCGAACAACCGCGATTTGCGGCCTCGCCATTACCGCTGCCGGCATAGGCTTCGCATTTTGGGCCCGTTTCACGCTCGGAGGTAACTGGAGCAGTACGGTGACCATCAAGGAAGATCACCGCCTGATTCAGCGCGGGCCGTATCGCATCGTGCGCCATCCGATCTATTCCGGCATTCTTCTCGCGGCGGTCGGGACCGCGATCGGCTATGGAATGGCGCCCTGCCTGATCGGCGTCGCCATCGCCTTCTTCCACTTCTGGACCAAGTGGCGGATCGAAGAACGATTCATGGTGGAGCAGTTCGGCGCGCAGTACATTCAATACCGGCAGGAAGTCAAAGCCCTCGTCCCAGGCATGCTCTGAATTTCAGGCGGCGCTTTCCGGGGCAATGGCCGCTTCGATCCGGTCCATCAGGCAGTGAACCAGGAATTGATGGCCTTCCTGCGCCCGCGCCGTCTTCGGATGCCGGACCACCACGGCGCAGCCGGCCAGTTCCCTGGCACGTCCTCCGTCCGAGCCCAGCAAGGCAATCGACCGCATTCCCAAGCTCTTGGCCGCCTCGAGCGCGGCCACAACGTTAGGCGAGTTGCCGCTGGTGCTAAAGGCGACGAGAAGATCGCCTGGCGACCCCAGCGCGGCGATCTGGCGGGAGAAAACCTGTTCGAATTCGAAATCGTTGGCGATGCAGGTGAGGACCGAAGCGTCGGCCGACAGGGCGATGGCCGGAAGAGCGCGGCGGTTGACGGTATACCGTCCCACCAGTTCCCCCGCCAGGTGCTGGGCCTCCGCCGCGCTCCCTCCGTTACCGCACAGAAGCAGCTTGTGACCGGTTCCGAGCGTCTCCACGCACCATCCCGCGGCAACCTCCACCACTGGCTCCAACTCTTTTAGCGATTGCAGCACTTCGAGTGCCTCGTCTATCGTCTGTTGATACTTGCTCATATTATTTAGTGAGACATCGGTTTCGCCGAGCTCCCCGCGGCGACAAGCACCGCTCCCTCAGATGCCGTGAAAAAATCGAATCGCAGGCCGAAGGCCTGCTCCACAAGGCCGGCAAGTGCAGTGGAATCTTCGTGGAGCAGGCGTTTACGCCTGCGCTTTTTCGGTCGCAGCCGATTTTTTCACGGCTCCTCGGGGAGCGGTTTTGGCGCCCTACTCCTCCAGGACATTGACCTCTCGAAATGTTCCGCTGTGCGGATCGAACAAAAGCGTCTTGATTTCGTAAGGCCGGAAAGTGCCCGACCACGATTTTCCCAGAAAGCGCAGATCGATCCGCGCCGGCGTGCTCTTGCCGGAACTTTCATAGCCTCGCAGAATCAGGCCATCGCCCGCCTCCGCTTGTTTGATCGCCGTCACTATGACATTGCGCGGGCTCGCCGCCAGAAAAGAATCCGAGGGGCCGCGCGAACCGGGATGAATGCCCTGATAGATTACCGGCTGCGGTGTCGTGAACTCTTCGGTCACGCGCTGCAGGCCCGCGTCCTGCCAGCTTCCGCGGTGAGGCGCCAACAGCATTCGGAACGTCTGCGCGCCCTGATCCTGCCACTCAATCGGCTGACTCAAATCCAGTTGACGCGGAAAGTGATGCGCAAACGGAGCTCCGCGGACGACCGAAAGCCGCAGGTCGTTACCGAGGACGCTGTAACCGTACTTGGCGTCGTTCACCAACGCCAACCCGTAGGCGTTGCCGCCGCGGGTTCCGGTCACGTCGAGCCAGCGCTGCCCCGGCTCCTCGTCGCCATTGGGCTCGCGCACGATATTCCCGTAGGCGATTTCATAGGTGGCGCGAGGCGCGGCGACGGCTACGGGAAAGCTGAATTTCAGCATTTTCCGCTGCTCGTGCCAGTCGAGCGACACTCGCGCTTCGAGAAACGGACTGCCGGCGTAGAGTATCCAATCGATATCGAGCGTCGAATGGCCATACGTGGTTTCGACGCGCATCCGCGCGCGCAACGGCCCTTTTTCGATCGTCGTGATGGCCGCATTGCCGAAGGCGCCAACCCGCTGGTCGTAAGCTTTGACGCCGTGGCTCCAGGTGTCGCTCGGATCGTCCAGAACCAGCGCCGCCGCGCCGCCGTCAAAAACCTGAGCCCCGGCCGTCTTGTCCAAAATGCCGATGCGGCCATCGGGCGACGCCGTCACGCTCAGATATTGATTCTCGATCGAGTTCGCTTCCGCATGCAAGTCGGAGGCGACCCGCGGCGCATCGGCGTCCTTACGGATGCGAATCTGGCGGTAGCCGAACGGCGGCAGCGTAGTGCGGAAAACCAGGCGCTTGCGGTCGCCGGTCACGGTCGAGCCGGCGATCCATTGGTGCGGCAGCGAGTGGCCGGCATCGTCTTCCACCCGCGCTTCCTCCGGCTGCCAGCTCAAATCGTATTCCAGGTTGGAGGTAGCTTCCCAGGGTTCGAGATTGAATGCCAGCAGGTATTGAGAATCGGGGTCCGTCGCCGCCACGCTCCATTCCAGCTTCTGCAACGCCAGATCGAGGGCTCTTTCCGCCACCGAGCGCGCGTAGCCGTATCCCTCCGGCGCCGTGGTTTCGTAATGTTCCGGCAGCGCGGTGCCCGCCAGGCTGTCGTGGAACTGTAAGAACAGCACCTTCTTCCATGCCGAAGTGAACTCGTCCTTTGGATATTGGGCGCCCCACGCCAGCGCGCCGATGGCCGCCAGCTTCTCGGCTGAAAGCATGGCGATTTCGGTAGTCCCGTTGGCCTTCTTCATGGCCGATTCGGCCGTGTAGCAGCCCACCGAATGGTGCTGCAAGTCCCCCGTCACCACCGGCACGCTTTCGAGCGACGACTGCCGCACTTCGGCAAAATATTTCTCCGCCGTGCTGTAGACCACTTCGGGCGCGCCGGCCTGTTTGGGAATCTCATCGATCGAGGCCAGGTTCGCCTTGGTTGCGCCGCCGCCGTGATCGCCCGCTCCGTAGAAGGCCATCAAGGCTTTCTCCTGCGGCTTCAGGTCGCGCAGAATCTGCTCCAGGCGCGCCCGCACCGCGCCGATATCGTTGTAGCTGATCGGAATGCGGTACGCCAGCACGCGCGAGCCGTCCGGCGCTTCCCACCAGAACAGGTTCGCCGGCAGCGTCTTCTCCTGCGGCATGGGGCGCATGAAAACGTACTCGTTCATTCCCTGCAATTTCAGGATCTGCGCCAGCGTTCCCGGATGGCCGAAGGAATCGGGATTATAGGCCACCTTGGCCGTGCGGCCCACCAGGCGGCGCAGCGTGAGCTGGCCGTACAGACCCTGCCGCACCAGCGATTCTCCGCACGGCAGATTCACGTCCGGCTCGACCCACCATCCGCCCACCACGCCCCATCGGCCCTCCTCCACCCGCTTGCGGATCTCCCGCAGCATGCCCGGATCGTTTTCCGCAACCCACTCGTAGAACTGAGCCGAGCTGGCGGTGAAGGCGAAGCCGGGCGTTTCATTCATCCGGTCGAGCGCCGACCGAAAGGTGCTGTGCACCACCGCCAGGCCTTCCCGCCACGGCCACAGCCACACCGGGTCGATGTGGGCCTGGCCGATCATGTGGAAACGGTAGTTGCCCGCGCCCGCCGGCCACGGAGCGGAATTCTGGGCCGCAAGCCAGGGTCCCAGTGCAACCAACGCCAAGGATGCCGCCACCATGTTCACGTGCTTCATATCGACGGACAACTCCATTTGCAGTATACCCACCCGAAGCCGGCGGGGCGAGTGTTGCACCGCGATTCGCCATCCGGTACAGTGAAACCTGCGCGAAATTGTCTATGAAGATTCTAGTGTTTCTGATCGTGTTTTCCGGCGTGGTCCGGTGCGCCGTGAAGGTTGAGAAGATCGCTTACCAAGGCTGGCCCAACTGTTACCGGGTGAGCAACGGAGAGGTGGAACTGGTGGTCACCGCGGACGTAGGACCGCGGGTGATCCGCTACGGCTTCGTCGGCGGCCAGAACCTCTTCAAGGAGTTTACCGAGCAGCTCGGAAAGACCGGCGAAGCGGAATTCCAGTTGCGCGGAGGTGCCCGCGTCTGGAAGGCGCCGGAGGACCCCATCGCCACCTGGGCTCCGGATAACCAGCCGGTCGAAATGGAGCTTGCCGCCGACGGCCTGACGGCGCGCGAACCCATCGAGCCGCTCACTCGATTACAGAAGGAAATTTCGATTCACCTGGCGTCTGCCGGTAGCCAGGTCACCGTGATCCATCGCATCGCCAACCACTCTCTGTTCCCGCTGGAGTTTTCGGTATGGGCCATGAGCATGATGGCCCAGGGCGGCACTGTGATCACCGGCTTTCCTCCCCGCGGCACCCATCCCAAGGACCTGGTGGCCACCAATCCGCTGGTGATGTGGGCTTACACCGACCTCTCCGACCCGCGCTGGAAGTTCACTAAGAAATACATGATGCTCCGCCAGGACCCGAAAAATTCCAACGCGCAGAAGCTTGGCATGTTCAATCCCAATACCTGGGCGGTCTACGTGCTCAAGGGCGAAGCGTTCGTCAAGCAGGCCCAAGCCGACCCGGCCAGGACCTACCCCGATTTCGGCTGCGCGTTTGAGACTTTCACCAGCAACGAGTTTCTGGAGATCGAAACCCTGGGGCCTTTGACCAAAGCGCAACCCGGCCAATCCCTGGAACACGTCGAGCACTGGAGCCTCCACCGCAACATTCGGCTTTCCGAATTCACCGATGCCGAGCTCGATCGCGCCATCCTGCCGCTGGTGCAGAAGGTCTCGCTCCCCTAGCGTTGCCTAAGAAACGCCTTTAGCCCGCCGGCGGCGGCGCACCAGCCCCGCTCCCAGCAGGATGAAGATGAGGGCCGCGTCCACGGCGTATCGCATGGTTTCGCTGGGGTGCAGGGCGCGGACTGTAAACGGGTCCTCCAGCATCATGTCGCCGCTTACTTTGCAGAGGATCGCGACGCCCAGGTACACCGTCACCGGGTAACGGTTGAGCAGGATGGCGAGCAGGTTGCTCGACATCACCACGAACGGGATACTGACCGCCAGGCCGAAGACGATCAGCCCGATATTGCCGTGGGAGGCCCCGGCGATGGCCAGCACGTTGTCGGTGGACATGGTGAGATCGGCGAAAATCACGTACCAGATGGCTTGCGCCAGCCGGGCGGCGGGTGGTGCGGCCTCCGGCGGAGCCTCGGCATCGTGCATCACTTTCCAGGCGATCCACAGAATCAACAAGCCGCCGGCCAGCTTCAAAAATCGCAGGTAGAGCAATTGGGCTGCCGCAAAGGTCAGGCCCACGCGCAGAATTACCGCACCGGCCGCGCCAAGCGACGAAGCGATGTGCCGTTCCCGGGTGGGAAGTGCTCGCACGGCCATGGCGATGACCAGGGCATTGTCGCCGGCCAGCAGCAGGTCGATCAGAATCAGAGAAAAACCTTGCAACAGGAACTGCGGCACACTCATGGGCGGATTTTCTCCCGAGTCACCGTTGCCGCCTAACCCACGTCTTCAGGCGGCGGAAAAAGCGAGTGGCGATGGCGGCATCCTGCCCGATGCGCGCCTTGAGCTCCTCGGGTGAGCCGAAGCGCCGCTCTTCGCGCACTTGCTTCAAGAACTCGACGGCAATGCGCGGCGGGGCATCGCCGGAGAAATCGTCCAACAGGTAGGTTTCGATGCTGAGCTGGGCGCTCTCGCCAAAGGTGGGGCGGTAGCCGACGTTGGTGAGGGAGTTCCAGCGCCGGGCGCCGTCGCCAGCGCGCGTGCGGGTCAGGTATACGCCGCACGCGGGAATCAGGGCCGCTGGCGTGGCCAGGTTCAGGGTAGGCACGGTCAAGCGGGAGCCGACACCGCGTCCGGCCACCACCCCGCCCTCCAGCACGTAGGGGCGCTTGAGGAAACGCGCGGCCATGGCCACATCTCCGCTGCGAATCAATTCCCGAATGACGCTCGAGGATACTACCCGGCCGCGGCAGGTGACGGCGTCGACGATCTCCACCGTGAAGCCCAACTTCTCGCCCAGCGCGCGCAGCACCGCGGTGTTCCCCGACTGGTTGCGGCCGAAGCAGAAGTTATCGCCCACCAATACGGCGCGGGTACCCAGCCGATCCACCAGCAACTGACGCACGAACTCTTCCGGCGATAGTACGGCCAGGGAGTGATCGAACGGCAGGATTAGAGCCTGTTCGATGCCTTCTTCCGCCATCAGGGCAACGCGCTCGTCGGGCGAAGTCAGCAGGCGCGGCGAACGTCCGGGCGCGACCACGGCGGTGGGGTGCGGGTCGAAGGTGAGCACCGAAGGGCGCCACCGGTTGGCCGCGGCCAGTTCCCGCACCCGCTTGAGAATGTGGCGATGGCCCAGGTGGACGCCGTCGAAATTGCCTATGGTAATGGCGCTGGGGCCGAAATCGGCGGGAACTTCCGCCAGGCTGCGAAAAATCCGCATGGACTACGCGGCTTCCTCCACCAGGATTTCCAGGCCGTCATAGGCCAGGCGCACGTGGTGCGGCAGCATGCTTTCGGCGCGCGCGTGCCCCAGGTCGTGGCAGATATGGGTAAAGAAGGTGCGGCGCGGCGCGAGCTGCTCGACCACTTTGAGCGATCGCTCGACGGTGGAATGCGTCGGGTGAGGCTTGTAGCGCAGCGCGTCCAGGAAGAGCACATCGAGGTCGCGCAGCCGGTCGAGCGAGGCTTCCGGAATGTCGCTGTGATCGGTCAGGTAAGCGGCGGCGCCGAAACGGAAGCCGAGAATCGTCTGCGTGCCATGGAGCACCGGGACCGGCAGGAACTTCAGGCCGAATACGTCCACCGCCGCGCTATCCAGCAGCTTGACGTCGAGTTGGGGAACGTTGGATTCTTTCTTGCCGCCGTCGAACACGTATCCGAAACAGCGCTGGATGGCGGCCATGGTGGGCTCGGTGGCATAGATCGGAATGCGTTCCCTCTGGCGGAAATTGAAGGGGCGCACATCGTCCAGGCCCATGATGTGGTCGGCGTGGGCGTGGGTGAAGAGGATGGCATCCACGCGCTCAATACCGGCGCGGAGAGCTTGATAGCGGAAGTCGGGGCCGGTGTCGATGACCACGTTACGGCCCTCGTAGCTGACCAGGATGGATGGCCGGAGGCGGTTATCGCGGGGATCGGCGGAGCTGCAGACGTCGCAGTGGCAACCGATCGTCGGAACGCCCACGCTGGTGCCGGAGCCGAGTACGGTGATCTTGAGCGGCGCCGCCATTCAGGCTTTCTGCGCCGCTTGGGCCACCTCGGCTGAAACTTGAACGAAGCGGAAGCGCATTTCGGTGAGGGTGTTTTCCAGCAGGCGCTGTTCCGCGATGGTCAGGTTGCCCTTGGTTTTTTCAATCAGGATGGCCATCGTATCGATACTGTGGCGGGCCAGATCCAGATCCGGCTCGGCTTTCTCCTCCTGGCCGAATGTTACCAGCCCGAGTTGCATTTCCGCCTGGGCGCGCAGCGACAGCACCAGGAACGTAAACGTTGCCGGCGGCAGGCCAGGCTGCTCCGCCGTAGTGGTTTGAGTATCCGGTTCGCTCATCAGTCCCTATTTTACAACCGGTGCCGGTGGGGCCGGCCGGTTCGCTGGTACGTTTGGTTTCCCACCCGACTTGACTTGCTCTGCCGGTTCTGGTAAATGTTGGCACGTAAAGCTCGCCAGGGACGGTACTCATGTCAGACGCTCGCTTCACTCGCAGGGGATTTATGGAACAGGCCGGAGTACTCGGCTCGGTTCCGCTCATCGGCACTCTGATGGCCGCCGGGCCCTTTCAGGCCAAGGCCGTGCCGCAACTTAAAGGCAAAGCCAAATCCATCACCATCCCGACCCACGAGTTCGCCGGTCCGAATGGCGCGCCATGGATCGAGGAGCGCATCGACTTCCCCGCAAGTTGGGACGTGCATGTGATGGAGATGGCCGGCCACAACATGCCTGTGCTCACCCCACAGCAGATCGCC
>JBKQIF010000109.1:0-38816 GCA_052148435.1 Bryobacteraceae bacterium
GTGGCTGTCCAGTTATTTGTCGGACACTACACTAGCAAGTTGCCCCGATAGAGAAAAACTTAACCGGACAGCTGTGGGTCTGACCCACCTCTGGATCGGTGCAGGCAGGCTATCGTCCCCACCGTAACCTCGCTATCATCGATCCAGGGAGGTCCCATGGAATACTCGCGCCGAGACATAGCCGCGCTGCTGCCGCTGGTGGTGGCCCAAGCCGCGCACGCACAGAATGCACAGGCACCCAAGCGGGATGAGCCGCTGGCTGCCAAGGCTTACAAGTACGAAGATCTGCCGGTGAAAACCAACGGAGAAAACCAAACGCGCGCGGTCTTCGACGGCGGCACGCACAGCGGCTATCACATCGACCTGCATATGACCCAACTCGGGCCGGGGCAGCAGCCGCACCCTCCCCACAGCCACGTTCACGAAGAGATCCTCATGCTGCGAACCGGCCAGTTGGACGTGACCCTGGGCTCCCAAACCAGCCGTATCGACGCCGGATCGGTGGTCATCACCGCCTCCAACCAGGAGCACGGTTGGCGCAACCCCGGTCCCGGCCCGGCCGAATATTTTGTCATGGCGGTCGGCCGGGATAGTTAGATCCGCGTGCCGCCAAGCGGGTCCGCTACAATGAAAGCGAACCGTAACCCGACTGGTAGCAATGGCTATGAAAACCTACAACTTCAAGGTGGTTATCGAGCCCGATGAAGATTTCGATGGAAATCCTTCGGGATGGCACGTTTACTGCCCTGCGCTTGAGCGCCTCGGCGGCTCGACATGGGGCGAGACTCGGGACGAAGCCTTCAAGAACATCAACGAGGTCGTCCGCATGGTTGTCGAGAGCATGCTTGAGCATCACGAGCATATTCCGGAGGAATCCAGCGATCAGGTAGAGGCCACCGTTGAACCTCGTGTCGCGGTTACAGTCTGAGCCGTGGGCATCAACTACGGACGACTTCGTAATCTCACCGCCCGCGAACTTATTTCAGCTCTCATCCGTGACGGGTTTGGTTTTGACCGCGGGGACGGATCCCACCAAATCTATTACCATTCCGACCGGCGCAGGGTCACGGTAGCATTCCACGGGAGCGGCAGCACGTTCACGCGCAAAACCCTGAAGAGCATGATCGATCAAGCGTGCTGGACTGAAGACGATCTCAAGCGTCTGAAGCTAATCCCGTAATCACACCGCAGCCAACGCGCGCTCCAGATCGGCAATGATATCTCCGGCGGATTCGATGCCGGCCGAGAGGCGCACCAGGTTGTCGCGGATGCCCATTCGCTCGCGGTGTTTGGGAGAAACCTCGCGGTGCGACGCCATCACCGGATAGAGCACCATGCTGTGAACGTCGCCGAGCGAAGTGGCCGGCACCACCACCTGCAACGCGTCCAGGAAGCGGAAGACCTCATCGCGGCCGGCGCCCTTGATCTCGAAGCTGACCATGGCGCCGTAGAGGTCCGGCGGAAACAGGCGGCGGATGGCGGCGGCGTCCGGGTGCGCCGGGTCGCCGGGGAAATGGACGCGCTCGACTTTGGGGTGCGCCGCCAGCCAAGCCGCCAGCCGGCAGGCGTTGGCGCACTGCCGCTCCATGCGCAGAGGGAAGGTCTTGATGCCGCGCATGGTCAGGTAGCTTTCAAACGGGCCGAGCACCGCGCCGATGGTGCGGGAGAGACTGCGCAGGGCAGGGAAGTGCTCTTCGTCGCAAACCACCGCGCCGCCCAGAACGTCGCCGTGCCCCGCAAGGTACTTGGTGAGCGAGTGCACGCTGAAGTGCGCACCCAGCTCCAGCGGCCGCAGCAGCAGCGGGGTGGCGAAGGTCGAGTCCACTACCAGCGCGGCGCCGGCGGCGCGGGCGATGGCGGCGATGCGGTCCACCTGGGGCACCCGCAGCAGCGGGTTCGAAATGGATTCGATCAAAATGCAGCCGGGTTTCGACTCAGCCACGGCGGCTTCCAGCGCGGCCAGGTCGCAAACGTCGGCGAAGCGCACCTCGATGCCGGAGGGTTCGAGCACATTCAGCAATAGCCCCACGGTGGCGCCGTAAAGCGCGTTGGCGGCCACGATCGATTTGCGCCGGTCGGTCAGAGCAGTGGCGATGGCCAGCTGCAGGGCCGCCATGCCGGATGCGCACGCCAGCGAACCATAGCCGTTTTCGAGCGAGGCGAGCAGTTCCTCCAGCGCGGCGTTGGTGGGGTTGTCGTAGCGCGCGTAGGCGTAGCCTTCCTCCTCGCGCGCGAAGATGCGGTCCAGTTGGGCGCTGGATTCGTAGTAGTAACTCGACGCGGTATAGATGGGCGTGGTGACCGGAATTGCGGGCGAGGGTTTGCGCCGGTCGCCGGCATGCACGGCCTTGGTGTGGATCTGGCAGGCGCCCTCAGCCGGGCTGCCGGGTTTGGCGGTTCTCATTTTCGTTTCCAGCGTACGCCGCTCTTGGTGTCCTCCAGCAGGATGCCGTGGTCGGAGAGCTGGCGGCGGATCTCGTCGGCGCGGGCGAAATTCCTGGCCTGCTTGGCGTCGGCGCGTTCGGCAATCAAAGCCTCGATTTCGGCGTCGCTCCATTGGCCGGCCCCGGCGGAGGGTTTCAGCACGTCGAAAACCGCATCGAGGGCGGCCAGCAGATCGAGCGCGGCGGGCGCGTTGCCGGCGCGGAATTCGCCCGAGTCCATGGCGGTATTGGCGTCGCGCAGGTATTCAAAGACGGCGGCCAGCGCTTCGGCGGTATTCAAATCGTCGTCGAGCGCGTTCCGAAATGTCCCCTGGGCGGCGGCGGTGCGCGCGGTCCAGAGCTCGCTGGCGCCTTCCGGCAGGCGGTCCGTCTCCAGCCGCAGCTTGAAATTGCGCAGCCGGTCGATGGCGGTGGCGGCCGATTTCAACCCGTCGAAGGTGAAGTTCAGCGATTTGCGGTACGGCACCGAAGCCAGCAGGTAGCGGATGGCCTCCGGGGTGTAGCCGCGCGCCAGGATGTCACGCAGGGTAAAGAAATTACCCAGCGATTTGGACATCTTCTGGCCTTCCACCAGCAGAAACTCGGCGTGCACCCAGAAGCGGGCGAACGGTTTCCCGGTCAGTGATTCGGATTGGGCGATTTCGTTCTCGTGATGGGGGAATACCAGGTCGATGCCGCCGGCATGCAGATCCAGCGTTTCGCCCAGGTACTTGAGGGCCATCACGGAGCACTCGATGTGCCAGCCGGGGCGGCCGGGGCCGAGAGCGCCTTCCCAGAACGGCTCGCCGGCCTTGGTGGCTTTCCAAAGCGCGAAATCGCGGGCGTCGGTCTTATCGTAAGTATCAACATCCACGCGGGCGCCGGCGATGTTGCCGCGGAAATCGTTATGCGAGAGTTTGCCGTATTCCGGAAAGGTGGCGATGCGGAAATAAACGCTGCCCTCAGAGGCGTAGGTGTGGTGGGATTCTCCCAGCCGCCCGATGGCCAGCACCATGTCGTCGATGTGCTCGGTCGCCCGCACCAGACGTTCCGGACGCTCCAGACGAAGAGCGGCGCAGTCGTCTAGAAAAGCCTGGGTATAGACGGCCGTATAGTCGGCAAGGGTTTTGCCCTGAGCCACCGCGTTGCGAATGATCTTGTCATCCACGTCCGTAATGTTCATGACATGCTCTAGGGCAAAACCATTGAGGCGCAGGCATCGGCGCAGGATGTCGATGAAAGTGAAGGTGCGGAAATTGCCGATGTGAGCGTAGTCGTAAACCGTGGGGCCGCAGGTATACATCCGGACGGTGTTGCGCTCGGACGGAGTGAAGACCTCGACCTGCTGCGAAAGGGTGTTGTGGAGACGCAAGGCCATGGATTTGTTAAGAAAATCCATGGTAACAGACCGCACCGCGGGACGGCCGGGATCGTGTAATTGTGCGCCCGGCCCGGTGGGCGACCCCGTAGAAATTGCTCGGTGCGTAAAAAATACGGGAACTTTTCACTGTGTTAAACACTTTAGTTGCAGCGAGACATGGAAATGGATTCAGAATTGCAACCCACGGAACCAATCACGAACGGGCCTCCGGTTTGCCGCCGCCATTATCTTCGCCATTCAGCCTGGAGGCAGAGGAGCAATAGCTTGGACCAACGAAACAATGACATGCGGTCGCGCCGAAGGTACGAAATCCACCTCCCGGTGCAGTACCGGGTTTCGCAGCGGAGTTCGGTGGCGATTGTCGGTGCGGGGACGACCTGCGATTTGAGCACTGGGGGGTTAGGCTTCCGCTGCCGGAGAGCCCTTCCCGTGGGCGCGCACATCGAGCTTTCGATTGAATGGCCGGCTTTCTACGGGGACGGCCTGGCGATAGAACTACAGGTAACCGGGTTTGTGATTCGCGCGGAGGGCAACCGCGTCGGGGTGCGGGTGAATTCGCACCGCTTTCGCTTGTTGCCAGGCGTCGAACAGCCCTATCGCGTCAGCGCATAGGGCTTCAGGAACCGGGGGCGCCGGGGGTACGCGCCGTCGAAGCGCAGGTTAGGCGAAACGCGCTACCACGGTGGTGACGGATTGAGCCGGAAGTTGCAGAGGTTGATCGGGAGCGGAGGCCGGGTAGGGTTTCAGCTCGTCGCCGGGCTTTTCCGATGTGACCCAGGGCGTTAGCGACTGAAGCTGCCACTGGCGCGATACCGGCTCGAACCGGGGCTGGACGACTCGCGGCGTCGCCGCCATGTTCACGTAGACCAGCACTGCCTCACGCGCTTTCTCGTCCTTGTAAGCCGAACCCATGAGCGCGCCAATATCGTGGCCGGCGGCATCGAGCTGCACACGACGCATACCAGGGCGCACGAAGCGGCTGTAGTTGCCGAGCGCCCATAGCAGCCGGGCGGGGAAGATGGTCTCGGGGTCGCCGGGTTTCTTCCAGTCCGTGAAGATCAGGCCGTCCTTGTAGTCGACCGGCGAGACGGCGGTCCACCACTGCCAGGCGGAAACTCCCACCACGGTGAGGTCCAGGTGGATCACGCGGGCGACGTCGAGCGCGGTTTTCATGGTGAGGTCGCGGTGGTTTCCGCCTTGGCGGCCGGGGCCCACCATGACGCAGTACTCGGTTTCCCAGATCTTCCAGCCCGGGTATTTTTTAATGCTCGCGGCCAGTTCCTGGCGATTGTTCAGCAGCGGGCCGTCGACGGGGTCGGAGCCGTAGGAGTGGTATCCGATCCGGCCGGAGAGCAGGGGCCCGATGGAGGGGTCGCCGAGGAACTCCTCGATGTAGTTGCCGTACGGGGCGCCCCAGCGGGCACTGGAGACGGTGTTGAGGTGGGACATGTCCGGCAGGCATCCGCTCTCGAGAACGGCAAGCTGAGTGGGACAATTGCGGCGCGCCAGTTCCGCGGCCAGAGTTCTTACAATGCCTTTGATGTCGGCATTGGAGGCGCGCATGCCTTCCTGCGAGTGGCCCGCCCAATCCCACTGGGGTTCGTTGATGGGACTGACGTAGTGGAACGGAATGCGCGCGGCCGGGTCGGGATCCGTTCGGAAGTGCTCCAGGATGTCGACAAGGTAACGCGCATACTGGGCGTCGAATCCGGGCTTCAGATTGGTGGTGCCCTGGGGGCCGCAGAAAGTCAGGCCATTGAGGGTCATGCGGCCGGGCGGGCTGTTGACGAAGGCGAGAAAGCGCGGAACCCCGCGTTCCTGGGCGGCGCTGAGGAACCAGCGCTGACCGGCCTGACGCGTCCAGTCATAGCGGCCTTCGGCGACCTCGAAGGTCTCCGCGGTTCGCCATGGTTCGGAAATCTGCGGATTGATTCCGCCGCCGATGTTGAAGCGCCAGCAGGAGAGGCCGATTCCTTTGGTCCGCGAGAACAACAGATCGGCGATACGCGCACGGCTGTCCGGCGACCACGTGCCGAGCTTTTGCATGCTCCAGCAGTCCGAGGCCCCAAAGTTGTCGATCTCCTGGTATTCGACATCCAGGTGAACGGTGTCCCGGTGCGGCGGCGGTGCATCTCCGGCTTTGAGTGCGTTGCCGGCGGCGCCCATGGCGAGGGCCTTCAGAACCGAGCGGCGTGAGCGGCCGCGGTTCGGTTGTCCTTCCGACTTCTGGGGCTGCATAATCCTGGAATACCAGTCAAATTATATAAGAAACGGCGGGCGCCGGCGCCTCGGGACTCGACGGTGAATCCGGCCTTCCTCACCGCGCCAAGGCCGTGAAGGTCCAGTCTCGACGGCTGCTCGACCGCGATGAGGAGAATAATTGCTCCCCACGAGTCGGGTATCCACCTTAGTGCAGCTAAGTGCATGAAGTGAGGGTGAGTGCGATCGTATGCGTCTGAGAAGCTGTGAGAAATGACTTAGTCGACGAGTCGAGTTATAGGCACATGATGTCTTACGGCTGTTATAAGTTTCTCCGAAACCCGGTACTAATTCGCGACATTTCTCTTGACGCCCCATCAAAGTTGCTTCATACTCCAGTCACGCGATTGCGAGGGGTACAGCAATCGTCAAACGGGCGGGTGCCCCAGTCCTATCGACGCGCTGAACGGCGGCTGCCAAAAAGCGACAGATGCCACCGATGTGCTTGTGTGCCTGAACTGTCCGCTTCCAATCCACGTAAGAACGGAGATTACAATATGGCTGAAAGTCCGACGAATTACGGGCCGCTGAGTAAAACGGGAAGACGTCCAGCGCGCGGCGCTCGCCGGGTCGGACCGGCGGATCCACAAGAGATATTGTCCGTAAGTATTCGGGTGCGCCGGCGCGCCGGTGCGCCACCGCTGCCCGACCCCCAACAAACCGGCCCTTCCCAGCTACGGCGCGGCCCGGCGCTCTCTCGCCAGGAGTTTGCCGCCGGTTACGGCGCCGATCCGGCCGACCTCGAACGGATTGCGCAATTCGCCCGCACGAACGGTCTCCAGATCGTCGAAAGCAGCATTCCCCGCCGCACGGTCGTGGTCTCCGGAACGGTGGCGCAGATGAACCGCGCCTTCGCGGTTGCTCTGGGCAGTTACCAGTCGCCCGGCGGGAACTACCGCGGCCGTGAAGGAACCGTCCAGATACCGTCCGAACTTACGGATATCGTCGAAGGCGTGTTTGGCCTCGACAACCGGAGGATGGCCAGATCGTTCAATGTCCTTGGTCCCGCGCAAGCCACCACCCCGCTGACGCCGCCTGAAGTTGCCAAGCTCTATGATTTTCCGGCGGTTCCTCCAACCGCTGCCGGCCAGACCATCGGCCTGCTGGAGTTCGGCGGCGGCTTTATAACGACTGATATCCAGGCATATTTTACCGGTCTGAAACTCACTACCCCGGCTATCGCCGTGGTTGGGGTTGACGGGGCGGCGAATTCTCCGGGCAGCGCCAAAAGTCCGAACGGGGACGACGCGGAGGTCGCGCTGGATATCAGCGTGGCGGGTGCGGTCGCCCAAGGCGCTAAGATCGCGGTGTATTTCGCGCCATGGACCGAGCAAGGGTGGGTGGACGCCGTCACGACCGCGATCCACGATGCGACGAACAAGCCCTCCGTGATTTCCATCAGTTGGGGTTGGGCGGAAGACGAGGGCGTCGACGGACTGACGTGGACTCAGGCGGCCATCGATGCCGTGAGCGCGACCTTCCAGGAGGCTTCGCTGTTGGGCGTCACCGTCTTTGCCGCCAGTGGCGACGACGGCTCGAACTGCCAGATTGGCGACGGTAAAGCTCACGTGATCTATCCCGGCTCGGACCCCTGGGTTAGCTCCTGCGGCGGGACCAGCATCTCGAACGTGTCCGGAACTACATGCACACAAGACACCTGGAACGACAACGGCGCCACCGGCGGCGGGATCAGCGTCGTCTTTCCGCTGCCTTATTGGCAGAATTGGGCTGGTGTCCCGGCTTCCGTGAACCCCGGGGGTCACGTCGGCCGCGGCATCCCGGACATTGCCGGGAACGCGGATCCGGACAGCGGCTACCAGCTCGTCCTGTACGGCTCCCCTTACGGCCCCGTGGGAGGAACCAGCGCGGTCGGTCCGCTGTACGCCGGCCTGGTGGCGCTGCTCAATGCCAACCTGGGCGAACCGGCCGGTTATCTGAACTACAATCTCTACGCTTTCGCCGGCACGGACGTATACCACGACATCGCCGACGGCCAAAGCAATGCCACCAACGGAGCGCCCGGATACAAGTCGGGCACGGGTTGGGATGCCTGCACCGGGTTCGGCAGCGTGGACGGGACGGCGCTGATGTATGCGCTCGAAGGCGTCGGTCTCCCGGTCGCGCTGGCCCAATATAACGGCAAGCTCTACATGGCCTGGAAGGGAGAAGAGCGCGACGAACGCATCTGGTACAGCACCTTTAACGGCACAACCTGGGCGGCCCAGCAGCAGGTCCCCGGCGTGGGAACCAGCTCCGGCGTGGCTCTGGCGGTGCTGGGGAGCAAGCTGTATATGGCTTGGAAAGGCGAAGGAGACGACCAGGGCATCTACTATACGACTTTTGACGGCACGACCTGGGCGGCGCAGCAGTTGGTTGCGGGCGTCGGCACCAGCACTGGGCCGCGGCTGGCTGTATTGGGAAGCAACCTATACATGGCCTGGAAAGGGGAAGAAGGCGATCAGCGCTTGTTCTGGAACAAGTTCAACGGCACAAGCTGGACGGCGCAGGCGCAGATCCCCGGGACCTCTACCAGCGTCGGGCCGGCGCTGGCGGTCTACAATGGCGTCCTTTATGCCTCATGGAAGGGCGTCTACGGCGACCCTGGCATCTGGTACTCCAGCTTCAACGGAACCAGTTGGGCGGCGCAAAAGGAAGTGGCCGGCGTGGGCACCAGCGAAGGACCGTCTCTGGCTACGCTCGGCAGCCTTCTCTACGCGGTCTGGAAGGGCCAGTTCATGGACCAGCGCCTCTGGTATTCGAGCTTCAACGGCACGGCTTGGACGGCCCAAAAGCAGATTACCGGAGTCGGCAGCAGCGTCGGGGCGGGCCTGGCCTTGTTCGGCAGCGCGCTCTACGCGGCATGGAAAGGCGAGAGCGGCGACCAGTCGATCTGGTATTCCAGTTTCAACGGCACGACCTGGACTCCGCAGACCAAGGTGCCGGGGGTTGGAACCAGCCCCGACCTGGCTCTCAAAGCCGGCACAACCTGAACCCGCGGTAACACGCCAAACAAATCGCGCCGCAACCGCCAAAACCTCCCACCAGAACGCAGCAGCTCCAGGGACAGGCCAGGAGGCCTGTCCCGCTCTGGGCGATACTGTGGAGCATGCGCATTTCCAGCCGTTGTTATGCCGTCACGGGCCTGGGATACTCGCCGCCATGGTGCGTGAATGCGGGGTTCATTGCCGGCGACGAGTTGACGCTGGTCGTGGATACGGGCGGGAACACCCTCGCGGCACAGTCCATTCATGGCTACGCCGTCGCCGCCAGGCCGGGAAATCGACTGCGAGCGATCGACACCGAAAAGCATTTCGATCACATTGGCGGAAACGGTTTCTTTCGCGAGCGGGGGATCGACGTGTGGGGCCATGCCGGAATCGCGCGGACCGAGGCCGAGTTCGAAGCGGAAATCGAAGCATTCAACCAGACCATTCCCAACGCGGCTCGTCGCGCCCGCGGCGAGGCAAGCGCATTCTTTTGCGGAACGTCCTCAGTCAACCCGAACCGCGGGATTGACCATGACACCGCCTTCGATCTGGGAGGCTGCACCGTCGAGGTTCTTTTGACGCCAGGCCACACCGCGACTAATCTCTCGGTTTGGGTCCCCGCGGACCGCGTCTTGTTTACCGGCGACTGCCTGATCCGCGAGTATCTTCCGAATCTGGATGCCGGGACGCCCGCGGATTGGCGGGTCTGGCTCGAATCGATCGACCGTCTGGAAGCGCTCCAGCCATCGATCATCGTCACGGGCCACGGTCCAGTGACCAGGAGCGGCGAGGTTCGAATGGTCATGGATTCCGTACGGACGGTGCTGAGGGATTCCATCGCGCGAGGCGTCTCTCCCACGGCGTGCCTTCGCGCCTGATCTTCCGTCAACCACCACCCGGAAATTACCACCCAGAAATTACTTGCATTTTGCAAGTGGCATAGATATTCTATGCAAAAGTGCCCGGCAAGTCTGCGTCGATTTGCAGGGCGATCTAAGAATCGCGCACCGCACGGATTCGAATCACCACCATAGCGAGGAGCCACGGGATGTCTGAACCGCTGCCGGCAATCTTCTTTGGACACGGCAATCCCATGAATGCCGTGCAGAGCAACCGCTACACCGAAGGATGGCGGCGCATTGGAAAACAAACCATCAAGCCCAGGGCCATCCTCTCGATTTCCGCTCACTGGTTCGTGCCGGGAACCGGTGTCACCGTCGGCACCGCGCCCAGAACGATTCACGACTTCGGCGGTTTTCCACCAGAACTGTACCAGGTGCAATACCCCGCGCCGGGCGATCCGGATCTGGCGCGCCGCGCGCAAGAGTTATTGGCGCCGCTGCCGGTGCGGCTCGACGACTCATGGGGACTCGATCACGGGACCTGGTCCGTGCTCCGCCACGTTTATCCGGATGCCGATGTTCCGGTCGTGCAGTTGAGCATTGACGAAACACGGCCCGCGCCCTTTCATTTCGAGATCGGCAGGAGACTGGCGCCCTTGCGCGACGAAAACATCCTGATTGTGGGTAGTGGAAACCTGGTTCACAATCTTCACGCGTACGCTTGGGGCCGCCACATGCCTGATCCGTATGATTGGGCCGTTCGGTTCGAAAACGAGGCGAAAGCGATGATGCTCGCCGGTGAATCCAAACCGCTGATCGATTACGAGAAACTCGGCCGCGACGCCATGCTTTCCATCCCGACACCGGACCACTACCTGCCGCTGCTCTACGTGATCGCGGCCCGGCGGCAGGGCGATGTCGTTACCTTCCCGATCGAAGGCGTTGACGGAGGGTCGATATCGATGCTGGCCGTGCGGCTCGGTTAGTGCAACTTGCCGCGGGACTATCGTCTACATTACTTGTATTTTGCAAGTAAACTGGATATCCTTTCCAAAGTGCCTGGCAAGGGTTTGGAGAGATTCGGAAGGGAGCGAGGGGATGAGTAGCGTACGGGTATTGGTAGGCACGCGGAAAGGCGCTTTCGTGTTGACGTCGGACGGAAAGCGCGAGCGGTGGGAGGTCGGCGGTCCGCATTTTGCCGGTTGGGAGATCTACCATCTCAAAGGGTCGCCCGCCGACCCGAATCGGCTGTATGCGTCGCAATCGAGCGGCTGGTTCGGGCAGTTGATCCAGCGCTCGGACGACGGTGGCCAGACGTGGGAGCCGGTGGGCAACAAGTTTGTCTACGACGGCGTTCCCGGCACGCACCAGTGGTACGACGGCACGCCGCACCCTTGGGAGTTCAAGCGAGTCTGGCATTTGGAGCCGTCGCTCGGCGATCCCGACACGGTCTATGCCGGGGTGGAAGACGCCGCCTTGTTCCGTTCGACCGACGGCGGCCGGACGTGGCAGGAACTCGCCGGGTTGCGCGGGCACGGCTCTGGGCCGCGCTGGCAGCCGGGCGCCGGTGGAATGGGCCTCCATACGATCCTTCTGGACCCAGCCAATCCGGGCCGGATCTTCATCGCCATCTCGGCCGCGGGCGTATTCCGCAGCGACGATGCCGGCCAGACCTGGCGACCGATCAACCGCGGATTGCATTCGCAACACATCCCCGAACCGGCCGCCGAGGTGGGCCACTGCGTTCACCGCATCGCCATGAACCCCGCGCGGCCGGATGTGCTGTTCATGCAGAAGCACTGGGACGTGATGCGGAGCGACGACGCCGGCGAGCGGTGGCACGAGATCAGCGGGAACCTGCCGACCGATTTCGGCTTTCCCATTGACGTCCATGCCCACGAGCCCGATACCGTCTACGTGGTGCCCATCAAGAGCGACTCGGAGCACTTTCCGCCCGAGGGAAAGCTGCGCGTGTACCGCAGCCGAACTGGCGGCAACGAGTGGGAGCCCCTCACCCAAGGGCTGCCGCAACGCGACTGTTATGTGAACGTATTGCGGGACGCCATGGCCGTGGATTCGCTCGACCAGTGCGGCGTGTATTTTGGCACCACCGGCGGGCAGGTATATGCGTCCGCCGATGCCGGCGATAACTGGGCCCCCATCGTGCGCGATCTTCCGGCCGTGCTTTCGATTGAGGTGCAGACGCTCGCATGATCCGGGTCATCCTGCCGGCGCATCTGCGCACGCTGGCTCGCGTGGCCGGCGAGGTCGAGCTCGATGTCGAGGGCGAGATCACGCAGCGCTCGATCCTGGAGGCACTGGAAACGCGCTATCCGATGCTCCGCGGAACCGTCCGCGATCAGGTTACCGGGCAGCGCCGCCCGTACGTAAGGTTCTTCGCCTGCGAGCAGGACTGGTCTCACCAGTCCCCCGATGCTCCGCTGCCCGATGCGGTAGTTACCGGAGCGGAGCCATTTCTCGTCGTGGGCGCCATCGCCGGTGGTTCGGGGCTTTTTCTCAGTCGCGGACCGATCCCCGAAGCAGTCCACCGAAAGGAGTGAGAGATCGGCCATTCGCGTACCCGAATCTATCGGGCATAATCGTCACCCGCCTTTTCCTCCCCCCGGAACGCACTACACTGGAAAAGATCATGCGTTCCGTCCATTGCCTTCTCTCCGTCGCGCTGGCAGCCGCCGCGCTCCCCGCCATCGCGGAAACACCCGGGCTCAATGCCGACCGGCTCAAGCTCATTCGCCCCCGTCTCCAGGAACTGGTGGATCGCCAGGAAATACCCGGCGCGGTGGCGCTGGTGGCCCGCCACGGGCAGGTGGCGCTGCTCGAAGCCGTGGGCTGGCGCGACGTCGAAAACCGCAAGCCCATGACCCCGGATTCCATCTTCCAGATCATGTCCATGACCAAGAACTTCACCGGCGTGGCCATCATGATGCTGGTGGAGGAGGGCAAGGTGGAACTGCGCCGCCCCGTCCAGGACTACCTGCCCGAGTTCAAAGGGCAGCTCGTGGAAGACACCCTGCCCAACGGCAATCGCGCCACTCATCCGCCCCAGCATCCGCCTACCGTCTGGCAGTTGATGTCGCACACTTCCGGCCTGGCCGGCGACCCCAGCGGCGAGATCGGCGACAATCCGCAAACGCTGCGGCTTACCCTGGCCGAGGCCGTACGCTACTACGGCGGCCGCGAACACCTCTGCTTTGAGCCGGGCACGCGCTGGCGCTACAGCAACATGGGCATCGCCACGCTGGGCCGCATCGTCGAAGTGGTCTCCGGCGTTGACTATGTGCATTTCATCCAGACGCGAATTCTGGAGCCGCTCGGCATGAAGAACACTTTCTTTTTCCCGCCGGACGCCGCCGGCGACCGCGATGGAAAACGCGACCGCATCGCCCTGGTCTATAAGCACGCCGACGGCAAGCTGGTGCGCTCCGGCGCGGAGATTCTGGCCGGCGATCCCGCCAGGTATCGCGCCGGCGCCAAGTACCCGGCGCCCGAATTCGGCCTCTATTCCACCGCCCCCGACCTGCTGCAGTTTTACCGCATGCTGCTGGCCGGCGGCACGGCCAGCGGCCGGCGTTATCTTTCCCGCCAGAGCATTGCCACCATGACGCGCGTCTTCACTCCCGACGTCTCTCCCTCCGGTTGGCTGGGCGGCACCGGCTACGGCCTGACTTTCGAGATCGTCAATCAGCCTGAAGGCACCCTCCTGCTCCACTCGCCCGGAACTTTCGGCCACGGCGGCGCGTTCGGCACCCAGGGGTGGATGGATCCCACCAACGACCTGATTCGCATCGCCATGGTCCAGATGTCCGACGGCACCAGCGGGGGCGTGCAGTCGGTGGTGATGCAGATCGGCGAAGCCGCCGTGGAATAAGAGCGTCTCATGGCGAGTCGAATTATTGGAGTCCTTGTCGAAGCCACCGGCAGAACCGGCGTGCTGCACCAGGTGACCGGCGTAATCGCCGCGCACCAGGGAGATATCACCTCGGTGGACATCCTGTCGAACTGGCCTGCCGAAGACCGCACTTACTATGAAGTGGTCCTGCCCACGGATCCGGACGAGTTGGTGGCCGATCTCCGTAAGCTGCCCGTCGTCACCAGGGTCGAGCTGGTGCAGACCATGGGCCAGGTTTACGGCAAGCGGATTATCATCATGGGCGGCGGCGCACAGGTAGGCCAGGTGGCTATTGGCGCGATCTCGGAGGCCGACCGCCACAACATCCGCGGCGAGTACATTTCGGTGGACACCATCCCGCTGGTGGGCGAACAGAAACTGGCCGCCGCCGTCCGCGCGGTGCCGCGCCTGCCGCGTGTCAAGCTGCTCGTTATGGCAGGGGCGCTGATGGGCGGCGACATCGCCGCGGCCGTGCGCGAAGTGCGCGCGCAAGGCTTGCTGGTGATCAGCCTGAACATGGCCGGCAGCGTGCCCCAGGTAGCCGACTTGGTGGTCAGCGACCCGGTCCAGGCCGGCGTGATGGCAGTTATGGCTGTGGCCGACACCGCCAAGTTCAACATCGCGCGCCTGAAGGGCAGATCGTTCTGACTGGACACCGCCGTCCGGCGCGTTCCGTTACGGGTGTGACACGTCGGTTCGATGAGTGTGCGAAACCTCACTTCGGGCTCGTTCCGTACCAAAGGCCGCGAGTCATTTACAGATGTAAAGCTCTAAAGAAAGGGCACGAAGCGGGGCGGTTGGATATATAATCGAGGGCATCCATTAGGATTGCGCATATGCGTTGAAGTCTCCGACTTCCATGCACTTGTGTTTCGTTCCGGCTATTCGGCATTGAGGGGTGCCAAATGACTCGAAAAGTTCTTAGCGCAAGTTACGCCGCGTTCGCGCTCTCTGCGATAGGGGTTCTTCCCTCTTTTTCGCAGGGCACAACCACGACCAGCACCACTAACGTGTATCTCCAGCACAATCTCGTCTCCGATATCCCCGGTATGGCGGATTTCACGGATGCTCATTTGGTAAACCCCTGGGGGATCTCCGAAAGCACCGGGAGTCCGTTTTGGATTTCCAATCAGGGCAGCGCGACCGCGACTCTTTACAATGGGTCCGGCGTAGCCTCAGCCACCGTTGTGACCGTTCCATCGGGCGCTACCAAACAGTCGCTAACCGGGCCCACAGGCCAGGTGCAGAACAGTTCGACCGGCTTTGTGCTTTCCAATGCCAAAGCTGCCTCTTTCATCTTTGCGACTGAAGATGGCACCATTTCCGCCTGGAATGGCGGCTCTGTCGCGACCATCATGTTGGACAATTCCTCCGCCGGCGCGGTCTACACCGGCCTGGCTATCAATGCCGCCGGCCCGAACCTCTATGCCGCCAACTTCAATTCGGGCAAAATCGACGTTTTCGATACCAACTTTCATGCCTCCACGGTCTCAGGCGGGTTCACCGATCCGAACCTTCCGAGCGGCTACGCGCCGTATAACATCTGGAACCTGGGCGGTAAGTTGTATGTTGCCTATGCCTCGCAGAACGCCAACCAGAATCAACCGGTACGCGCGGCGGGAAATGGCCTGGTGGATGTGTTCGACACTAACGGCAATCTGTTGCAGCGCCTGGTCTCGAACGGTCCCCTGAACGCACCCTGGGGAATCGCCATAGCGCCTGCCACCTTCGGTGCTTTCGGTGGCGCATTGCTGGTGGGTAACTTCGGCGACGGGACGATCAACGCTTTCAACCTGACCACCGGCAGTTCTCTGGGTGCGCTCCAGAGCCAAACCGGAAGCCCCATCGCAATTTCGGACTTGTGGGCACTGATTTTCGGCAATGGCAAGAATGGCGGCGACCCAAACACTCTCTATTTCACCGCCGGCATTCAAGGCCAGCTACACGGCCTTTTCGGCAGCATCGCTCCGCCGGCCGCGGTTTCGAGTTTGAGCAATGGCGCCAGCGGGCTCGCGGCTTCCTCTATCGCTCCCGGGGAGGTAGTGCTGGTCAATGGTGGGACCGTCGGGCCTTCGCCCACCGTGGACGGGACGATGCCCACCTCCGGCAGCATGGCCACCACTCTCTCCACCACCACCGTCACCTTCAACGGCGCCGCGGCTCCCATTCTGTTTGCCTCCGCTTCGCAAACCGCGGTGGTGGTTCCGTATGAGGTTGCGGGCTCGACCACCGCCAGCGTCGTCGTCGCCTACCGGGGCCAGGCCACGGCCGCGTTTTCGATTCCGGTTGCAGCCTCGGCGCCTGGCCTCTTCACCTCGGCCGAAAACGGTTCGGGAGAAGTTGTGGCTCTCAACCAGGACGGCACCGTCAACGGAGCGGCCAACGCCGCGGCGCGCGGATCGGTGGCAGTCCTCTATGCCACCGGCGATGGCGTGGAAGATCCAGCCGGTCAGGACGGCGTGATCAATGGCGACATCATTCACGCGCCGGTACTGTCCGTTTCGGTCACCATCGGCGGCCAAACCGCGCAAGTGCTCTTCGCCGGCTCTGCGCCCGGTCTGTTAGCGGGCGTACTGCAGGTGGAAGTAATCGTTCCAACCGCGGCCGCGGCCGGAGCCGTGCCCGTGGTGCTGACCATCGGCGCCGCGAGCAGCAGTCAGCAGAGCGCGACGATCGTCCTCAAGTGAGAACGCCGCCGTGGGGCAGACCAGCGTTTCTTGTGGTCTGCTCCGCGCTCAGCTGCTTTCGTCCGTGGCGCACGCACTTCTGCGTGCCGCGTCGGGACTCATCTCGACGCTTGCTCCAGCTCGGGTGAGAATCTCCCCGCCAAAACACCAGGCCTCAACGTCTCGCTAAGTCGGAGCCGAAGCTACGCACACTGACTGCGGAATGACACTTCCTACTTCGGATCGATCGTGGCGCGAACGAGCTCCAGCCGGCGCACCGGAGTTTCGCCGCTGACTTCTTCTTTTTCGAAGGCCGCCAGCGTGTCCATGCCGTCGATCACGCGGCCAAAGGCGGAATATTGGCTGTCCAGGTTCGGCGCCGGGCCGAGCACCATGAAGAACGACGTAGTGGCCGAATCCGGATCGTCCGTGCGCGCCATCGACACGATGCCGCGGACGTGCAGAACGTCGGACCGGAACTCGCCCTTGAGCGGCCGCACCCAGCGGTCCGCCCAGTGCCCCGTGCCGCCGGCGCGCGTATCGGGCATTCCTCCCTGCACCACGAAGCCTCTCACCACGCGGTGAAACGCGGTGCCGTCGTACCAGCCGGTCGAAACCAGCCGCAGGAAGTTGCGGACGTGGTTGGGCGCCCAGTCGGGCTCCATCCGGATGCGAACCTTGCCCAGCGCGGTCTCGAGCGTCACCGTGCGCCGCAACTCGTCGATGGTGGCGTTGACGAACGGCTCCTCGCGCTTCTTTTCGATGGTCACCCTGGTGATGCGCACCGGCTTTTCGGCGATGCCGCTCGCGTCCACCGGCGCTTGCGAGATGCGCTCCACCACGTCCATGCCCTCGGTCACGCGGCCGAAAGCCGAATAGTGGCCGTCCAGGGCCGGTTGCGCCGCGATGCATACGAAGAACTGCGCGCCGTCGCTATCGGCCTTGCCCGGAATACTGACGGTGGAAACCACGCCGCGCTCGTGTTTCAGGTCGCTGAATTCCGCGGGCAACAGGTTCAGCCCGCCCGAACCCCACAGGTTGCGCGGCGTCGTGGCGTCTTTGAGCAGCGGATCGCCGCCCTGAATCATTCCGCCGGCCACCACGCGGAAAAACGCGCTGCCGTCGTAGTAGCCTTCGCGCGCCAGTTTCACGAACTGCGCCACGTGCCGCGGGGCTTTGTCCGGCGCGAATTCGAAACGGAACTCGCCCGCCTCCGTCGTCACCACCGCTTCCAGGTCCCCGGACGACGCCGGTATCATCGGCACCGAATGCGGCCGCGTCTGGGACCACGCGCCCGCCGTTGGCAAACAAGCCAGCAGCATCGTCAGCCACGCTGTCTTCATGAGTCCGCTCCCGCGCACGGAGTTTCCCCCGCCATACACAGCTCCTTCGCGCCGTCTTCGGCGTCCCCCACCATCGGGCCGACACCGGCAAAAACCCATCGCCCGACGATGGCCGCTCCGCCCAGCGCCGCCGCCGCCATCAGAAAGGCCGCCGAGTAGCCATAGTGCTTGGCCACCCCGCCCGCCACAAAAGAACTGATGCCCACGAATAAATCATAGAACGCGCTGAGCAGGCTGACCACCGAGCCGCGCTCGCTGGGCGGCGTCTTGCGTAACACGGTCGAGCCGACCGCCGACCACGGAAACGAATACCCGAAGCCGAGAAGCGCCGCCGACCCAATCGCCATACTTCGATCCGGGCCGCCGGCCAGCACGCACAAACCCACCGCCATCAGCGCAATCCCGCCGTAGAAGGTGATGGCCGGGTGAATCCGGTCCGGCAGCCCGCCCAGAAAGAAGCGCGCCGTCAGCACCATTAGCGCGAACGCCGTGAATGCCGCGCGCCCGGAATTTCCGTAGTTCGCCAGGTGCAGCACCAGGAACCCGGTCACCACCGGATAATACACATTTGTCAGTCCGTGGGCGAGACCGGGCATCAACAGCGACTTGCGCATGAGCGGCTTCCGCGGCGCGTGCGGCGCCGGCCGATAATCCTCGGGAATGAGCGTCAGTACGGCAAAGGCCACGCTGGCCGCAATCACCTGCATGGTGGCGGCGCGGCCGAACGAACCCAGCCACGCGCCCACCACCGGTCCCGCCGAGATGCCGCCCCAGATCCCGCTGCTCAGGTAGCCCAGCGTCTGCCCGCTGCGCTCAATACCCCCCAGTTCCACCGCCCAGGCCGCCGCGCCGGTATAAAGGCACGCTTCGCCAAAGCCCTGCAGAATCCGCCCGGCATAAGCGCCAGGCAAGCCGAACGGCAATAGATAAGCTACGCCCGCCAGCGCACAACTGCCCAGCCCGCTCAGAAATGCGAATTTGCGCCCGCGCCGATCCGCCAGCGGCCCCGAAATCAGCCTTCCCGCCAGAGCCACGAACGAGAATATCCCAATCACCAGGCCGACCGACTGGTCCGATGCGCCCAGGTCGTGCCGTACGTGCGGACCGACCAGCGGCAACACCGTACCCATGCCCAGGAATCCGAGAAACGTGGCGCCGATCAGCGCCCAGAAGCGCCCCCCGAAGGAGCGCGCGGAAAACCCCATCGCTTATTCGATTGTAGCGTGTATCGCGAGGATGCCTGTTTCACGGCGGCCCGCCAGGGCGGAGATCGAGAATATTTTGGGGCGGGTATTTACTGCTTCCACCACACGTATGTGACATACGCTAAACTCACCACGGCCACAATTATGAGAATAAAAAGGTAGCCGCCCAAGAAATCGTGCCAATAAGCTCCAATCGCAATTCCTAAAGCTAGCATTCCCGATTTAAAAAAACCGGCCTGCCACCATTTCAACGTGAACGTCTTGAATATATTCATGCGCCCGCCTTTCTTCGGGAGGTCATCCATGATTTTCTCCTGGATCTCAAACCGACCCACTCCATTCATACGCCGAACACGTAATTACAAACGCAAAATGCGTATAAGAGGAGCCTCCGGCCACGACACCCCCGGCCACGGCCCGCAAGGCGAAGCCGCCGGTCTCAACCAGCGCTGCGCCGACGAGAGAGCGGAGGCCGAATTCCAAGCCACTAAGCATCGAGGCGCAAGTGAGCCCCAGGGAAGTTATCCCGCCAACTGCCTTAGCACGTACTGCAGAATCCCGCCGTAGCGATAGTATTCCACTTCCTGCGGCGTGTCCACGCGAACCCTTACGGTGAACTTCTTTTCGCCGCCATCGGCCGCCACCGCGCGCACGGTTGCCTTGCGGCCTCCGCCGTTCAGCGAGGCCGGGATGCCTTCGAGGTGAAACAGTTCCTTTCCGGTGAGGCCCAGCGCCGCCGCATTTTCACCCTCGCTGTATTCGAGCGGCAGCAGGCCCATGCCCACCAGGTTGGTGCGGTGAATGCGCTCGAAACTCTCCGCGATCACCGCCCGCACGCCCAGCAACATGACGCCCTTCGCCGCCCAATCGCGCGAAGATCCCGAGCCGTACTCCTTGCCGGCCAGGATCAGCAGCGGTACGCCCTCCTGCTGGTATTCCATCGCCGCGTCGTAAATGAACTTCTGTGCGCCATCGGGCAGATGCACCGTCCAGCCGCCCTCCGTTCCGGGCGCGAGCTGGTTGCGCAGGCGGATATTGGCGAGCGTGCCGCGCACCATCGCTTCGTGGTTGCCGCGACGCGCGCCGTAGGAGTTGAAATCCGCCGGCTTCACGCCCAGGCCGATCAGGTATTTTCCCGCCGGGCTGTCCTTCGGAATCGACCCCGCGGGCGAGATGTGATCGGTCGTCACCGAATCGCCCAGCATCGCCAGGACGCGCATGCCGGCCAAGTCGTGAATCGACTTGGCCGGGTCCACCAACTGCTCGAAGTAGGGCGGCTTCTTGATATAGGTTGAGCTCGCGTCCCATTGAAACGTGTTTCCGGTGGGAACCGGCAGCGTCTGCCAATTCGTGTCCCCGTCGAAAACGTGGGCGTATTCGTGTTCGAACATACCCCGGTCGATGGCCGCGCGCACGGTCGACGCGATCTCTTCGTTGCTGGGCCAAATGTCGCGCAGGTAAACCGGCTGGCCGTCCGAGCCCGTGCCCAGCGCGTCGCGGGTCAGGTCGATATCCACCGTGCCGGCCAGCGCGTACGCCACCACCAGCGGCGGCGATGCCAGGTAATTGGCTTTCACCAGCGGATTTACGCGCCCCTCGAAGTTGCGGTTGCCGCTGAGCACTGCCGCCACCACCAGGTTTTCCTGGTTCACCGCCTGCGCCACCGGCTCGGGCAGCGGCCCGCTGTTGCCGATGCACGTGGTGCAGCCGAAACCCACCAGGTTGAACTTGAGTTTCTCCAGGTACCCGACGAGCCCCGCCTTCTTGTAATAATCCATCACCACCTTGGAGCCGGGAGCCAGGCTGGTCTTCACCCACGGCTTCACGCTGAGCCCGCGTTCGACCGCCTTTTTGGCCACCAGCCCCGCGGCCAGCATCACCGAAGGATTGGAAGTGTTGGTGCAACTGGTGATGGCGGCGATCACCACCGCGCCGTCGCCGATGGATGCACTCGCTCCGTCGATTATCGCCTCGGCATTCTTACCCGCGCCGGGAAAGGCGTCGTGGAAATTCTTCTTCACCCCGCCCAGTTCCACGCGGTCCTGCGGGCGCTTGGGCCCGGCCATGGATGGCGTCACCTCGGCCAGATCGAGCGCCAGCGTGTCGGCATAGACCGGGTCGGGCGTGGCATCGGTGCGGAACAGCCCTTGTTCTTTGGTATAGGCTTCCACCAGCGCTACCAGTTCGGCCGGACGGTTGCTGAATCTGAGGTATGCCAGGGTTTCGTGGTCGACCGGGAAAAAGCCCATGGTGGCGCCGTATTCGGGAGCCATGTTGGCCACCGTGGCGCGGTCGGCCAGGCTCAGGGCGCTCAACCCCGGGCCGTAGAATTCCACGAATTTGCCCACCACGCCCTTCTTACGCAGGATCTGGGTGATGGTCAGCACCAGGTCCGTCGCGGTGCAGCCTTCCTTCAGCCTGCCGCGCAGCTTGAAACCCACCACCGGCGGCAGCAGCATGGAAATCGGCTGGCCCAGCATGCAGGCTTCGGCTTCAATTCCGCCCACGCCCCAACCCAGCACGCCCAGCCCGTTAATCATGGTGGTGTGCGAATCCGTGCCCACCAGCGAATCCGGATACGCCACGCCGTCTCTTGTAAACACCACCGGCGCCAGATACTCCAGGTTCACCTGGTGGACGATGCCCGTATCCGGCGGCACCACGCGAAAATTACGGAACGCCGTCTGTCCCCAGCGCAGCAGCATATAGCGCTCGCGGTTGCGCTCGAATTCCAGCAGCGCGTTCAGGTCGAAGGCTTGCGCCGTCCCGAAGTGGTCCACCTGCACCGAGTGATCGATCACCAGGTCGGCCGGCATCAGCGGATTAGCGCGCCCCGGATCGGCGCCCATGGCGGCCAGCGCATCCCGCATCGCCGCCAGGTCCACCACCGCCGGAACGCCGGTGAAATCCTGCAACAACACGCGCGCCGGCATGAAGCTGATCTCTTTGCTTTCGCCTCCCGCCGCCCCGGCCGCGACGTATTCGATGTCGGCAGCCGAAACCCGCCGCCCGTCTTCATGGCGCAGCAGGTTTTCCAGCAGAATCCTGGTCGAAAACGGCAGCCGCGCGGCGTGGCCTACGCCCTTTTCGTCAATTGCCGCCAACCGGAAATATCCATACTCGGCGGCGCCCACGCGCAGCTTCGCCGCCGCGCCAAAACTGTTTTGTGCCATCAGTCCGATTATAGAAGGAAAGCGCGGGGAGCTATGGAGGGCGCCCCGTCACACCAGCTCAATGGTAACCCGGCGCCCCACCATTGCCGCTGCCCGCTGCAGGCTCGATAGCGTGATGTCGTTTTTCGGATCTAAAAGGCGATCGACCTGGGTGCGGCTTGTCTTGAGTAGCGTGGCCATGCGCGCTTTGGAGATTTTCCTGCTCCTCATGGCCTCGGCGAGCTGCCACGCCACAACCTCCTTGACCGCCTGGGCCTGCGCCTCTTCGAAGGTGCCTTCCTCTCTGAGGAAATCGTCAATGCTCGAACCCATGTTTTTCTTGCTCATCGCTCCAGTTCCTTTCGGCGCTTCAGTGACGGGAAACATGCGGGCTGTCCCCGGGTTTCCCTGGGTCCCCCAATAAATGGTGCGGCGGACCAAGGTCCCTGAGATACAATGTATCTCAGGGGGACCACATCATGGCGACGACGATGGTTCACGTCCGCGTGGATGAGAAGACGAAGCGGCGCGCCGCAAAGACGCTGGCCGGGATGGGAATTTCCGTGTCCGACGCCGTTCGCATGCTGCTGGTCCGCGTAGCCGCGGAGAAGGCCCTTCCATTCGACGTGAAGGTGCCCAACACAACCACCGTGAAGGCGATGCGCGCCGCCGATAAGGGCAATGGCAAGCACCTGAGTTCGGCAGGAGCGCTCTTCAGGGAACTGGGAATCTGATTCGGTGCGTAACCCGGTACCTGGGGCCCAGTTCCGGCGCGATGTGAAACTCGCACAAAAGCGCGGCAAGGACATGGCGAAGCTCCGCGAGGTGATCCTGCTGCTGATCGAAGCGAGCCCGTTGCAGGCGCGCTTCAAGGATCATCCGCTCGGCGGCGACTGGAAGCACTTCCGCGACTGCCACATCGAGCCGGACTGGCTGCTGATCTACAAAATCGACGGCGACGACCTTCACCTCGTCCGCACCGGAACGCACTCGGATCTGTTCTGAGGGGAAACGGGACAGGAAAGAGCAGTCCAGCCTGAACTGCGTCATTTTCCAATCCAGAGAAGAGGGCGGTACGCCAGGTTCGGAATAAACGCGCAGTTCAAGCTGTCCCGGTTTCCCCGGTTTTCCACCCGCGTGTTTTCCGATTTCTTCGAACTGCCCTGGGACTCGCGCCTACGTGTATTTCCCGTCCACCAAGCGGCGCAGACCTTCGGCCTCGTTGCGCAATTCTTCCGGCAACAGCCCCTCCGGCGTATCTTGATAACAAACCGGCCGCGCGAAACGCAGGATCGCTCGCCCGCCGACCGAGGTGGTGCGCGCGTCCGAGGTGGCGGGATAAGGCCCTCCGTGGACCATGGCCTGGCAAACTTCGACGCCCGTCGGATAGCCTTGAAAAAGAATCCGGCCGACGCGTGTTTCGAGCGCGGCAACCAGCCGTACGGCATCGCCTTCGTCACCGGCGGCCATTTGAATCGTGGCCGTCAGATTGCCTTCCATGGTGCACGCGATGGCCAGCGCTTCTTCGAACTTGCCGTAGCGCACCAACACGGAGGCTGGCCCGAAAACTTCTTCGCCTAAATCGGGCTCGGCCAGAAATGTTTCCACGGTAGCTTCGAACAAGGCCGGGGCCGAGCCCTTGGCGGACGCGAGCGTCCGCACGCGCGGGTCGGCGGTGCGCGCCGCAACCTTGGCGGTGTAGTTTTCGAGAATGCCGGCATTCAGCATGGGAGCTTCCGGCGTGGCGGCGAGTTTTTCCGCCAGTGCCGCCGCCAGACGATCTCCCGCGGCGCCGCCCGGCAAGGAAATCACGCCGGGATTGGTGCAGAACTGGCCCACGCCGGCGGTGATGGAACCGTGCAGTCCGGCCGCCAGCGCATCGCCGCGCTCGGCCAGCGCGTGCGGCAGAATGAATACCGGGTTGACGCTGCTCATTTCGGCATAGAACGGAATCGGCTCGGGCCGCGACTGGGCAATAGCGAGCAAGGCCAGCCCGCCTTTGCGCGAGCCGGTGAACGCGGCGGCCTGGATTAGCGGGTGAGCTACCAGCTCCTGGCCGATCCGGTATCCCACCGTAAACAGCAACGAAAAAACGCCCTCCGGCATGCCTGTTTTTTGGGCCGCGGCCAGGATCGCGCCGCCGCACATCTCCGCCGTCCCGGGATGTGAGAAATGAGCATTCACCACCACCGGATTGCCGGCGGCCAGGGCGGAAGCGCTATCGCCGCCGGCCACCGAAAACGCCAGCGGAAAATTGGAGGCGCAAAAGACCGCGACCGGTCCGAGCGGCCGGAGCATGGAGCGCACGTCCGGCTTGGGCAGCGGCTTGCGGCCGGGATCGCCGGTATCGATGCGAGCGTCCACCCATGAGCCTTCTTCCACGATTCCGGCGAAAAAACGAAGCTGGCCGGAGGTGCGCGCCAATTCTCCCCGGAGGCGCGCTTCCGGCAGCGCGGATTCGGCCCTGACGCGTTCGATCAGCGGGTCGCCTAAGGCTTCCAGCCCGGCGGCAATGGCCCGCAGAAATTCCGAGCGCCGGGCGCGAGGGAGAGCGCGATAAGGGGCGAAAGCGTCGGCGGCCAGATTCGCCGCGCGATCCATTGCGGCGGCCGTGGCGCCGTCATAGGCCGGCTCCAATCGCTCTCCGGTGCGCGCGTCGTATCCGTACAGCGTCTCTTCGCCGCCGGTGGCGCGGCCCCATCCAACCAGCGATTTTCCTTGCAGCATGTTCAACCCGCAATTCTCACACACTTTTCACCGCGGCGCGGACCGGCCCGGGCGCGCGGAAGACGTACAATGGATATAGCGAAAAGGTTGTTGAAGTCGTGGGAAATCCTCTGGGCAATGTTTTTCAATCGCTGCGGGCGAGGCTGGACAAGTTCCTGTCGGGCGCCGTACAGGACGATCCCTTCTATCTTTCGAACCGTACCATCGCGCAGAAGATGAGAAGCTGGCTGTCGATTGGCATTCCGTGCCTGGTGGCGATCGGGGTGGTAGCTTTCGCTCTCTCGCGGCGCGGCGGCGCGAAGGACGTCCGGTCGGACCTGACGCCGGCGCAGCTTGCCGCGAAAATGCTGCCGGATTACAGCCAGACCGTGCACCTTGCGGCCGGCGACGGCGTGAACGTGGACGAAGTACAGGTGGAGCACTCGGATCCCCCCAAGCTGATTGGCGTGGCGAGGAACAATACCGGGCACGTGGTGAATTCAGCCGACGTCGTGTGCGAACTCCTGAGCCCGCGCGGCTCTCGCATGGGCGCGGTCACCGCCCACGTGGGCGAGATCGCGCCGCACATGACCGCGCGGTTCGAAATCGAGATCGCGCAGGATACGGCGAAAAGCGCGATCGTAAGCGAAATCCACGTCCACTAAACTCATGTCAGCGGTCGGCCTTCTGCCACGGCGGAGCGGTTCACGCCCGAAAACTGGCAGCCATTATGGCGGCGCCAGTTGAAAAAAATCCGCCGGCTCGAAGCTCTCAATCCGCCACTTTTTTTCGATCCTGGCTACGCGGAGGGTGACGCGGTCGTTCTTGCGGGTTTTGACGACGCCGCTCCCATTGCCGCTCACTTCGACCAGATCCATGGCCCAATCGATACCCACCGCGCGCAACCGATCGTCGCCCTCATTGGCTACCAGATCCAGGGACGGCTGCACCTCACCGCCCGCCATGGCGCCGCGGACGGCCTGCTCCAAGTGCACCTTGGCGGCGAAGGCGGGGTCGAAGAAACTGAGAAACCGCGGCACGTCGCCGTTATCGAGCGCCCCGGCCACCTCGTGGAACATGTCCCACAAGGCAGCCATATCGGGCGGCGGCGCGAAAAAATCGGCGGGCTCGAAGAAGGCGATGCGCCATCGGCCGCCGCGGTCCACCAGGCGGCAACGAACCTTAGCGGTGCGATGGGTGAGGCCCGGGATGCCGCCGCGCTGGGTGATGTCGAGCGCCCAATCCAGCTCCAGCAGGCGCTCGCCGGCTTCGCCGGAGATGCGGTTGACCTGAATGCGCGACTCCGCCTGGGCCTGCGCGATCAGGGCGCCGGCGCCGCGCTGGAGGGCATTGAGTCCGGGCATGGCCGGGTCGAAGGCTTCCCGAAAGGCCGCCGCGTTGCCGGTCGAGAGGGTTTGGGCCACGCCGAGGACGAAATCGGCGGGCGATGTCCCAGCGGCCAGAAGCGGCCAGGCGGCCAGCACGGCCAGACCGAAAGCGTTGCGCATCTTTACGTCCTGTAGCTGGCGTTGATCCGAATATAGCCTTCGGTGAAGTCGCATGTCCAGAAGCGCGCCTTGCCTTTGCCCTTGCTGCGGAAGTGCACGCGGATCTCGCATTCGGGCTCCGCCAGCTTGCGCGTGAGATCTTCCTCCGAAAAGGGAGCGGCCAATCCCCGCTGGCAGACCGCGACTCCTTGCAGATAGATATCGGTCTTGGCCGGTTGGAAGGGCACGCCGGCGTTGCCCGCTGCGCAGAGAATGCGGCCCCAGTTGGGATCGGAGCCGGCCACGGCGGTCTTCACCAGCGGAGAATTGGCGATAGCGCGCGCGATGCGGACGGCCGCGTCGTCGGACGGCGCGCCGGTGATTTCGATGGTGATCAGCTTGGTGGCGCCTTCTCCGTCGCGCGCGATGGCCCGCGCCAGTTGCTCCATGACGGTGGCGGCGGCTTCTTCCACCTTGCGCAGCTCGGCGCCCTCCGGTTTGACGCCCGAAGCGCCATTGGCCAGCAGCAACAACGTGTCGTTGGTGGAGGTGTCGCCATCCACGGAGAGGCGATTGTAGCTGCGCTCCACGCCGCGCTTCAAAATGGCGCGTAACGGGGCGGGCGAAATGCGGGCGTCGGTCATGACGAAACCGAGCGTGGTGGCCATTTGGGGATGGATCATGCCGGACCCCTTGGTCATGCCGGCCACATTCACGGTGCCGCGGCGCAGCTTCACCTGGGCGGAGGCGGTTTTGGCCCGGAGATCGGTGGTCAGGATGGCGCGGGAAACGTCGTCGAACCGGTCGGGCGATAGGCCTTCTACGAGGCGCGGCATGGCAGTGGTAATTTTCCTCGGGTCGAGCTCCACGCCGATCACCCCGGTAGAAGCCACCAGCACCTGGGTCACGGGTAAACGCAAAAAGCGGGCAGCTTGTTTGGCGCTAGCCAGCGCCACCGCGTTGCCGGTGCGGGTGGCGCAGTTGGCGTTGCCGGCGTTAATCAGAATGGCGCCGGCGGCGCCGTGGCTGAGCCCGAGCAAACGGCGCGAGAGCCGTACCGGCGCGGCCTGGGCGCGATTTTGGGTGAAGACGCCGGCGGCGGAAGCGGCAAGGCCGGTCACGATCAACGCCAGGTCGTCCTTTTCGACGTTGCGGATGCCGGCGTAGGTGGCGGAATATGCAAATCCGAGCGGTAGGTAGTTCAAACCGGTATCTCCCCCAATGGTTCATTTTCGGCCAGGCGATGGCCGTTGGCGAAATCGGCGGCGGGCATGCGCTTGCGGCCTTCGAGCTGGACTTCGAGAAGCTCCAGGCCGCCATCGCCGGTGCGCACCACCAGCGGGCGGACGGAAGCCAGAGCGCCGGTTTCGGCAGCGGAATTGGCCGCCAGCGCGACCGGCCGGCTGCGCCAGATATGGAGCGCGTGCCCGCGCCAGATGGTCGATGCTCCAGGCCACGGCTGCAGCCCGCGAACCCGGTTGTCGATGGCGGCGGCGGCTTGGCGCCAGTCGATGTGGCCATCTTCTTTCTTGAGCAGCGGAGCGTAGCTGGCCTGGGCGCTATCCTGCCTTTGGGGCACGATCGTTTCCGCTTCAATGCCGGCCAGCGCTTCGACCAGAAGGCTGGCGCCCATGGTGGAGAGGCGGCGGCCCAATTCGACGGCGTTCTCTTCGGGGCCGATTTCGGTCTCGGCCTTCAGGAGCATATCGCCGGTATCGAGGCCCGCGTCGATGCGCATGATGGTGACGCCGGTGCGCGCCTCGCCGTTGACGATGGCCCACTGGATGGGCGCGGCGCCGCGATATTTGGGAAGCAGGGAGGCGTGCACGTTGAGAATCCCCAGCGGCGCCAGATCGATGACCGATTGCGGAATGATCTGGCCATAGCCTACCACCACCATGGCTCGCGGCGTTAAGGCGGCAAGATACTCGTGCGCCTCGGGACGGCGGATGCGCTCCGGTTGGTAGACGGGTAGGCCGAGACGGAGCGCGGCTTGCTTTACCGGCGGGGCGGCGGCTTGCTGGCCCCGTCCGCGAGGCCGGTCGGGCTGAGTGACCACCGCGGCCACTTCGTGCCCGGCGGCGGCCAGCCGGTCGAGCGTGGGAACCGCAAACGCGGGCGTACCTAGAAAAACCACCCGCACCGCCGCGCCTATCCCCACTCCCCGGCGCGCTGCATCTTCTTAATTTTGCGCTTCATCAGGTCGCGCTTGAGGGGACTGATGTGAGTGATGTAGAGCCTGCCGTGGAGATGGTCGATTTCATGAATCAGGGCGCGCGCCAGCAGATCTTCGCCGGTGATTTCGAATTCCACGCCCTTGGCATTCTGGGCGCGGGCGATCACGCGCTTGCCACGGCGAACCTGCTCGCGGAAGCCGGGAATACTCAGGCAGCCCTCCTCGCCCACCTGTTTGCCTTCGACCTTGAGGATCTTGGGGTTGACCAGTACGAGCTTGTCTTCGGGCCGTTCGCCGTTGGAGCAATCGATGACCGAGATCTTTTTGCCGATGCCAATTTGCGGCGCCGCCAGGCCTACGCCTTTGGCCGCGTACATGGATTCAAACATGTCCGCGATGAGCTTGTCGAGCTCGGGCGTATCGAAATCCGCGATGGTATCGGCTTCGCGCTCCAGCACCGGGTCGCCAAATTTTACGATGGGGTACACCATAGGGTCAGAAGTTCTTCACCTGTTCGAGATAACCATGATAGTTGCGGCGCGTCTCGGCGAGCGAGTCGCCGCCGAATTTTTCGAGCAGAGCCTGGGCGAGTACCAGCGCGACCATGGCTTCGCCGATCACGCCGGCGGCGGGAACCACGCAGACGTCGGAGCGCTCATAGGCCGCGAGGGCGGATTCGCGAGTGGCCAGGTCCACGGATTCCAGCGGGCGCCGCAGGGTGGAAATGGGCTTGAGCATGCCTCGCACCAGAATATCCTGGCCGTTGGTGATGCCGCCCTCGAGTCCACCGGCGCGGTTGGCGCCGCGGGTGAAGCGGCGGCCCTGGCGGTCGTAATGGATGGTGTCCTGCACCTGGGAGCCGAAACTGGCGGCGCCCTCGGCGGCAAACCCCACTTCCACGCCTTTGACCGCCTGCATGGAAACGATGGCCTGGGCCAGGCGTCCGTCGAGGCGCGAATCCCAGGTGGTGTGCGAGCCGAGGCCGACCGGGACGCCGTGGGCCACCACTTCGAAGACGCCGCCGGCGGTATCGCCGGTGCGATAGGCCTGGTCGACCACTTCCTTCATGCGGGCTTCGGTTTCCCCGTCCACGCAGCCGAGCAGCACCTCGTCCTTCTTACTGAGGTCGACCAGTTCTTCCCAATCGGCATGTCGTTCCAGGCGTACGCCACCAACGGCTATCGCGTGGCTAAGCACTCCAATGCCGAATTCGGCCAGCAAGGCTTTGGCGATGGCCCCGATGGCGACGCGGGCGGCGGTTTCGCGGGCGCTGGCGCGCTCCAGGATATAGCGGGCGTCGTGGAAATCGTACTTGATGGCGCCGGCCAGATCCGCGTGGCCCGGCCGCGGGCGGGTGACGGCCTTCCAGTGGGACCCCGAGCCGGCGAAGTCTTCCACCGGCAGCGACTCGGTCCAGTTGGCCCAATCGCGATTGCGGATGATGATGGCGACGGGAGAGCCGATGGTGCGGGAATGGCGGACGCCGGCCACGATTTCGGCGCGGTCGGTTTCGATTTTCATGCGCCCGCCGCGGCCGAACCCCTGCTGGCGGCGCCAGAGTTCGCGGTTGACGGTTTCCAAATTTATGGGTATGCCGGCCGGAAGGCCCGTTAGGGTCGCCACCAGACATTCACCGTGGGACTCTCCGGCGGTCTCGAATCGCAACATTCTATTAGAAGATCGTGACGAAGTTTCATGGTAGCAAAGTGGCGGCGCGAGGCGGCAGGCGAAGCGAAATCGGGTTCGGGGGGATGGGCACAAGTCGCTTGGATTGTGCGGATGGTACCAGGCGATTCCGGGCCGGCGTTCGGCCGCTTTTCGCTATGGCTGGAGCCTCAGCGTGGCTTTTCCAGCGGGACCAACGTAAGTCAGCTCCATCGAATCGATGCGCTCGATCTTGCCTCGGTACTGGAAGAAAATCAGTCCTGCCTGAGGCAGGGGGCGGTCGCCCTCCGGAAGCGCGACCCTTTGCACGCGCTGTGCCCACCCGCGCTGGATCTCTATCGGGACCTTGGGCGGCGGGGGTGGGTTCTTGGAATCGGCCGGCGGCGCACTCGATTCGCCGCTGTTCAGGACGGTTTTCTGCTTCGGGACGACTGGTTCGGGCGGCGCCCACTCGGGATCCTTGACGGATTCGACCACCAACCCGAAAGGCTGGCTGGGCAAGGGCTTCTTCCCGTTGATGCGGAGTGAAAAGTCGGTGGAGGATATCGTGGCCCGCGCGCCCGGCGGGCCGAAGAACCCCGTTTCGATCGCCACGTAGTCTTCGGTTGCGAGGGGACCCTGCACGGTGGGGACCGAGCGGCCGGTGAACTCGGCCCCAATCGTCACCGCGCCTGCCTGACCATGGGCCTGATACTCGGCCGGACTCGGTCTGGGCGGCATGCCCTTCGCTTCGATTTGCGCGTCCTTGCTCTGGGTGTTTTGCCCTTGTATACACAGGCAGATGGCGGCGGCCAGAGCGCCGATTTTCAAAGAAGGGGAAAGTCGCATTCCAGCTAAGAAGCTAACATACTCGATGGTCCGGTTGGTGGCCGGGCTTCTCCAAAGGCGACCATGACCTTTTCGTATCGCGCCGACAGTCGTGATAAACGCTCTTTCGCGCGACCCCGAATTTACGGCGGAGTTCCTGATCCGCCATCGCGACAAACTCATATTCGGCAGCGATTGCGGTTGCACGGATGGCCACGGCGGCGGTACTGGTCAGGCCAACAACCCCGGCGCCAGCCGTCTGGCGGGCAAATGCGTGGCACGCGAGACCCTGGCTCTTCTGAAGAAATCCACCTCGCCGGCCTTGTTCCGCCAACTGACATGGCAGAACAGCCACAAGTTGCTTCGTATTAGCGCGTGAACCGTTGTGTTCCGGCTCGGACCGCTAAAGGCGGCGGCCTATTCCATCTTGCCGTGGCCCGTGATCCAAAGCTGGTAACCGGTAACGCCCACACCGTACGTGGTGGTCACCTCCAGCCCCGCCTGGAAGGCAACCGCCTTGGCGCGGCCCAGGACCGAAACCGGGCTCAAGGCGTCCGCCAGATTGACGGCGCCGAAAAATACCAGCGAGATCGACCCGCCCGCAATCAGGTCGGCCGAGAAGTTGATCAGGACAGCCGGCCCGCTGATGCTGTCGACGTCGAGTTCGCTGCTGGCCCAAAGCGACGGCGCCAGGTAGAGCCGGCCCCACTCGCCGCCGGTGCTGGGAAATTGAGACGAAGAAAAGCTGCCCGCGACTGGACCGAGCACAGACAGCCCCACTCCGGCGCCGCCCCCGGCGCCACCGTAGTTGAAGGGGATGGTGTGCTTGCCGTCCCCCATGGCCATGTGGAAGGTGCCGCCCGTTCCCGCGACATAGAGAACCTTCGAGAGCCCAACAGATCCACTCGCACTGCCGTTGCTGGCCATTCGCCACGCACAGGGGTGGTGCAGCACGCTGCCTGCCAAATCGTCCAGAAATGCCATAAGTTCCCCCCAAGGTTGCAATTAACCGGGATTTCCATTTGGGGCTCCCGGCTTCGACAAAGTTTATCATAGGTCTCCGCTCTTGATTCTCCGAAGTGCAGTTTTTCTTCCCGGGCGACGTCTTTGGCTCAATAGTGGGCAGCGCCGTGCGCTGCGGCGGACAAGCCGAGGGCCTGCCCCACACTCGGGCAACTGGAATACGTCATCGCGATTCCGAACAGGAGTACTAAGACGGCGCGTTTCCCATGCGGCGAATCAGATTTTTTGATGGCGCGATCTGGCGGTTTTCTGTCACAATCAAGCGGAAGTCTCCGCGCGGCAACGCGCAAAACTGGGCCGATGGCGATCCGGGTCGCACCGCATCATAAAACCGCGTACAGGTACGACCGACTGGTCTCGCTGTCTCCCCAGGCGGTGCGATGGCGGCCGGCGCCGCACAGCCGGACGCCGATTTCGAGCGATTCGCTGCGCGTGGAGCCGGCGGAATACTTCCTGCTGGCTTGGGGCGGTGGTCTTGGGTGCGGATGACACGATCTTAGAAGCGGCCAAAACGTCCGGCAGCGCCTGGCGCTATGCCCCGCCTGCCGGCCACTGGGACGAAGCTCTGCGCCCCTCCGGATACCCGCGCCGGCATTGGCGCCAGCTCACGCTGGCGCTGCGCCAGATCGGCGTGGGACAGCTCAGCCGCCGTTGGCAGATCGGCCAGCAGTTGATCCAGGCCAACGGCGTCACCTACAACGTGTACGGCGATCCGCAGGGGAAAGAGCGCCCCTGGCAAATGGATCCCATTCCGCTGGTGATCGATCCGGGCGAATGGGCGGGAATCGAACGGGCCATCGCCCAGCGCGCCGCGTTGCTCAACCTGGTGCTGGCGGACCTGTACGGCCCGCAGAAGCTGATTGCGGAACGGCGCGTACCGCCCGAGCTGATCTTCGCCAACCCGCATTTCCTCCAGCCCTGCCATGGGTTCACGCCAGCCGGCGGTGTGTACCTGCAGAATTATGCGGCCGACCTGGCGCGCTCGCCGGATGGCTCCTGGTGGGTGATTTCGGACCGCACGCAGGCGCCGTCGGGGATCGGCTATGCGCTCGAGAACCGCCTGGTGAGCGCGCGCACGCTGCCCGCGATTTTCAACCAATGCGAGGTGCGCCCGCTGACCCGGTTCTTCGAGCAGACGCTGGGCGCGCTGCTTTCGCTGGCGCCGCGGCGGGCCGCCGATCCCCGCATCGTGCTGCTCACGCCCGGCCCTCACAACGAAACCTACTTCGAGCACTCGTTCCTGGCGCGCCATTGGGGAGTGCCGTTGGTGGAGGGCGCCGACCTGACGGTCCGCGACAATCGCGTGTTCCTGAAAACTCTGGCGGGCCTGGAAAGGGTGGATCTGATTCTGCGCCGCATGGACGACGCGTTTTGCGATCCCCTGGAACTGCGCGGCGATTCGTTGCTGGGAGTGCCTGGCCTCGTCGAAGCCGCCCGCGCCGGCAACGTGGCCATGGCCAACGCTCTCGGCAGCGGCCTCGTGGAAACTCCGTGCCACATGGCCTTCCTTCCCAGCCTTTGCCGCCACTTGCTGGGAGAGGATTTGCGCATGCCCTCGGTGGCTACCTGGTGGTGCGGCGACCGCGAGCCGCGCCGCTACGTTCTCGATCACCTGGAAGATGTCGTGGTCAAACCGGCCTTTCCGCGGCCGGGCCAGCAGGCCGAGTTTCCGGCCGGTATGGACCGGACGGCGCGCGAAGATCTGGCGCGGCGCATCGCGGCCTCGCCGAGCCGGTACGTGGCGCAGGAGCAGGTGGATCTTTCCACCGCCCCGATTCGTACCGATGAGGGCCTGGAAGCGCGGCACGTGGTGTTGCGGGTATTCGCGGCCTGGGACGGCGCAGCGTATTCGGCACTGCCAGGCGGGTTGACGCGCGTGGCTACCGGCGACCGCTCGCTGGTGGTCTCCATGCAATTAGGCGGCGGCAGCAAGGATACCTGGGTTCTGGGCAAGCGGGAAACCGAGCCTTCCGATTCCCAACCGGCGGCGATTCAACTGGAAGGCAGGCGCAGTTCCGGCGAGTTGCCCAGCCGCGCGGCGGATAACCTGTTCTGGCTGGGCCGCTACGCCGAACGCCTGGAACACGGCGCCCGGCTGGTGCGCGCCCTGTTGCCGGGACTTTCCGGTGAAAGCGATCTGGGAAATGCCGTTTCGCTCGACACCGTGATCCATCTGCTGAGCGGGCTGGGATATCTGTCGGCGGAAGAAACGGGAGCCTCCATCGCGCAACAACGCTGGAACCTGCAACGGCTGATGGGGCTGCTGGTGTTCGACCCGTCCCGAACCTCCGGCCTGGGCTGGAACCTGAAACAGATTCGCCGCGTCAGTTGGCAATTGAAAGAACGCTTTTCGCAAGACACCTGGCACGTGCTGCAACAGCTCGAAGGCGATTTTTCGCGCACCCCACCGGGAACTGCCGAACAGCGATTCGTGGCGGCCATGAATCTGCTAGACGGAGCGGTAATCACGCTGTCCGCCTTTGCCGGCCTGTTCATGGAAAACACCACGCGCGGCAAGGGCTGGCACTTTCTGGACATCGGCCGGCGCCTGGAGCGGGCGCTGGAAACCTGCGCCCTGCTGCGGGTGGGGATTGCGCAGGCGCCATTCGACATCGAACCGTATCTTGCCGTGCTGCTTCAGATCGCCGATAGCGGCATCACCTACCGCACGCGCTTTCTCACCAAGATGCGCACCGAGTTTGTGCTGGAGCTGCTGCTGGCCGACGAGGCGAATCCCCGCTCGGTCGCTTTTCAATTGGCCACGCTGCTGGACCGCGTGGAAAAGCTGCCGGCGGCCGACACCGAAGCCGAGCCGCTCGAGCGCGCGCTGGCGGACAAGGCTTTGACAACCGTCCGCGGCGCCAGCATGGACGACCTTGCCAGCCGCGACGCCGCCGGCGATCTGTGGGCGCTGGACGGCTTTCTGGCCGAGCTCCGCACCGGCCTCTACGATTTTTCCGACGCGCTCACGGCGCGCTATCTGAGCCATCTGGCGCCGAGCCGGCTCACCGTCCGGCGCTGAAAAACTGATGCTGTACCGCACAACCCACACCACCCGCTATCTGTACGAGGAACCGGTTTCGCAGTGCTTGACCCAGGCTCACCTCACGCCGCGCAGCTTCCCCGGCCAGACGGTGCTGGAGTCGGCCATTCACGTGGAGCCCGAACCGGCGCTGTTCGGCCGGCGGCGCGACTACTTCGGAAACGAGGTGGCTTCCTTTTCCATTTTGCGAGCCCACGAGCGGTTCATCACCACCGCAACCAGCCTGGTGCGGGTGGAACGGCGCGCGAACCATGCCCCGCCGGTTGCCTGGGAAGCCGCGCGCGACCGGCTGGCGGCCTACGCCGACGCGCCCACGCTGGAGGCCTTCGGTTTCGTTTTCGATTCGCCGCTGGTAGCCACGTGCCGCGAGCTGGCCGATTTCGCCGCGCCCAGCTTTCCGCCCGGACGCCCGCTGGTGGAAGCGGCGGGAGATCTCTCGCACCGCATCCATTCCGCGTTCACCTACCTGCCGCAATCGACCTCGGTGGATATGCCGCTCATCGAAGCCTTCCGCAAGCGGTGCGGCGTGTGCCAGGATTTTTCGCACATCATGATCGGCGCGCTGCGCTCGCTGCGCCTCGGGGCGCGCTACGTGAGCGGCTACCTGCGCAGCGGGGCCGACTACCAGGGAGCGGAGGCTTCGCATGCCTGGGTTTCGGCGTTCGTGCCGGGCGCTGGTTGGCTCGACTTCGATCCGACCAACGACATGATGCCCACCGATGGCCACGTCACGGTGGCGTGGGGACGGGACTATGGCGATGTCACGCCGGTGAACGGGATCGCGGTCGGCGGCGGCAAACAGGTGGTCGAGGTGGCCGTGCGGGCGGAGCCGGTGGAATAGCGTGGGGCGGACCGTCGTTTCTTGTGGTCTGCCATCCGGACTGTTTTTGGGCATGGTGAAAGACGGAGGACGAGTGGAGATGGTCGAGTGCCGGGTGTAGGGCAGGCCACCAAGAACGACGACCTGCCCCACTCCGATTATTTGCTGGCCGATCAGCGCAAGATGACCCTGGCGAAGAACTACTTCGCCTGGCAGGCGCGGCTGGTGCTCCCGTATCTCGGGCAGCGAGTGGTGGAGGTCGGGTCGGGCATCGGCAATTTCACCGGCCTGCTGCTCGGTCGCGAGCTGGTCGTGGCCGTCGATCTCGACCCGGCCGCGCTTGGCGAGCTGCGCAGCCGCTACGGGGAGCGCGAAAATCTACGCGCCGTGCTGTGCGACGCCACCGGTCCCCGCTTTGCGGAAGTGGCGCGACTCGCGCCCGACAGTTGTGTTTGCCTGAACGTGCTGGAACATATGGCCGACGATGGCGCGGCGCTGCGCAATATGGCGGAGATTCTGCCGCCGGGCGGAATGGTTGTCCTGTTGGTGCCGGCCTTTCCCGCCCTGTACGGGCCGATCGACCGCAACCTCGGCCATTTTCGCCGTTACACCCGGCGCGCGCTGGTTGCCGCGGTTGGCCGTGCCGGCCTGGCTCCGCGCCGCCTCGGCTACGTGAACCTGGCCGGCTGGTTCGGCTGGTGGTGGAACGCGCGCGTCGCCGGGCGCGAGGAGCAATCGGAAGCGCAGATCGCCGCATTCGACCGCTGGATCGTTCCCGTGGTTTCGCGGTTGGAAGCGCTGGCGCCGGCGCCGTTCGGGCAATCGCTGCTGGCGGTGCTGGAGAAGAAGTAGAGGGGCCCTCCTATTTTTCCTGTTAGAAAAATGAACCTCACGGCTACCACCAACGTCCGGCAGAACTACCGGCTGAGCTGGCATCATCGCGAAGAGTCACGCCGTCATTCTGCTCCGCTCAGCGTTCACACGGCAAGCGCCCTGTAAAGGCTGTCCGGTCCTCGTTCAAGAGCGCGACCATGCGGACTCAGGCACCTTCCGAAGTGCAGGCCGAAGGCCTACTCCACGGGAGTACGCGGCAAATGAGTTCTTCTCCGGAAAGTCTGGAAACACTTGGTACCGTTAAGTCCCGGCAACGCTTTTGTGGAGTAGGCCTTCGGCCTGCGCTTGTGCTTGACCACAGAGTTAGACGCACGTCGAGCGTCGGGCTCAGGCGCCTTCCGAAGTGCAGGCCGAAGGCCTACTCCACGGGAGTACGCGGCAAACGAGTTCTTCTCAGGAAGGCGTAGAAACACCTGGTACAGCTAAGTCTCGGCGCGGTGCCCCTGTCAAGTAGGCCTTTTGGCCTGCATTGGCGCTGGACCATGGCCACTCCTCGATGGATCGAGCCAAACCCGCCGATACGGGATTCCTTTCCACATAGCGGATAATGCGGTTCAGTTCCTCATCGCTACGAACGCGGTGGTCATAGGACTCGTACTGCCAAAAAGGTCTCCCGGTGCGCCCCAGGAGCAGGTTCGACGCCCTTGCGCTGGATCCTTTGATCCACCTCATGATTTGCGGCGGGTCGCGGAGCGGACGCATCACCAGGTGAACGTGATTCGGCATCACGACCCAGCAATATAGTTCATACAGGCCGTATTCGTTCGCCCCACGCCGCAGAGTTTCCGTCAAGAGCTTGGCTATGCGCGGGTCCTGGAGGTAACGAGCGCCGGACGTTGCCCTATCCAGGAGCCGGTCGTTATATACGAACGCTTGGCCGGCCGAAAGAGAGCTCGTGGAGTAGGCCTTTTGGCCTGCGTTGGCCGCGGCAATCACCTGAAGCGGGGTCGAATCAAAGAGACGCCAGGTCAAGAATATGATGGCGCCGGGCGGGTAGTAGTGCGGCAGGTTTCGACGGTTGCAATCCATGGACTCATGCGCCTTCCGAAGTGCAGGCCAAAGGCCTACTCCACGTGCAGGCCAAAGGCCTACTCTACAGGAGTACGCGGCAAACGGGTTCTTCTCAGGAAAATGTAGAAACACTTGGTACAGTTAAGTCCCGGCGCGGCGATCCTGTGGAGTAGGCCTTTGGCCTGCGTTGGCGCTGGACCGCTGGCTACACACCGGTCGAAAGGCGAATGATATCCAACTGATCGCGGCAGCTTTCGACCACGATCAGCAGTTTCAACCGTCTGGCGTCGTCGAGCGTCATGGCTTGTAGCCGATGGAGTTCCGCGATGGCGGATTTCATGGCCCGATCGGCCTTGTCGAGAGACTGGTCGGCGACATCGATGGGATTCTCCTCCTTAACCGAATCGCGCCGCAGCGCTTCCACGGCTTCCGCTAATTGGGGCGCGTTTTCCGGCTCCAGGGCGATGACTTCGCCGCCGTAGGATAACCCCTCGCCGGTGAGCGCCCCGGCAATCAAGCTGTATTCGGCGGGCTTGATGTGGGTAAAGCAGCTCAGTTTGTAAAGATTCGGGCCGAGTTGCTGGAATTGCCGGATGACCCGGTCCACGTAGCCGCGCGTCATGCCGAGACGCCTGGCGCAGAAATCCTCCCAGGTCTGTTCGATCGTCCGAAAGAGTTTCTTCTCCCGGATTTCGAACAGGATTTCGGCGTCGGCGGCCGAACAGCGCCTGGCTATCAGGGCGAACGCCTGCCTGCGCCCCACCCACGTCCCGATATCGAAGGCCTCGTCGATCGTGCTTTTCTCTTCCATCATGCGGTGTTCTCCAAAAAGAAAAAACCGGTACTTAGTACCGGTTCTTAGACCAAGAATCAATAGCTTGCGGGTCAAAACCGGTACTTAGTACCGGTTTGCGGTCAAAATCCAGGCGGATGGAGCCGCGTTCTGCAACCCGGTCTCAATATAGCGGGCGGGTATCAAAAACCGCCCTTCGGGGAAGCCCTCCAAGCCGGGTTAA
>JBKQIF010000110.1:0-21486 GCA_052148435.1 Bryobacteraceae bacterium
ACGGCCGAACTGGCCGGCAACGGAGGTGATTCAATGAGCGTCACCAAGCCGGTCCTGCAGGCGGCGATCCAGCAGTATGCCAAACAACTGCGATTGCCCACGCTGGGCGATCAGTTTGCGCGCCTGGGATCTCTCCGAAGCGCTTTGCGGAAGAATTCGAGCAGGGCCTCGCGCACCGGCGCGTCGATCAGTTCGGCCTCGATGGTGGCTTCGGCGTTCACCAGGTGAGGCGCGCTCTGGCGGTCGCCCCAGTAGGGCAAGGCGCCCGTGGCCATTTCATGCAGCATCATGGCGGCGGCGAAGCGTTCGGCGGCGGTGTCCCAGCGCCGTCCGCGCTCCTTGAGTTGGAGGAAAGGCTCCAAGTAGGGCGGGGTACCGGCGCGGATCTGGTCGAGCGGGGCGCCGGAGAGTGAGAAGTCGAACAGCTTGAGGCGGAGTTCGTGGTTCTTGCCGTATTCCGCGATGCCGATGTTGTCGGGTTTGAGGTCGCGGTGGGTGACGCCCTGCTCCTCCAGAAACTGCAGCGCTTCGAGCAGGTCTTCGCCGAAGCGCTGAAGCAGGTCAAGCGAGAGCCGGCCTTCGCGGGTGAGCCGCTGCGCCAGGGTTTCGACGCCGGCGCGCTCCATGAGGAAACCGGCCAAGCCCTGGATGGAGAGCGTGTTCTTCTCGGGGGCGACAATGCGCGGGTGGCGCAGGGCGTCGAGCGTAGCGTGCTCGGCAAGGATGCGGTCGTTGTACTCGGGGCGGCGGGCGATCTTGAGCACCAGTTGGCGGCCGCCCTGGTCCACCAACAAGGCAATGGCAGACGAGCCGCCGCCGAGCCGCTGTTTCACCACGAGGCCGCCCTCCAGCATGTCGCCGGCCTTGGCTTCGAGCGGGCGGACCGTGGGCTCCTCGGCGGGGCGGGTGATCTTCTCCTCGTAGGCGTCGAGCCCCTTGAGGAAGTTCGCCACGGATTCCGTGCGGGCGATGACCTCGCCACGCGTGCTTTCGTGGATGAGTTCTTCGAGTTCGGGCGCCACGCCATCCAGGACGCCGGTGAGCACGAAGCCCTGGCGGTCGCGGAGAAGCTGGTCGCGCTCCGGCAGGCTGTCGGCCGCCGGCTTCCCTGCGAAGATGTGATACGCAATGGCGCCGAGCGAGAAGACGTCCATGGTCTCGCCGCGCCCGCGCGGATCGAGCAGTGCCTCCGGCGCGACATAGACCAACTGGCTGCCCTCGGCGAGCCGCGGCGTGTGAAGCGTGGTGGGCCGCCCGGAAGGACTGCCGGAGAAGGTGCCCAGGGGCCGACCGAACTGCCAGTTGAAAATGCGGAGCTGCGGCTTACCCGAGGCTGCCCCCGTGACCAGGACGCTGCGCGGCGTCAGCGCGCGGTGGATAACGCGGCGGCCGTGAGCGTATTTCAGCGCTTCGGCGAGTTGGCGGATGAGGTCGAGGCGCTGATCGAGAGTGAGCCGGTGGCCCTCCTGCGCCAGGTAATGGTCCAGGCGGACTTCGTCGCGCTCGCGGCGGAAGATAATAGCCGGGCCCAATTCGTGCTCGCGGAAATCCAGCGCCTTCACGATGCCGGGGTGATCCAGACCATCCAGAATGAGGTATTCCCGCTTGGCCGCCTCTTTGATTCGCTCCCGTTCACCGGGTTCGGCGGCTGCAACGTTATAGAGCCGCACGCGGCGGGGCGTCTTGGTGGAAGGGTGTTCGGCGGCGAAGTCCTGGCACGAGAGCAGCGCGTTTTCCTCGATAAGGTTCGTCAGGACGTAATCGCCCACGCGCCGTTCCCGCTGCGAATGCCGTATGCCCGCCTGCTCCAGCGCCTGCACGATGGCCCGCGCCACGGGCTTGTCCACAACGGTGCCGGCGAGCGGCGTGATGCCGGGTGATTCACGCCGCAACAGTGCGGGGATAATGCCCGGTGCCTTATCGAGCGGCAGCCGGGCGCAAACGCGCATGCGCTCGCTTTCCGGCAGTTGGATGCTGATGGACGGATCGGAGCAGAAGATCAGCGCCTCGACGTAAGGCCGCTTGATCTCCTTGAACGCCTTTTGGCGCTCCAGCAAGTCGCCCAGCTTACGCGCCTTGCTGTTGGCCAGGATCAGAGGGCTGTCGATTGTGAGCACGCGCCCTTCCTGCTCCCAAGACCAGGTATGCCGGTTCCCGGTGATCTTGCCGCCGCGGCTCTTGATCTCCACGAGGAACAGCCCCGCACGGGTGACGACCAGTGCGTCCACCTCGTTTACGGACCCATCATCCCCGATGAACTCGAAGTTGGAGTACAGCAGCACCGGATCGGAATCCGGCAGATTCTCCCGCAGGCACTCCAGCGCCTCCCGCTCATGGGGGTATTTCGATTCGGCGTAGCGCTTCCAACGGCCAGACGATAAGGACATGGGGACCCGGAACAAACCAATTCTAGCTGCTATCGCGACAGACGCCGACGTTCCAATCAGGCCGGCCAACCGGGAATAGACGTTCGGCCCGATATTCCCAGCAGCGAAGATCAACCCGGGAAAGGGTAATGCTCCTCCAGTCCCGGCCGGGGATGGACACCAAGCCATTCCCTGGCGGCGAATCTCAGCGGCCTTTCCGGAAAGCCTTCATCGAATTTATACCTCCCACCGTCGTCTTCAGCGAGTATGGGAGCGTCATCGAATCGCGTCGCCAATTGAATTCCCGTGTGCGGAGTGGCCCGGCTATCGCGTGTTGGTGTTGGCTTGAGCGGATTCCACAGCAATCGGTGCATCTTCGCGGGCGAGCGTTAATCCGTTCTAAACCGGCCAATCTTTGGGAGGGTTGTTCTCGCAGCGATCGGCAAACGCTGAGGGACCGAGCATAGCCGACAGGGCGGCATTTCGACGGGAGGCGTTACTCGCCCAAGAGAGTCGAGAGTCGACTCGACCCAGCGAGCGCAGGGCCACGCTTACGTTCGTTTCTCATATTGCGTTATGATCTCGGTGGATGAGCGCTTCAGATCGCTTTATTATTCGCTTCCCGTGGATAGCCGCTCACGCTTTTTTGGCCGTGCTGGTTCTCGTCGTGTGGCTAGTGTTGCAGGTCGTAACGGCCGCCTCGTTCTTACATAGCAGCACGCTGTTTCTGAAGGCGGCAGCTGCAATCGGCCTCGCCACGGCGGCGCTGATCGAAATGGCCAAGCGCCTGGTGCCGGTGCGGGAGTGGTTCCAGGAAAGAGCCGCACTGCGGTGGCTCGTTGATGGCCTCGATGAACAGATGAAACTCGATGAGGCAGAGAAGAGGGAATTGCTGGCCGGCTTGACACGTCTGGCTGTGACTAAGGACGTCCATCTTCTTTTCCAGTTGCCGATCGAGCAACTGTGCGCCCAGATGATGGCCGGGGTTGAGCTGCTTTTAGCCTACCCCGAGAAACAAGAGCCGTTCGGCCCGCTGTTCGAGGAGGCCACCAAGCGGCGCTGGGAATTCGCGTTGCTGGTCCATGCGCTGGCCGGGCAAGCGAACAGCGAGGACGCGGACGCATTTCTGGACGAGCGGTGGAAATTAGCTCCAAGGAAGCAAGAAGAGAAAGCCGATTCACAGATTCGCGGGTTGCGGGGCGATCGACAGGAAACATCGGATGCGGGTGCCGATGAAGGCGAGCGGAGCTTCCTGAACTACCGCACCCGATTGACTCACCACTTCCAGCGCAACATCGACCGGCTGCAGATGGAGGTTGGGCTAACCTGGCGGCATAACATTTGGATAGCTGTGGCGGCGGTGAGCACACTGCTCGCTGGAGCCAGTGCAGCGCACGACCACGAGAATTGGCGCTCTTGGACCGATTGGCCCCAACGTGTCTTCTTTACCCTAGCGGGTGGTTTGGCGGGTGGATTCTTGGCCACCGTCACTCGCGATCTCACGGCGGTTATTGAAAAGTTGCGGAGATAGCGCATGCAGCAGACGCTAACCGTGCGTGGCGACTCTGTCTGGCCGTGGCCCTGCGACCCTGCCGCCCCTCGGATTGTGTTGCTTGTGCACGGCTATAACAACACGGAACAACAGGCGCGCGAAAGCTATCGCGAACTGCGCGAGAAAATCGAGGAGACTGGAGCGAGCCCGGCAACGCTCGAAAACATCTGGGAAGTCTACTGGCACGGCTTCGAAGCGCGTTGGGTTACGCTCTTGCCGCGCGATGAAGAGTCAACCCTGCTGTCCGTTCGAACGTACGCCGCGCAGGTGCCGGTTGCGCGCGCCGCCGGCCGAACTTTGGGGGAATACCTAGCGCGGCTGCCGGCGGAGATCGAGCTCATTTTCGTGGCGCACTCGCTCGGCTCGCGCGTCGTGCTCGAAGCGTTGCGCGTCCTTTATCGATACAAGAATCAGTCCCCGAATCATCAGGGGCCGAGTGTCCGAGCGTACTGTCTGATGGCCGCGGCGGTTCCAACCTACATGGTCGAGCCGGCGAGAATTCTGCGGCGCCCAGCTCAGATCGCCGGGCAATCACACGTCTTATGGTCGCCCTGGGACTGGGTGTTGAGATTTGCGTTTCCGCCAGGCCAGACGCAGGCGGGCGAAGGACATTTGCCCGAAGCGGTGGGCCACGCCGGGCAGCCATACGAGGTCTGGACGTCGAACCATCGTACTAACCTGGGCCACTCCGGTTACTATCGCAAGGCCGCCCAGAACCCGTACACGCTGCATGCCTCGCGCGACACTGCGCCATACCTCGCGCCACTGTTCGGCGCATCAATCCCCAAGCCGATTCCGGAGATTGGCATAATAGAATGGACTGGCCCAGGGTCGCAACCGCTCCCGCGCGTCACGCTTCCACGCCGCGAGATCGGTTCGCGGTTGCGGAAGTGGTTTCATCTAGCCTCAATTTGACCTGACGGATCGCTCAAGTTCATTCCGTTCCGAGTCCCAAATCACCGTGTACGGCATGCCCCGAAGTAACCGCTTGTCCGTAGAACGCGCTACTGTCGGCCATGCCCGTCGACGCTCCCCCCAAGTCCGGGGAGATGAGGCACAATCCCGCGTCGGGTCGGCGAACGCGACCGTGGCCGAACTTCTGCGCCTCCAGTGGCTACCGATATTTGCGGTTAACGCTCGCCTGAAACGGGTGCTGCGGGCCTTATTCCGAAAGGCTGCCGACTATACAGCATTGTTGAATGTACCATCGGCGGTCCCTAGCGCGTTTCTCGGTACCGATCCCAAAAGAAGTGAAGATTATTTCCATATCGCCCACCAGTCTGGTGTCAATTCTTCTGCCTTGGATCTCAGTTTTGGTTTCCAAATGCCCTCAGATGAGTAATCTTCCCATCGCGGCTGTCCGTTCGCTGGGTCCTTTTCTATTGGACGGGGGTCGTGCTCATGATTATGGAACGGTCGTCTTCTCTTCTGGGCCTCTCGGGCCCTCCTCAAGCCGAGCCGCTTGTGTCATCAGATAGTTCCGTTCCGGAATACTTGTCGTTCGGCCAGCCGCAGTCCGGTAGTGCCTGATGGCGTTTTCACGATCGCCAAGCATCTCGAGCAAGTGTGCGCGAACCGCTTCAAGACGGTGATGCTCTGAGAACCGTGCGTCGCCATCGAGCGTCTTGAGCAGGTCAAGCCCTCTCGCTGGGCCGTGTACCATTGCGGTTGCAATGGCATGGTTGAGCGTCGCCATGGGGCTGGGAGACACGCGTTTCAGCAACTCGTACAGCGCCAGGATCTGCGGCCAATCCGTGTCTTCGGCTCGCGCCGCTTCGTCATGAATCGCGGCCAACGCCGCTTGAAGCTGGTACAAGCCCACCGATCCTTTCGATAGCGCGGCGGTCAGGAGCTCGATTCCTTCGGAGATCTCGGGCCGGTCCCACAGAGTTCGGTCCTGTTTGTTCAGCGGGATCAATTCCTCGTCAGGCCCTGTCCGCGCCGCGCGGCGAGCGTCGGTCAACAACATGAGCGCCAGCAGGCCGGCAACTTCCGCATCGTCGGGAAGCAGCGCCCTCGCACAGCGAGTCAACCGGATCGCCTCATGTGCCAAATCGAGTCGTTGCAACCGCGCTCCGATGCTGCTGGCGTAACCTTCATTGAAGATCAGGTAGAGCACATGGAGGACTGCGGGCAGGCGTTCGGCGCGTTCCGGTGGAGAAAGCAAACGGAATGGCACGCCCGACGCCTTAATGCTCTGCTTCGCGCGGCTGATCCGCTGCGCCATGGCAGCCTCGGGAACCAGGAATGCATTGGCAATCTCCGCCGTCGTCAAGCCGCCGACGGCACGCAGCGTCAGTGCGATCGCCGAGGACGAAGTGAGCGCGGGGTGACAGCACAGGAACAGCAGAATCAGCGTGTCGTCTGGGTCCATGTCCGTGTCACACTCGATATCGCCGGCCGCCGCCACGGTCTCCACATCCCTCGCGGCCGCGCTTTCCCTCTGACGACGGGCAATTTCGCTGCGCAGTTGGTCGGTCATACGGCGTGATGCCACCTGTATCAGCCAGCCGCGCGGATTCTCGGGAATGCCCTCCCGCGGCCATTGCATGAACGCCGCTAACATGGCCTCCTGCACGGCGTCCTCGGCCGACACGAAGTCGCGGAAACGCCGGGCTACCGCACCGAGCGCCTGCGGCGCAAGTTCCCGCAACAGGCGCTCGGAAGTCGTGTCCCATGGCTTTGTCATCGCCACTCTCGTTACATCATTTCCGCCGGTGGCGCGCTCATCACCGGGCGCACTTCAATCGGCATGTTCAACGGCGCACCGCCAGGCCCCGGCGCTGCGGACGCTTGGGCTGCGATCGCATACGCCCGCTCCGGCGTCTCCACATCGACGATCCAGAAGCCGGCAAGGAACTCCTTGGATTCGGGGAACACGCCGTCCGTAATGGGAGTGCCATTCTGGCCGGCCCGCACCAGCTTGGCCCGATCGGGAAATGACAGCCCCTCCGCGGAGACCAGTTCGCCGGACTCGTGAAGCTCCATGTTCAGCTTCTTCATGAATGCGACGTGCGCCTGCAAGTCTCCTCTCGCCCAGTTTGGGACCCCTTGCCCGGCCCTCATCGTGTTCATCATCAGAATGTATTTCATTCTCTCTCTCCTGTGGGACTCGCGAACCGCCGCACTTCAATCGGCATGTTGGTAGGAACGCCCCCGGGCCCGCGCGCCGCCGAAATCCGTCCCGCGATGGCGTGAGCGCGTTCCGGAGTCGCTACGTCCACGATCCAGTAGCCCAGCAGAAACTCCTTCGACTCGGGGAAGATGCCGTCCGTGACCGGCAACCCGTTCCTCTCACCGCGCACAACCCTGGCCTCAACCGGTTCGGCCAAGCCCTGTGTCGCCACGAACTCCCCGGACTCTGCCAGCTCCCTCGTAATGGTCCTGAGGACCTCAAAATGCGCCTCAATATCCTTTGCCGCCCAGGCGTGATACCCGTCAACGCCCGCTTTCGTGCCCGACATCAACAAAATGTATTTCATTTCGTTGGCTCCTTTCATATCCTAGTCGGAACCGCCGCGGCGTTCTCTACATCCCTCAGAAAGTATTTTTCGAACCGCAAATCGGCCCACCCTGTCGATTTCAAGCGCCCGGAACCGACCTACGAGTGGAGGTTGGGAAATGACGGCCGAAGATGTGGTGGTTGACGTTAGCCAGGATTGGGTGCTTGCCTGCCATGTACAGCAGCGGTTTATGCAGGGTCCGGGCCGGAACGGCGGCGCCCTGGATTGCGGCGCGCGGTGCCGCCAGGTTCGGGCCCTCGGCGGCGATTGCTATGATTTCATGACCCTCACCGATGACCGGCTGGCGTTGGTCGTGGGCGATGCCTCCGGCAAAAGTCTCGCCGCGGCGCTCATGATGGCCAGTGTCCAGTCCTCGCTTCGGACAGCCGCGTTGTTCACGGCAAACGACTTGGCCGCACTACTCAAGATCGTGAATATCCAGGCGTACGATTCGTCGGCTGCGGACCGTTATGCGACGCTGTTCTATGGCGTCTTCGACAGAGCGGCGCGGACGCTGCGGTACGTCAACGCCGGACATAATCCGCCGGCTGTTCTTCGCGATGACGGCTCGGTCCATTGGCTCGAACCGAGCGGAGCCCCTGTTGGAATGTTCCCCGATTCGGGCTATGAGGAGACTGGCCTTCGGCTGAACCCTGGCGATCTGGTCATCGCCTAAACGGATGGAGTCGTAGAAGCGACCAATCCCGAGGGCGACGAGTGGGGCGTGCAGGGCCTTTTGAAAGCGGCGTCCGCCTGGGAGCCGCGGCGCCACGGAGGCGCTGAAGACCTGGTCCAATGGATCTTCAATTCCATGGACGAATTCTCCAGCGGCCGCCAGGCAGATGATGCTACGTTAGCAGTCCTGCGCGTGGTTTGAATGTGACCACGTTATAACCGCTTTCGGCTCGTTGCGCGCATCGTCGGCAGCTAGCTCAAATTCCGCTCTATCGGCAAGCTGGAGTGGTTTCGCATCGCTCACCGTAAATTAGTAATGGGAAGTCGGCCTGCGTCCGGAGATCCAAACGCGCGGCCACGTTGGTGAGAAACACCCAAAACCATGGATGTGCCCGGGCAGGCAGGTGAAGGCTGGGCGGGCAGAGCGCTACCGATATCACGCCATAACGCTGTTCACAACCTCCCCGGGGGAGTTTCCCGGTACGGAAGAAATGAGACAAACGGCTCTGATGGAACCCACCGCGCCCGAGAACCGGTAAACACGATCTGCAAATCGGATGGAGAGACGGTATAAGCCCCTCTCCCAGTTGAAACGTCCCATTTTCATGGGTCAACGCCGAGTGCCGGTTCCCGTTGATTTCCAGTCGGACCTCGGCAATGCTTGGCGGGCTCTCCGCGGGCGTCGCGGACTACATCAGTCCATTCGATGGCGCCCGGCTCCTGATTCGCCAGCACGGTCGCGCAGAAGAGCATGAAGCCGATAGCTTCGCGAAACACGCGCACGAGTTTAGCTTAACCCTGCGAGAGATCGGCATTATGCTCGCGATGCTCGCAAATCACCGCAACCACGACCTTGCCCGGCCAATGCTACTTCGCTAGAGTAGGTAAACGATGAAACTGCAAATGGTCCGAATGCTCGGCGTACTGGGACTCGTAGCGGGCACGGGAGTGGCGCAGGAGGTAGTGCCTCTGTACCCCGGCAAAGAGGCTGCCTCCGCGCGGGAGAATTACCCGGAGAAGGAATACTTCTCGAAAGCCTGGAACGCCGAGGTGGTCTCCAACGTCACCAAGCCCACCCTGACGGTGTTCAGACCTTCCGCCGCTTCACGAAACGGCAGCGGCGTGGTAATCTGTCCCGGCGGTGGCTTCATGGCGTTGTCGATAACCAACGAGGGCACCGAGGTCGCGAAATGGCTGGCGGCGAAGGGCATGACCGCATTCATTTTGAAGTACCGGGTGGCGCACACCGGCGAAGACGCCACGCAGGAATTCTCAGACCTGTATAAGGACAGGGAAAAGTTCGACGAAAAGGTCGGAAGCGTTATACCCTTGGCGATCGCGGATGGACTCGCGGCCGTGACATATGTCCGCAAGCATGCATCCGAATGGGGTATTTCGCCGGACCGCGTGGGCATCATCGGTTTCTCCGCGGGCGGAACGGTCGCGGCGGGCGTGGGACTCCGCTACTTGCCGGAAGGGCGGCCCACATTTGTGGCGCCGATCTATCCATCCACATCGGCTCTCAAGGATCTTACGCCGCCGGCCGATGCGCCGCCCTTGTTCCTCGCGGCGGCCAGCGATGACCAGTTCGGATTGGAGATGGACAGCATCGCCTTATACAGCCAATGGACAAAGTCTCAAAAATCCGCTGAGATCCACATATATGCGAAGGGCGGCCACGGGTTCGGGATGCGCGCGCAGGGGCTGCCTTCCGACCAGTGGATGAACCGGTTTGCCGAGTGGCTCGAAATGCAAGGACTGCTGAAGAAGTGAGCCGCTCCCTCATCGCCTTCCGGCTGGAGCGCCGCGGCGCTGGAACTCTGGTGCGCTTCACGCACGGCGGGTGGGAGGCCGCGACCGACTATTTCATCTCCGGCAACACCACATGGGGCGAATTGATGTTCCGGCTGAAAGCGGCCGCCGAGGGAAAATCACGCGGGCCGTTGTTCCTGGCTGCCGACCTGGCTTATTGAGTTCGACCGCAGGGGTACTTACAGTTTTTCCCAACCGAAGGAAAGGCCCTTCCCTGTAGCTCAAAAGGCCGACCAGGGAGGACCGTTATACCGCCTGAAAGCCGACGCGGGCGCGTACATCCGTGCGGCTTCCCCGATCACTTCCCGTGCGGTGAGGCTCCTGTTACGCTATTCGCGACCAAGCGCCCTGAATGGATGGTCGGCTACTCGGAAACAGGCGCTACGGCCGTTGCCGCTACCGATATTGGTAGATAACGCCTTTCCCGAGCCCCCTTCCACGACCCACGGCATCCCGATTGACAAATTCCAGTCTGTTGCGTAACCTTTTTCTTGAACGACGGTAAACAAGTCAAGAGATGGATCAGGACTTTCATGCGTTAGGGTTGGCTTACTCGCGTCAAGAATCCGCCAGAGGCGCCAATCAATGTGTATTCACGGCTGGCGGAACTTCGACGGCGCCGGCTTCGTAGAATCGAGACGCTCGAATGCAGAATCTGCTGGCAACTTTACGGTACACTCTGCGGCAGTTCCGGCTGTCGCCGATTTTTACATCCTCCGCCGTACTGACGCTGGGTTTGGGCATTGGCGGAACCACCGCCATCGGCACGTTGATCCATGCGGTCATGCTGCGTTCGCTGCCCGTTTCGGATCCCGCGCTTCTTTATCGGATCGGCGACGGCGACGATTGCTGCGTGGAGGGTGGACCGCAAGACCGGTGGGGGATGTTTTCGTACCCCCTTTACGAGCGTCTGAAGGCAAAGACGCCGGAATTCGGAGAAGTAGCCGCTTTTCAGGCGGGCGGAGCGCGCCTGAGTGTGCGGCGGGAAGGCACCACGGACGCCGCAAGACCGCTGCGCTCCGAGTACGTGACCGGCAATTATTTCGTGACACTTGGCGTGAAGGCACTCGCCGGGCGCCTGTTTACACCCCAGGACGACCAGCCCTCCGCTCCGCCCGCGGCTGTGATCAGCCATCATAGCTGGCAGGCAGACTATGGAGCCGATTTTTCGGTGGTGGGCTCCACTTTCGCGATAGACGGGCATCCCTTCACCGTGGTCGGTGTGGCGCCGCCGGGATTCTTTGGGGAAACTCTGCGCAGCGACCCGCCCGAAATTTGGCTCCCGGTTCACCAGGAGCCCACCATCGCGGGCGATGGAGCGCTGTTGCATCAGTCTGTGGCAGCATGGCTGCGCGTCATCGGCCGTTTGCGTCCGGGCGCTTCCACCGCGGGCATGGCGCCGCGCCTGACCGGAATTCTGCGGCAGTGGATGGAGTACGATTCCGGCTATCCGTCCAACTGGATGCCAGACGTCATCCGCATGCTTCCCAAACAAACCATCGATGTGGTTCCCGCAGGAGCCGGAGTCGCAGAGATGAAGGAGGAGTACGGCCGCAGTCTCCAGATTCTCATGGCGGTCTGCGTGATGGTGCTGCTGATTGCTTCGAGCAATGTCGCCAACCTGCTTCTGGTTCGTGCGGTTGCGCGTCGCCGGCAAACCGCCCTACGCATCGCCGTCGGAGCCAGCCGGCGGCAAATCGTCTTCCAGGCCCTCCTCGAAAGCACGCTGCTGGCAATCGCTGGCGGTATGGCCGGTCTGATCGTTGCCGCGACGGCCGCGCGTCTGCTGCTTGCTCTGGCATTCCGGAGCTCGCACTTTCTCCCGATCAGCGTCCTGCCGTCGCCTGTTGTGCTCGCATTTGCTTTCGCGGTGTCTCTCCTTACCGGGATTCTCTTCGGCGCTGCCCCAGCCTGGTTCGCTACCAGGACCGATCCGATTGAAGCCCTGCGCGGTTCCGGCCGCAGCACAACCGATCATTCCGGGTTCACCCGCAAGGCACTACTCGTCGTGCAGGCCGCCTTGTCCGTCGTGTTGGTTGCCGGCGCAACCATGCTGGCGCGCAGCCTCGACAAGCTCGAACACCAGGATTTCGGTTATCGGACAGATGGCCGCGTCGTGGTCTCGCTGAACAGACCGCCAGCTACTTATACGCTGCCGAAGCTGGAGGCCCTCTATCGGCGGATCGAGGAAGCCTTGAACCGACTGCCTGGAGTGAAAGGATCGGGCCTTGCTCTGTACAACCCACTGACTGACAACTGGGGGAGTCTCATTCTCGTTTCCGGCCATCCCCCGACGAAGATGAGCGAACAAGCAGGCGCCTCCTGGGATCGGGTAAGCGCCGACTATCTCCAAAATTTCGGCGTGACAGCGCTCCGGGGGCGGAACTTCACCAAGGCCGACAATGAAACCGCGGCGCCAGTCGCCATCGTCAACGAGGCTTTCGTGAAGCGCTTCTTCAAGGCCGGCGAGAATCCGCTCGGACAGCACTTCGGCCTCGATCTTCCCCAGAACGCCGATACCTTCCGGATTATCGGGATCGTGCGAGACGCGAAGTTTGCGGGCTGGGGCCTGAGCCGGCCGGCACGGCCGATGTTTTACGTGCCTCTCGCCCAAAACGTCGACTACAAGGATGAACTCATGAAAAGAACGGAAGCGCAATCGCATTTCATAGGAGGAATCATGCTGGTAACCAGTGTCTCGCCCGGCGCACTGGAACCGGAACTGAGCCGGATCCTAACGGGACTCGACCCGAACTTGACTATCATCAGCGTGAGGACTATGGAAGAGCGGGTCGCGCTGACCTTCGATCAGGAACGCGCTGTGGCCACTCTGGCCGAACTCTTTGGAACAGTAGCGCTGCTGCTGGCCGCGGTTGGACTCTACGGTGTGACCGCTTACACGGTTGTGCAGCGGACCAACGAGATCGGCATTCGCATGGCGCTTGGCGCCGGCCGCGCGGAGGTGGTTCGACACGTGCTTCGGGGAGCGCTGGTGCGCGTGGCAGTCGGGCTGGGACTGGGGCTGCCTCTCGCTGTCGTCGCCGGACGCCTGATCTCAAGCCAATTATATGGTGTTTCGTTTTGGGACCCGCTCGCGCTGACCGTTGCGGCGAGTGCGCTCGGGATCTGTGCCCTGATTGCAGCGCTGGTTCCGGCCAGCGCCGCCGCATCCATTTCTCCCATGACTGCTCTCAGAACCGAGTAGGGACCTCACGCCGAGACTCTTGCACAGGTTCCAGTAAGGCCGAAACAGCTACCGATATTCACCGTTAACGCTTTCAAAACGGCTTGGGGCGTGGAACGGGGCGGCCCGAGCCTCGGCGGGCAGGCACGTACTCCATTACTTCGCACGGATTGCACTATGATGGAGCAGGAGTCTTCCTGTGACCAGCCGTGAACGTGTCCTGGCGGCGCTGACGCACCGCGTACCGGATCGGATTCCGCTCGACCTTGGCGGCACCCTCGCCACCACCATGACCGGCACCGCGTACCGGCGTCTGCGCACGCATCTCTCGATGGAGGACGCCGGCGCCGTGAGGATATTCTCGAAGCGTTCCGGGACCGTAATCCCGGACGAGGGAATCCTCGAGCGGTTTCACGCCGACTGCCGCGCCGTCCTGCTTGGCGATCCCGATATCAATCCCGATCGTCAACTGGACGGCGGGACGCTGGTGGACGAATGGGGGGTCACTTGGCTTCGCCCGGAATCGGGCCACTACATCCCGATTCGCGGCCCATTCTCAAACCTCGACGCCCCGGACCTCGCGGCTCTGGACCATCACCGATGGCCCGATCCAAGCGATCCGGGACGATATCGCGGTCTCCGCGAACGTGCGCAGTCCGTGCACGAAGCAACTTCGTACGCGACTGTGCTCAACCTCGGGGTTGGGCCGGTCCATCTCTGCCAATACCTGCGCGGCTACGGCGAATGGCTGATGGACCTCATCGAGCGCCCGACGTTCGCCGAAGCCCTGCTGGATGTTGCCGCCAGTTTCCACATCGAGGTCGCCACCCGCGCGCTGCATGAGGCCGCGCCCTTTGTCGACGTCGTCTGCTTCGGCGATGACATCGGCACTCAGCAGCGTCCGCTGGTGCGCCCCGATCTATACCGACGCATGATCAAACCGCGTCATCGCCGAATCGTGGACGCCGTCAAACGGTTCGGAAAACCTCTGATCTATCATTCCTGCGGCGCTATTTATCCGCTCCTTCCGGACCTGGTCGATCTCGGCATCGACGCGCTCAACCCGGTGCAGGTCTCGGCCGCCGGCATGGACACGGCGCGTCTGAAACGGGAATTCGGATCCTGGCTCACGTTCTGGGGCGGCGTTGACACGCAGGTGGCCCTATCACGCGGGACGGTGGAGGACGTCCGCCGCGAGGTCCGGCGTCGCATCGACGATTTCGCCGGCGACGGCGGCTACGTGCTGTGCGCGGTTCACAACATCCAGAGTGAAGTCCCACCCGAGAACGTCGTCGCGATGTTCGAGGCCGCCCTCGAATATGGTCACGATCCGTCCGCGGTGAGCGCCAGCACGTCATCCTGAAAGGCGGAGGTGGCAGTCTGCCATTCACCTGAACAGCCGTGACACGAATCGGTTCGAATCAGGGCGCATGCTACTTGCTCTCGAAGATGAGCAACTCCGATCCCATGGCGTTCTCGATGCGGATCGGGATGCCGTTCTGAAGCAGGCGATCACCGGGTATCTCCACGTTTTGGCCGCTGTTCCCGAATTGGACCTTGTAGCTGCGGGCGAAGTCGAGGCCCCGTGGATAGAATCGGAACGTGGAATCGCCCTGCTGGGACGTGCGGAACAGCCCCACGACGGCCCGCCGCGATTCCGGCGTGGCGTATTCGAGCACCAGCCAGGGAGACGCCTCCATCATCGGCAACAGCGGAGTGTGGTGATAGACCCGGCTCCCGATCATGATGGGGCGGACCACGGTCTTAAATTGTTCGACGGCGGCCTGGATCTTCCGCCGGGCGATCGGATTGAATTCCTCGATCGACGGACTCAGCCCACGGAAGATCGGACGGCAGAGCATGATGGTCCGCAACTGTTGGTCCAGGTCGCCGTCGGTGGCGTGCTCGCCGACCTCGGTTCCGAACGTCCGCAACAGGATTTCGGGCGGAAGAATCCAGGTCATTCCGTTCAAGATCTTCAGGCTTCTCGGCCCCCGCATCCAATCCGAGAGCTCCGTATTGTGGAACCGGCTCATGATACCCAGGTCCAGCCGGCCGCCGCCACCCGCGCAGTTCTGGAAGATCACGCGCGGAAACTGCGCGCGCAGACGGTCGAACATGGCGTATAGTGCCTCGACGTGCCGCCACTGCGTATTTTCGAGGAAGCCGTCCTTCAGACGATTGCCGCCTTCTTCCACGGTAGTGTTGTAATCCAGCCGGAACATGTCGAGATCGTACTTGCGGATCAGACGGGCGATCTCCGACTCGGCCCACGCCGCCACTTCCGGTTTCGCGAAATCCAGTTGGCGACCGCCCGCCACCGGTTGTCCGTTGCGTGTCAGCACCCAATCCGGATGTTGCTTCCGCAGTGTCGCTGCGGAACCGACGCTTTCAATCTCCACCCACAAGCCGAACAGCAGTCCCTTCTTGCGGGCATACTCGCGCACGGGCGTGACGTCGTTGGGGAGCCACGCGCCGGCGTACCAGTCGCCGGCATTCTGCCACCACCGGTTCGGCTCCGGCCCGAACCAGCCGGCGTCGATGAGAAACTCTTCAGCGCCCACGTCAGCGGCAAGGTCGATCTCGCGCTTCAATCCGGCCTCGTCTTCATGGTCCACGATGTAACCGCGATGGTTGGATTCCACCTGGTACTCCCTGCCGGGGATCGGCGGCGGCAGCACGTCGCGCCGGACGTGTTCGTGCAGAGCCTGGATGACGCCGTCCAGGTCGGCATTCATCAGCAGCAGGTGGGTTTCCGCCGTTTTGACGGTTTCGCCGGGTGCAAGGACGCGGAGAACGGGGTCGGCCGCCGCCGGACCTAGCCGGAACGAGAGGCGCGCCCGGTCCTGCTCGGCCTCGGTTCCGGTCAGACTCATACTCCAGTTGCCGCTCCAGCCGAGCGAACCGACAAACCATTCTCCCGTCGCTTTGTTGCGGGCGAAGAAGGTCGGATGGCCCCAGCCGGATTTGCCTCGGGTCCCGGAGACGGTCTTGGTGGAATCGGCGATTGGTTCGAAGCGCCACGCGCCTTCGTGTCCCCACTCTTGGAATTCGGCATATCCCAGTTCGAATGGCGCGTCGCCGGGCACGATCCGCTCGCGGTACTGCGTGGTATCCCAGAGCATCCCAGACCAGGGCGAGACTCGGGTGATGGCAGTTGGCTTGTCGCCGGTGTTGGTGACTTCCAGCCAGCGTACCATCACGGGCCCGCCCGTCATCCGCGTTTGAACCGTGACCTTTATGGGCCGCGCTGCGCTCAAAAGCGTAAAAGTAACCAGCAGGCCATCAGGCTGCCGGAGTTGTTTCTGGCTGGCGCTTACCCAACGCCAGGTACCCGCCAGATCCTGGTCTTCGATGGCGAGTTCGAAAGAATCGAGAGCGGAACGTTGAGCTTGCGACGCCAAGTGGAACTCGGGCTTGACCAAGCCGGTGGAAAGCCAGTAGCGGTTCACCCAATGCCCGGCGCGCAGCGCTTCATCGCACACCATCAGACCGGAGGTGAACCGGATACCCGGTTCCGCGCCTGCCCGGATGACGGCACTCGTGTACTTTGCCGCGTCGGCTGGGGCGCCGAAAGCGACCATCCCTGTTGCCAACAGCAACAGTGCCTCACGCATGGTATCCTCCCGTCTCCTGCGCCCTCACCGTTTCCGGAGCCGGCTGGCCGGACGAGTATGTTCTGGAACTCGACATGATGCTAGCGCATTGCGTAAGACCACAGCAAACAGCGGAGCGGTAGATAGCCGGGAGTAGATCCGTCGTGCAGGGGCGACGCTATGGGGCGGCGACGCTGGCACGGCCAGCGACTCTTTGTGGAGTGTGCCGTTTCAGTGCCTATTCAGTAGACGAGTCGCCCAGCTTAGACCTTTGAGCAGCCGCAAAGACGAACGTCCAAACCGTCGATGTGCTCTGGCTGGGGACGGCGCTACCGATATTAGGGGATAACGCGCCTCAAAAGTTGTCCCCAGTGCCGGATGGCCGTTCCGGTCGCACTTCCCGGGTGGCCGACATCACACAGACTACCCGGCCGGTTCCTAAGGAGTCGCTGGCAGCCAGAAGCTCAGGTTCCTCTCGCGATTCAGGTTGCGCGTCGCTTCGCGATCCACTTTGCCCAGGGGAACCTGCAGGTTCCGACCTTCGGGATCGGTATACTTCAGCACATTACCCATCAGCGCATCATCATCGACCACGACCGCCAGGGCGGACCGGGTCGATCCGTCCTTCAGGACAATTCCAAAGGTCGGCGGTTCACCCTTAAAGGATGATGTGGCCGTGCTCGGAGCCGCTGGCGTGTAGTCGTGGATGACACCGTGAACTTCATGGGGCGGCTGCTGGACGGTGATGATGGCGGGCTCAGGTGGGTAACCGTATTCATTACCGGCATCATACGGCAACGACCCGTCGGGATAGCCGAACCCGCCGAAACCGTAGGGGAAGACAGAGGTACCGCGATTGAATCCGACGCCGCGGGCGACAGCACTACTGCGGAGTTGGCCCTGCCGAGGACCGCCCGGAGCGAAGCCGCTTCGGCCAGATCCGGGCCCGGTCCCCCCTCGTCCAAAGCCGCCGGCCCGGCCACCATGTTGGGCAGTGGCGTCATTCACGAGAAGTGCGAACAGGCTCAGACAAATGATCCTGGTCATGTCCAGCCCCCCTGACCAAGAGGATAACGCGGCAAAATGCCCTCGGCAACGCGGTAGTCGCTGGTAATGGCTGAGCTGCAAGCCTTCAATGCTGCCGAAGCACCGTCACCAAGTTCACGCGTGTAGCCCGGCGGGCAGGGTCCACGCCGCCAGAAAGCGAATGACGAGTGGCTGCCGAGACCGCTACCGATATCGGGTCTTAACGCTGTCCACAGACCCCGCCTGCAGTTCATGCGGGAGCCGTTTTTCGAGTGCCAATGATCCGACGCACAGCCCAGTACGCTTCCCCCAACGCCGTTTGATCGGCATAGGGGCGGCGGTCACCGTCCAGGTTCCTACCCATTCTGATTTCGGGCACCGCCGCTTTTCATGGTACCGGTAAGACTTTCTGGCCATCCGTTGGCAAAAACGTTGGTCGCAATCGAGGCGATTGCGGTAAACTATTCAAGGCCGCGAGGCCCAAACGAAAATCCCGGCTAATATGGCTTTACCGTTGCCGGAAATCTCCAGACAAGGAGTACCACGATGAGTGTGCCCGAAAACGTGCGGCAAAAGCTAGCCTTGGCGATACCCGGCACCCCGGTCGAGATCGCTGAGTTGCTCTCGAAGTACGTCAAGGAGTTGCAAGAGGCGGGAGCGGCCTCAACCGTTCCCAACCAGCAGGCGCTGATTCCCGTCCTGGCGGCGGATATGAAGCGCAAGGCTGGAGGAACGGGGTCGGACGCCGAGTGGCAGCACGCTGCAAAGCAACAGATCGAAGGAAACCAGACCACGGCCCTCACCACATCCGACGATCGTTACACGGGAATCGAAGGCGGCGCCAAATTCGACGAGATTCATGAGCTGGTTCACATTTGTTCGGCTAAGGGCGGGGAGTCGACCCAGCACAATTTTAAGTTGCAGTTCAACGAAGGGGCTATTAATTATTTCTCGGAGCTGGTCGCTCCAAAGTTGGGCGCGAGTGTCGCCGGACGGTACGCCACCGAGACCGACCTCGTCAAGAAACTGGTCAAACTGATTGGCAATCCAGACGCATCGAAGAAACTGTTTGCGTCCACATTTCAAGGCAAGATCGACGATTTCTTCCTGGCAGTCGGCGTGGCTTACCGCAAACTCGGGGATAAGCAGCCGGACGGAAAGAACAAGGGCCCAGGCGACAAAGCGTACACGACCGACCAAGCTGCCGGGACCGAGTTTCAGTCGAAAGTGAAGAACTGGAGCGAAGGGTGGCTCAAAGCCCGCCTGCCGACTCTTCCATAGCGGCGTTTTGGCCGCCATTCGACGAACTCCAACTCGCCGACGAGCACCGGATTCAGCCACCGGCACTCCTTCATCTTCTCGGCGGTAAGCCCCTCGCCCCATCGTCCGCCTTTCGGCTCGGGGAGGTTGTCGAACGGACATTGTTCCGTGTCCTTTCGGTGAAGCTGCGTGGTTCGAACCAGCCCGCCCGAGTTGGACGCGACGCGCTCCCCCAAGAACGCGGGCGACCGTTGTATAATTCTTGAGAATTCGGACGGCTGGAAATCACAGGTCGCCAAGAGGGACTCATGAGGATCGCCTTTGGAACGGTTGTTACCGGCTTGCTGGCTTGCTGCCTTGTATGTGGACAGAGGTTGAAGACCAGGAAACGAGTCCCGACGACCACGCATCCTGCACAGATCGGGTTGCGGTCACCGGGATGCACTGGCGATGGTCAGGTTGGTCGAGAATTTGGAAGGCCTGGCCCGATGTTGCTCCCTGACGCGGCCGACTCGGGCTTAACAAGCCCAATGGCTACCTTCTCGGCTCATACCGCATCGCCACCGCCCCCGAGCCGAACTCCAGCCGGCTCATGAGCCTCAAGTCGACGGGCTTCGATAGCCCCGCGAACAACGTCGGCCCGTGGCCCGCTAGCCTGGGATGCGCCACGAACTCGTACTCATCGATCAATCCCATCTCCGCCAACGCCTGCGGGAGCTTCACGCCAGCTGTGAACAGTCCCTTGCCCGGCTCCCGCTTGAGCTGCTGAACGGCCTTTCCAAGATCCCCGCGCACGAGCTCGGCGTTCCAATCGACCCGGTCCAGTGTGCTCGACACGACGTACTTCTTTGCCGCGTCGATCGTCCGGGCGAAGGGTTCCATCCAATCGGGCCTCGCTCCCGTCGGCGCCGGCGGCCGCCACGCTGCCTCCATCATTTCGTAAATCACCCGGCCAAAGAGGAGGGCATCGGCCTGCTGAAGGTTCTCGACGGCGTGACGCTGCAAGTCTTCGTCCGGGAGAATTACGCGATGATCGCAGCACCCGTCCAATCACACCTCCAGCATCCTTCTGTGGGCATCATCCTTATATTGAAATTGGTTGTTGTCCCTTCGGAAGACAACAAATAGAGCAGCCCGCAACCGCGCGCGGAACGGCACGCCACGTGCCATTTAGCGCGTGAACGAGGTGGCGAGTTTGGGCACCTTGGGCACCGTTTTCGCGCGTGCCGTCGTCTTCCTGAGACGACAACATTTCGTTTCCCAGATAGGAGGATGCCCACCGCGCCCAACGCCCGCCACTCCTCCTTGGTTCTGCCGGCAGCCCGACATCGGTTTTCGGCCGAACGTGCGCCCACCGCTTGGTCGCTGCTCGCGCCTTGGTCCATCGCTTAACCCGTAGATTTCTCAGTGTATGCTCGCAAAATCACTGGGCGATTCGGCCAAAACGGCACCTGGCTACTCAGAATACTCAGAAGGTGGTTATTTACTTCACTCAGGTTGCCAGTTTTAGCCCCTACCGGTTGTGGTCCGACCCGCTGCTCCCTCGGCACATTTGACCATAGACTTGTACGGGACGGGATCGATGGCGACTGCTTGCTGCGCCAGGCGGTAGAAGAGCTTCCCTCGATTGCTGGACCGCCGCCGGTTGAACCGAAACGTGAATTCGTCGAGGTAGTATTCCAGGTGCTCATGGCTCACCGCTCGTTGATGAGTTCCCAGAATCCAGCGCTTCAGCAGCGATGCGATACGGTGCACCCGCGGCATCAGTTCCGACGCGGATTCCTTCTTACCCTTCAGGAAGGTTATTTCATGCGCGTAGCCTCGACTTTCGAGCGGATCGTAGCCGACCCACGCGTCGGTATGCACGGTGCTGCCTGGCTCAATCGCCTCGTCCACGAAACCCATTAGGCTGTTCGCGGACGCATCCGGAATGTGCTTCATACGGATCCGTCCGATGCCCGGCCCATCTTCTTGGGCCGCAATCACAATCAAGGACTTGCGCTCCGTCTGGCGGCCTCGCTTTCCTTCCTCCAAGCCACCCAAATACGTTTCGTCCACCTCGACCCGACCCGACAGACGATCGCGGCCAGGCCGGACCATCGCTCGACGCAGTTTGTGAAGCCAAGTCCAGGCGGTCTTGTAGCTCCCCAGCCCGAGGACCTTTTGCAGCCCCACGGCGCTGGCGCCATTCTTCTGCGTGGTGACCCAGTACATGGCGCGAAACCAGTCCACCAGCGGCTTGCGTGTGTCTTGGAAGATCGTCCCCGCCGTCACCGAGGTTTGGTGTCCGCATTTGCGGCACTCCAGCAGGATCGAGCGCACCGGCCAGTATTGATCGCCATCACAACGCGGGCATCGGAAACCCTCCGGCCACCGCAGGCGGAACAAGTATTCCCGGCACGCCTGCTCGGTCGCAAACCAAGCCTCAAACTCGCTCAGGTTCCGCGGGTATTCCTCCATAGCCTGCAATACTACAGGTTGTGTTAACCTGAGTCAAGTAAATAACCACCTA
>JBKQIF010000111.1:0-11361 GCA_052148435.1 Bryobacteraceae bacterium
CCAGCGCCTGCACTTTCGCCAGGCGGGCGGACGAGACGTCCGTCTGAAACTGCAGAAGCTGCAGCTTGATCTTCAGATAATCGCCTTCGCCTATATATCCCGCTTTGAGTTGCGCCTCGCTGATATCGACCGTCTGCTGAAACCCTTTCAGATCGTCGAGAGCAAACTGGAGCGTCGATTCCGCCAGCAACACGCTGACGAACTGTTGGCCCACATTGAACGCCAGTGTGCGCTCGGCATCTGCCACCTGGGCACGCGTAACGGCGGTGGTATCACGTGCAGCCTGGAGACGCCGCTGCCGCTTGCGCCCGCGTTCGAAAAGGTAACTGATCCCAATATCGAACTGTTGGGTTACGTTCAGGTTGTCCACGGAAAAGTCCTGCGGACTGAAAAGTGGAATGAACTGCGAATCCACTCCCAGAGTCGGATTGGGGCGCAGGTTCGCAGTGATCTCCTGAGCTTGATTCTGAAGAATCAGAGTTCGAGTAGCTTTAAGAGAATGGTTATGCGCGAGAGCCAGATCAATGGCCTGATCAAGAGTGATCCGCGTTATGGTTTGACCACTGCCTACCCCTGCCAGCAGGAAAAGCGTCGCCGCCACGGCGAACATCCGATAGTACCTTGAGCGCATAAGAGTTGAGATCAAAGTCGGCTGACTGTCGCAGCAACCGATCCCGCTGGCAGGCTCGAACCTAACGAGCAATGCGCCCGGTTCCGTCGTCCGCATCATCCTCCTGTGTCTAAGACTGCGACTCAAGGGTCAAAGGATGTATTGTAATTCACGATGAGGTTGTAGCCTTTGGCGGTGGCGTCCGCCTCGATCGCAGCCAAGAGGGTGTGTCCCGTCGTCGTTTGTCTCGTGTTCATTTCTATTTCGGCGAGAGCGAGTCGCGCATCGACTTCGGTGCCCATATAGCCCAATTCCCGCGACTTGGTGATGATGGCGCCAATATCACCCTACTTTGGTTTCCAATAAGCGGCGAGAGAGATCGATGAATCGAGGATCAGAGCGAAGGGGGTCGAAGATCACTTCGAACGGCATGAGAGACACCAAACTGGAACGGTCGCGAAAGGCCGCTTCCAGGAGGGTCAACGCTTGTTCCTTTTCGCCGAGGCCAACGTAGATGAACGACAGATAGACGGAAGAAACCCGTCCGCGGGCGTGGTTAGTGAGTTCGGCGAGCAATTCACGAGCCGATTCCGGGCTGCCGGTCACGGCATAGACATAGCCGAGCGTAGCTTTCTCGTAATCGTTCGGATCGAGCGCAACTCCCCGTTGCGCCTCGTCCAGGGCCTGAGAATACTCACCTTTCTGGATATAGGCCATCGCCAAAGCCCGGTGAGCATCGGCGAAGTTTGGATCCAGGTTGATCGCTTTTTGCAGCAACTCGATCGCACGATCGGTTTGATGGGCGGCACAAAGAAGTCTCCCCTGGTCGGTGTTGATGATCAGGGATAGAGGATCCAATTGCCGGGCATGGTCCAATTCTGCCAGAGCTTCGTCATGCCCTTTGGTCAGCCATAGATAAAAGGAATACCACTGTCGGGCGGTGGCGTAGTTGGGGTTCAACTGCAAAGCGCGCTGGTATTCCAGCCCAGCGGCCGGCCAATGGAAGAGACTGACCTCGACGAAGCCCAGAGTGGCATGGGCCTCGACCAGCGTGTCATCCAGCCGCAAAGCCTGCTCGGCCACCGACTTTGCTTTCGCGGAGGCCTCGTTCGCCGAGGTTCCGCTGTAATAAGGAAGCAGCACATAGGTCTGGGCCAATCCCGCGTAAGCCGGAGCATACTTGGGATCGGAATTTACGGCTTGTTGGAAGTATTCGATGGCTTGGTTGAGTCCCGCTTCGGTCCGCTTGTTCCACTGGAATCGGCCCAGCAGGTAGAGTTCGTAAACTCGCGGGTCGACGCGCGGAGCGGTCTGGGCGCGCGCCTTCTGTTGCGGCGTGAGAGCAAGGTTGATTTGTTCGACGATGGCTTGCGCGACTTCGCTCTGCAGCCTCAGGATGTCCTGCCGGTCGCTCTCATAGTTCTCGGCCCAGACATGGGTCTGGTCCCGCGTCTTGACGAGCTGCGCGCTGATGCGGACCCGGTCTCCCCAACGCCGGACGCTACCCTCGAGAACGTAATCGACGCCGAGTTCTTTGCCGATCTCGACTACCGGCTTGGTGGTGCCCTTATACGACATCGCCGAAGTGCGAGCGATAATTCCGAGTCCGGGTTGGTTTAGTTCGCCGAGTTGGGCAATCATCTCTTCGGTAAGGCCGTCACTGACGTACTCCTGGCTGGTGTCGCCGGTGAGGTTCACGAAAGGCAGGACGGCCAGCATGACCCGGCCCGGTTGGGATTCGGCAGCGCGACGAAAAGCGCGCCATGACACATAGCCGACCACCGCGGCCGCGGCCACGCCTAAAACAAACAGTCCCACCACCGCCCAATTTCGGGGAACTCGTAAACGTGGCGGTTCCTTCTCTTCGGTAATAACGCTGGTCCGAATGGTTTGCCGCTGCAGAAGTATGCTGCCGGAGGAATTGCTGGCCGCCGCCGACCCGTCGGAGACGACCGTCAGACTCTGTGGCGCAACAACTTTGACCGGCGAAACAAACTGATAGCCCCGCCCTGGCAGGGTGACGATGTAGTTGTTGTCGCCGGGCTTCTCCTCCAGTGCGCGGCGCAGCGCGGAGACGCTTTGCGCCAGGCTGTTCTCGTCCACGAAGGTGTCCGGCCAGGCGTTTTTTAACAGTTCGTCTCGAGTGAGAATCTTTCCCGGGTTCTGCACCAGATATAAAAGGACGTCAAAAGCTCTGCGGTTCAGTGTGACAATCTCTTCTTCGCGCCGCAGGGTACGAGCCAGGGCATCGACCTGAAACTCCCCGAATTGGAAAATCTCTTCTGATTTCATTGACTTAGCGGCGATTCAGAACTTGTCAGAGCCTGTCAGAAGGCGTCACTGGCCTTTATTGGGCGACTGCCACAACATGCGCGGCCAGTACGACGAGGCCGCGTGAATCGACTCTACCAATGGCTGTCCAAGCGGGCAAGCTTCTTCCGTTCTGACGCGTCCGGTCGCGGCACCAGCCGCACCGTCCGGACTGAGGTGACAGTCGAGCGGCAAGGCATGACCCTGTTGGTGGGCGGCGCGCCGGCGGCCTTCGAAAACTGCCCACTTTGTGGACAGAGGCTCGCCCCCGCACATGCGGAACAGGCCAGACTTCGTCTCCAGAAGGGTTCGATCGCGCAGGAAGACCCTCCGGCGGATGGTACTTCCTCATAGTTCACGGGGTCGAGATGGGAAAGATTCGATTCAGAAACTTAAAAAGAGGAGGAATACAAATGAAACACATTAGTAAGCTCGTCTCGCTAGTAATCCTGGGCTTTGGACTGATCGCTGTCGTATTACCCATGAAACAGCAGGGCTCAACCTTCAAGGTCTCAGCTCACAACCGCTGCCTGCCCGTATGGGGCACGATTAACAGCGTGTTCACCACCCAGAACTGCACAAGTCCTATAGGGCTCTGCACCGTTGGCACCATCACCGGTTCGGACCTGCTCAATGGAAACACGAGTTTCGTCGCCCTGGACGCGGCTCCGTCGGCCGGCATGCCCGGGGTCGAACCAGCGGCGAACCTTTCCTACTCCGGACAGCTCACCATCGTGGCGAGGGACGGCACACTGGTGACGAATGATCTCGGCGTTCTGGACGCAGCCCACTTGGCGTTCACCGAGATGGAACGCCCCAGTTCTGGAACTGGTGTGTTCGCGAATCCGGGAACTAACACCTTCTTCATTTCGGGATCCATTGTCGACAACGGGCAAGGATTCCAGGGTTACCTGTCAGGCAACGTCTGTTTTGACGGCCAATAGCCGTCGCCGTCGATACCGATAGCCGGGAGATTGATGCCAGCTAACAATCCTCAAAGAAGGTCGGAGGACATCGTGAAAAACTTGAAGACGCAGCTAGCCGTCCTCGTGCTTTTCGTACTCTGTTTGTTCACTGGCGCCTACGGGCAGTCTATCCCCGGCGGCCACGGGGCAACTCTCGGGAAGGCCAGCCCACTGCAAAGCCGACCCGCCACATCGGGACCGATTGTCCAGGAACGGGAACCGACGAAACCGCCGACTTATACCGTCCTCTACACGTTTACCGGCGGGGCGGACGGGGCAGTTCCCGCAGGCCTGATCGGGGACAAGGAGGGCAACCTCTATGGCACCACGAACAGCGGCGGCAATGACACTGGCTGCAGCAGCTTCGGTGTTCCCGGGTGCGGAGTGGTCTTCTCGCTGGACGGGGCTGGAAGCCAGACCCTGCTCTACACCTTCACTGGAGGGACCGACGGAGGAATACCTTTGGCAGGCCCGATTCGGGACGCGAAGGGCAACCTCTACGGGACAACATCGAGCGGCGGCGGTGGCATTCTCCCTGCCGGAACAGTCTTCAAACTGGACAACACCGGCCAGATGACGGTGCTCCATAGCTTCTGCTCCGCTGCGAACTGTGTGGACGGCAATACTCCCTATGCAGGTGTGATCCGTCACGCGGGCAACCTCTATGGCACCACTAATGGCGGCGGACCTTCCAACAGCGGAGTGGTGTTCAAACTGGACCCGACCGGCGCGGAGACCGTGCTCTACAGTTTTGCCGGCGGCGCAGACGGAGCGAACCCCTTCGCCGGGCTAATCCGCGACGAGGCTGGCAATCTTTACGGCACCACCTCGGCAGGAGGGTCTTCCGGCTCGGGAACCGTGTTCAAAGTCGATCCCGCGGGCAACGAGACTGTCCTCTACAGCTTCACCGGTGGCACGGATGGCGGATACCCCGAAGCCGGCGTGATCCGGGACGGGAAGGGCAATCTCTACGGCACCACTTTTTTCGGCGGCCTTGCCCCACCCCCCTGCTCTTCTTTCTGCGGCGTTGTCTTCAAGGTGGACACTACCGGCGTGGAAACCGTGCTCTACAGCTTTACGGGGGGTGCGGACGGTGAGAACCCATCTGCGGGCTTGATGCTGGGCAAGGCAGGCGACCTTTATGGCACTGCTGGATACGGCGGCGCCGACTCCGATCCGTTATGCCAAACCGGAATCGGCTGCGGCGTGGTGTTCAAGCTCACGCGTCGATAACGATCGAGCCACTCGCAGCGGAGGAGGCAAGAGTTCGGATCGAACAAGGTTCAATTGCGCCGGGAGACCAACCGGTGGACGGTACTTCCCAATGAAAAGCTGGTGGCTGATCAATCAGCTGTGGGCCGATCGCGCCGAAACTGAAACAGGGCCACATCAGAGCTAAACGATAAGGAGAACCAAATGAAGACGGCGAACCACAACACGGGATCGACATTCGGCAAGACTTTAACCGCAACCCTGTTCCTGACTATCACGCTTCTCGCGCTGCCGGCTTACGCAGTAACCAATGAGCTTGTGGGAAGCGCCGAGAGCCATTCCATCGAGAAGTTCGACAGCAATGGCAATTGGATCAAGACGTTTGCCTCCACCGGTCCCTATTACACCGTGGGCTTCGCAGTAAGTCCAATTACAGGAGATGTCTTCGTCTCTACCTTTACGTCCACCATCCTGCGGTATACCAAGTCCGGTGCTTCGTTCGGCCCGAACGGCAGCTACTGGAACAGTTTCAACATGTCGGCCCAGGTTAGTACTAACCCGCTGCAAGCTCTGCTGTTCGATCCGAGCGGCAACCTCTATCTGGCCACCAACTATGGCGAGGACGGCTATGTCGTCGAGATTTTCGAGTACACGGCCAAAGAACTCAAGAAGGAAACGCCAATGCCCGCCGGACCGCCGATCATAACCACGATTGAGCAAGGCGGTCAGATGGCGTGGGATGCTTTGGACAACATCTGCATCGCCTCATGGTACGCACCCCAGGGTGTGCAGTGCTACAACCCTGGCACTCGCGCTCTTGCCTACGATTATTCCTCGGAATTCCTGAACCAGGGAATTCAACCTCTCGGCTTGGCGTTCGGCCCGACCAACATCCTCACCGTGAGCAGTCTGTTCAACGGCCAGGTCCTGGCCGAGCCAAGCCCGCGCACCGGACCTTTAAACCTGATTGCCACCGGCACGGTCCAGCCCGCGGAAGTGGGATTCCTGGCGGTCGACAGCACCGGGAACCTGTACCTGCCCGAGTGGCACAACGTGGCAGCCCGTTACGGCGGACAACCTCCGTATTCCTGCACTTACTACTCTTGCCAGGATTACGACACCACCTCGGACATCGTCTACAAGATCAATCCGACCACAGGCGCAATCACCAATTTCATCAGCACCCACGTTTGGGGACCGTACCAGATGATCTTCGTTCCGTTCTGAAGTTCATCGGGGGCAGGGAGAAAACTCGCGCGTAATCGAAGAAATTCTGGTTCGGGAGGACCATATGAAATCCACATTGAGAACTCTGCTCGTAACGATTCTCGGCTTTTTTCTGGCTTGCGGAGCAGCGCTTGCTCAGGTTCAGCCGTCGCCAGGTGGCCCCGTGCACTCACGCTTCGGATCTCTGACCCTCACGATGAAAGCCCAGCCGACGACTCCGGCAAATCGTCAGGCGCAGTCCCCCGGCTCACCTGACATAAGTTTCACCTTCGGGATGATTGACTTTCCCGGACAGATGGACAGTGGCGGCTCTGCCGCGAACGTCAAAGGCGAGATCGTCGGCGGATATGGACCGAACATGGTCGGTAACTTGGTGACCAATCACGGTTTTCTCCTCAAGGGCACGAAATTTACGGAAATCGATTATCCAGGTGCGGCCTATACCGAACCAAATGGGATGAACGACTCCGGCACAATCGTTGGCCAGTACGGGGCATCCTTTTCTGACGAGCAGGGGTTCAAACTGGAGGGCAAGACCTACACCACCATCGATTACCCGGGCGCAACTCTCACATCGGCGAACGCAATCAATAAGCCGGGAGACATCGTCGGGTACCAATATAGCGGCGGTACCGGGCACGGGTTTCTCCTTTCCAAAGGCGTCTTCACGAGCATCGACGTGCCGGGCGCGATCGGCACAGATGCATATGGAATTAACAAAAATGGCGAGATCGTCGGCACGTACTACGACAGCGACGGCAACGGTCACGGATTCCTACTTCAGAATGGCACCTTCACGACCATCGATTACCCCGGGGGTTACTCGCAGAACTATCTCGGCGGCATCAACGACAGCGGCGTGATCGTCGGCGCTTACGGCGACCCAACGACTGTCAACGGGGTGTCGTACGCCTGGGAGCATAGCTTCGTCTACCAGAACGGACAATTCACCAACGCCGATGTGCCTTTCGGTCCGCCAGCCGTAACCCAACCTTTTGGCATCAGCAACAACGGCGTAATCATTGGCGAATATGTCGACAACTCCGACACCGTGTACGGCTACGAGGCCACGGTCGGACCGTAATCAACTCGTGGAGCGGGCCGGTACTCATAACAAATCGACTAATAACAGGAGCACGATCGTGGCCAACTTCGCACACCATTTATCCGCAACCAGAGTTCTTCGGGCAAACGCAGCGCTGACAATGATTGTCCTGACGACGATTGTCCTTGCTGTGCTGGCCATCGTCGCAACTCCGCCGGCGTCCGCGCAGACCTTCATGTTCAACCGCGCCGATTTCGTCACCGGCACAGGCCCGGCAGTAGTGGCCGTCGGCGACTTCAGAGGCAACGGCCTCATGGACGTGGTCACTGGCAATAACGACACCGCGAACACTGTCTCTGTATTGCTCGGAAAAGGAGACGGAACCTTCGCACCTCACGTCGATTATCCCGTGGGTTCAGCGCCCAGCGGTATTGCCGTGGGCGATTTTAACAACGATGGCAAACTCGACATTGTCGTCGTCTACGGCTTTAATGATGCCCATGTCGCCGTGCTCTTAGGAAACGGCGACGGTACCTTCAAGCCATTCAAGCCGACCACCGCGGGCGTGCAGGGCGGCAGCATTGCAGTCGGTGATTTCAACGGCGATGGCAAACTCGATGTCGCCGTCTCCGACAACGACGGCGGCGTTGACGTCATGCTCGGCAACGGCGACGGAACCTTCAAGGCTCTGGTCCCCTATGCCACCGCAGCGGACCCGTTGATGGTGATCGCGGCCGACTTTAATGGCGACGGCAAACTGGACCTGGCGACAGCCAACGCAAGCAGCGAAACCATCTCTGTCCTGCTCGGCAATGGCGACGGAACCTTTCAGCCTCACATGGACAACTCCACCGCGATCGCCGAGAGTTGCATCAGCCTCGCCGCGGGAGACCTGCGTAATGACGGCAGGCTCGATATTGTTGCCGGTTGCCAGGCTGACGGCAAAGTTGCGATCCTGCTCTCGAACGGCGACGGAACCTTCAAGCCCGCGAAGGCATATAACGTTCCTGCGGGCGTGGATATTGTTGCGCTCGGCGACTTCAACGGCGACGGAAAACTCGACGTTGCGGTCACGAACTCTGGAACCTATGACATGGTTTCCGTCTTACCCGGCACTGGCACAGGAACACTAAAAGCCGCGGTCGTGTTCGGCACCAACTATGGTCCGAGTGGCATAGCCGCCGCCGACTTCAACGGCGATGGCAAGTTAGACATAGTAACTGCGGACAACGGCAGCCCCTTCGGAGTGACGATGGCTACCATCTCAGTACTGCTGAGTAACGGAAAAGACCTGTTCGCCGCCCGCACCGATTACAAGGTAGGCAATGAAACCGTTACCGGAGCCTACAGTGGACTTGCGGCAGCAGACCTCACCGGAAACGGCAAGCCGGACCTGATTGTTCCGATCACCTACGCCGACGTTCCTTATGAGCTTTCCATACTGAAAAACAAAGGCAATGGGACATTCGATGCAGCCGTAAACTATGCGCTGCCAGTCGCTCCGGATGCCGTCGCGGCAGGCGACTTCAACAACGATCACAAAGCGGATATCGCCGTGATGAATTTCGGTGGCAACGGCAGCATCTCCATCCTACTCAACTCGGGCACGGGGACCTTCCCCAGTTATACGACATATCCCATCAATGGCTACGGGTATGGCATCGCGGTGGGCGATTTCAACAAGGATGGCAACCTCGATATCGTCGCCACCAACGGAACACAAAGCACTGTATCTGTCCTGCTCGGCAATGGAACGGGTGCTTTTCCCACCTTCTCCACATATCCGACTGGAAGTGGCCCGTACGGTGTCACGGTCGCCGATTTCAATGGGGATGGCTGGCCCGATCTCGCGGTTGCCGACGAGTTCGGCGGCACCGTCTCGATTCTGATCAACAAGGCGGACGGCTCGGGCACGTTCCTTCCAAAAGTCGACTACGCCGCTGCGGGAGGAGGCGCCCCCCTGTCAATCGCGGCCGGCAGCTTCCGTGGCAACGGCATCATCGACCTGGCGGTGGCAACCAACAGCGCCTTTGGCGGAATCGAGGTTCTATTGGGAAACGGTGACGGAACATTTCAGAAGGCCGTGCCTTACGATACGTTGAACAACGCCAACGGAGTGGTCGTCGGCGACTTCAACAATGACGGCCATCTCGATATAGCCGTTTCCACCGCGAGTGCCGGCAGTTCGTTCGCCTTTATCACCATTTTTCCCGGAAACGGCGATGGAACCTTCGGCGCCGGCGTGACGCTCACATCCGGCGCACTGCCATCTGGAATCGTAGCCGCCGATTTCAATGGCGACGGCGGCTTGGATCTGGCCACGGCCAACGGAACAACCGCAGGTGACACAGGTTCCGCAACCGTGCTCTTGAACGAACCGGTCATCGGATTAACACCCAACAGCCTCATCTTCGCAGCTCGAAAAGTCGGAACCACCAGCGCCTCGCAAATGGTGACTCTGAATAATCCCGGAGCGACGACGCTGAAAGTCACCAGCATCACCATCAGCGGAGACTTCGCAGAAACCAATGATTGCCCTGCCAAACTTACGGTTGGCAAAAATTGCACCATCAACGTGACCTTTACGCCGACTGCAACGGGCACACGGACGGGAACTTTGTCGATCAAAGACTCGGCCCTCACCAGCGTTCAAAAAATCACGCTGACGGGCAGCGGGACGTAGCCGGGCCTCAACGGGAGCAGTCGCGGGGCAGTCCGGCGAGGCCAGTATCACAAGCCCGGATCGCGGGGAACCCGTGACTGCTCAACACCAGGGAGCGCACTCGACAACGGTGGGCATTCGGCCGGAAGGCTTGGTCGTGTTTGCCTTCCGCGTCTGGGTGACAGTCTATAATGGGCGATCTTCCGGACCTGATCTTCCGGACCGGTTCTTCCGGGCCTATGTCTGTCCCCTTACAGGAACTTGCTGCAGCGCGCGGTCGCCACGAACACCGTGGAATCTACTCGGTGTGTTCCGCGCATCCCTGGGTGATTGAAGCCGCGATGCGCCACGCGCCCATCGGCAACGGCCCGCTGCTGATCGAAGCTACCTGCAATCAGGTCAATCAATTCGGCGGTTACTCAGGTATGACGCCCGCAGACTTTCGCGAACGCGTGTGGAAGATTGCCGCGCAAGTCGGGTTTCCGCGAGACCGCATCCTCCTCGGTGGCGACCATCTCGGCCCTTACCCATGGCGCGAACACGATGCCAAAGAGGCGATGAGTCATGCCGTGGATATGATCCGGCTTTTCGTCCGTGAGGGCTTTCACAAAATCCATCTCGACACGAGCATGTCGTGTGCCGGTGATCCGAATCCTCTTCCGGAGGAGACGATTGCAAAACGTGCCGTCCTTCTCTGCAGCACCGCGGAATCCTCCTCCGAGGAACACCATCCCGTCTATGTGATCGGGACGGAGGTACCCACTCCCGGCGGTGCTGAAAAAGAGACAGCCATCGCCATCACCAGCCGCGAAGGTGCCGAGCAGGCGATCCTGACGCATCGTCACGCCTTCGCCGCAGCCGGCCTTCACGCCGCATGGGACAGAGTGATCGCGCTCGTCGTCCAGCCCGGCGTCGAGTTCAGCCACGAAAGCGTAACCGACTACGATCCTTCGCACGCGGAATCCCTATGCGAAGTCTTGCGCGACCATCCGAGATTTGTATTCGAAGCCCACTCCACCGATTACCAGAGGCCGCACGCGCTGGCGGAGTTGGTCCGCGACGGCTTCGCCATCCTGAAGGTTGGACCCGCGCTCACCTTCGCCATGCGCCAGGCGCTCTTTGCTCTCGCAACGATTGAGGAGGAATGCCTCCCGCCCGCCCAGCAATCGAAACTGCGTGCAGTCATCGAACGTGTAATGCTTCAGCAACCAGACCAGTGGCAGAAGCACTATGGAGGAACCTTGCAGGAACAGCACCGTCTACGTGTTCACAGCTATAGCGACCGCATCCGCTACTACTGGACCGATCCTGCAGTGCAGCAGGCAGTCAA
>JBKQIF010000112.1:0-25291 GCA_052148435.1 Bryobacteraceae bacterium
CCGCGACCGCCAGGGAGCGGTCGTCCGGAAATACGATAGCGAACTTATGGAACGATGTACTCAGTTCCCGTTTGCGCTCATCGCCGCGGCGGACTGCGTGCGGTTTCCGTCCTCAATATGCAAGATAGCGGGCAGCCAAAGAAAACCGGCTCTTGGCGGAGGCTTGCGATCTGGCCTGACACTCTCAAAGTCAATGGATTGCAGGAAGTTTTCAAAATTGGCGACCGGATAGAGCGGCGGACTGCGCGGGAGTCGGGCGCCTGGACGGGCGAGCAATCTGAATGGTTGGGGCATCAGTTGGATCGACATCGTTGAGAAGAGAAAGCGATACTTTTACGAGGTAGGAAAGAGGCGGCCAAGCCCGCCCCCGAACTACATCGCTTTTCGGTATGGCGGATCTCTTCAAAGTATTCACCATGTAGAGGGTTACGACATTATCACGGACCCTCAGACCGTGTTTCCGGAAGCCGCTAAGGAGATTTGGGCCCCGAGCTATTGCCTCCAGCTTGGGCCGCCTATTCGACCGGCAACCCCCGTCCTTACCGGCCCCAGGATCAAACAGGCAAATAAAGTCTGGTGCATGATCGACACTTTGTTGACGAGCAAGACGATCAGCGATGCGTTGAGCGAGACCGACCGTCGAATGAGCACTTCCGAAAATACCGCAACATAACGTCCTTTGTGTTCGATGATCTATGTAAGCAATTGAAACTAAATGCTTTGCCCTAGGCCGACCCGGCCCGTCGCCCTTGTGCGTAGTTCACAGGGGCCTATCGTCGCCATGTCGGAGAAGCGCTGACGGTCCGGAAAGCGGACGCCGTTTGGGGGGAATGCACCTTGGTCCCGCGAGAGCGACGCGCATTTTGACGCCCATGCCTGGCGATTCCCCTGCCCTCGCCTGCGTTCCGGGCAAGCGGGCCGCGCCGGGTTTCGCCCGGTAGCCGAAGGCTGACCGCTGAAGGCTTACGCGTTACACTCGAAGCAGAGAACCGCAAAACTGAGGTTTCGATTTGATTAACGGAAAGCGCATCGTCGTCGTTCTGCCGGCTTACAACGCGGCTAAGACCCTCGAAACCACCGTCCGCGAGCTGCCCGAAATCGTGGATGAGAGCATCCTGGTGGACGATCACTCGCGCGACGATACGGCCGAAGTGGCGCGGCGCCTGGGCCTGACCGTGGACGTGCATCCGCAGAATCGCGGCTACGGCGGCAATCAGAAAACCTGCTATGCCAAGGCGCTCGAGCGCGGCGCCGACGTGGTAGTGATGCTCCACCCCGATTACCAGTACAATCCGCTGCTGGTCACGCCCATCGCCACCATGATTGCCTACGGCGTCTACGATCTGGCGCTGGGTTCCCGAATCCTGGGCGGAGGCGCTCTACGCGGCGGCATGCCGGTCTATAAGTACATCTCCAATCGTTTCCTGACGCTGGTGCAGAACCTGCTCATGGGCGCCAAGCTCTCCGAGTATCACACCGGCTTTCGGGCCTACAGCCGGCAGTTGCTGGAGGCCATGCCGCTGGAGCGCAATTCCGACGATTTCGTATTCGATAACCAGGTAGTGGCGCAGGCCGTGCTGATGGGCGCGCGGATAGGCGAGATCTCCTGTCCCACCCGTTATTTCCCGGAAGCCTCCTCCATCAATTTCCGCCGCAGCGCCATCTACGGGTTGGGCGTGCTGCGCACCTCGCTCCAGTTCCGCCTGGCCAAGTGGGGCCTCGGCCGCGCCGCGATTTTCGAATTCCCGGAAAAGGCCCGTCACATCGGCAAGCCCGACGTCCTTCCTTTCGAGATCGAGCGATGACGCCAGTAGGACAGGCCTCCTGGCCTGTCCGTCTTTCGCGCTCTGGTGGCGCAATCGGCGCCCTGCTCTGGGCCGTGCTGCTCCTCGCCATCGCGCGCCTCTGGCTCATGCCGCTGGGCTCGAGCTTCTGGGTGGACGAGATGGTCACCGCTTTTGTCGTCCACCATCCCGCCGACCCGTCGCTGGCGGTGGCGCCGCAGGTGCCGGCGTCTCTCTACTACTGGCTGCCGCGCGCGGCCGAGCGCTGGCTCGGGTTCTCGGAAATCTCCTATCGCCTTCCCTCGGTGCTGGCCATGGCGCTGGCGCTCTGGATTCTGGCGGCCCTGGCGGCCCGCTTGATTCATCCGCGGGCCGGCTGGTTTGCCGTGTTCGCCTGTCTCGCCATGCGCGGCATCGACTACCACGCCGCCGACGCCCGCCCCTACGCCCTGGGAATCGCGGTCTCCGCCGCCGCGGTCTGGTTTCTGGTGCGTTTCCTCGATCGCGGCGTGCTGCGCGACGGCCTGCTGTTTGTCCTCGCGGCCGGCCTGCTGTGGCGCGTGCACCTGGTGTATTGGCCGTTTTACGGCGTTTTCCTGGTCTACGCCGCGGCTCGCGTGGCGAGCGACTCGCGCCAGTTCTGGCCGAAGGTCCTGCTGGTCTTCGCCATGTTGGCGGTGGTGCTGCTGCCGGTGGCGCGCCTGGCTCTGGCGCTGTCCGGGCAGGCTGCCGCGCACGTCATCGTCAAGCCGCCCACCTGGCGCGACGCGCTGCATCTGGCGCGCTGGAACCTGGTGCTGATCGTGGGCGTAGCCGCCTGGTTGTGGAGGACCGTCTGGCAAAAACTGTCACAGGCCAAAGACTTATTCCACCGTCCTTCGCAACCGGCGCCGGCCATCGCTCGGGCCGACACGCTCTTGATCTTTGCCTGGTGGCTGGCGCATCCGCTGGCGCTTTATGGCTTTTCGCTGGCCACCGGCAACAGTCTCTTCCTGAATCGTTATCTGTCGTTGTTCCTGCCAGGCGTGGCGCTCTCGGCCACCTGGGTGGCGGCGCGTTTTCTGCCCGAAACAAGCTGGCGGCCGGCCGCCGCTCTGCTCGGGATCGGCGCCATTCTGGTATTGGGACAATGGACCATCGCGTGGCCGCCGCATGAAAAATCCGATTGGCGCGGCGCCGTGCGGATGCTGAATCGCCCCTCCGATGCCGCCTTCACGCCGGTTGTCTGTCCCAGCCCCTTCATCGAAGCGCGCTGGCCGGTGTGGCGGCCGGATTATCCTTTGCCCGGCTTCCTGTATGCTCATCTGCCCATCTATCCGCTGCGCGGCCCCATCGTTCTGTTTCCATTCGAAAGCTCGCCTCAGGCGGAAGACTACGCCGCCGGGTTGCTGGCCGGCCCGCTGGCGGCGGCGCATCGCTTCGCCATATACGGCGGGGCCGGAAATGCGCGCTGGTGGCGCAAGTGGTTCGCCGCGCGGCCGGAGCTGGCGGCCTGGCAAAACCGTTTGACCCGCTTCGGCGACGTCTATGTCGTGGTATTTCAAGACGGCTCGCATTCGCAAATGGCCGTAACCCAGGGCTCAAGATTTTTCCAGGCTGTCCGATAAGACACTGAGAGCGTCATCGGGGCAATCGGGACGGCACCTTCCGGTCGATGGGTGCCTGTGCGGGAACCGGGAACGCGGTCCCTTTGTCCGGCTACTCCTCTGAACTTAATATGTACGCAATCCTTGGGGTCGTCCTGGTTCTCGCCGCGGTTCTGGGAGGATTCCTCCTGGAGCGCGGCAACCTGTATATCCTATTGCAGCCGGCGGAATTGCTGATCGTGGGCGGCGCCGCGGTGGGCATCACGCTGGTCGCCAATCCGCCCGGCGTGATCCGCAAAATGGGCCGGGGTATGGCGTCGATCTTTCACCCGCCCGGCTTCCAGCCCGGACTGTACTTGCGCTACCTGCGCATGTTGTACGAAGTCTTCGGGCTGGTGCAGCGCGCCGGCGCCAGCGCGATCGAACCACACGTGGAACAGCCCGAAAACAGCGAGATCTTCTCCCGCGATCCGGACCTGATGAGCGATCCCGAAACCCGCCAATTCGTTTGCGATTCGCTGCGCATGTTGGTGATCGGCGCCACCACGGCGCGCGAACTGGATCATCTGATGGACCTCGATATCGATGTGCAACGGCGCGGCCGGCAAGAACCGGTGGCGGCGCTCGGCGCGGTGGCCGATGCGCTTCCGGGGTTGGGGATTGTGGCCGCGGTGCTGGGCGTGGTGATCACCATGCAAGCCATCGGCGCCGCACCGGAGACGGTCGGCCAGAAGGTGGCCGCCGCGCTGGTGGGCACCTTTCTCGGCATTCTGCTTTGTTACGGAGTCGCCGGACCGCTGGCCGCGCGCCTGGGCCACCTGGCCGAGCAGCATACCCAGTTCCTCGAGGTGCTGCGCACGGGGATAGTGGCGTTCGCGCGCGGCGCCTCGCCGATTCTGGCGGTGGAGTACGCGCGGCGCTCGATTCCCGTGGAGCTGCGCCCCTCGTTTCTGGAGCTGGAGGGCACCATTCGCCGCGACGCGCGGATCCCGGTAGTTCCGTTGCCCCAAGGAGCTTTCGATGCCGCGTCCTACGGTTCCTCAGGAAACGTCTGAAGCCGAAGCGTGGGCCCCTGCAGCCACTCCGCGCCGCCCTGCGGCGAACCACCGCGGTGGTGCCTGGAAGGTGGCCTACGCCGATTTCGTGACCGCGCTCATGGCGCTGTTCATCGTGTTGTGGATGATGAACGCCACCGATCGCGTCAAGCGATCGGTCAGCGGTTACTTCCTCGATCCGCGCGGCTATACCCGCAAACTGGGCGCCGGGCCGGCCCACTCCGGGGAAGGCCTCAAAGTCGAAAAACGCACATTGGGCGAGGTGCGGCAGCAGATTGAAGCCGCCCTCGAGCGCATGCCGGATTTCGCCCGCCTGCGGCGCAACGTGCAACTCAGCGTGACCGGCGAGGGGCTGCGCATCGATCTGGTGGAAACCGAACAGGGGTTGTTCTTTCCCAGCGGGAGTACCCAACCCACCCCGGCGGGGGAAAGGCTGTTGGCAGGGCTGGCGGCGGAGATGGCGCAACTGCCCAACCGCCTGGTGATTGAAGGCCATACCGACGCCCGCCCCTTTCGCGACCGGAGCCCGAATTCCGCCTACGGCAACTGGGAGCTCTCCGTCGAGCGCGCCAACATCGCCCGCCGTATCCTGCACACTCACGGCGTGCGGCCCGAGCAGATTGTGGAAGTGCGCGGCTTTGCCGATCAGCACCTGCTGCGGCCCAACGCGCCCGACGATCCCGCCAACCGCCGCATCTCCCTGGTGGTGAAATTCGGGCAGGAGGAAGAAGCTCCAAAGCTATAATCGCTAGTAGTGGATCTGGAAAAAACTCTGCTCCGCAAAGTCGGCGAGGCCATTCGACGCTTCAAAATGATTCGCCACGGCGACCGTGTGGCCGTAGCGCTTTCCGGCGGCAAGGATTCGGCAACCCTGCTCGAAGCCCTGCTGCTGCTCGAAAAGCGCGCGCCCATCGAGTTTTCCGTCTGCGCCTTCACCGTGGAGCAGGGCAAGTTCCTGCGGCCCATCGCGCCGCTCGGCGAGTATCTGCGCCAGCGCTGCGTTCCCTGGACGTATTTCCGCGACGCACCTTCGCTCAAGCTGCTGGAAGACCAACCGGAGCACGGCTGCGATCTTTGCAGCCGTTACCGCCGCCGCGCGGTCTACGAAATCGCTCACAACCTGGGCGCCAACGTGATCGCCTTCGGCCATACCGCCGACGACTTCTGCGAAGCGCTGCTGCGCAACACCATGTTCACCGGCAAGCTGAGCGCGCTGCCGCCGGTCACGTTCTCCCGCGCCCATGAATATCGCCTGATCCGTCCGCTGGTCTTCGTCACCGAGGAAATCACCCGCGCCTACGCCGAATTGCGCGGCGTGCCCATCGTCCCCTGCGCCTGCTCCCAACGTACCGGCACGGTGCGGCGCTCGCTGCGCGGCCTGTTTGCCTCGCTGGAGCAGGAATACCCGCACCTGAAAGAGAACATTCTTTCGGCCATGGGCAACATTGAGACCGGCCGCCTGCTGGATACCCGGTACCTGGATCTGGAAGCCGGCGGCGAAAGGGAAAGCGCGCCACCAGCCGTGGAGCTGTTCCCGATCGTGACGGAATAGGGCGCGCCCCCAACTGGGACAGTGCCGAAAGCGATTTGCTCAACGGTAGGCCCATGAATTGCCGGATACCTTACCGTAATTGCGAAACGGAGCACCAACCCGTCAGCTATCGGTCCGGTGTGCTTCGAACTTCGGCCACCGATTGTAGCCCACACCCGGATGATTGGACCTGAAAGCCCTGATGTACTCGACCTCTTCTTGATTAACTTCGGCGTCAGTGGCTGTTTCGGACTCCCAGATTAACTCCTTGCGGACAGTGAAATCCCTACGTTCCTCTCTGGCAAAATCCCTCGCGATGAGAGTGTGGTCTGCACTACCAAAGTAATTGACGGAGTCGGTCAAATCCTTGCCGATATAGATCTTGCCGTTCGGATACGTGATCTTGTAAATGACCTTCATCCTTGTGGCTTACCTATCGGGAATTGGCTGTGTTAAGTATATCGAGGCCCGCGAAAGCGACCAACCTTGAGCACGCCTACGAGCAAATGTTCTAGTCGGACATTGATGCGGGGTGAATGGCGTTGACATTGCCGTAGCGCTTGAAGTCGGCGCCGTTAAACGTGAGGATGGTGTCGATCGCGTAGACGCTCATGACGGCAACCAAACGGGCATCATAGACCTTGACGCCCTGAACGCGGTGGTCCTGGACGATCCGTTTCCAAACAGGATAAATCGCCGGGACGTCCTGCAGCAGAGTCAGCAGGCGTTCAATGGCAACGACTTCCTGAAGCGCTTCCTCATGCGAGAGGCCCAACCCGTTCAACGCTACCGGACGGGTAGCAACATTCCAAAATTCAGCGATGTTCTGGGAGCAGAAGAAGACGGCATCCTCTTGCCGCAACAGCTTCGAAACGGCGCGCGTGGCTTGCGGACAGAGTGGGTGGGTCGGCTGAGCACTGCGCAGGAGAATATTGGTGTCAACAAGGACACGCATCAGCGATCGCGGCCTTCATACATAGCTTCACGGCTGACCGCGTAGTCGGACAGGGGAGGGGTGGCGCGATGATTGGCGGACCAAGCTTCAAAAGCCGCCGCTCGTTGCTCAGGCGAGAGTCTGTTCCCCGTTCCCGGGAGCACAACGCCTTCAACCACGGAAAGCAGGTATTCCTCGACGGTCATTCCGTTTGTCTTCGCCTGGGCCAAGAGTCCCGCTTCAATTTCCGGCTTGAAATTCAGAGTGACGGTCATCGCTTTCTCTATGATCTAGTGTACGCCTGTCTTGCCGTGCGCGAGAGGGCTTACACCAGCACCGTAAACGTGGCCTCGCTGCGCTCCACCGGGCGATAGAGGGTATCGCGTTCCACCGGCGTGCGGCCGGCCTTGCGGATGAGCTGCAGCAATTCGTGGCGGCGCAGGCCTCGGGACGTGGTGGCGCCGGCGTCGTGGTAAATGCGCTCTTCCACGATGGTGCCGTCGATGTCGTCGGAAGCGCGTGGGTGCCGGCCCAGATTCTCACGCCGTAACGGCTCCATGCTACGCTCGGAGTGATGCAGGTTACCATTGAGATTCCCGATGAGTTCGTCCGGCACCTGGTGCCTGCGGGTCGGGACGCGGCACGTTCCCTGCTGGAAGAATCCGTGGCCGGTGCGTACCGCGACGGACGGCTGACGATGGAACAAGTGCGCCAACTGCTTGGCTTCGGAACGCGAATGCAGGCGGATGCCTTCCTTCAACTGCATGGAGCCTGCGACTACACGGTTGAGGACCTCGACAAGGACATGGCTACGCTGGACCGGCTCCTCGCATCCAAGACCAGGCAACCGCAGGCATGATCGTTGTTGCCGATACCAGCCCGCTAAACTACCTCGTCCGCCTCGGCCATTCCGATATTCTCCCCTCCACTTATGGCCGCGTTCTGGTTCCCCGTGCTGTTTTGACGGAGATGCGGCATGCCGAGGCTCCTAAAGAGGTGCGAGCTTGGGCACTGGCGCCTCCGGAATGGCTGGAGCAAGTGGAAGTGGCGCGGATCGACCCGAGCTTGGCTGCGGAATTGGGCGCCGGAGAGCGCGAGGCAATCAGTCTCGCGCTTGAGGTCAAGGCGGATGTTCTCTTGATGGATGAGCGCGCCGGGCGTCGAGCGGCCGAAGCGCGGCACATTGCCGTAGCCGGCACGTTGGCCGTCCTGCTGCAGGCAGCCTTGCGCGGACAAGTGGAGTTTCCAGAGGCCATTCGGCAATTGCGTCAGTTCGGGTTCCGCGTTTCGCGTCCTGTTGAGGCAATCATGATGTCGCGGTATGAGCAGACAAGAAAAGAAAAACCATAAGCAGGGGGATGACTCCGCTGTCCACCGTTTCCTCAGATCAGAACGGCCACCCGGCTGGGAATGACGCGAGTTCGCGCCCCTACACCAGCACCGTAAACGTCGCTTCGCTGCGCTCCACCGGGCGATAGAGGGTATCGCGTTCCACCGGCGTGCGGCCGGCTTTGCGGATGAGCTGCAGCAATTCGTGGCGGCGCAGGCCTTGGGAAGTGGTGGCCCCGGCGTCGTGGTAAATGCGCTCTTCCACGATGGTGCCGTCGATGTCGTCGGCGCCGAAGCGCAACGCGATCTGCGCGATCCGCGGCGTCATCATGACCCAGTAGGCCTTGATATGCGGAATGTTGTCGAGCATCAGGCGCGCCACGGCGATGTTCCGGATGTCGGCGAAACCGGTGGTCTTCGAGATGTGCCGGAGCGCAGTGTTGTCGGGATGGAAGGCTAGCGGGATGAACGTCACGAAACCGCCGGTCTGGTCCTGCAGCTCGCGCAGCTTCACCAGGTGGTCGGCGCGGTCCTCGTCGTTTTCAATGTGGCCGTAGAGCATGGTGCAGTTGGAGCGCAGCCCCAGCTCGTGGGCTATGCGAGCGGTATCCAGCCACTCGTTGCCGTCGATTTTGTGATCGCAGATAATCCGCCGCACGCGTTCGTTGAAGATCTCGGCGCCGCCTCCGGGCATGGAATCCATGCCGGCGTCGCGCAACCGTTCCAGCGTCTCGCGCACGCCAATTTTGGCGCGCCTCGCCAGATACGCGATCTCCACCATGGTGAAGGCCTTCAGGTGGACGCGCGGGAAGCGCTGCTTCAGACCGCGCAGCATCTCGCAATACCAGTCAAGGGTGAGCTCGGGATGCAGGCCGCCCACGATGTGGAACTCGGTCACCGCTTCGCTGTAGCCTTCGCCGGCGCGTTGCCAGACTTCCTCGAGCGACATGGTGTAGGCTTTGGGGTCGCGCACCCGTTTGCCGAAGGCGCACAGGCGGCAACTAGCCACGCATACGTCGGTGGGGTTGATATGGCGATTGACGTTGAAATAAGTGGTATCGCCGTGCAGCCGTTCGCGCACCAGGTTGGCCAGGTAGCCCACGCCCAGAATATCGGGCGACCGGTAGAGCGTCACGCCGTCTTCCAGGCTCAGGCGCTGGCCAGCGGTCACTTTAGCGGCAATGGAGGTCAGGCGGGAATCGTCGAAACGGGGTTCCATACAAGTGTCAGATGCCCGGCTTACGCAGGAAGATGTCGGCAGCCCAAAAAATAAAGAATAACACGCTCACCCAGCCATTCAGGGTGAAGAAGGCGGCATTCACGCGCGAAAGGTCGTCGGGCTTCACCAGGCTGTGTTCGTACACCAACAGCGCCACCACCGCGGCCACGCCGGCCATGGCCAGCGGCCCCAGTTGAAGCGACATTACCAACGCCGCCAGCGAGACCACCATCAAAACGTGCAGCAGTTGCGCCACCCGTAGCGCGCCGGCGATTCCCAGGCTGCGCGGGATGCTCAAGAGCCCTTCGGCGCAATCGAAGGCATAATCCTGGCAGGCGTAGATCACGTCGAATCCCGCGGTCCAGAAAGTGACCGCCGCCGTGAGCCAGAGAATCCGCGGGTCCAGCGAGCCGCGCACCGCAATCCAGGCGGCCGCCGGAGCGATGCCCAGGCTGAAGCCCAGCACCAGGTGGGAATAGCGGGTGAAGCGCTTGGTGAAGGAATAGAAGAAGACGATGGCCAGGGCCAGCGGCGCCAGGCGCAGGCACAACCGGTTGAGCGCGCCCGCGGCCACGAAGAATAGCACCGAGGACGCCGTCACAAACGCCCACGCGAACCCGCGTGAAATCAATCCGGCCGGCAGATGGCGCATCCTGGTGCGTGGGTTGCGCGCGTCGATGCGGGCATCCACAATCCGGTTAAACGCCATCGCCGCCGATCGCGCGCCCACCATGGCCACCACGATCCAGCCCGCTTTGGCGGCCATTCCCGCGGTCTGGTACCCGCCGGCGCGAAACCCGAGCAGCGCGCCCGTCAGCGCGAACGGCAGCGCAAACACGGAGTGCTCAAACCGGATCATGTCGAGCGCCAGGCGTAGGTGTTTCCAAAGCATAGAAGGACAGTATTATTGTAAGCGGTCAGCAGTCAGCCATCAGCGTTCAACCCGGAGCGCGCTTCAACCGGCGTATCATCTGAAAAAGTTCAGAGGCGGAACGCGGCTTCCGAATAGCGCGCCCAGGTGATGGTCCGAGGTCCATCCGGACCCGTGCCGATGGGTCGCCGCCAAGAAGCACCGGTCTCCCAGGGACACGCCCTTGAGCACGAAGCGGGCCGAGATCGAAACCAGGGCCAGTTCGAATGGCGTCGTCTCCATGTGGAGCGCGTCGTAGGCGGCCTGCGCTTCGGCTGGCGGCATGCCGCGGTTCACCAGTTTCGCCAGGACTTCGGCCGCATTCACGGCGTTGACAACCGCGTCCGGCTGGAGATCCCTCAGCTTGTCGGCTCCCGGCTCGCCCTGCATCAAGGCTAGAACCGCGGATGCATCGAATACCGGCCTATTGGGGTCGATCGGATTCACGCGCCGCCTCCGCCCGACGATCGGCGATCAACTCGTCCGATAGAGACACTCCTTCGGGGACGTACTTACGCAGGAGTGCCCTGGCGCGGCGCAGTCCCTGATCTCTGGTTTCCACGACCAGTGCGCCCTCCTCGGTTACGGCAACACACAGTTCGGTCGACGGGCCCACTCCCTCCTTCTTTCTCCACCAGGCGGGGAGCATCACTCGACCCTGATTGTCAACATTTAAGGTGAAACACTCCATATTCGCCAGTATCTCACGATTCAAGGGTCGATTTCGGTAGCTTGCCTGCCAAGCCGAAGGGCCGCCGCCTCGGCATGATGAAGTGAGCCCTATCCCATGGCCTTGGTTTGCTTGGGATCCGGCAACAGGATCTCCTGGAGCACCAGTCCATAACGGCTTCCTGGCGGGTCGGCCTTGATGGGTGTCTGGTTCCAGTTGGGCGCGTAATTCGCCGAATAGCAGAGCCACGCCTTGCGGCCATCCGGGGCGATGAACTTCGAGGGCAGGTTGACGAAGTAGGCCTGCTGGCCGAAATCCTTCATGAAGCTGACCAGGCGCCAGGGGCCGGTCAGTTGCGGCGCCTCGAATACCGAAGTGCTCATGCGGCCCGCGGTAGGCCAGCCATCGGTGACGAACATCAGGTACGTCTTCAGGCCCGGAACGTAGGTCGCGGTGACGCAACCGCAGTGGTTATTCCAATCGATCAGCGGGCGGATCCTGGCGAAATCACGGGTCCACAGCGGCTTGTTGCTCCGGTCGTGCCCGGCGAAGAATTCGTAGGCCGCGGGATCGTTGATGGTCTCGAGCGAAGGCTCGACGCGCAGCAGAAAGATCTGGTCGCCGGTGATCCAACTGGCGTTGGCGTAACGCGGCTGAGGATCGGGATCGCTGGCGCCGTGAGCCACCAGGTAGGCCTTGCCGTCGGGCGAGTGCTGCAACTCGCGGCCAAAGTCGACGAAGTGCGGCGAGCCGATCTTCACCGCCTGTCCCGCCAGACCGTTCTCGCCGAAAATCGGCTCGGCGGGTGTGTGCGGCGTTTCCGTCCACGTCTTGGCGAAATCGGTGGAAGTGCGGAAGCCGACGAAGGGGCCGAGCCAGGGCCAGTTGTAGACCGCGCCGTCGTGCTTCACCTGCCCCTCCGGACCGAGCGTGTAGGTGCCGTAATACCAGATGCCGTTCCGCACCAGCGATCCGCAAGGATACCGGCCTTGATAAGGCAGTGCCGCGGCTTTGACCAGGCCCAGGGAGCGGATTTGGAGATTGACCGGATCGTCGCCTTCCATGACCGCGCAGCCGGTAGTGGCGCGATCGCCAGGGTAGGAGGCCGACCGGTCGTAAGTGCCGTCGCCGCGCGGACAGCCACCGTCGGTATAGGGTGAATACATCCTGCCATCGGCGGCCCACGAGGGATACCAGGTGTCGCCCCAACCGGAACCAGGCTCGGTCGACGACCCGTAGTTGCTGTGGACGCCGGTGAAGGCCAGTCCTCCGACCTCGGTGGAAAGGGGAAACGGACAATCCGGCGGCGGTTCCGACCGCCATAGCCGCGGTTTGTCGGCCGCGAAGGCGGCGGTTCCCACAAAAGCGAGCAATTCTCGACGCGTCATTGCAGCGGATTTTAACAGAATGACCAGTGGTGTCCGATGGTGCCCATGACCCGGCTTTCGGCCGGTACGCGGCAGCCCCGCTAGCGTTCCACTTCCGTGAGCCAGTCCGGGCGCTTCAGCACTTCGCGGGGCTTGCTGCCGTCGGGCGGGCCGATGATGCCGTCGCGCTGCATCATATCGAGAATGCGCGCGGCGCGGCCGTAGCCCAGGCGCAGGTGGCGTTGCAGGGTGGAGGTGGACGCTTTGCCTATCTGCAGCACCAGGCGCACGGCTTCTTCATACATGGGGTCCTGGGCCTCGTCGATCGCGTCCTCGCCCGCTTCGGTGTTTTCCTCTTCGTTGGGCGGCGCCACCAGGAAAGACTGGTCGTAAACGGGCGCGGCCTGCCGCTTCCAGAAATCCACCACGCGGTTGATTTCGGTTTCGGTGACGAAGGCCCCGTGCACGCGCACCAGGCGCGAGGAACCGGGCGGCAGGAACAGCATGTCGCCGCGGCCCAACAGGTGTTCGGCGCCCATCACGTCGAGGATGGTGCGGGAATCCACCCGCGTGGCCACGCGGAAGCTGATGCGGGCCGGGAAATTGGCCTTGATGAGACCGGTGATCACGTCCACGCTGGGCCTTTGTGTGGCCAGCACCAGGTGCATGCCGACGGCGCGGGCCATCTGCGCCAACCGCGTGACGCTCTCTTCCACGTTCTTGCCTTCCAGCATCATCAGGTCGGCCAACTCGTCGATCAGGATCAAAATGTAGGGCAGCGGACGCAGATCGTCCTCGACGCCGCTGGCCTCGGCGAACAGGTCGCGCGGCTCCTCCTGCAGCTTGTGGATCTTCTTATTGAACTGCTCGATATTGCGCGCGCCATATTCGGCCAGCAGCCGCAGGCGGCGTTCCATCTCCAACACCGCGTTGCGCAGGGCGTTGGTGGCTTTGCGCGGGTCGGTGATGACCGGGGTAAGCAGATGGGGAACGCCCTCGTACATGCCGAGCTCGACGCGCTTGGGGTCCACCAGGATCAGGCGTACGTCCTCCGGCGTGGCCTTGTAGAGGATCGACATGATCATGGAGTTGATCATCACCGACTTGCCCGAACCGGTCGATCCGGCGATCAGCAGGTGCGGCATGGTTTCGAGAGCCGCCACCTTGATGCGGCCGTTGATATCCTTGCCGAGCGGAATGGTGAGGTTCGAATGCGACTGGATGAACTCCTCCGATTCGATCATCTGGCGCAAGGCGATCAGTTCGCGGCGAGTGTTGGGGACCTCGACGCCGACGGTCGACTTTCCGGGGATGCGCTCGATCAGGATGGATTCGGCCTGCAGGCCCAGGCACAGATCCTCGTTGAGGGCGGTGACGCGGCTGTACTTCACGCCGGCTTCAGGCTTGAACTCGAAGGTGGTGACCACCGGGCCGGGATTGATCTGGACCACGTTGCCGAAGACGTTGAACTCTTCGAACTTGGACTTGATACGGCCGGCGGTTTCCTTGAGTTCCTGCTCGTCATAGGGATTGCGGCCCGGCACTTCGTTGAGCAGGTCGGTGGAAGGAGCGTCGAAGTGCAGCGGGCGCGATTCGGGAGGCGGCGCCTGCCGCCAGGGAGTGGGTTCGGCGACGGCCGCCGGGGCCGGTTCTTCGATGGGGCAGATGGGAATCTCTTCGATCGCTTCGGGCTCCGGTTCGGTTTCCAGGGCCGGCAGCGCGGGTGCGTGCTCTTCGTGCCGCGTCTCCCATGGAGCAATGTCTTCGCCGGTGGCGAAAGCCGGGGCATCGGCCACGGCAGCGGCGGCCGGCTCGTTCCGCGTGCGCCTGGTTTCGGATTTAGGCGCGGCCTCCATGCGTTTCCGGGCGCGAGCTTCGGCGCGCAGGATGGAGCGTTCGGTCATGCGCATGCGCCAGGCGCGGAACCCGCCGCGGCGGGCGTCCAGCCATTCCACCGGCCGGGCAAACCACTCCGACATTTTGGAAAGGTGGAAGGTGGAGACCAGATAAATCGAAACCACGGTCGCGGTGAGGGTAGCCAGGATGGCGCCCGCCACGTTGAGCGTGTCCACCAGCCAGGCGGCAAAGATAGCGCCCAGCAATCCGCCGGCGCGGACCTGGCCGCCAAACGGTTTGAGCGGCAGCATGGCCAGACCGGCGCAGGCGCTGATGGCCAGCAGGACTGCGCCGATCGTTTTGATGGCGGCGGCTTCGATTTCTTCCGAGCGGATCCAACGCCAGGCCAGCAGGAAGGTCAGCAGCGGCAGCAGGTACGACGCCCAGCCGAAAGTCTGGATCGAGAAATCGGCCAGGTACGCGCCGGGATAGCCGATCAGGTTCAGGGGGTGCGCCGCCGACGCGGTATTCCACGACGGATCCGCGGCGTGGTACGAAACCAGGCTGAGGAGCCACACCAGCCCCAGCGAGAGCAGCAGCAAGCCGGTGACCTCGTTGAGCCGTCGATTTTCGGTCGGTGAAATCAGCTTCATCACGCTGGCCGGCGGATGAAAGCCAGAGCAATCACTATTATGCCAAAAATTGTGCGGTAGTAAACGAACGGCCAAAGGCTGCCGTGCCGGAGGTAGTCCAGGAACCAGGCAAGCACGGCAAAGCCGGTGATCGCGCTCACCACCACCCCAACCAGCAACGCGGTGTTGCGCAGGGCCGGCAACTGCCCGGACTTGCGCCGGTCGTATAGAGCCTTCCCGGCCGCGGCGGCGATGGCCGGACTGGAGAGCAGAAAGGAAAAGCGGGCGGCCGATTCGCGGTCCAGATCCCGCAACAGGCCGGCGGCAATGGTAATGCCGCTGCGCGACGTGCCCGGCGCCACCGCCAATGCCTGGCCAATACCGATGACGACGGCGCCCGGGAGCTGGAGCGAGGCGAGATGGCGCGTCTTCAGTCCCCGCGTTTCGGCAAGACCTAGGAAGAGCGCAACCGCGAGGAGCATGCCGCCGATGACGAACGGGTTGCGCCAGGAGCGTTCCGCCTGCCGGCGGAAAACCAGGCCCGCCACGCCCACCGGAACGCTGCCCGCCGCCAGCAGCCAGAGCAATCCGGGTTGGGATGGACCGAAGGCGTGGGCGAAGATTTCTACCCAGTCGGCGCAGAAATAAACCACGACCGCCAGCAAGGTTCCCAGGTGCAGCATGATGTCGAGATCCAGCCCTTCGCTTCGCCAGCCGAATAGCCGCGACGCCAGATACAGGTGCGCCGTGCTCGAAACCGGCAGAAACTCGGTCAGCCCTTGAAGCATGGCTAGAAGGGCGACCTGCGGAAGAGACATAGAGGTTCAGTCTAACAAGGGCCATGCCGCGGAGGACTGCCGGGTATACTGTGGAAGAGGCTCCACAATGGAAACCATACAGGTCGTTCTGGATGCAAAGCTCTTGAAAGCCGCCGATGCCGCGTCGAAGCGTCAAAAGGTGAATCGGTCCGCGCTGATTCGCCAGGCGCTTCAAGAACACCTCAGGCGCTTGCATGTGGCCGAACTCGAGGAGCGCGACCGGCGCGGCTATCAAGCTCGGCCACAGCTCGCCGAAGAATATCGTCCGTGGGAGGAGGCCGCGGCTTGGCCGGAAGACTGAACCGCGGCGACGTTCACCTATGCCGCTTCGCGCCGCCGGACAAACAGCGGCCGGTGCTCATCCTTACGCGCGATAGCGCCATTGGGCACCTCTCGACTGTAACCGTGGCGGCGATCACCTCCACAGTCCGAGGCGTGCCGTCCGAGGTGATATTGGACGTAGAGGACGGGATGAAGGCCCGCTGCGCGGTGAACCTGCACAACACCGTTACTGTCTCGCAGGAACGCCTGGCCAACCGCGTCGCCAGTCTGAGTGACGAACGAATGCACGAGGTCTGCGCAGCCCTCGGTTTCTCGCTCGGATGTGGGTGATTGCTGGAACCACTGCCAAGGGCCCACGCGAAGCATAATGTCGAGATCCAGCCCTTGGCGCTGCCAGTCGATAAGCCGGGAAGCCGTGTGCTTGACCGTTTGGGGATTTCACAGTCGAGGCGCGGAAATCCGCTCCCTGAATCAGGGAGCGGGTTCCGAGGTAGCCCGGCAGTTCTCGGGGTACAATACTCCAAACCCGTATGAAATCCGCTACACGCTTGCTGCCGATTCTCGGCGCGGTGGTTTCGCTCACCGCCGCCCAGCTTTATGAGAAACCGCCCCAGGCCGTTCTGGATGTATTGAACGCGCCGCCCACGCCGACGCTTTCGGTCAGTCCAACGCGCGCCTACGCGATTTCGGGGCAGCCGGTGCGCTATCCACCCATCGCCGAATTGTCGCAGCCCATGCTGCGCATCGCCGGCATGAGGATCAACCCGCAAAGCAACGGTCTGCACAACACCGTCTTTTCGAGCAAGCTGGTGATTTGGAAGCTGCCGGCCGGGACCGAGATTCCGGTCGCGGTGCCGCCCGGCGCGAAGCTGAGCGGCGCCGCCTGGAGCCCCGATGGCAGCCGCTTCGCATTCACCAATACCACCAATAGCGGGATCGAGCTGTGGGTGGGGGAAACCGCGACCGGCCGGGCGCGCAAGATTCCCGGCGTCAAGATCAACGCGGTGATGGCGTCGCGCGGATTCGGTGGCGGGCGTGGCGGAGCGGACGGGCGCAACGACGTCGAGTGGCTGCCCGACGGCAAGACCCTGCTGGTCGAAACGGTCAAGCCCAATCGCGGCGCGCCGCCGCCGGAGCCGGTGGTACCCATCGGCCCGCACGTTCAGGAGAGCCTGGGTGGCGCGGCGCCGGTAGTGACCCACGAAGACATGCTGCAGAATCCCCACGACGAGCGCCTGTTCGAGTATTACGCCACCGCGCAACTCGCCACGGTGGATCCGGCTTCGGGCAAGGTTGCGCCCATCGGCTCGGCGGCCATCTTCGAAGGCGTGCGGATTTCGCCCGACGGGAAGTATCTGCTGGTTACCGCCATCCATCGCCCGTTCTCCTATCTGCACCCGGCGCAAAGTTTCCCGAAAGAGATTGAGGTGTGGGACCGCGCCGGTAAAGTGGTGCACCACGTCGCCAGCCTTCCGCTCGAAGACCATGTGCCGATCAATGGCGTGATGGTCGGCCCGCGCGGCGTGGAGTGGCGGCCCAGCGCACCGGCCACGTTGATCTGGGTGGAAGCGCTCGACGGCGGCAATCCCAAAACCAAAGCCGAGTACCGCGATCGCATCGTGGCGCTGGCCGCGCCGTTCTCCGGCGCGCCGAAGGAGATTTTCAAAACCGAACAACGCTGGCAGGGGATTCTGATGGGCGCCACCGGCGGGTTGGCGCTGGTGAGCGATTTCGAGCGCGCGCGGCGTTGGGTGCGCACCTTCAAGATCGACCTCGACGAGCCCGAAAAGCCCGCCAGGCTGGTCTGGAGCCGCAACAATCAGGACCGCTACAAGGATCCCGGCCGGCCGGTGGAGAGGCCGCTGCCCAACGGGCAGATGGCGATTCTACAGGAGGGCGAGAACATCTATTTGATCGGGACCGGCGCGTCGCCCGAGGGCGACCGGCCGTTTCTGGACCGGCTGAATCTGGAGAGCTTCGAGACGGAGCGGCTGTTTCACTGCGATGCCGATCATTATGAGACCGTCGAAGCCGTTCTGGACGATCGCGGCGGCCGGTTCCTGACCCGCCGCGAGAGTCCCAGCGAGCCGCCCAACTATTTCATCCGTACGGCGGCGGGCGGACTGACGGCAGTTACTAAGTTCCCCGACCCGCAACCATCTATTCGCGGCATTCACAAAGAGTTAGTCACTTACAAGCGCGCCGACGGCGTGCAGTTATCCTTCACTCTCTATCTGCCGCCGGATTACAAGCCCGGCACGAAACTGCCGGCGGTGCTTTGGGCCTATCCCTACGAATACAACGACGCCGCTACCGCCAGCCAGGTGAGCGGGTCGACCAAGCGCTTCACCGAGATGACCGGGTATTCGGATCTATTCTTCGCCCTCGACGGCTACGCGGTGCTGGATGAGGCCGCCATGCCGGTGGTGGGCAGCGATCCCGATTCGGTGAATAACTCCTACATCGAGCAGATCGTGGCCGACGCCAAGGCCGCCATCGACAAGGCCGCTTCGATGGGCGTGGTGGATCCGGCGCGAGTGGGCGTCGGCGGGCACAGCTATGGAGCGTTCATGACCGCCAACCTGCTGGCGCACTGCGATCTGTTCAAGGCGGGAATTGCCGAAAGCGGGGCGCACAACCGCACCCTGACGCCTTTCGGTTTCCAGAGCGAACGCCGCACTCTGTGGCAGGCGCCGGACGTTTACCTGAAAATGTCGCCCTTCATGTACGCCGACAAAATCAAGGCGCCGATCCTGCTGATTCACGGCGAAGCCGACGACAACGACGGAACCTTTCCCATTCAATCCGCGCGCATGTATGAAGCGATCCGCGGCAACGGCGGCACGGTTCGCCTGGTATTCTTGCCCTTCGAAGCCCATGGTTACCGCGCCAAGGAAACCATTGAGGACGTGCTATGGGAAAAATTTGCGTGGTTCGACAAGTACGTGAAAGGAGCGGGCGGGTCGTCCGCCAGCAAGGAGTAGAGGAGCTTCTTCACAGGCTGAAGCCTGCGCCACCCGGCTGGGGCCGGAGTTGGAGCCCGCTGGGGCACGCTATAATAACCGTTTCAAGTTCACGTTCTTCAAGGAGTTTCATGATTTCGGCAACACAATTGCGCCCCGGGATGGTGGTCAAGTTCAATAACGATTTGTATTCGGTCTTCAGCATGACGCACCGTACGCCCGGCAACCTGCGCGGCTTCGTCCAGGCCAAAATGCGCAACCTGCGCAGCGGCACCATGATGGAGCACCGGTTCTCTTCGGAAGACCGCGTGGAGAGAGCCAACCTCGAAGAGCAGCAAATGGAGTATCTGTATGACGACGGCGAATACTACTACTTCATGAACACGGAGAACTACGAGCAGATGCACCTGATGAAAGATCTGCTCGGCGACGCCACCAATTACCTGATTCCCCAGTTGCGAGTGTCGGTGGAGTTCTACGAGGGCAAACCCATCAGCGTGGAGCTGCCGGCTACGGTAGACATGACCGTGGTGGAAACCGAGCCCGGACTGAAGGGCGCCACGGTATCGAACGTGACCAAGCCGGCTAAGCTCGAAACCGGCCTCGTGGTGCAGGTGCCCGCTTTCATTACCGAAGGCGAAAAGATCCGCGTGAATACCGCCGAGGGAACCTACCAGGAACGCGCGTAGCGAAAGCTGCCGCGAAATGCAGGCCAAAAGGCCTACTGCACAAGCCCTTCCAGCGCTGCGGCCAACTCCTCCTCTTCCTCCGGGAACACGGTGCGCAGATCCAGTAAGAGCGTATCGTTTTGGATGCGGGCGACGACCGGCGGATTGCCGTGGCGCAAGCGCTTCTCGGCGCGAGACGCATTTCCTTCGACGGCTATCAGCCAGGTGGGCAGCGACTGCTCGGGTGTGGCGCCGCCGCCGATTACGGACTGGCCCTCCAGCAGACTGGCGGGCAGGCGGGGAAGGCGCGCCAACAATGCTTCCGCGCGGGAACGAATGGCCGCGGCCGGCTGACGGATCATGGCCAGGGCGGGAATCCGCTCCCATGCTTCGAACAGGAGATGGCGGAGCGTGTTCCCCAGCGCCTGATAGGCCAGCTTGTCGAGGCGCAAGGCGCGAAACAACGGGTTGCGGCGAAGGCGCGCGACCAGCTCCGGCTGTCCGGCCAGGATGCCGGCTTGCGGGCCGCCCAGCAGTTTATCGCCGCTGAACGAAACCAGGCTGGCTCCGGCGGCGAGGCTGTCGCGAACCAGCGGCTCGTCGATGCCGAACGGGCGGAGGTCGACGATGCAGCCGCTGCCCAGGTCTTCGTAGAGCGGCAGACTGCGCTCGCGGGCCAATGCGGCCAGCTCCCGCAGATCGGGCCGGGAGGCGAAACCGGTGACGCGGAAGTTGCTGGGGTGCACGCGCAGCAGCAGGCGGGTGCGTTCGCCGATGGCGTCGCGATAGTCCTCGATGCGGGTGCGGTTGGTGGTTCCCACTTCGCGCAGGATGGCGCCGGAGCGGGCCATGATCTCGGGAATGCGAAAACCGTCGCCGATTTCGATCAACTCGCCGCGCGATACCACCACCTCCGCGCCGGCGGCAAGTTCGTTCAGCGCCAATAGAATGGCCGCGGCATTGTTGTTGACGGCAATCGCCGGCGCATCCAGCAGCCGCTCCAGCAGCGCGCCGGCGTGCCCGTCGCGCTTGCCGCGCCGGCCGGCCGCGAGGTCGAACTCCAGGTTCGAATAACCGGGCAAGGCCGTCAGCTCGCCCAGGGGCGCGCGGCCGAGATTGGTGTGCAGGACGACACCGGTGGCGTTGATCACGCGCACCAGCGATGGCCGCGCGAGTTGCGCCAGGGCGCGCTCGACGCGTTCTTCCACCGCCCGAGCGGAGGGCGCTCCGCTGCGGATTTCCCGCCGCATCTCGTCCAGCGCCCGGCGCACTTCCGCCACCAGCAAGCCGCGCGGAACGTTCGGCAGCGACGCCGGCAGCCGGTCGAGCACCTCATGCACCGCGGGCAAGTCGCTCAGGTTTCGGTGTTCCGTCACGCTTGGCTCTCCACCTTCAAACCCGCAGGAACCAGCCCTTTCGGTACATGCCATACGCGACTAGGAACATGGCCGCGGTGAAGGCTAGCGAGTACAAGAGCGACGCATTGGCCGGCGAGGCCAGCGGCGCAAACAGCGTGTGATAGAGATACCTTTGAAGGGATACCGGCCCGGCCGCGGAATTCCAGCGGATGTTCCACAGAGCTTCGGCGGCGCCTTCCGACACCATATACACGGCAATCGCATTCATTCCCAGGATCGCCAGCGGCCGGACGGGCTTGTGCCAGCCCAGGCCGTCGACCAGCCAGGCGAACATGGCGAAGACCACAAAATCCAAGCCGGCCATGAAGAGGCAGAAGGAATCCGTCCACAGTTTCTTGTTGATGGGCAGCCAGTAGCTGCAGATGGCGCCGGCGGCGAGCAGAAGATTGCCGGCCAGGAAGAGCCACGTCATGCGCTCGGGCAGGGAACGGCGCAGCCGCAGCAGGCGGCCGGCCAGGACGCCGAACAGGGTCGTGGCGATGGCCGGAAGGGTGCTGACGATGCCTTCGGGGTCCCAGGTCTTGGGGAATTCGTAGTTGTGGCTGCCGAGCGCCATGCGGTCGACGTAGTGGGCGAAATTCCCCTCCACGTCCAGGCGTCCGGGGCCGAAGCCCGGCACGGGAACCAGCGTCATCAGCATCCAATACGCGGCGAGCAGGCCGATCAGCCAGGCGATTTGGCCGCGAAGGCCGGTGTAAAGAAAAAGGACCGCGGTCACCAGGTAGCAGATGGCAATCCGCTGCAGCACCCCGAGGATGCGTTGCGTGGCTGGGTTGAAATGGGGGAATGCGTAGACAGCCAATCCCAGAACGAACAGGATGACGGCGCGCTTGAAAATCTGCGGCAGCAGGCGGGCGCGCGGAATACCCTCGGCCACGCGCTTGCCGAGAGAAAGGGTGATGGCGACGCCGACGATCCACAGGAACGATGGAAAGACGGTGTCGGTGATGGTCCAGCCGTGCCACTGCGAGTGGCGCAACTGCAGGTAGGCGTCACGCTCGCTGCCGTTATTGTTGACCAGCACCATCAGAGCCATGGTGAGGCCGCGGAAGGCATCGAGCGAAATTAGCCGCTGCGGCGTGGCGGCAGGGGTCGCGAGGACCGGCTCGGTGGACGGCGCGGCGGAAGTGGGGGTCATACGCTCTCCATGGTTGAGATTGAGCCCAGGGGTAAGGCGCCGCCGCGTTCGTGATCGAGGAGCCAGCGTTTGCGGGCGAGACCGCCGCCGTAGCCGGTGAGGGCGCCGTTGGCGCCGATGACGCGATGGCAGGGAATCACGATGGCCACCGGGTTGGACCCGTTGGCGAGCCCGACGGCGCGGCAGGCATTGGGGCGTCCGATACGGGCGGCCAGTTGGCCGTAGCTAGAGGTGGAACCGGCGGGTATTTGACGAAGCGCGGCCCAGACTTCGAGCTGGAAGGGCGTACCACCGGCGTCGACGGGGATGCCATCGATGGCGGCGACCTGGCCGGCGAAATAGGCCTCCAGGGGATCGCGGATTTCGGGCGGCGCAGGGGAGGGCGCCAGACGGCAGGCGCCGTAGCGGCGTTCGAGGGCGCGCTGAAGCAGTTCATCGGCTTCAAGATCGTCGCCGTCGCGAAGGTCGAGCATGCGCAGCCCGGCGTGGCTCGCGGCGCGACTCCAGACCAGGCGCAGGACCCCGATGGGCGAAGTCATGCGATCGAGGAACAGATCCATAGGCGTACCTTTCAGAGTACTGCGGCGGAGCGGCGCGCGGGGAGTGCCGCGAAAAGCCAAGCCAGCCAACCATTTTGGCGTGTCCGCTCATCGACAAAACCAGTCCGTTCGTAAGTAATATCCGCCCGCCGGTGAGTACGTTCTAGGACCGAAACGGATGTGACGGGACAATAAGAAAGATGATGATACGGGTGCGGGTCTGTCTGGCGGGTCTAGGCCTGCTTTTCTTTTCCGGTCTTGGTTTTGCGCAGTCCAGTAGCGGCACCTCGGGCACCATTCGAGGCTCGGTGCTGGATGCTTCGGGCGCGGCGATTGGCGGCGCGGCGGTGGAACTTCGCAACCCGATTTCGAAGTATGACCGGACCGCGCGAGCGGATGCGCAGGGCAGGTTCACATTCGACAACATTCCGTTTAGCAGCTACCATCTGAGCGCTACCGCGCCGGGATTCCAGCCTGGCAGCCAGGACGTAGAGGTACGCTCGGCAATCCCGGTCGAGATCGCGGTCAACCTCACGGTCGGCGCCCAGAGCACCACGGTTACGGTAGAAGCCGAGGCTGAGGACCTGCTAACCAACGATTCGACGGTCCACACCGATGTGGACCGCTCGTTGTTCGAAAAGCTTCCGCTCGAAAGCCAGTCTTCCTCCGTCAGTTCGCTGGTGACGCTGGCGTCGCCGGGGGTTTCGGCGGATTCCAACGGCCTTTTTCACGGCATGGGCGACCATGCATCGAATTCCTTTTCGGTGGATGGCCAGAACATCTCCGATCAGCAGAGCAAGGTATTTTCCAACCAGATTCCGATCGAATCGGTGCAATCGATGGAAGTGATCGAGGGCGCGCCGCCGGCCGAATATGGGGATAAGACGAGCTTGGTGATCGTGGTCACGACGCGCTCGGGCATGGGCATGCATCAACCCCACGGCGATGTTACGGCCTCGTACGGGACGTTCGGCAGCGGGAGCGGGTCGGCCAATCTAGGGTACGGCGGGAATGACTGGGGCAATTTCCTCGCCCTCAGCGGCATGGATACCGGCCGATTTCTGGACGGGCCGGAGTTTAACGTCTTTCACGATCATGGCAACCAGGGGAACGTATTCGAACGCTTCGATTTGAAGCCGTCTTCCGCCGACACGGTGAACTTCAATTTCAGTTATACGCGGTCGTGGTTCCAGAACCCCAATTCATACGACGCGCAGACGGCGGCGGCCTGGTCCGGGCTGGTCGTCGATAACGGCGGTTTGGGGCCCAATGGCCAGGTGGTGGGGCCGACGGACCAGCGCTCCAAGATCCGCACCTTTAACATCGCTCCTACCTGGACCCGCCTGACGAGCCCGCATACGGTGTTCACCTTCGGCGCTTTTGCGCGGCAGGACCAGTATAATTACTATCCCAGCGACAATCCGTATTCCGATTTCATCCCCGGCGTGCAAGGGCTGACGATCGGGCAGAACCGGCGCCTCACCAACCTGGGAGGGCACGCGGCCCTCTCCTACGCCAAAGGCGTCCACAACCTGAAGATGGGCGTGATGTATGAAGACACGATTCTGACCGAGAAAGACAGCTTCGGGCTGGTGGACCCGGCTACCAACGCGGTTTGCCTGAACGCGGACGGGAGCCCGGACATGAATTCGGCGCTGACCAATCCGGCGGGATGCGCGGGCGCGCTTCAGCCCAATCCGAATTTCATCCCGCTGCTGGGCTGCTACGATTTGACCCGTCTGTCGCCGCTGCCGGCTTCGGATGGATGCCCGGCATCCACGGCGGGGCTTTACGATTTTTACGGGCATGCGAACATTCGCGAAGTCGCGCTGTTCATCCAGGACAACATCAGCAAGGGTCCCTGGAACTTCAACCTGGGGCTGCGCTTCGACATCTATCGCGGCCTCACCAGCGCCAGCCAGGCGGAGCCGCGGCTGGGCATCGCTTACAATTTCAAGCCCACCAACTCGGTGCTGCGCATTTCCTATGCCCGCAGCCTGGAAACGCCGTTCAACGAAAACCTGGTGCTTTCGAGCCTGGGGTGCGGCAACGCGGTGGTGAACGCGATCATGTCGGCGATTACCCCCTGTACGACCAACACGCCGCTGGCGCCGGGCTGGCGCAACGAATTTCACGCCGGCCTGCAGCAGGCTGTCGGCAAGCACCTGGTGGTGGATGCCGAATACATCTGGAAGTATACGCACCGGGCCTACGACTTCAGCGTATTCGGAAACTCGCCGCTGACTTTCCCCATCGAATGGGAGCGCTCGAAGATCCCCGGTTTTACCGGCCGCATCACCATGCCGGACTTCCACGGTCTTTCGGCCTTTGTAGTGATGTCGCACGTAGCGGCGCGTTTCTTCGAGCCCCAGGTGAGCGGCATTGGCTCGACGCCGACCGGGAGCGAGGTTTTCCGCATCGACCACGACGAAGCTTTCAACGAAACCACGCACCTGCAATATCAGCCTTTCAAGAAAGGCCCGTGGTTCGGCTTCAACTGGCGCTATGACAGCGGCCTGGTGGCCGGACCTGTGCCTTGCGCGGGCGGCAATTGCAACAACGGGCCGAACGGCGACGATACCACCGTCGATGTTTCGGGTATTACGCCCGAC
>JBKQIF010000113.1:0-22087 GCA_052148435.1 Bryobacteraceae bacterium
GGGATGTTGCCGGCTTCCTGGATGCCGCGGCCCACCGAGACGATGATCTCGGCCGCGCCCAGGTCCACGACGCGCTCTCCGCTGCGGAAAAGCTCCAGCGGCCGGGTGCGCACCTGGGGGCCTTCGATCACCGGAACAAACTTCTCTACTGGTGCGCTGCCTTCCGCCACCCGCTCGGCGCGATATGCTCCCGCCTGCAACGACGCAAAGTGAGGGCCGTCGCCGGTGAAGCGCAGGTCCGCGTTCACCTTGCCCTGGAAGAGCTGCCGCACAGCCACCAGTTGGCCGCCTTCGGCAACGCGCAGGGCGATGGCGTCGCTCACCGCCGCCTTGCCCAGGCGGGTGGCCAGCTTCGGCATGAAGTCGCGCACCTGATAGGTATGGGGAAACAGCACGACCCGCGGCTTCACTTGCGCGATCAACTGCTCCAACGCCAGCGCGTAGCCGTCCGGTGTGTAGCTCGCCAGCAGATCGTGCTCAATGGCATACACGGCGGCCAATTGCCTGCCGGCGAGCTCGGCCGCCACAGCTTCGATGCCGCGTCCCAGTACCACCGCGGTCGCGGTGCCGCCGAGCTCCGTCGCCAGTTGCTGCGCCGCCGCCAGCGTTTCGAACGACATCGGGTTCCAGGCGCCGCCGCGCTGCTCCATTACCGCCAGGACAGTCGCGTTCATATCACCCTCGCCTCGAACCTGAGCTTCTCCACCAACTGGGCTGCCGCCGCCTTGGGCGGTCCGTCGAAAAGCTGGGTGCGCTGGTTGCGCTCCGGCAGATACACGCGCTCCAGCACGACGCCCGGCGAGCCCACGGCCACTCCCAGCTCCGCCGCCGAAATCCGCCGGACCGGCTTCGTCTTGGCTTTCTTGATGCCCATCAGGGTGGCGTAGCGCAGCTTGCTGCTGCCGGATTGAATCGTCAGCACGGCCGGCAGCGGCATTTCCACATGCTGAAACCAGCCGTCCTCGAGCTCGCGTTTTACGCGAATACCGGCGCCGGAGACTTCCACTTCCATCACGATGGTGGCGTGCGCCACGCCCAGCAACTCCGCCAGAATCACGCCGGTCTGGCCGAATCCCAGATCGTCGGACTGCAGCCCGGTCAATACCAGGTCCGGCTTTTCATCGGCCAGGGCCGCGGCCAGCAGGCGCGCGGTAACCAGCGGGTCGGCGGAGGCGAGATCGTCTTCGATGTGAATAGCGCGGTCGCAACCCTTGGCCAGAGCCTCTCGAATGGTGGAGGCAACCCGTTGGGGGCCGGCGCACAGCGCCACCACCTCGCCGCCCTGCTTTTCCTTGAACCGCAGGCCGGCTTCGAGCGCGTAAGCGTCCGGCTCGTTGATCTCCCAGCCGAGGTCGGCTTCTTCGATCCATTGTCCCGACGCGGCAATCCGCAATTCGGAATCGCGCGCGGGTACCTGCTTGATGGCGACTACGATTTTCATAACGGAGCGGGCCCTTCGCCCGCTATGGCTGGTATTTCTTGAAGATCAGGCAACCATTGGTGCCGCCGAATCCGAAGCTGTTGGACAGCGCGTATTGAATCGGCATCGGCCGGGCCCGATTCGGAACATAGTCCAGATCGCATTCCGGGTCCGGGTTCTCGTGATTGATGGTGGGGGGAGCAATCTGGTCGCGAATCGCCATCACCGTGATGCCCGCTTCCAGACCTCCGGCGCCGCCCAGCATATGGCCGGTCATGGACTTGGTGGAGCTGACCGCTACTTTCCTGGCGTGATCGCCAAAGGCCCGCTTGATGGCCGCAGTCTCGGCGCGATCGCCCACCTCGGTGGAGGTGCCGTGCGCGTTGATGTAATCCACCTGGGAAGCTTCGATGCCGGCATCTTTGACGGCATTGCGCATCACCCGGTAAGCGCCGTCGCCATCGGGCGGAGGAGCGGTCACATGAAACGCGTCGGCGCTCATTCCATAGCCCACCACCTCGGCCAGGATGCGCGCCTGGCGCTGGGTGGCGAATTCCAGCTCTTCCAGAATCAGAATGCCCGCGCCCTCGCCCACCACGAACCCGTCGCGATCCCGATCCCACGGCCGTGAAGCCCGCTCCGGCGCGTCGTTGCGAATGGAAAGCGCGCGCATGGCGGCGAAACCGCCGATTCCCATGGGAGTGATACAGGCCTCCGTGCCGCCGCAAATCATGGCATCGGCTTCGCCGTATTGAATCATGCGGAACGAATCCCCGATCGAGTGGGCGCTGGTGGTGCAGGCCGTCGCGGTCGCCGAATTGGGACCCTTGGCCCCACTCCGGATGGAAACGTAGCCGCTGGCGAGATTCACGATCGTGGCCGGAATGAAAAACGGGGAAATCCGCCGCGGCCCGTGCTGCAGCAGGGTCAGGTGCTCGCGCTCGATCACCTCGAACCCGCCGATGCCGCTACCGATATAGACACCCACCCGCTCGGCCGTCTCCGGCGTGATCTTCAACCCGGAATCGGACTGGGCGAACTCCGCCGCCGCGATGGCGAACTGGATGAACCGCCCCATCTTCTTGATTTCTTTTTTTTCGATGTAATTGGCGGGATCGAATCCCTTGACCTCGCCCGCGATCCGGCACGAAAAAGCCGAGGCATCGAACCGTGTGATGGGCCCGATCCCGCTCACGCCGTTGCGAATCGCTTCCCACGTCGGCTCCGTACCGATACCCAACGGCGTTACCAAGCCAACGCCGGTCACCACCACTCTTCGCCTCAAAACGAGTCTCTCCCGCAACTATGTTCGGCTGTCGCTCCCATCCGCGACGCAGGGCCAATGCGCCGAAGGCCGTTCGCCAACCCAATCTGGGTTCCCCGGTGAGAAACGCGGAGGCTACTTCTTCGTGGTTTTACCCTCGATATAGTCGATGGCGTCCTTGACGGTAGCAATCTTTTCGGCGTCTTCGTCCGGAATTTCGAGTTCGAAAGCCTCTTCAAAAGCCATCACCAACTCTACAATGTCGAGCGAGTCGGCTCCCAGATCGTCCACAAACGACGCGTTCGTGTCTACCTGGCTCTCATCCACCCCGAGCTGCTCGACGATAATCTGCTTCACCTTCTGCTCAACCGCTGCCATGCATTCCTCCCTGGGATTTTTGCGAACGCGATGATTGTAGCGACCTTCGCCGAGTCCGCGCAAGTTAGCCGCGGCCCCCCCAAGAGACGCCGGGCCGTTTGTCCCGATCATTCGGTCCGTTGGAACCACTATTGTGCCACAAAGAACCGCTGGGGCCGGCGCGATCTGATCCGCCACCGGACTACGGGCAACCCGCCGGCCTCTCGCCGACCTGCCCCCAGCCCCCGCCGATGGCTGAAAAGCACCATCGCCGGTGCTTTCCGGCCAACCATCACGGTTTTCTTAAGTTAAATTTATCAATAGTTTAGAGAGCTGGTAGAAATGGTGAAACAGATGCAAGTGGATTGAGCGTCGAAGATTGTGAGGCAGTAACCATGAAACCAATCGCACTCTCTTTTCCCTTGCTCGTATTTGCTGTGACGAGTTCTTTGCTGGCGCAGACGCCCCCCCCGGATAGCTCCGGCGGTTGGCGGCGTGCCGGCGATGCGCCGGTAGCGTCCGCCCAGCAGGATCCCCGTGAGGCCCAGCCGCAACAGGATCCTACCCAGCCCGTAGCGGCCACCGATGCCTATGGACAGCCCGTGGCGCAAGCCCCGCGGGACCCTGCGGCCGCTCCGCAAAATCCGCCGGCCAATGCGCCCCGCCGTCCGGCCTATGGCCTTCCCCCGGAACTGACCGTCAAGCCCGGAACTTATCTCACCGCGCGCATCAATCAACCCCTTTCGAGCGATAAGAACCACCCCGGCGATACCTTCACCGCTTCGCTGGTACAGCCGCTGGTGGTGGATGGCATCGTGGTTGCGGTACGCGGCCAGACCGTGTACGGCAGCGTAGTGGAGGCCGAGAAAGCCCACCACGGCCATCCCTCGCGCCTCAAATTGGTGCTCACCGGCATTACCCTGGCTGATGGCGCCCAGACCCCCGTATCCTCTCAACTGCTCGCCAACACCGGGCCGCGTACGCCCGCCGGCGTGCAGGCGGCCACGGTTGCCGGCGAGGTCGGCGTGCTGCTGACCCGCGATCATCCCACCATCGTTTATCCCGAAATGCCGCTGACCTTCCAGATTACGTCCGCCGTCACGGTTTCCACCGTGCGCGCTACCCAGGCTTTTCATTTCGCCACCCCGCAGGATTACGAGCGTCCGCCGGCTCAACTGGCGGGCCGTCCAGGGTCTGGTCCGGGTTATTACTACGCTCCCGGCGGTGGCAACGGCTCTTATTACGCCCCCGGATACTACAGCCCCTACGGTGCCTATCCCTATTACGGCTACCCCTATTACCCCTACTATTGGGGACCGTCGGTGGGTATCGGTTTTGGCTGGGGCGGCGGCTGGGGCCGCCGCTGGAGGTAGAAAGTAAACAGCGATCAGTTTTCAGTTCTCAGTATTGGCAGGCGCCGCGCACGCGGCGTGTCGAACTGGGAACTGAAAGCTGAGAACCGCTAACTGAGAACTGCTAACTGAGAACTTCTTTACCTTGCCTTCAGGTGTTCCGGCAGCACCGCATAGCCTTCCGGCGGCGGGAAAAGCGACATCAGCAGTTCCAGCCGTTTCCGTAAATACCGGCTGGGCATCTGCCGTGGCCCGGTTTCGATGTCGATGTCGCAGCAGGTGCCGTGCAGGTAAAGCGTGAGCGTATCTTCGAAAGCCTGCCTCGCATATTCCCGAAAGAGTTTGGTTTCCTTGCGGATATTGGTCTGCCGCCGCAGCAGCGCCTGCTTCAGGTGCCAGCTTTTTTCGTCCACCTCGCCGTGGACTTCCGCGTTTAACTCTTCCCGGATGGTACGGTAGAAGCGTTCCTGCGCCTCCAGTGGCCAGCGGCGCGCCGTCAACACCGCCAGCGCCGCGTAGAACTGGTAGTGGTAATCGGCCACCTCGATCTCCTTAACCGCAAGAGCCAGCACCGTCATGTCTTCCAGTTGGTGCAGGACCGAAAAGAGCTGCCGCCCCTCGGCCGGGCGCTCGTAGCTGATATATTCGCCGCTCTTTCCGTTGCCCTTTTCGAGAAATGGCGCCAGCACGATGCTAATGCTGGGCAGGAGTTCCGTCACCGCCGGAGACACGGCGGCCAGCGGGTCGTTGAGGTACTGGCGCAGATCTTCCTCCGCCACTGGCAGGGCGGAGAAATACGAGAACCGCTTCCCCAGCGGAACCAACTCGCCGCGAACCCGCCGCGCGAATTCTTCTACCGGTACTTTGGATGGCTCGGCTTCGGTGGACATTCCAGGTGCCACCGATTGTAACAAGTAGCCACGCTACACTTGATGCTGGGATGGCACCCAAGCGCGTTCTGGTATCGGCCGGGGAGGCGTCGGGCGATTTGTACGCCGCGCTGGTGGTGGACGAACTCCGCGCGGCCTTTCCCGATGCCCGCTTTTTCGGCTGTACCGGCCCGCGGTTGCGCGCCGCCGGCGTCGAAACCGTGGTCGATGCCGCCAGCCTGGCCGTCGTCGGCCTGCTCGAAGTGGTCGCCCACTTACCCCGAATTTATGGCGAATTCCGCAAGCTCATGCTCGCCGCCGAGGCCGAGCGCCCCGATGTCGCCATCCTCACCGATTCCCCCGATTTTCACCTCCGCGCCGCCCGCCGCCTCCACGCCGCCGGCATTCCCGTCGTCTATCTGGTAGCGCCGCAAGCCTGGGCGTGGCGCCAAGGCCGCGTCAGGTCCATGCGCCGCACCCTCCGCCGCCTGCTCTGTATCTTCCCTTTCGAACAGGAATTCTTCGAGCGCGCCGGCGTTCCCACCACTTACATCGGCCATCCCCTTGCCGGCCTGGTGCGGCCCACCCTGTCGCGAGACGAGTTTTTTCGGAAACACGGACTCGCCATCGACCGTCCATTGGTAGCAGTGTTGCCGGGAAGCCGCCGCGGAGAAGCCGCGCGCCACCTTCCCGCGCTATTGGGAGCCGTGACCCGCCTGGCCCGCGAACGAGCCGTGCAAGCTGTTCTTCCGGCGTCGGTTACCTCCGGAGTGCCGTTTTTTCGGGAACGCCTTGGCGCGGCCCCCGTCCTGGTATTGGAAGGAGAAAGTTGGAACGCCATGGCCCACGCCGATCTGGCTCTGGCCGCCAGCGGTACCGTAACCGTGGAAGCCGCCCTGTTGGGAACGCCCATGGTGACGTTTTATAAGGTCACCCCGCCGAGCTGGCTGGCCGGCAAGCTGCTCGTGCGGGTACCGTTTTATAGCATGGTGAACCTGATTGCCGGGCGAAAAGTGGTGCCCGAACTGATGCAAGGCGAGTTTTCCGCCGATTCACTCTACAGCGAAGCCGTCCGCCTCTTGGACGACCCAGCCGCCTGCGCCGCCATGCGCGCCGGCCTGGCCGAAGTCCGCCATCGCTTGGGCGCCGAAGCCGGCCAACCGGCCGCCCAACACCGCGCCGCCGCCATCATTCACGACATTCTGGAAGGACAAGTTACCCATGTTTAGGACCACGCTTAGGAGCACAGACTCAAGTGGGACAGACGATCGTTTTTTGTCGTCTGTCGAGCGGTCGTCCGCTGGGGAGCAACGACAGACGACAAAAGGCGAGCGTCTGTCCCACCTGGTCTCACCTTGGGTTGCCCTGCTCGCACTCGCGCTCGCCGCCCTCGCCCCGCTTTCCGCTCAGCCCGAACGCCGCGGCCGCATCGACGTTCAGGACTATACCATCGACGCCGAAATCTCACCCAACACCCAGTCCCTCAGCGCGCGCGCCGCGGTGCGCTTCATCCCCAGCGACGACGCCATCGCCTTCCTCACCTTCGAGCTCAACAATTCGCTCAACATCTCCCACGTCGACGATGCCCATGGCAAACCCCTGCAGACTTCGCGCAACCAGTCGGATTTCACCGTTCGCGTCAACTTCCCGCAGCCCCTTCCCAAGGGCCAGCCTTCTTCCCTGACTTTCTATTACGACGGCAAGCTCTCCGGCCAGGAAGAGTCGCCCGTCGAAGGTATCGCCTTCGCCGCCATTCATCCCGATTACGCCTACCTGCTCTACCCCGCGCGCTGGTTCCCCGTGAGCGGCTATACAACCGACCGCTTCGGCGCCGACCTGCGCATCACCGTTCCCAGCGGTTATTCCGTGCTCGGCAGCGGCATCGATTCCCACCAGTCCTCAGGCGACAAGAACGTGTTCGAATTCAAGATGGACCGGCCGTCTTTTCCCGGCAGCATCGCCGTAGTCAAGGACCCGCCGGTCAAGGTGGATAGCGAGGGCGTCACCACCACCCTCTATTTCCGCGATCCCGAAAAGGCCATGGCCCAGGCCTACGGCGAAGAGATTGGCAAGATGATGGGCTACTTCACCGGCACCTTCGGCTTGCCGGCTTACGCCAACCTCACCATCGTCGAAACCGAGCCCGGCGCCCCCAACGGCTACGCCGCGCCGGGAATCGTTTTCCTGGCGCCCCACGGCATCACCCAATCGGTGGCCTCGCGCCTGCTCGCCAACGAAGTTTCGCGCCAATGGTGGGAGGAGTTGGTGTCTTCCGCTTCCCGCAATCACCTCTGGCTCACCAACGGCATGGCCGCCTATTCCGAGCTGCTTTGGACCGAGCACACCGCCGGCGCCGGCGCCATGCAAAACCAGTTGAACAACGAGATGATCGCAGCCCTCACCGTGGACAACCTGCCGCTCATTCAGTCCTCGCGACTCGACGACTACTCGCCCGAATTCTGGGCGCTCACCGGCAGCAAGGGCGCCGCCGTAATCAATATGCTGCGTTACGTTCTCGGCGACGACGCATTTTTCAAAGTGCTCAAGGAATACGCCAAACAGTACGTCTGGCAGGCGGTGACTACCGAAGACCTGCGCAAAATCGTCCAAAACGTCACCGGCAAGGATATCGGCTATTTCTTCATTCAGTGGGTCGAATCCAGCGGCGCGCCCGAGTTCAAGCTGGAATACACCATCTACCGCGTCCAGAAAGGCTTCCGCGTGATGGGTAAGATCTCGCAGGATCTCGATACCTTCCGCATGCCGGTCGAGCTCAAGATAGATACCGAAGGCAACCCCGAATCCACCCGCGTGGAAGTCATGGGCACCTCGTCGGAGTTTACCGTCGATACTTTCGGCAAGCCCAAGAGCATCCAGATCGATCCCGACGGCCACGTACTGCGCTACAGCCCGGACGTGCGCGTCCAGGTGGCCATTCGCCGCGGCGAGCAATACACCGAAATGAGCGACTTCGCCAGCGCCCTGCGCGAATATCAGAAAGCCCTGGAGACCAAGCGCACCAGCTCGCTGGCCAGCTACCGTATCGGCGAGGTCTACTTCAAGCAGAGCAATCTGCAATCGGCCGCCAATTCCTTCCGCGAATCCCTCAATGGCGATCTGACCCCTAAGTGGACCGAAGTGTGGTCTCATATTAACCTCGGCTGGATCTACGACATCACCGGCCAGCGCGACCGCGCCGTCAACGAGTACAACCTCGCCCTGCGCACCAAGGACAACACCCAAAACGCCCAGGCCGAAGCCTCTAAGTATCTGAAGGGCCCTTACCAGCGCGAAAAACGTGCCGATCAGTGAAGGTTACCGGGCCGGCCCCGAGAGCATATTAATTGCAACTGATAGGAGAAATAATGGATTACGTCAACCTCGGCAAGACCGGCCTCAAGGTTTCCCGCATCTGTCTCGGCTGTATGACTTACGGCGCGCCAGCCACGGGCGCCCTCAAAGCCGGCAGCCACGCTTGGGCCCTTAACGAAGAAGAAAGCCAGCCCTTCTTGCGTCAGGCTCTCGATCTCGGAATCAACTTCTTTGACACGGCTAACGTCTACTCAAGCGGCGCCAGCGAGGAGGTGCTTGGGAGATTTCTGAAAGCAAATGCCGACCGGGAAGCCGTCGTTATCGCCACCAAGGTCCACGGCGTCATGCGCGACGGGCCCAATGGCCGGGGCCTCTCCCGGAAATCCATTTTTTACGAGCTTGACCGGAGCCTCTGCCGGCTGGGAACCGACTACGTGGACCTCTATCAGATTCATCGCTGGGACTACGAAACGCCGATCGAGGAAACCCTGGAGGCACTGCACGACCTGGTGAAATCAGGCAAGGTGCGTTATATCGGCGCCTCGTCCATGTTTGCGTGGCAGTTCGCCAAGGCGCTCTACCTCGCCGACCTTCACGGATGGACGCGTTTTGTTTCTATGCAGAATCATTACAATCTGCTCTATCGCGAAGAAGAGCGCGAGATGATGGCCCTTTGCCGGTCGGAAGGCATTGGCGTTATCCCCTGGAGCCCTCTCGCGCGTGGTCGCCTGACCCGCCCGTGGCAAAGTGAAACCAAACGCTATGAAACGGACCAGTTCGGAAAGAGCATGTACCTGCAAACGGAAGAGGCCGACCGCAAAGTCGTGGACCGCTTAGGGCAGATTTCCGGCCGGCGCGGCGTTTCCCGAGCCCAGCTTGCGCTTGCCTGGCTGCTCAGCAAGCCGGGAATCGCCGCGCCAATTGTCGGAGCCACCAAAGCGCATCATCTCCCGGACGCTGTAGCAGCACTCTCGCTGCGCCTGACACCCGAAGAGATTGCTTCTCTCGAGGAACTGTACACCCCGCATCCCGTCCTCGGCTTCAGTTGAGTCTCGTGTCGTGTCCACGCAAGAATAACTTCACATCCACTCTCGTGGCGCACGCACTCTTGCGTGCCGCGTCGAGTCTCTACTCGACGCTTTTGCACCTTGTGGTAGCGGGCCTTATGAAGGTAACGCCGGACCGCGCCTGGAGGTTCCGGGTTGACGCCCGTCAGGGATTACCTTGACGCCTGGAACGGATGCTTCTCCAGGAAGACGATGCCGGCGTTGTCCGGGTGCGGCCGCATGCCGACGTGGTCGCCGAGTTCCATCACCAGGTCGCTCCTAGCCGGATCGAAAAGCGCCCAATCGGGCAGGCTGCCGCCATTGGGGTCGAGCGTCTTGGCGAAGTTCACCCAGTAGGACGAGACCATGTCGGCCAGCTTCAGATCGTAGGCGTCCGGCTGCGCGTTGTGGAACGTCTCGCTGTTGCGCAACGCTTCGGTTTTGCCGATGTTGTTGAACGTGTATGCCAGGTCTTCGCCGTGAGGCGCCCCCAGACGAGGCTGATCGGCCGTGTAGTTCGGCGGGGGGCCCCCAGCGGTCACGCGCGTGAAGTAATAAACGTAGGCCTGGGAACCGGCCTTGGCCTGCGCCTCCGCCCAGAGCCGCACGTTCAGCCCCATGCTCTCCACGGTTGCCGACCGTTGCCGCGATTCCGCCGCCTGGGCGTCGGAATCCGCCGGGTACAGTTTCAGATACTCGGTGGCCGCATCGCCGAACCTCTGGCGAGCCTGTTCGATGAACTGTTGCGCGTTCATCCGGCCGCGCGCGAACAAGCGGCCCTCGTCGGAGTTCGACCCCACCAGCGCCGGTACGTGGTTTTCTTTGCCCTCCTCGAAAAGGGTCAGGGGCGGCGCGGGCAGCACGTAGCCATCGGTGTTCGGACCGGCAGAGAAGGGCGCCGTAATCAATTCCGCGGCCGGCTTTGCGCGCAGCTCCGCCAGCGATTTCGCCCCTACCGATTCGGCGAATTTCAAGCCCTTGGCTTCGGCATCGGCCACCGACCCGTTGTTCAACATGCCATTGAAGGACGCGCCGCTCTCCCCGATCACCGCCCGGAACAACCCTTTCGCCAGGGGCGACGCTTGCAGGCAATTCACGGCCATCGACCCGGCGGATTGGCCGAAGATCGTCACTTTGGCCCGGTCGCCGCCCAATGCCGCAATGTTCCGCTGCACCCACTGGAGCGATGCGATGGCGTCCATCAGCCCGTAATTGCCGGACCCGTTGCAGTCCGATTCCCTGCTCAGTTCGGGATAAGCGAGAAAGCCCAGCACTCCCAGGCGGTAATTGATGGTGACCAACACCACGCCCTTCCGTGCCAGCTCTTCTCCGTCGTGAAGCAGCATCGCGCCGGTGCCGTCGCGGAAGCCGCCGCCGTGAATCCATACCATGACCGGAAGCTTGTCGGCGGCGGATTTCGCCGGCGTCCACACGTTGAGGTAAAGGCAATCCTCGCTGCCCTGGGTCTCCCGCGGATTGGTGCGCACCGGCTGCACGCAGCGCGCCTGGAACTCGTCCATCTTGCGCACGCCGGTCCACTTTGCGGCCGGCCGCGGGGCACGCCAGCGTAAATTGCCGACGGGAGGCGCGGCGTAAGGAATGCCGCGGAATGCGTAGATTCCGGGCGTGGATGTCGGGACCCCGGAAATGCCGCCGCTGTCGATGCGCACGGTGCCGTCGATTGCGGCCGCGAGGGGAAGAACGCTCGCGATGAGAATGACCAGGTGCTTCATTAGGCTCCTACTCTGGAAAAGGATCAACACCAGTCTACCGCCGCGCGTGTGCCGGGCGGCGCGGCCGGGATCCCCGCTTGCGCCGGCCCGCGGCAGTTGGCTGAGTGTGGGGCAGGCCCTGGGCTTGCGGCGGCCTCTCTGGCCGCCTGGCCGGAGGCGGACCGAGGGTCCGCCGCAGCACACGGCACTGCCCCACGTCACGGGAATACGTTACCGAACTTCCGAAAGGGGATACTTAGTTCGGTTCACCGAACGGTTTCATCAATCTCGCGGTTCAGCGGCTCGCCCCGCTCCCCGCTTCCTGCCCCGTGAAACTGATGGAACTTTTTTCGGTCACAAGGTATTATTGGCTGAAAACACGCCACTTACCATCTCCCGCCTTCGGCCCGTGTTTTATCCTGGTGGCGGGATTCATACTATTCTTGCCATCCAACGCCGCCTCAATGAGCCACGCCGACCGAAGCGTCCCGGCACACCTGTCCTTCAAACCACCCTCCGTCCCGAACGAACCCAACAAGTCGTTGAAAATAAACGACACGTTTCTCGGGTACTTTGGACCGTCCATTGTGGCGCGACACCAACGTCGTCGCGTCGCCGCCTCCATGCACCAACCGCACCCATGGCTTCCCACAAACCCTTCATCCCGAACGAACCCACCAAGTCATTGAAAACAAAAGATCGGCCAATTAAAACAAATCCATTTTCGAAACCCACCCCATTTTCGGACACTCACGGGTGGGCGCGCGCACAAGCCTGGGTTAATCTCAAGAGCTAAGCTCAAGACTGATGAGTGGCAAGATGTTGGACCGGCTGGACGAGTGGAAGAGGCGCTTCGGCCCCCCGGAGAGCGGGGCATTGGAGCGGTTGCTGGCGTCGGCCGTGAGGCGGCGCTTTACCGGGCCGGGAGAGCTGATCCGGTTTCACGAGACCCTGCTGTTCCTGCGAGCCTATCCGCGCACGCCCGAAGTAGCGCGGCTGGCCGACGCCATCCTCCTGCGTTTCGAGGAACGCATCGCCGCGCTGGGCTCGGATTTGGCGGCCTTCGAAGAGCCGGAGATCTCGGGCATTGCCGGGACTTCGCTCTCGGCGGTCTTCAGCTACGAAGTGGCGCGGCGGCTGGCCGAGCGCTACCCGCGAAACCTGGAGATCGCGTGGGACCGCTACGACGGCGTCGATAGGCTTGGCCCGGCGATGGTGCGGCTCACGCCCCTGGCGGCGGAGGATTGGCCCGTGGAAGCGCACTCCCCGTTCCAACAGTGGATGGCGGCCGCGCGGCGCCGCGGCACGAGCGACCTGGCGTGGCTGCTGGCGCGGCTCGAAAACCTGCCGTCGAGCCCCCGTGAGAGGGCGGCGATCTACGAGGCGCTCGACATGCCGCTTACCTGGAAGATGGATCGCGCGCGCGTCTCGCGTTCGCGCCTTCGGCTGCCGGCGCGGAAACTCTATTGCCACCGCGAACCGCTGCTGCGGCGCGCCGCCGTTTTCCTGGCGAGGGAACTGGAGGGCCCCGCGCTTCCCATCAAGCGCCTTCCGCGCGCCGGCGGCCGCAAGATGCTGGACTTGATTCTCGACACGTCGGCCATGCGCCACCGCGAGCTTTACGGCTTCAACCACCCGGACGGCAACGGCGTGTTTCAGGCGAGTCCGGGCCGGGGCGTGGAAATCTACTTCTGCGGCCTCCCGCCGGAGTGGCGCCTGCCCTTGCGGGCGTATCACGCCGCCATGTTCTTCAAGAACGGCGTCCCGGCCGGCTATGTGGAACTGCTTTCGTTCTTCGAGCGCGCCGAGGTGGGGTTTAACCTCTATTACACCTTCCGCGAAGGCGAATCCGCGTGGCTGTATGCACAACTGCTGCGCCTGTTCCGCCAGGTGCTGGGCGTGAAGGTGTTTTCGGTGGATCCCTACCAGATCGGGCACGAGAATCCGGAAGCGGTCGACTCGGGAGCATTCTGGTTCTACCGGAAGCTGGGGTTCCGCGCAGTCGATCCCCGGATCTCGAAGCTGGTGGAGCGGGAAGAGAGCCGGATCGAGCGGGAACCGGGATACCGAAGCTCCAAGCGGACCTTGGAGAAGCTTGCGGCGGGGCACATCCTGTTTGAGGACCCTTCGGCGCAGGCGGGCGCGTGGGACCGTTTCCTGATCCGCAACGTGGGGCTGGCCGTGCAGCGGGCGATCGGGGAGCGGTTTGGCGGCGACCCGGAGAGGTTCCGCCGCGCGGCGTCGAAGCGCGTGTCCCGAGCGCTGGGGATGGAAGCGCCCGGCGGCCTGGCTCTGGCTCTGAGCCTGATTCCAGACCTGGGGCGATGGACGAAAGAGGAGTTGCGCGCCGCCTCGGAGATCCTTCACGCCAAAGAGAGCGGGAGCGAGACACGCTATCTGCGGCTGATGCAAAGACACGGAAGGATGCGGGCAGGAATGCTGGGGTTGGGGCGGGCGGTGAACTAAACCCCAAAACGTAAGACGGGCGGCGCTACTTTTGCCGTCGCGCCGGGTTACTCCCAACGGACCCGCCGCATCCGCGCCCTGACGGTGTTCAACATCACACTAAGGAGAGGCTTATGTCACGCTTTGCATTCCATCAGATCGCGTTGGCCGGATTGCTTCTGTCTGGCTCGCAGTTTCTGGCGCAGGCTCAAACCACTTCCAGTAGCACCACCGGGTCCGTCGTGACCACTGGAATTGTGGGAGTGACCGGCGCCCAAACCGCCCGGCTCAATGTGTTGAACCTCCAGTCGGTCATTTCCGGCGTCATCCCCGAACTCTGTCCGGCGACGCTCGAATTCTACGATGACACGGGCGCCTTGCTGAAGCAGGTCGCCGTGGCCAACATACTGCCGGCGACCGCGGCTTCGCTGGTGTTTAAGCCTCCGGTGCCGTCGGCGGCGGCGAATGCGCGGGCGCAAATCCGCGCCGTGGTCTTCACGCCGTCGATCGATGTAAGTCCGGTTGCGGTGTCCACGTCGACGCCGATCGTTCCGGTGGGTATAAGCTGTAACGTGATGGCGTCGCTCGAAATCACCGACGATTCGACGGGCGCCACCCATGCCTTCACCACCGACCTGCGGGAGATGTCGCCATTCCGTGCGCTGCCCGTGTCGGCGGCGCGGTAGCCAGACTGCGACTCCAGGAAAAGCGCTGAGCTACAATCTCAGCCATGGCTACTCCCGGTAGAGTCTGCTTCGCATTCTTAGTACTGATTGTCGGGGCGGCAGCGCTGTCCGTCCCGGCGCTTCCACCGGTCGGCACGCACACTATCGCGCTTGCCGGCAGCCCGCCGATGGGCTGGAACAGTTGGGACTGCTATGGCACCTCGGTGACCGAGGCACAGGTCAAGGCCAACGCCGGCTACATGTCGAAGAACCTGCTCTCCCACGGCTGGCAATACATCGTCGTGGATATCCAATGGTCTGAGCCAAACGCGCGCGCGGGCGGGTACAATCCCGAGCCGCATCTCGACATGGACAAATACGGCCGCCTGATCCCGGCCGTCAACCGGTTTCCTTCGTCGGCTGACGGGAAAGGCTTCAAGCCGCTGGCCGGCTACGTTCACTCGCTCGGCCTGAAGTTCGGCATCCATATCATGCGCGGCATTCCGCGGCAGGCCGTGGCGGGGAACACCCCGGTTGAAGGCGCCGCGGTCCATGCCGCCGATGTCGCCAACAAATATTCCGTGTGCCGCTGGAACAACGACATGTACGGCCTCGATATGTCCCGCCCCGGAGCTCAGGCGTACTACGATTCCATCATTCAGCTCTACGCCGGATGGGGCGTGGATTTCATCAAGGCCGACGACATCTTACGCCCCATCCATCGTGAGGAGATTGCGGCCATTCACCGGGCCATCTTGAAGACGGGGAGGCCCATGGTGTTGAGCCTTTCGCCCGGGCCCGCGCGCGCGGAGGATGTCGAGTTCCTGCGCGCGAACGCGAACATGTGGCGGGTCTCCGACGACTTCTGGGATGAATGGCGGCTGCTGCACGAAAACTTCACCCTGGTCGGCATCTGGGGCGGCGTTGGCCGGCCCGGCGCATGGCCCGATGGCGATATGCTTCCGTTGGGCCGTATCGGAATCGTTGCCGAGCGCGGAACCGATCGCCATTCGCGGTTTACCCCGGTGGAACAGCGCACGGTGATGAGCCTCTGGAGCATCGCCCAGTCCCCTCTCATTTTTGGCGGCGATCTGCCGAGCAACGACGAATCGACCACCTCCCTCATCGCCAACGACGAGGTGCTGGCCGTGAACCAGAAGGGTTCGAACGGCCGCGAGTTCTTTTCCAGCGGCGAGCAACGCGTCTGGGTCGCCGACAGCCCGGATTCCGGCTCGAAGTACCTGGGCGTATTCAATCTCGGAGAGAGTGATCAGGACATCCGGATTCAGTGGCCCGAACTCGGCCTTCCGCAAGCCTGTGTCTTGCGCGACCTCTGGGAGAGGAGGGACGCGGGAGAGGTTCGCGGCGGTCACACCTTCCGCGTGGCGCCGCACGCATCCGGTCTTTACAAGCTGACCCCCGTGCGGTAGATGCTTTTGACTACCGGCAGACAGAGCCTCAAAAAGATGATCTGGCTATGGCTTGGCGTAAAGCGAATCCAGCACCAGGTAGCGGTCTCGGTGCGGCTCGGTTTCCACACGGGAATCCACATCCAGGCGCATGCCTTGGAAGTTGGTATCGCTCGTATACGACGGCCAGTTTAACAAACCGGGACCATTCGGATTCCGGGTCTTTATGAAGTTTACAAAGTACCCCTGCAAGACCTCGGAAACCTTGTAGTCCGCGGGCTCCCAAGCGTATCTCTTGTCGAGCGAGAGATTGCCCATCGCGTATTGAATCTCGGCGGAATGCGCCGCGCCATAGGGCGCCGCCGCCCGCTCGGGAACAGTCTGCGGTTGATTCGGCGTCCCCAGGAACTTCGGCCGGGGATGCGCGTAGAGGTAGCGATACACCGGCTTGCCGCCGGTCTTCGCCTGCAGTTCGGTCCATTTCCACGTGCCGTAGGCGATGAATCGAGCGCTGGCAAGGAAGGTAGCGGCCTCGATGACCTCTTCCGGTGTGGAAGCCGCATACACCCTCAGGATCTCGCCGGCGCGGTCGCCATAGAGCTTTCGTACCGCGTTGGCGAAGTTCTCCGGCGTCGGCTCGCTCGTCCCGAGCACGGACCGTGCCGCCTGCTCCTCGGAGTTCGATCCGGCCAGCAACGGAACCTTGGCTTGCTCACCGGCGGTGAAAGCGTCGGTCAGGGGTTTCTGCAGGAAGTAGCCGTCCAGGTTCGGGCTGAAACGCATGGGACTGCCTTTTGCCGCGGCCTCCTGAATCTGTTCGCCGGTGATGGCGCGCAACGCCGCCAGCGAAGCTGCGCCGGCGGAGGCGGCGAACCGGGTTCCCTCCAACTCCGTTTCGGCGAGCGGGTGCGGGGGCAGAGTCGCGATCATCGCGCCGCTCTCACCGATGGCGCCTGCGATGAGGTTCCTGGACAGCGGCGAGGCCATGAGGGCGCTGACCGAAATCGCCCCGGCCGACTCGCCGGCAATCGTCACCTGTTTTGGATCTCCGCCGAACGCCGCGATATTCCGGCGTACCCACTCGAGAGCGGCAACCTGATCCAGCAAGCCGTAGTTGCCGGACGCGTGGTGGGGGGACTCCTTGGTTAATTCGGGGTGGGAGAAGAATCCAAAAATGTTGGTCCGGTAGTTCACCGTGACCGCCACGATGCCCTTGCCGGCCATGCTCTCGCCGTCGTAGCGCGGCTCGGAACCGTCGCCGTTCTGAAAACCGCCGCCGAAGACGTACACCAGGACCGGCAGCCGCTCCTTACCCGATTTCGCCGGCGTCCACACGTTCAAATAGAGGCAGTCCTCGCTCATCCCATCGCTGCGAAACCAATAGTCGGCGGTTGGCGAGGTCCGCTGCATGCAGCGCGGGCCGAACTGGTCGGCTTTGCGTACGCCCTTCCAGTTCTTCACCGGCTGTGGTTCCCTCCAGCGCAGATCTCCGACCGGCGGCTGCGCAAACGGGATTCCCTTGAAGCTACGAACACCGGAACCCGCTTGGACCGTCGCCTCGACGAGTCCATTGGCGGTCTTGACGCGATCGCGGGCGTTCGCCGCTCCAGCCAAAGGCGCGCCGAGACAGATCGCAATGACGAAAGGGACGATGCGATTCAGTGGTTTCATAAGAACCTACGGGAACACATTTCAGTCCGGATTTCCACCTCGGCTTCCTGGCCGTCGTGGCTTCACTCTTAGCGCTGCCGTTAGCGGGCACGAGCGAGCATCGATCCAGCGATCGCCGGCAGGGGCAGGATCGCATCCACGGCGCCCCGCTTGATCGCCTCATTGGGCATTCCGAACACCACCGAGGTCGCTTCATCCTGAGCGATCGTGGCCGCTCCAGCCTGTTTCATTTCCAGCATCCCACTGGCGCCATCGTCGCCCATTCCCGTCAGAATCACCCCGACGGCGTTTTGTCCCGCGTAGCGCGCCGCGGAACGAAACAGTACATCCACGGAGGGACGGTGACGGGATACCAGCGGTCCGTCCTTTATTTCCACGTAATATCGTGCGCCGCTTCGTTTGAGGAGCAGATGGTGATTACCCGGCGCGATCAACGCGCGTCCGCGTAGAACGGTGTCGTTGCTCTCCGCTTCTTTAACCGAAATCTGGCACAGGCTGTCCAGACGGTTGGCAAACGCTCGGGTGAAAACCTCGGGCATATGCTGCACGATTGCAATTCCGGGAGCGTCGGCGGGCAGGACTTCCAGCAGCGCGCGAAGCGCCTCGGTGCCACCGGTAGATGCGCCGATGACCACGACCTTTTCGGTGGTTTCCAGCATGGCACTTTTGGCGCGAGGCAGAATGACATCGGCGGTGAGCTTCGGTTCCACCTCGTGGCTGGGATTGCGCAGGCGAGCTGCCGCGGCTGCCTTGACCGCCTGACAGAGGATCATACTCGACTCCTCAAAGAACTGTTTGGTCCCTAGGCGGGGCTTGGCGATAATATCCACGGCCCCATACTCGAGCGCTTTGAGGGTGCTCTGCGCACCCTCTTCGGCAAGAGTGGAGCAAATGACCACTGGTATCGGGTGCTGGCGCATGATCTTCTGCAAGAACGTCAGGCCATCCATGCGGGGCATCTCAATGTCCAATGTGATCACGTCCGGCACTTGTTCCCGCATCCGCTCGGCCGCGACGAACGGGTCGCTCGCCGTGCCGATTACTTCAATGCCGGGGTCCGCGGACAGCACTTCGCTCAGGGCCTGGCGAACGACCGCGGAATCGTCGACGATGAGGACGCGAATTCTTGGTTTGCTCATAGCGTAATCCTGTAACTCCAGCGCGCGCGAAATTGTCCTCTTACGGATTCGGATCTCTCCAGGCGGCCAGTCTGTGGAGCAGCACTTCGCCCGTCCCGGTGTGGAAATGAACGCGCCGGCCGCGGACTCCGCCGAGGTCAGATGCCGACACCGTGAATCCTTCCTCCGCCAGAACTTCCGTGGCAGCCATGCAATTCAGGGCTCCTACGGTGGGTGTGCCCTGGCGGCTTTCGGAAATGGGAAGCACATCGGCGCCCCCGAACAGTTTCACTTCCAGTTCGCACCGGCTGGCCCCCAGGGCATCAAACTGTTGGGCAAGGTAGCGAATAACAAAATCCACATAGCGGTGGCTGTCGGAGAGGCTGGATCCCGGAGGCCAGACTTGCGGGCATCTCGGCAGGACGCCATGGCACAGTGCGCCGGCGCCCAGGCGCGCGCTCCAAAACGTGACGCCGACACACGATCCCAGAATGGTCCGCAGAATCGCCGGGCTGCGAGCCAGGTAAAGCTCTCCCGGTTGAATATTCAAGTGCGGCAGGGTACGTACGGCTTCGATCATTGCGGTTTCCTGTAGACCGCCGGGCCCACGGGAAACAGCGGCAAGTCCATACCCTGGAGGGACTCGGAATGGCCCGCGAAGAAGTACCCGCCGGGCGCGAGCTGGCGGGTTAGCTTTTGAACCAAACGAACCTGGGTGTCTCGATCGAAATAGATGATGACATTGCGGCAGAAGACGATTTCCGGCAGTTCCGACAGGCCGAAGTCCGCATCCATGAAGTTCAAGCGCCGGAACTCGACCAGGGAGCGCACTTCCGGAACGATCCGAAGCAGGTCCGATTCCGGATCCCGGCTGCGCATGAAGTACTTTCGCCGAAAGTCCCGAGGAACCGGCCCGGCCAGCTCAGACTTGAAAATGCCGGTGGCTGCCTTGGCCAACACGGCGGTACAGATGTCGGTTGCCAACACACTGAACCGGAAACCAGGGCACCCACGTGAATATTCGCTGAGAACCATGGCTAGCGTGTAAGGCTCCTCGCCCGTGGAGCAGCCAGCGCTCCAGATCAGCGACTTGCGACTGGCCCCCTTACGCTCCGCGAGGTCGGGCAACGCTTTGGAAACGAGATAGTCGAAATGCTCCGCTTCGCGAAAGAAATCGGTCTTATTGGTGGTGATGACGTCGATCAGGTGGACGAGTTCGGTTCCCTTCCCTTCGGGCGCAAATACGCGATCGCAATATTCTCCGAAAGAGGAAATGTCGAGGCTGCGCAGCCGGCGCCTGAGCCGGACCTCCATCATGGTCTTCTTGTCCGCGTTCAAGCTGATGCCGGATTCGTTATAGATCAGGGTGCGCAGCCGCTCGAAATCCGCGTTGGAAAGCCCGTCATTGCGTGTACTCATGAATGTGCGTCGAAGGCGGGGCCGACAGCGGCCGGCCCCGCTTCCTCTCAGGCGTGTATTTCAGCCGGAGGCTTATTCCCTTCCGCTCCTCGAACCGCGGACAACTCCTCGGAGGAGAAAACGCGGTCCATGTCTAAGATCATGATGAACTGCCCATCGCGCTTCCCCATGCCCTTAATGAAGTCGGTCCGGATCTGAGTGCCGATCCTGGGGGCCGGCTGAATCTGCTCCGGCTCCAGGTCGATCACCTCCTCGACCGAATCGGCCAAAGCGCCGATGACGGTCGATTCGCCCTCCAGCAACATCTCCACCACTACGATGCAGGTGTTGACCGTTTTCTCCGTCTTCGACATCTCGAAACACTGCCGCAAATCGACGACCGGCACGACATTGCCCCTGAGATTGATGACGCCGCTCATGAAGTCGGGAGTGCGGGGTATCTTGGTGATGGTGGTGAAATCGAGCACTTCCCGCACCTTCGAGACATCGGTTGCGAACACCTCATCCCCTAATTTGAATGTGAGGTACTGCCTCGTATCTGTAATTTCGGTAACGCTCATAGTTGGTTTCCTTTCGCGTTCTGAGTTTGCGGCGCGGGCCGGAGGGCACCCGCGCCGCAGTGCCTAGAAGCGTTCGAATTCCTTGTCCATGTGGTCGCCCGTCTCTCTCATCTTGAGAGCGACTCCGGATTTGGCAGGCTTCTTCGAAGCGGTGCGGGGGGCGTCGTGGGCGACGGCCTCCTGAAGCTTCGTTAACGATGCGCCGGTCTTCGGGCCCGCGGATCGGGCAGGCGGAGCTTGTCCGGTGTCTCCCGTGCGAAAGAACCCGAGCGCGCTCATGAGCTGGTCGGACTGGCCCGTCAGCTCTTCCGTGGTGGAAGCCATCTCTTCGGACGCGGAAGCGTTCTGCTGAATCACTTTCTCGAGTTGTTGAAGCGCCTTGTTAATCTGCTCGGAGCCGGTATCCTGTTCCTTGCTCGCCGCCGTGATCTCTTGCACGAGTTCCGCGGTCTTCTGGATGTCGGGTACGAGTTTCTCGAGCATCTCGCCGGCTTTCTCCGATACTTTCACAGTCGTACCCGAGAGATGGTTGATCTCGCCGGCCGCCTTCTGGCTGCGCTCGGCCAGCTTGCGGACCTCCGCCGCCACCACGGCGAACCCCTTGCCGTGCTCTCCGGCCCGCGCCGCCTCAATGGCCGCGTTGAGAGCCAACAGGTTCGTTTGGCGGGCAATCTCCTCGATGATGGAAATCTTGCTGGCGATTTCCTTCATCGCCGAGACCGCTTCCAGCACGCACTTGCCGCTCTCCTGCGCATCCTTTGCCGACTTGGTGGCGATCTTGTCGGTCTGCTGCGCGTTGTCGGCGTTCTGCTTGATGTTGGAGACCATTTCCTCCATGGACGAGGAGGCTTCCTCGGCGGACGCGGCTTGAGCGCTGGCGCCGTTGGAAACCTGGACCGAAGCCGAGCTGATAGACTGGCTTGCGGACGACACTTCGCCCGCAATGGAACGGATGTCGGTCACGGTACGCGTAAGGCCCGCGACCATTGCGATCAAGGCCTGCATCAGCTTGTCCTGGCCGGAACGTTCGCGAAGGGTAACCGTCAGATTGCCCTGGGCGATCTCTTCGGCAGCGTGGGTGATATCGTTCATCGCGACGATGAGCGTGTTCAAGTTGTTCTTGATGGCGTTGAAATCGCCCTGGTAGGTGTCGGTGATTTGCGGTGGAAGATCGCCCTTGCTGATGCGATCCACATAGTTGGCCGCGACGTTCAAGGGGCCGATGACGGCATCCAGGGTGCTGTTGACGCCTTCGACGATCTTGCGGTAGTCGCCGCCGTGCTTGGCGGCGTCGGCGCGGGTGGCCAGTTTGCCATCCACGGCCGCCTTGGCCAGCATGTTGGCATCGGCCACCAGGGCGTTGATGTTGTCGATGCAGCTATTGAGGTTGTTTTTGATGGTGTTGAAGTCGCCGTTGTAGGTGTCGCTGATCTTGGACGGGATGGCGCCCCGCGAGATCTTGTCCACG
>JBKQIF010000114.1:0-24965 GCA_052148435.1 Bryobacteraceae bacterium
GGGGCGCGGTGGCTCCAGTCCGAGCCGCGACCGTCAGGGAGCGGTTGCCGGGAGTCCTACGCCGCACGCGTGCTCCCCATCAGGACCCGCAGGATTTGCTGCGCGCAGATCGGAATCACGGTACCCGGGCCGAAAACGGCAGCCACGCCGGCCTTTTCGAGAAAGCCGTAATCCCGCGGAGGGATGACGCCACCCACAACCACCAGGATGTCCTCGCGGCCGAGCCGGCGCAACTCGCCGATCACTTCCGGCACCAGGGTCTTGTGGCCGCCGGCCAGGCTGGAAACGCCAAGCACGTGAACGTCGTTCTCGGCGGCCATGCGGGCCGCTTCGCGCGGGGTCTGGAAGAGCGGGCCCACGTCCACGTCGAAACCCAGATCGGCGAAAGCGGTGGCAATCACCTTGGCGCCGCGGTCGTGGCCGTCCTGGCCCATTTTAGCGACCAGAATACGCGGCCGGCGGCCTTCTTCCCGGGCAAACTCTTCGGCCATGCCGGCAGCCTTGCGGAACTCGGGATCGCTCTGGCTCTCCGCCGAGTAGACCCCCGAAATGGTGCGATTAGTGGCCTGGTAGCGCCCGAACACCTTTTCGAGCGCCTGCGAGATTTCCCCCAGCGTGGCGCGCACGCGCGCGGCCTGGATGGCAAGCTCCAGCAGGTTGCCCGATTTCGTTTCGGCGGCGTGCGTCAGCGCCGTAAGCGCTTCCTCCACTACCAGCGGATTGCGCGCGGCGCGAACCTCCGCCAAGCGCCGCAACTGGCTCTCGCGCACGGCGCGGTTATCGACTTCGAGCGTGTCGATCGAGGTTTCCTCGGCCGCGATATATTTGTTGACGCCCACGATCGTCTCTTTACCGGAATCGATGCGCGCCTGCCGCCGCGCCGCGGCTTCCTCGATGCGCATCTTCGGCACGCCGGTTTCGATGGCCTTGGCCATGCCGCCCAAACTCTCGATTTCCTGTATATGGTGCCACGCTTTGTGCATCAGCTCATGGGTCAGGCTCTCCACGTAATAGCTGCCCGCCCACGGATCGATGGCGTGCGTGATGCCGGTCTCTTCCTGCAGGTAGATCTGGGTGTTGCGGGCGATGCGCGCCGAATAATCGGTGGGCAGGGCGATGGCCTCGTCAAACGCGTTGGTGTGCAGCGACTGGGTATGGCCCAGCGCCGCCGCCAGCGCTTCCACCGCCGTGCGCGTCACGTTGTTGAACGCGTCCTGCGCGGTCAGGCTCCAGCCCGAAGTCTGGCAGTGGGTGCGCAGCGCCATCGATTTGGCGCTGGTGGGATGAAAGCTCTTAATCAGCTTGGCCCACAGCACCCGGCCGGCCCGCATCTTGGCGATCTCCATGAAATGGTTCATGCCGATGCCCCAGAAGAAGCTCAAACGCGGCGCGAAGCCGTCGATATCGAGACCCGCCGCAATGCCCGCACGGATGTATTCCACCCCGTCGGCCAAAGTGTAACCCAGCTCGATATCCGCCGTGGCGCCGGCTTCCTGCATGTGGTAGCCGCTGATCGAAATGCAGTTGAACTTGGGCATGTTGCCGGCGCAATAACGGAAGATGTCGCCGATGATATGCATGGAAGGCACCGGCGGATAGATATACGTATTGCGGACCATGAACTCTTTCAGAATGTCGTTCTGAATGGTTCCGGTCAGCGCCGCCGGCGCCACGCCCTGTTCTTCGGCAGCGACGATATAAAACGCCAGCACCGGCAGCACGGCGCCGTTCATGGTCATCGAAACCGACATCTGTCCCAGCGGAATCTGGTCGAAGAGAATCTTCATGTCCTCGACTGAATCGATGGCCACGCCGGCCTTACCCACATCGCCCACTACGCGTTCATTGTCGGAATCGTAGCCGCGATGGGTCGCCAGGTCGAACGCCACCGAGAGCCCCTTCTGCCCGGCCGCCAGGTTGCGGCGATAGAAAGCGTTCGATTCCTCGGCGGTGGAGAAACCCGCGTATTGGCGGATGGTCCAGGGCCGCAGCGTGTACATGGTGGAGTAGGGACCGCGCAGGAAGGGCGGAATGCCCGCGGCGTAGTCCAGATGCTCCATGGCGTAGAGGTCGTCGGCGGTATAAAACGGTTTCACCGGAATCTGTTCGGCTGTCATCCAGGTGCTGGATTCGTCCGCGGCCCGGTGCGCCGGCGCGCCGGAAACCGCCGGCCGGTAATCGATTTTCGAAAAATCGGGTTTCATGACTTATTCCTTCGGCTTATTCCTTCATGCCCAGCCGATTTTGCCAGTCCGTCAGGGTCTGGACGGCGTCGCTCTGCACGTGGACGAACCCGGCTACCCCGGCTTGATTCAGGGCCTCGATCCGATCTTTGGGGTTGCCGGCCACCAGCACCGGCACCTTCGCCGCCGGGCAGACTTCCCGAGCCAGCGCCAGGTACTCGGCGTCGGAACTGCAGAGCACGATCAGGTCGGCGTCCGTGCCCGCGTAATCGGCGGACTGTTCGATATCGAAGCCCGCGCAGCCAAAAAAGTTCAGCGCGAAGTTGGCGCGCGCGCCGCGCATCTTGACGTCGCCGCGGGTGAGGAGCAGCAGCTTGGGATAGCGGCCGGCAGCCTCGGCGTGGCGTGCGGTTCGCTGGCGGATCTTCTCGAAGGGGGCGGCCAGCCGGGGCGTGTCGCTGGCGGGCGGCGCCACGTCCGAAGTCTTCTCCTTCAGGTCCGGGTAATTGTTGACGCCCACCAGCGTGCGCCGGCGCGACGACACGGCCTTTTCCCGCGCCGCGCGGGTTTCGGCCAGCGCCTTCGAGAGAACGCCGGATCCCACCGCCGCGCGGTATCCGCCGGCGGTTTCGATCCGCTGAAACAGCGTCCACGCCGCCTGGGCGAGGGCATCGGTCAGCGTTTCGATGTAATACGAACCGCCGGCCGGATCGGCCACCTCCCCCAGGTGCGCTTCCTCGCGCAGCACGTGGTGGACGTTATCCGCCAGGTGCGCGCCGAAACCGAAGGCTTCCACCTGCAGCCGGTCGCACCCGCCGATCACCGCGGAAAGCGCTTCGGTGGTGGCCCGCAACAGATTGGTGTAGGGATCGAAGATGCTCTTATTCAGGCGCGCCGTTCGCACCGAAAGGCACATCAGGCAAGCGGCGGGGCTCACCGGCTGGAATGCCGCGACGGCCCGCGCCCACAACAGGCGGGCGGCGCGAAACTTGGCGATCTCCACAAAATATTCCGAGCCGGCGGCGAAAACGAATTCGATCGACAGGGCTGCGTCGTCAAGGGACTGACCAGCGGGGCGTTCACTCAGCCTTTCCACCCCCGCGGCCAGCGCCCAGGCGAGTTCCTGGACCGCGTGCGCGCCCGCGTCGTGCCACTGGTCGGCGCGAATCGCAGTTTCGGAAAAACTCGCGCCCTCGGCCGCCTGCCACGCCTGCCCGCTGCCTCTTGCGAAGGGGAACTCGCCGGGCGCGGCTTGGGTCTGGCTTTCCAGGCCGGCCAGGTCCTCGCGGCGGTAATACGGCCTCACCGCCAGCCCTTCCGCGGTTCGCCAGACGAGCTTCTTGTCGTAATCGGCGCCTTTCAGATCGGCGCGCACCGCCCGGTCCCAGTCCGCCGCCGCGACGGGCGGAAAATCCTGGGCCAGGCTCAGAATCTCGGTGCCCGGAACCGCTTCAGGCATGCTGTCCGGCATGGTTGTTCTCCTGGACCACTTCGATCAGGTAGCCGAACGCCGCCCGCTCGGTGGTCTTGGGATGCACGAAAAATACGGTGGTGCCCCGCGAACCCTTCCGCGGCGCCTTATCGATCAGCTTGAAGCCGTGCTCCCGCATATAGTCGAAGGCCTTCCCAATATCGGCCACGCGCAGCGCCACGTGCGCCAGTCCGCCGCGTCCGCCGTTCTTTTCGATCTGCTTGGCTACCGGCGATTCCGCGTTGAGCGGCTCCAGCAACTGCACCAGGTTGGGACCGTCGCCCACCTGCAGCAGCACTTCGCGCACCTGGTCGCCGCCCAGCACGTCTTCGCGATGCACTTCGCGAAATCCGAGCGTGCGGTAGGCTTCCACCTGCGCTTCCAAATCACCGGCCTTCACCGAGACGGCGACATGGTCGAAAAACAAAAATCCAGGAATCTGTTCCAGACTCATTACTCAAACTCCACTGCCACCTGGCCGGATTGCAGGCTGTCTCCCTGCTTTACTTTGATGTCTTTCACCTTGCCGGCGATCGGGGCGGTAATATTGGTTTCCATCTTCATGGCTTCCAGCACCAGCAGAATGTCGCCCGCCTGCAGGCTCTGGCCGGGCTGCGCCACCACCCGGACTACGATGCCCGAAACCGGACTGCGGCAAACCTTTCCCTCGTTAACCGGGGCCTCCCCGGGAGGCGGGGCGATGGGTGGTGGAGCGGCCGCGGGCAGGTGAACCTGCGCCGGCTCGATCGGGTAGCCGCGCGGGGGCGCGGCGGTCTCCGGCTCGGCGGCTTCTACGTCCACTTCATAAGTCTTCTGGTCGATGGTGATTTTCAGCTTCACGGGTTAGTCCCTTTTCAATGCAGTTGATGGGACGCTTGAATCGAAACGCGTCCCTCCTGGGCCCACCGGCTGGAACTGATCAGGCGGATCTGGCGGATGTGGGCGCGGACACCCAGGTAAGCCGCTACCGCCGCGGCGATGGCCGCCAGTTCCTCTTCGGTGATCGGTTCGGGCGCAGCCGGCCCCGAAACCGGGGCAGGCGCCGAAGCGGCGGTGGCATCCGGTGCGGCAACGGCTTCGCCAACGGGTTCAACGGCAGCGGCAGCGGGTTCGGCAACGGCGGCAGGGGCTCCGGTGGCATCGCCAGCAGCGCTTCGAGCGCCCCCAGCCTCCACGCGGGCCAGGCGCTCGCTTAGGGCGCGCACCTGCTCTTTCAGTTCCAGGATCAGGCTTTCGAGATCGGTTGCGGTTTCCATAAGCGGCCTCTACAGCGGGATCAGCCCATGCTTCTTGGCTGGCCGCAATTCGCGCTTGGTGTGCAGGTATTCGAGTGCCTGGGCGATGTGCCGCCGCGTGAGCGCCGGTTCGATCACCGCATCCACCAGCCGCCGCCCGGCCGCCACGTAAGGATTGGAAAACGCGTCGCGATAGCGCGCGATCAACTCCTTGCGCTTCTCCGCTTTGTTTGTAGCTTCCTGAATCTCCTTGCGGAAAACGATCTCGGCGGCTCCCTCCGCGCCCATCACGGCCACTTCGGCGGTGGGCCAGGCGAAGACGCGGTCCGCGCCCAAGTCCTTCGAGCACATCGCCAGGTACGCGCCGCCATAGCACTTGCGCAGAATCACGGTAATCTTGGGAACCGTGGCGGCCGAATACGCAAACAGCATTTTGGCGCCGTGGCGGATGATGCCGCCGTACTCCTGTTCGACCCCCGGCATAAACCCGGGCACGTCGGCGAACGTCAGCAGCGGAACGTTGAAGGCGTTGCAGAAACGGATGAAGCGCGCCGCTTTGTCGGAAGCGTTAATATCCAGCACGCCGGCATTCGCCGCCGGCTGGTTGGCGATCACGCCCACCGACCGGCCGTTGACGCGCGCGAATCCCACCACGATGTTGGGCGCGTAGCCCGACTGCACTTCCAGAAAGTCGCCAAAATCCACCACCGCCAGAATCACCTGGCGCACGTCGTAGCCCTTCTTGCCATCTATGGGTACGATGTCTTCCAGCGCCGGATTGGAATCGACGTTAGGGTCGCCTTCCACTTGCGGAGGATCTTCCAGATTATTGTTGGGCAGAAAGCTCAACAGCTTCTGGCACAGCAGCACCGCATGGCGGTCGTCTTCGGCCACGAAGTGAATCACTCCGGAGCGGACCATGTGGGCTTCCGGCCCGCCCAACTGTTCCGCCGTGACCGTCTCGCCGGTCACCTGCTTGATGACCTGCGGGCCGGTGATGAACATCTGCGCGTGGCGGGTCTGGATGACGAAGTCCGTCAGCGCCGGGCTGTAGGCCGCGCCTCCCGCGCAAGGACCGCAGATGAGCGAAACCTGGGGCACCGCGCCGGACAGCATTACGTTGGTGTAGAACACCTTGCCGTAGCCGGAGAGCGAATCGATGCCCTCCTGCACCCGCGCGCCGCCGGAATCGTTGATGAAGACGAAAGGCGAGCCGGTCTTGAGCGCCTGTTCCATGATCTCGGCCACCTTGATGGAGTGCACTTCGCCGGCCGAGCCTCCCGCCACGGTGAAATCCTGGCTGGCCAGGTGGATCAGGCGTCCGCCCACGGTGGCCGCTCCGGTCACCACGCCGTCGGCGGGCAGGCTCTTGCCCTCCATGCCGAACAGCGTGGAGCGATGTTCGGCGAACAGGCCGCTCTCATCGAAGCTGCCGGCGTCCACCAGGGCCTCGACGCGTTCGCGCGCCGTCAGCTTGCCTTGCCGCCGCTGCTTTTCGAGCTTGTCCGCGCCGCCGCCCAGCATCACAAGGTCGCGCCGCTTCTTGAGTTGCTCCACTTTCTCCTGCATGGAGCCGGTTGCCGCCTTCTCTACCGTTTGCATTTCGATCCTGCCTTCCCGATCCCTTTGGCCTGGTTGGCCGTTGGCCCCGCGACTCTATGCCGCCGGAGTCACGGTGACGCGGTGTTCATGGCCGTTGAATTTCACGTCGTAGATCATCGCACCCGCCGCGGCCTTACCGCTGGCGGCCGGCGGCGGCGCGGCTGCCGGCTGGGCATCGGGCTGCTTGCTCAGGTTCTTCGGACCCTCCGCGCGGGTGGCGAAAAATTTCGTCGCCACCTGCGGGAACATGGCGTAGGTGAGCACGTCTTCATCCGAGCCGTTCGAGCCGTTCAGCCCCAGCGTAGTGGTGCGCAGTTCCTGCCACTCCGGCTTCAACAGATCGGCGGGCCGGCAATCGATGATCGGCTTGCCGGTCTGCTTATTCGCCAGTTCGATTACGTGGCGGTCGCGCCGCGCGATGGTTTCGCCGTAGTAGCCCAGCATCAGGTCGGCAAACTCGCCCGTCAGCACTTTGTAGCGGCCCATCATCACGTTGAATACCGCCTGCGTGCCCACGATCTGGCTGGAGGGCGTCACCAGCGGCGGGTAACCCGCGTCCTTGCGGACGTTGGGCACTTCGAGCAGCACTTCCTTCAGCCGGTCGGCCGCCTTTTGCTGCTTGAGCTGGCTTTCCATGTTGGAAATCATGCCGCCCGGTATCTGGCTCGCGAAAATCTCCGTGTCCACTCCGATGATGTTGGAGAGAAATTCCTTGTAGCGGGGCCGCACCGTATTGAAATAGTCCCTGACCTTGAGCAGCCGCGCCTTATCGAGTTTGGTGTCGAAGCCCGTGCCTTCCAGCATTTCCACCAAACTCTCGGTGGGATTGTGCCCGGGACCCAGGCTCAGCGAGCTGACCGCCGTATCCACGCAATCCGCGCCCGCTTCGATGGCCTTCATGAGGCTCACCATGGTCACGCCGGTGGTGGCATGCACATGCACGTGCACCCGCACGTCGCTGCCGCAGGTGTCCTTGATGCCTTTCACCAGTTCATAGGCCGCGTGCGGCTTGAGCAACGCGGCCATGTCTTTGATGCAGATCGAATCGCACCCCAGGTCGAGCAGCCGCTCGGCCATCTCGACGAAGCCCTCCACCGTGTGCAGCGGGCTGACGGTGTAGCAAATCGTGCCTTGCGCGTGCTTGCCGGCGCGGCGCACGGCTTGGATCGAGCGGCGCACGTTGCGGATGTCGTTGAGCGCGTCGAACACGCGAAAGACGTCCATGCCGTTCTCCGCCGCCTTCTCCACGAATCGGTCTACTACCGTATCTTCGTAGTGCCGGTAGCCCAGCAGATTCTGCCCCCGCAGCAGCATCTGCAGCCGCGTGTTGGGCATCAGCTTGCGAAATGTGCGCAAACGCTCCCACGGGTCCTCGTTCAGAAAGCGGATGCAGGCATCGAAGGTTGCGCCGCCCCAGCACTCCACCGACCAGTAGCCGGCCTGGTCCAGATCCGCGCAGGCGGGAATCATATCTTCCATAGCCATGCGGGTGGCCATCAGGCTTTGGTGGGCATCGCGCAGGATTAGTTCTGTAACATCGATGGTTTTGGCCATTGGAGGGATCGTCCTTTTGAGAATCTAGAGATGCAAACCTCGTGCCGTGTGGAGAATTGCGGCAAGTGACTGGTTTTTCAAGGGAGCGCCGCGGGTGGCGATAGAAATCCTGGGCGATATGGCCCATTGGAAGGGCATTTCACCCTTTGATTTCTACTAGTTATCCACAAAGTGTTGCATTTTAATACTACCCGGTCTGATATGCCAGGGTCAAGCCCCTTCGGTCGAAGTGGGCGGACGCCTTCGTCCGCGCGCGACCCTCTGGTCGCGCTCTTCGCTCATCGTAAACTCATGCCTTCGGCCAAAATCGCCGTATCCGGCTTCCGTTTTCCACCGCGGCTAATATCTATGTGCGGCGCTGAAGGAAGTCTCTCAAAACTATTGGTTCCCCCTCCCGCCAACTCTCCTGCGAGAACCCGCGCCGGCGCTCCACTCCCATCTCCCTGGGGCTCTGCAGTTTACCAGTTCTTACGGCTTATGGCGCTCTTTCAAGATGCAAAGCGCTGCCGTGTTCAGAATCGACGCCCACCTGATTGATACCGGGGTGGATGTTTAACCCGCCCAATTGTGGACTATCCAACGTCAACCTTGTTTTCTAGTTGGTTCATTTCAAAGATATAGGTGTCTTTTGTTCCCCGTTTAGGAGGGTTCATGAATGAAGCTATTCTGCTGGTAGACGACGATGTTCGTGTCGTTAGCGCGCTGCAGCGCAGCTTGTATCGGACCTACCGGATCGAGATTGCGGCCGGCGCGCAGGATGCCCTCGACGCCATCGGCAAGAACTCGTACGCGGTGGTGGTTTCCGATCTCCAGATGCCCGGCATGAACGGCGTGGAGTTGCTCACCCACGTGAAGCGGCTGTCCCCCGGCACCGTCCGCATCCTGCTTACCGGACAGGCCGACCTCGATGCCGCCATCGCCGCCGTCAACGAAGGGAACGTCTTCCGGTTTCTCACCAAGCCCTGTCCCCAGGAGATCCTCTGCAAGACCCTGGACGCCGCTTTGGAACAACACCGGCTGCAGGTGGCGGAGAAGGAAGTCCTGCAGGAAACGCTCATGGGGACCGTGGCCATTCTCGTCGAAATCCTCAGCGCCATTCAGCCCGTCGCATTTGGACGGGGTTCCCGCACCCGGCAACACGTGCGTCTGCTGGCCGCCGAACTGGATCTGCCGGACTCCTGGGAATTCGAGGCCGCGGCCATGCTCTCCCAGATCGGATGCATCTCGGTCGATCCCAGAGTGTTGAAGAGGCACTATGCCGGCGAGGAACTCGCCGAGGCCGATCGCAGACACCTCCTGGCGCATGCTTCCGTGGGCCGAAAGCTGCTGCACAAGGTCCCGCGGCTGCAGGCCGTGGCTCAAATGATCGAGCGGCAATATGAGGACTGGCAAAGTTGTTCCACCTCCGACCCCAAGGCTCATCTGATCGCCATGGGCGCCCAAATGCTGCGTGCAACGCTCGAGTTCGACCGGCTGATCGGCATCGGCAAATCCACCGGCGAAGCGCTCACCGCTATGCGCCGCGCCGAAAATGAATACCACCCCGGCGTGCTGGCCGCTCTGGAACGGCTGAAGGACAAGCTCCCTCAAGGAAACGGCCTCCCGGAAGCGTCCGAAGAGTATGTCTCGCTGCACGCCGACGAACTCATCTTCCGGCCCATCGCCGACCAGGTATTGCGGTCTTTGAGGGCCTAGCCGCCTGCCGAAAGCGTGAGAAGTATGCCTGCATCGAACTCGGCGAGGACCGGCGCCTTATTGCCCGAGATCTACCAAAACGGCCTTCTCCGGCCGTGTGAGCCAAGAGAGCGAGGTGTTCACTCCTCCAACAATTCAAGTCGATGAGGTTTAGTATCGACGTCTCCCAAGGGCTTGCCTTCAGCCTTTCCAATCGCCATTCGTGACAATTTGGCGGAGCCCTTGGGGGGCATTTACCGCGGCTTTAACGATGGCGCGGAAGGACAGATCGCGCCGGCAGGGCGGCGCGAATGAATATGACAACGACACTGCCAGGTTCGAATCCGGGAATTGAACCCGCGCCGGTTGGGCGAACAGAGCCCGCCGACGACACGAGGCTGCAATATCGCGTCTTGCTCGATCATGCGAGCGAAGGACTCGCATATTGTCGAATGATCTTCGAGGACGGCGAAGGGCTCGACTTCGTCTACCTGGCCGTCAACCCCGCGTTCGAGACCTTGACGGGACTGAAGAATGTGACCGGGAAGAGGGCCACCGAGGTGCTGCCGGGAGTTCGGGAGAGCGACCCCGAGCTGCTCCGGACCTATGCCAGGGTTGCCGATACCGGAGTGCCCGAGAAGTTCGAGACGTACGTTCAAGCGCTGCAGATGTGGCTTTCTATCGCGGCCTACAGTCCGAAGAAGGGGTTCTTCGTCGCGGTGTTCGACGCGGTTACCGCGCGCAAACTGGCGGAGGACAAGATCGCCTGGCTGGCTTCATTTCCCGAGCAGAACCCCAATCCCGTCGTGGAAATCGAAGTGCCGGGCGGGGTGGTCTGCTATGCCAATCCGGCAGCCCGGAACGTGTTTCTGGACCTGCACCAGCAGGGCTTGGCCCATGCCTGGCTGTCAGGTTTGGACCAGGTGGCGGAAGCGTTGACGCAGGCAAACAGGAACCAGGTAAGTCGCGAGGTAACCGTAGGCAACCTCTGCTTCGCCCAAACCGTTCATTACCTTCCGGAAGTGCGGCGGTTGCGAGTCTATGGCGCCGACATCACCGAACGGAAACGGGCGGAAGATGCGCTGCGCGAGTCGGAAGAGCGCTACCGAATGCTGTTCAACACCCTGATCGAGGGGTTCTGCATTATCGAGGTGATTTTTGACGCTGACAATAGGCCAATCGACTATCGTTTTCTGGAGGTCAATCCTGCATTTGAGGCGCGAACCGGTCTAAAGGAGGCGCGCGGCAGGCTCATGCGCGAGTTGGCTCCCGATCATGAGGCTCACTGGTTTGAATTATATGGACAAGTCGCTTTGACGGGCCAACCCACGCGTTTTGTGAACGAAGCAAGAGCGTTGAATCGCTGGTTCGACGTGAGCGCCTACCGCATCGGCGGGCCCGAGAGCCGAAGAGTTGCGATCCTGTTCAATGACATCACCGAACGTAAGCGGGCGGAAGATGCGACGCGCCGCTCGGAGACGAAGTTTCGCACAATTCATGAATTGACCAGCGACGCGTTGATGCTTTCGGACAAAAGTGGCTTCACCGACTGCAACCATGCGGCCCTGGCGATGTTCGGCTGCGCCACCCTGGAGGAATTCTGCAAGCACCACCCCGGCGATATGTCGCCGCCCGAGCAGCCATGCGGCACGGATTCGGTGACGCTGGCTAGCCAGCACATCGCCACGGCGATGGCAAAGGGCAGCGACCACTTCGAGTGGGTGCACAAACGCCTCGATACCGGCGAGACCTTCCCCGCCGACGTGCTTCTCAATGCCATGGAACTGGACGGCAAGCCGGTGCTCCAGGGCGTTGTCCGCGATATCACCGAGCGAAAACAGGCGGAAGATGCGCGGCGGCGGAGCGAAGACGAACTGCGCGCTCTGTTCGACGATGCACCCCTTCCCTATCACGAGATCGACCGAAACGGAATTGTGCTTCGCGTCAATCGCGTGGAGTGCGAGATGCTGGGCATGGAGGCCTCGGAGATGGTCGGCCGTCCGATCTGGGACTTCGCCGTCCCGGAGGAAAGGGAACCGTGCCGCGCGTCGATAGCGCGGACATTGGCCGGGACCGCTTTTCCCGCCCCGTACGAGCGCAGGCTCCGCTCGCGCACTGGGGCGGAGTTCGTCTTCCAGCTCCACCACCGCCTCATTCTGGACCCGGCCGGCAATGTAGCGCGAATCCGCACGGCGATGATCGACCTGACCGAGACGAAGCAGTTGGATGCCAGCCTCGCCAAGGAGCGGCAACTGCTCCACGCCCTGATGGATCAGTCGCCGGATCATATCTACTTCAAGGATACCGAGGGCCACTTCATCCTGGTCAACGCCGCGCACGCCCACGTCCTGGGATGCAGCGATCCAGCGCAGATGGTGGGCAAAACGGATTTCGACTTCTTCGGGCCGGAACATGCGGACCCTGCCTACGCCGACGAGCAGGACTTGGTACAGGAACGCGTCCCGGTGGTATCCAAGCAGGAAAAGGCAACCTTGCCGGACGGCCGCGAGATTTGGGTTCATACCACCAAGCTGCCATTGCGCGATCCATCCGGCAAGATCACCGGCACGTTTGGCATCTCACGCGATATCACCGAGCGCAAAAAGGCGGAAAATGCGCTGCGGGAGAGCGAGCTGAAGTACCGGACTCTCGTCGGGCACATTCCGCAAAAGATCTTTTACAAGGATCGGGAATCGGTCTACGTCTCCTGCAACGACCTCTTTGCTCAGGATTTCGAAATCCCCGCGGCCGATATTGCCGGCAAGACCGACTTTGACATTAGTCCGCGCGAGCTGGCCGAGAAGTACCGCGCGGACGATCGCCGCATCATGGAGCTCGGCCGGACTGTGGAACTCGAGGAGGATTACGTTGCACACGGAGAGCGTTACACCGTCCGTACCACGAAAACCCCCATATTCAGCGAACAGGGGGATGTGATTGGCATTCTGGGAGTGTTGACCGACATCACCGAGCGTAAGCGGGCGGAGGAGGCCCTCCGCGAGACTGAACGCCAGCTCCGGCTGGCGCAGAAGCTGGAGTCCATCGGACAGCTCGCGGCCGGCATCGCCCACGAGATCAACACGCCCATTCAATACATCGGCGACAACGGCAGGTTCCTGCAAGAGGCCTTCCGCGACCTCATGCGGGTTTTGGAACTGCAGCGGGCGCCCGCCGGAGATAACTCCGGCCCGGCCGTTCTGGCACAGGCGCTGGAGCAGGGAATCGACGTGGATTACCTGCAAGAGGAGATCCCGAAAGCCATCGAACAGTTGCTCCAGGGCGTGGACAGCGTCGCGGGAATCGTTCGTGCGATGAAAGAGTTCTCCCACCGCGGCCCGGTCGAAAAGGCCCCGCTGGACCTCAACCGCGCCATCGGGAGCACGATCCTGGTTTCCAAGAACGAATGGAAGTACGTGGCGCACCTGACGACCGATCTCGATCCGGAGCTGCCTCCCGTTCCGTGCGTGGCGGGAGAATTCAACCAGGTCGTGCTCAACCTGATTGTGAACGCGGCTCACGCCATTGCCGATGTCGTGAAAAGCGCCGGCCGGAAGGGCGTGATCCATATTTCCACTCGCCGCAATGGGGCATGGGCCGAGATCCGGGTGCGCGACACCGGGACCGGCATCCCGGAGGCCATTCAGTCGAAGGTGTTCGATCCGTTCTTTACCACCAAGGAAGTCGGCAAGGGGACCGGCCAGGGGCTCTCGATCGCACACGGCGTGATCGTGAAGAAGCACGGCGGCCGGCTCTCCTTCGACACCCAGTGCGGGGCCGGCACGACTTTTCTGATTCAATTGCCGTTGGACCAGCCGGAGATGTCTTGAAGAAAGTACTTTTTGTGGACGACGAGCCCAAAGTGCTTGACGGACTCAGGCGGATGCTATACCCGCTGCGCCATGAATGGACGATGGCCTTCGCCTGCAACGGGCGGGAGGCGCTGAAACTCCTCTCCGAAACTGCCTACGACGTGCTTGTCACCGACCTGCGGATGCCGGAAGTCGACGGAATCGAACTGCTGACCGAAGCAATCCGGAGTCATCCTCAGTTAGTCCGCATCGTATTATCCGGCACTGCGGATCATGAAATGACTCTGCGTTCCGTAGCCCTCGCGCACCAGTATCTGATGAAACCGTGCGATGCGGCGACGCTCCTCTCGACCCTGGAGAACGCACTGACCTCGCGGAACATTCTGGACGATCCGTCCTTAAAGGCGCTGATCGGGCGCATCCGGTCGCTGCCCAGCGTTCCGGCGGTTTATCTCAAACTCATGGATGCGATGCAATCCGCCGAAATATCGGCGGCCGAGATCGGGGACATCATTGCCCAGGACCTTGGCATGTCCACCAAGGTCTTACAGTGGGTCAACTCACCGCTCTTCGGGCTCAGACGGACCATTGGGAAACCGAAGGATGCAGTCGTATGCCTGGGTGTGGAAACGGTGAGGGCCGTAGCCGTCGGCGAGTCGGCATTCTCTCAGTTCGGTTCGCACAACACCCCGGATTTTCCCGCCGAAGAATTGCGGAACCACAGTTTCCAGGTCGCCACGCTGGCACGGCAGATAGCCCGCTCCCGGCGCCTGCCACAATCCGTGATCGACGACGTGTTTCTGGGCGGGTTCATGCACGACATCGGGAAGTTGGTGTTGGGCTGCAATTTCCCGGGCCAATACAAGGAGGTAGTGCTCTGTTTTGAGGACCCGGAAGCCACCCGCAAAGCGGAGCGCAAGATCTTCGGAACCACCCACGCCGAGGTGGGCGGCTACCTGCTGTGGCTGTGGGGGCTTCCCAAGACGGTCACGGACATCGTTCTGCGCCACCACACCGCCGGCCCTGAAACGGCCGAAGTCCGGGATCCGGCGGGGGTGGTGAGTCTCGCCGATCGGCTGGTCCGGGAAGGGCCGGAACACGCTTCGGATTACGGTTTTGAGATTCCCCCCGGCGAGGTTGCCTGATGACAAAGCGGATTTTGTGCGTCGACGATGAACCCAATGTTTTGCAAGCTTTTGAGCGGCAGTTTCGTAAGCGGTTCGAACTGCACACGGCGCTTGGGCCGAAAAAGGGATTGGAGGCACTCAGCCACGACGCACCGTTCGCCGTGGTCGTCTCGGATTTGCGCATGCCGGAGATGGATGGCATAGAGTTTCTGGCGCGGGTGCGCGAGAATTGGCCCGATACCGTTCGGATCATGCTGACGGGGCAGGCCGATCTGAGCGCGGCAATCGCCGCCGTGAACCAGGGAAACGTGTTTCAGTTCCTGTCGAAGCCCTGTCCATCCGAAATGCTGGCTCGGGCCCTGGACGCCGGACTCCATCACCACCGGCTGATCGTCGCCGAGCGGGAACTGTTGGAGCAGACCCTGCGGGGCAGCATCGGCGTCATGAGCGAGATTCTGGGCCTGGCGAATCCGGTGGCTTTCAGCCGGGCGGAACGGGTTCGCCGGTACGTGCTCCACATCGCGGGCCATCTGAATCTGGCCGGACAGTGGCAGTACGAGCTTGCCGCAATGCTATCCCAAATCGGCTGTGTCGCTGTTCCCCCGGACGTTTTGGACAAGTACTATGACGCTCAGCCGCTGGATGCCAACGAAGCGACCATCCTGTCGTCACAAGGGCACGTCGGCCAGAAGCTGTTGGCCCGGATTCCTCGTCTGGAAGAGGTCGCCGAGATGGTCGGCAACCAGCACCTGGGCCGAAACACGCCGGAGGGATCCAGCGCCGCCGTCGGCACCGGCTCGCGTCTGCTGCAGGTCGCCCTCGACTTCGACCAACTGGTGATGCGCGGCACGGAACCGGCCGCGGCGTTGTCCGAGATGCGAAAGCGCGGCTCCTACGATCAAAGTTTCCTGGCCGCTCTCGAACAGGTTCAGGTCCAGCAGGCCGAACGCGAAGTGCGTCTCCTGAAGTTGACGGAGCTCAAGACTGGCATGACCACCCATAGCGAGGTGCGCGCCAAGAGCGGACTCCTGCTGATGGGAACCGGCCAGGAGATCACGGCGTCGGCCATCGCGCGCCTTCAAACCTTCGCCTTATCTACAGGCGTCGTCGAGCCTATCAGTGTCAGGATGCCTCACGCCAGAAGGGTACCGAAGCCGGTAGCTGTGGAAGTTGGAGTCGCTTAGAACCGCCCGCGAACTGCGCCCGCCTCCGCTTTCGCTCCCACCGGACCTCCCGGAACTGTAATTCCCCCTCCACAAATTCTCCTGAGAGATAGGAGACCCAAAAGAAGGCAGTCACGAAACGTCCCGCCAACGGCGATTACTATTGCCCTAAGAGAGAGTGAACCGCTTTAGTTCAATCTTCATTTCGTCGAAGATCCCCAGACCCAGCGAGCCGGCAATCTCGATGTGTTCGACCTGACAGTTGAGGTAGTGGCTGGCGTCGTCCGGCTTCGAGAGCGCAATGGAAGCCATGCCCACTTCGGCGCGCTTGGCATCAATCACACTCAGCCCGGTTTTGTCGAGCGCAACAGGATCGGTCGAGAAGTACATTGTCTTGTGCTCCCACATGTACTGCGGCCGGCCGCCGGGACCGCCGTGATAGGAGGCCTTCACGGCGTCGCAGATATGAAGTACGGCCTTCTCGCGGATCACGGGTAGACTGACTACCGACGGTATGAATATTCCACACGCGTTGCCCGTGGGAGTCAAGTGGCTGCGATTCACGTTGTTCACCATGCCGTGAGACATATTCTTGAGCGCAATGGTAACTCCGGCCGACTGGTGGTGTTTCAGAACCGGAAGGTTAATGAACTTGTTGATCTGGCGCGTGACTACCTTGCAGACATGGGAGCGGCGGTAGCGGGGATCATTCAGGTTCTCGCCAGGCTTGATAAGGGTCATTTCCATGAAGTGATCAGGGTCGTATCCTTCCATGTCCAACTGCGTTTCGTTATACGCCTCGGACGCGAACTCCATCCGAACGCCAGGCGGAACCCACTTATCGATACCGGCGGCGTAGGTTTCCTGGCGGTACCGATTGAAGACAACGATTTCGCGATCAGCCAGGCCGGCCTCCTTGAGGCCGTTAAGGATATTGTGCAGGACGGCTGCATCAGAACAGAGCTTTGCGCCGCCAACCGGGCTGACTTTGATGCCGACGATATCGCCTTTCTCAAACAAGGTGCGCCATGCGTCAGTCCAACTCGGCGCGCCCGTCAGGGTAGTCATGCCCTTTTCCATCATCCTTCGGACAGGCTCCGCCTGATAGACGCCGCTCACAATACATGCGGGGTGCTCTACACCGACGACCCGGCCGGGGAAGGGGCCTGGCATCCCAGGTCTCGTCGTGGCGGCTTTACTGCTAAGCAGCGTCGAGGCAGCCAAGCCGGCGTATTTAAGGATGTCGCGCCGAGGAATTCTCATTACGACATTCTACTCCCCGATGCAGCCGCGCAAGTCCATTCGTACTCGATGGAGACTACGGGCGGACGCGCATAGTGCCATGTAACGCTGTGCTGTCCGGTGCGCTCCAAACGGGCAGAATCTGCGATGCCAGCAGAGCATTGACGTCGTGTACCGTGTAAATGTTGGTGATGGTGATATCGCCCCAACTCGCGCCAAGGCCATGCAGACCTCCTTCCATCAGGTTCAGCACGAAGCCTGCCTTGACTACCGCTCATCTTCATCTGGGCGGCTGCGACGTGGTGAAAACGTGCGACAAGCATAAGCACCGCCTTGTTTTCATGGATTACCAGGACGCTCGCTGGACGACGCTAAAGGCGATGTTGTTCTGCCGAATGGCAAGGTTGAAAAAAAGGACTCCTTGGAAGCGAAATTCTTCGAAAGCATCTGCGGCCGGGGCGATGGCGATATCGACTTCCCGGGTTGCCATCGCATTCTGAAAGAAATAGGATATACGGGATGGATCTGCGTTGACCTGGACTGGACCAGGAATGGTCCTCGGTTGAGCTACCAGCATTGCGGCCATTACATCGTGAGCCGGCTCGAACCCATATGTCTCAAGCAGCTGAGGTGCTTATGAAAGAGCCTTTGAATCGTCGTTCTGTTCTGAAATGGGCGGCCGCGATGCCTTGGCTTGGATCGATTGCGGCGGGCGCCCTGTGGCAGAAGGCGCGCGCTGCGGTAACGAAGACGGCGTCTGGCGACATTTATGCGAGGATCGGCGTGCGCTCCTTCATCAATGCTCGCGGCACCTGGACGTATCTCAGCGCCTCTCTGGAACTGCCGGAGGTGCGCGCCGCCCAAGAAGAGGCCGCCAAGCATTTTGTCGACATCTTCGAACTGCAGCGCGGGGTCGGGCGGCGCCTTGCGGAATTGTCCGGAGCGGAATCGGGCATGGTAACATCCGGCGCGGCCGGGGCCATCGCGTCCGCAACCGCAGCCTGTATCGCAGGTACGGATCCGGCGAAAATCTGGCAATTGCCGGATACGACCGGCCTGAAGAACGAAGTCATCATGTTTGGCGGCCGCAGCGCTTTTGATAGCGCGGCGCGGCTCGCGGGCGGAAAGCTCGTCGTGGTCCATACACACGACGAACTCCGGTCGGCCATCGGGCCGAATAGCGCCATGATTTATACCACGGCTCTCGGCGACCGGCTGGAAAAAGCCATTGCGATCGCCAACCAAGGCAGCGTGCCCTTGCTGCTGGACGATGCCGCCGGAATCCCTCCGATCGGAAACCTGAGGCTCTATGCCAAGATGGGCGCCGATATGTTCTGCTTCAGTGGCGGCAAGGGTCTCGGCGGGCCGCAGTGCTCCGGCTTGCTTCTGGGGCGCAAGGATCTCATCGAAGCGGCTCTGGCCAATACCAGCCCTTGGGAAGGTTCCGTCTGCCGCGCTATGAAGGTGGGCAAGGAAGAAGTGATGGGCTGCCTGGCCGCGGTCGAGGCTTGGCAAACATTGGATCTCGACGCGCTGAATCGCGAATGGAATCAGAAAGTGAAGCGGCTCGCCGCCATCGTGGAGACCGTTCCGGGCGTCACCACGAACATCACGATTCCCAAGGACGGGAATCGCTACCCCACTTTTACCGTCAATTGGGACGAGCCGACCTGGAACTTCACGGTTGCCGATTGCGATCGCGAGTTGCGCGCCGGGGAGCCGCGCATTGAAGTCTTGACGGCGTCGAATCCGAGCCTTGTTTCAGCGGTGACTGAGCACCACGACGCCAAAACGCCTCGCGCGAACAAACTCCAGGTCGTTTCGCTGACACTCCGGCCCGGCGAAGATCTGATTGTAGGACGGCGTTTGCGCGAGATTCTTAACACCGCTCGTAAGAAGGCGAGCGCCTAATGCGCGCGATGACGGAAATCACTCGAAGGGAGTTTCTGGCGGGCGCACTAGCTGCATCGCGGAAGACACGCGCTGGATCTGCGGCCTCACCGCCGAACAGGTCTGGCCCTTCGGATCGTCATGAGGTTTTATGCGGACTCCCATTCTATTCTTACTAATCGTCTCCTCTGCCGTTGCGCAAACACGTTATGACCTTCTGCTCAAGGGTGGTTACGTCATTGACGCGAAAAATCATATCTCGGGCATCCGGGATGTCGCCATCACCCAGGGCCGGATCGCCGCCGTGGAAGAAAACATCCCCGCTTCGAACGCTCGCAGGACAATCGACGTCTCGTCTTTGTATGTCACGCCGGGCCTGGTGGACATGCACGAACACGTGTTTTCCGGAAGCATGAACCGCGAATACACCGGTGAAGCTTGCGTACGAGCCGATAGCTTTTCGTTCCGCAGCGGCGTCACCACGGTAGTGGATGCGGGCTGCTCGGGCTGGCGGAATTTCGGCGAATTCCGGGATGAGGTGATCAACACGCAAAAGACTCGGGTATTTGCCATGCTCAATATCGTGGGGCACGGCATGGGCGGGCGCCCTGACGTGGAGCAGAACACCCAGGATATGGACCCCGTGCGAACCGCGGAAGTGGCGCTCCGCAACCACGATGTGGTGGTCGGCATCAAGGTGGCGCACTACGCTGGACCCGAGTGGATTGCGGTGGACCGCGGCGTGGAGGCTGGCAGGCTGGCGAACATCCCGGTTATGATTGATTTCGCCACGTTTCGCCCGGAACGCCCGTTCCAGGACCTCGTGCTCAAACACCTTCGGCCCGGCGACATTTATACGCACCAATACCTCCAAGTCGTTCCGATGCTCGACGCGCAGAACCGCGTGTTGCCTTATCTGTTTGAAGCCCGCAAGCGCGGCATCATTTTCGACGTAGGCCATGGAGCCGGGAGTTTTTCCTTTCGTCAAGCGATTCCCGCGCTGAAGCAGGGTTTTATACCGGATTCCATCTCCACGGACCTCCATATCGATAGCATGAACGCGGGCATGAAAGATATGCTCAATGTCGTGTCGAAATTCCTGAACATGGGTATGTCGCTCGACGACGTGATCGCCTGTTCCACCTGGCATCCCGCGCGCGAAGTCCATCACGAAGAGTTGGGAAGTCTTTCCGTCGGCTCGGATGCGGATGTGGCTGTCCTGCGGCTTGTGCACGGGGATTTCGGCTTTGTGGATTCGGCGAATCTCCGCATGAAGGGTGAGCGGAAGCTCGTGGCTGAGATGACTTTGCGCGATGGACGAGTCGTGTGGGATCTGAACGGTATGAGCGCGCAGGACTGGGAACATGCCAAGCCAAATTAGCCGGCGAGGCTGGTTCTCGCTGGCCGCGGCCAGTCTAGCCTCGGCCAGGCCCAGCCGGCTGATCATCGACACTCATCTCGAAGTCTGGACCTTTGATCCGAAATTTCCTTTTCAGCATCCGGAACACCCCGAACTCAAGCGAGTGCCGGTCGAAGCGCCGATCGAGAACGAGGTCGCCGGCATGCGCGATTTCGGATTAAAGTATACCGTCCTGATCAACCCCCGCTATTACGGGTGGGACAATTCCTACATCAGTTATTCGCTCCATAAGTATCCGAAGCTTTTCGTGGCGCACGGATTGCTGGATCCCCTAGGACCGGACCCCGCTGGGCGCCTGCGCTATTGGATCGAAGAGCAGGGCCTTCAAGGTATGCGCTTCAGCCCGATCTACGCTCCGAACTCCACCTGGCTGAATTCTCAGGACCTCTATCCACTTTGGCGGGAAGCGGAGCGGCTCGGCGCGGTTTTCAATTTTTATATTCTTCCGCATCAGATGCCCATGCTGGAGGACATGGCCGGGCGTTTTCCCGGAGTGAAGATCGTTATCGATCACCTGGGCAAGCCGGATTTGAAGACCGCCGACCCCTGGGCGGATTTTCGCAAAATGTTTCGCCTGAAGCGATTTCCCCAGGTTTGGGTGAGCGCCTCCGAGCCTTACGAGATCTCATTGACCAAGCAATACCCCTACCGCGATATCTATCCTTTTTTCAAGGCGACCTATGAAGAGTTCGGCGGCAAGCAACTCATTTGGGGGACCGGATATCCGAAGCCGCGGTGGGAGCTGCCCATGAACCAGGAATTCGAGTTCGTCGACAAGGCTCTGGATTTCTACACGCCGGGGGACCGGGAGTTGATTCTGGGGAAGAATGCCCTTAGTATCTGGAAGTTTCCGAAAGGTTGATCTCATGCGATTCCTGAGTATCGCGGTTATGAGTTGAGCTAAATTGCTCATGTGTTGCTCTCAGCCGGACGACAAGCTCACCCATACGAAATCGGCATCCCCATGGGCAATGGTGGGATGGGAGAGGTGTGGAAGGTGACGAGATTGACAGCGACATCGCTGCCGAAGACGCCGCGGTAGAAGCGATTTTTCCGACGCGAGCATAACTGGTGTGAGCCGCCTCCGCATGTACCTGGACGAGGATGCGATGGACGGCGACCTTGTTCGGGGCCTGCGGTCTTGCGCAATCGACGTGGTCACCGCCGCCGACGCCGGCATGATCCGCCGAAAGGACGAAGACCACCTCAGCTTGGCGACGGCTCAAGGCCGTGTGCTTTACTCCTTCAACGTCGGGACTTCTACGAGATCCACACCGCATCGACGGCGAGCGGCCGCAACCATTGCGGTATCGTTTTGACACAGCAACAACGCTACTCGACGGGAGCACAGATCCGGCGGTTATTGCATCTGATCGGCTCGCTTACGGCTGAAGCCATGATCGACGGGTCGGCGACCCCTCGCCGCCCCGAAACCGGACGCTTCACAGCATCCACACCGAACCAACCCAAAAAGCTATATAAGAACGTATTCCGACGGAAAGCGCATCCAAGCGACCCCGAAACCCGTCCCGAAGCCGCGTTTCCCTGCCGCGCGTCACCGCTCCCAGCCCGGCGCTATAGTATTGCTCATGCGAAACCTCGTCGTGATTTGCATGCTTTCGGTGGCCGCCGCTGTTGCGCAATCCGCTTTGACCTCGCCCTCCGGCGCCCTCGAAATGACCTTCACCGCCGATGGCGGCCAGCTTGCCTACACGCTGAACTTCCGCGGCAAGCCGGTGGTGCTGCGCTCGACCCTCGGCCTCGAATTGGCCGGCCAACCCGTGCTGGGCGCGCATGTCCGCATCGCACACGCTACGCCGGGTTCGGGCGACGAAACCTACTCGCTCCTCCACGGCAAAGCGTCCACCGTTCACAGCGTCTACCGCAGCCTGGTGCTCGATCTGGAAGAAACCGGCGAGCCCCATCGCAAGTTGCAACTCGAAGCCCGTGCCTTCGACGATGGCGTGGCTTTTCGCTACGTGGTGCCCAAACAAGCCGGCCTGGACGAAATCCGCCTGGCTAGCGAGCGCAGTACTTTCCGTCTGGCCAAGGATGCCACAACGTACCCGCTCCTCCTCGACGGCTTTCAAACCCCCTATGAAGACGCCTACGTCACGCTGCCGTTGAGCGCCATCCACCCAAAGGAACTCATCGCCCTTCCTTTCCTGGCCGAATTGCCGGGCACGGCGTGGGTGGCCATCACCGAAGCCGACATCGATAACTACGCCGGGATGTACCTGGAACATAATTCGTCCGACGCGCTGCTGCTCTCCAGCCGCCTTTCGCCGTCGCTTGAAGACAAGGACCTCGCGGTCGTCGCCCCCGCTCCCATGGCCACGCCCTGGCGCGTGCTCTTAATTGGCGACGAGCCCGGCCGGCTGGTGGAATCGAACATCGTCTCCAGCCTGAATCCGCCTTCCGCCATCGCCGACACCAGTTGGATCAAGCCCGGCAAAACGGCCTGGGATTGGTGGAACGGCACCTGGGCCGAAGGCGTGGATTTCACCCCCGGCATGAACACCGCGACGATGAAGCACTACGTCGATTTCTGCGCGTCCTCCGGCCTGCCCTATCTGTTGATCGACGCCGGCTGGGCCTACCAAGGCACCGGCCCTAACTCCTCCCACGCCGATCTGACCCGCACCAACCCCGATATCGATATGCCTGCCATCCTGGCGTACGGAAAAACCAAAAACGTGCGCATCTGGCTGTGGGCCCATTGGACCGACATCAACCGCCAGATAGACGAAGCCTTCCCGCTATTCGAAAAATGGGGCATCGCCGGGGTAAAGATCGATTTCATGAATCGCGACGACCAGTGGATGGTCGGCTTCTATCGCCGCGTGGTGGCGACGGCCGCCGCCCATCATCTCATGATCGACTTCCACGGCGCCTATAAGCCCGACGGCATCGACCGCACCTGGCCCAATCTGCTCACCAGGGAAGGCGTCATGGGGCTGGAATACAGCAAGTGGAGCGCGCGCATCACCCCCGAGCACAACCTGATGCTGGCCTTCACCCGAGCGCTGGCCGGTCCCATGGATTACACTCCCGGCGGTTTCGACAACGTCACCCGCGCCGAGTTCGTGCCGCGAAACAAGAAACCCATGGTGATGGGAACGCGCGCCCACGAATTGGCGCTGTACGTGGTCTTCGAGAGCGGCTTCCAGATGGTCGCCGATTATCCCGAGGCATATAAAGGCCAGAAGGATTTCGAGTTCATTCGCGCCGTCCCCAACGTTTGGGATGAAACCAAGGTGGTGAGCGGCCGGCCAGGCGAATTCATCAGCGTGGCGCGGCGCAAGGGTAAGGAGTGGTACGTGGGCGCCATCACCGGCTGGCACGGCGCGGAAGTGGATCTGCCGCTGGAATTCCTGGGCCACGGCAATTACGTCGCCGAAATCTACGCCGACGCCTCCGATGCCGGCGATCATCCCAAGCACACCGCCATCTCGCAACGGCGCGTCACCCCGGCCACCGTCCTGCACCTGAAACTGGCCTCCGGCGGAGGCGCCGCCATCCGCTTCCGCGCGGAGTAAATCCGTGGAGTAGGCCTATTGGCCTGCGGTTGGCAGGATGCTACCGGAATGCAGGCCAAAGGCCTACTCCACTTGCTCAAAAGAAGAAATGCTTAGCCCAGTCCACCATCATGTGAAATAGCGCCGACGAGGTAATGCTGGACGATTTCTGAAACACCTTGCCGTAGGCAAAACCGGCGATGGTGGCGAGAATCGCGTACCGCCAGTTGGGCAGCGCCTGCGGGCCGTTGTTCAGGTGCGAGCAACCGAAAATGAGGCTGGCGACCACCAGGCCGGCGGTGGTTTCTCCCCAGCGCTGCAGGATGAGGTTCTGGATCAGCGCGCGGAACAGGATTTCCTCCGGCAGGGCCGTGCCGAGGAAAATCAGGCCGACAGCGGCAGCCATCCTGCCAGCCGTCGCCGGGTGCAAATGCGGGAACGGGATAAACCCGACGGCTATGCCGATTCCGATGAGCACGGGAGCGGCGGCAACGAACCCCGCCAGCGCGACCCAGAGGTCCCGTGGGAGGCGCGGCAGGTTATACTTCATCCCCGAGAAGCCGCGGAAGAGAAGGAAGATCGCGAGGCCCAACAGGATAGCCACGCCGTAGGCCACCGAATGCAGAAAACCTCGCACCGCCGCCGGCACTAGCGGTTTGGCCACGTTCAACTCCAGCGGAAGCCAGAGCAGCAGGATCGCCAGAAAATCCAGGGCATGGGGCCGCGGGCCGGTGGCGGGTCCCAGCCTGGCCGCACAGGCCGACGGCACCGCGGTGTAAGCCAAAGTCGCTAGCGCCAGCGGCCAGCTTGCCGCGCCTACCACCAGCGCGGCGGCCATAAAAACGCCGCTCGCGAGCACCGGCGCCAGCCAGAACACAGCCGGCCGCGCGCGCAGAATGCTGGAAACGAATCGCTGCAGCCGGGCCGACAACAAAGCCAGGACCAACACCACCAAAGCCAAACGAAACAACGTCTGAACCATGCGCACCCGAAATTCGCATCCTAACAGGTTGTGGGGCGGCCGGAGGTGGGACGGACGATCGCTTTTCGCCGTCTGTCGAGCGGCCGTCGTTGCGG
>JBKQIF010000115.1:0-138383 GCA_052148435.1 Bryobacteraceae bacterium
CGGGAAGTGGAACGGATCGCCCGCCAGCAGCGGGAACCGGTGCCTGCGGTGGAAATGCGTTTCGAGAGGGATGGCACTTTGGGCAGGATTGCCAGCCACATCCAGACCGAGAAAACTCTCAACTTGCTGTTCGAACACGCCCGCAAAACCGCCTGATGGTCCGTTATCAACCTTGGAAGACATTGCTATGGAAGCCGGTTCGGGGGATAATAGAAACGAAATCGGTTGAGGTTCTCGACACCGACAGTGGCCGGGGCCGAATCGGAGCCTTACTGCGGCCAGCGGTGGTACAGGAGAAAATTGCTTGAAGCGTGCCGGGTCCGATGATGCCTTGCGATGTTCCTTTTGTCATAAGAGTCAGGACGTAGTCGGGAAGCTCATCTCCTCTCCGAGCGACTACCCCCGCGCCTACATTTGTGACGAGTGTATCGCCGTCTGCAACTCTATCCTCGAGGACGACAAAGTAGACGCCCCCTCGGGAACTCCGAATAAAATCCCCAAACCATTGGAAGTAAAAGAATTTTTGGATCAGTACGTGATCGGGCAGGAGGCCACCAAGAAGAAACTGGCGGTGGCCGTTTACAACCATTGCAAACGCATCCACATGAACCGGCTGCGCAATGCGGATGTCGAACTGCAAAAGTCCAATATTCTCCTCGTTGGCCCGACGGGTACCGGCAAAACGCTGATGGCGCAGACCTTGGCGAAAATCTTGGAGGTTCCCTTCGCGATTGTCGACGCCACCACCCTGACCGAAGCCGGATACGTCGGGGAAGACGTCGAGAATATCATCCTGAAGCTGCTGCAAGCCGCCGACGGAGACGTGCAGAAGTGCCAGCAGGGAATTATTTACATCGACGAGATCGATAAGATTTGCCGCAAGGACGAGAACCCGTCGATTACCCGCGATGTCTCCGGTGAGGGCGTACAGCAGGCGCTGTTGAAGATTTTGGAAGGGACGGTGGCCAATGTGCCGCCGCAGGGCGGGCGCAAACATCCCCACCAGGAATTCACCCCGGTGGATACGACCAATATCCTGTTCATCTGTGGGGGCGCCTTCGTAGGCTTGGAAAAAGTGATCGCCAAGCGCACCGGCAAGAAGTCCATGGGCTTCTTGCAGGAGGAGGACAACCGCCCGCGCGGTGCCGGCATCAGTGGACGCCGCGATATCGACCTGTTGTCGCAAGCCCAGCCCGTCGATCTCATCAAGTTCGGTTTCATCCCGGAATTCATTGGCCGCCTGCCGGTGAGCGCGGTGCTGGAAGACCTGGATCGTGCCGCCCTGATGCAGATTCTGACCAAGCCCAAGAACGCCATAATCAAGCAATATCAGAAGCTGCTCGAATTCGAGAACGTGCGGCTGAGATTCAGCGACGAAGCGCTGGAGGCCATCGCCGATCTTGCCATGGAACGTAAGGTGGGAGCCCGCGGGCTGCGCATGATTCTGGAAGACCTCATGCTCGATCTGATGTATTACCTGCCCTCCTACAAGAAGGTGCGCGAGTTCCAGGTCACCAAGGACATGGTACTGTCGCAGAAAATCAGTCTTACAATACTGGAAAAGGCCGGCTAACTTCTTTATCATAAGGACAGCTTGCCGCGCCTCGGTGCCCGACCGGGAAAGGCGCCCTGGGGAAAGAATGCTGACTTCGAAGGAAAAATCCGACTCAAAGCGTCTGCCGATGATGCCGATCCGCGACGTGGTCATCTTTCCGTACATGATGACCCCATTCGTGGTGGGCCGCGAGAGCAGCGTGCGCGCCCTGGAAGAAGCCATGGCGGGCGACAAGAAAATCTTCTTGGCCACCCAGCACGATGCCTCCATCGACGAGCCTAAGCCCAACGAAATCTATTCGGTCGGCTGCATCGTCAACATCGTGCAGAGCCTCAAACTGCCGGACGGCAACATCAAGGTTCTGGTGGAGGGCGTGGAACGCGCCAAGGTAGTCTCCGTCGCCGACGACGAAGGCTTCTTCCGGGCGCTGGTGCGCACCACCGCGTTCCGGGTGGAAACCGGCCCGCAACTGGATGCGTTGATCGGCCGCGTTACCGGCCTGTTCGAGCAGTACGTCAAGCTGAGCCAGAATCTGAACTACGAAACCATGATCGCCGCCATCCGGGTCGACGATCCGGGCAAACTGGCCGACACCGTGGGCGCTAACCTGCAGCTCACCATCGAGGAAAAGCAGGAGCTGCTCGAGATCTTCGACCCGATCGACCGCCTCACCCGGGTGGCCGAGATGCTGGATATCGAAATCGAAAAGCTCAACGTGGACCGCACCATCCAGGGCCGCGTCAAGCGCCAGATGGAAAAGGCCCAAAAAGAGTATTACCTCAACGAAAAGATCAAAGCCATTCAGAAAGAGTTGGGCCGCGGGGAAAAGAGCGAGATCGACGAGCTCAAGAAACGTATCGAGACCGCCGGCATGACCGCCGACGCGCTCGACAAAGCCCTGACCGAGCTGAAGCGGCTGGAAAACATGCCGCCCATGTCGGCCGAATCCACCGTCTCGCGCAACTACCTGGACTGGCTGCTGGCGGTGCCGTGGAAGAAAAAATCCAAGGAAATCCGCGACCTGAAGTTTGCCGAACTGACCCTCAATAAAGATCATTACGGCCTCGACAAAATCAAGGAACGCATCCTCGAATTCCTGGCCGTCCGTCGCCTGGTCAAAAATCCCAAGGGATCGATTCTGTGCTTCGTCGGCCCTCCCGGCGTGGGCAAGACCTCGCTCGGCATGTCAATCGCCAAGGCCACCGGCCGCAAGTTCGTGCGTATGTCGCTCGGCGGCGTCCGCGACGAGGCCGAAATCCGCGGCCATCGGCGCACTTACATCGGGGCCCTGCCCGGCCAGGTGATCCAGATGATGAAGAAAGCTGGCACGCGCAATCCGGTCTTCATGCTCGACGAAGTCGATAAAATGTCGACCGATTTTCGCGGCGATCCGTCCGCCGCCCTGCTCGAGGTGCTGGACCCGGAACAGAACTTCATGTACGTGGATCACTACCTGGACGTGGAGTACGATCTGAGCCAGGTCTTTTTCATCGCCACCGCCAATGTGCTGCACACCATTCCGCCGGCCTTGCAGGACCGCATGGAAGTGATCCGTCTCTCCGGTTACACCGAGCTCGAAAAGATGGAAATCGCCCGCCGTTTCCTGGTGCGCAAGCAGATGGAAGCCACCGGCCTCGACGACAACCGGATCGAGTTCACCGACGACGGCCTGAATGGGCTGATTCAGTATTACACCCGCGAAGCCGGCGTTCGGAACCTGGAACGCGAAGTGGGCAACGTCTGTCGCAAGGTCGCCCGCCAGGTGGTAAACGCCGCGTCTGCCAAGGAAGGCCCCAAGACAGGCAAGGAGCAGAAAGACAGGAAGCCGCTCCCCAAACTGGTGGTCACCGCGCAGAAGCTTACCGATTTGCTGGGCCCCTGGAGGTTCCGCGATCTGGAGGCGGAGAAGCACAATGAAGTGGGCGCCGCGGTGGGCTTGGCGTGGACCGAAGTCGGCGGACAGATCCTGACCACCGAATGCAGCCTGATGGAGGGCAAGGGCAAGCTCACCATTACCGGCAAGTTGGGCGAAGTGATGCAAGAATCGGCCCAGGCGGCCATGAGTTATATCCGTTCACGCGCTTTGTCGCTCGGCCTTCCGCGCGATTTTTACCGCAATATGGACGTGCATCTGCACATCCCCGAGGGCGCCATCCCCAAAGACGGACCTTCGGCCGGCATCACCATGGCCACCACCATCTGCAGCGCGCTCACCGGCATTCCGGTGCGTGCCGATGTGGCCATGACCGGAGAAATCACCCTGCGCGGCCGCGTTCTGCCGATCGGCGGACTGAAAGAAAAGTTGATGGCCGCGCATCGGCATGGCATCCTGGAAGCGATCGTTCCTCGGGAAAACGAGAAAGACCTTCCCGATATTCCCGATGCCATTAAGAAAACCATGAAATTGAACTTCGTCGATTCGATGGATCAGGTGCTGAAAATCGCGCTCGAGAGGGAGATTGTCGCCCTCCCCATGCCGGCCTCCTCCCCGGTCGTGGTGGAAAAGCCGGTCGAGGAGTTGGCCCACTAAGGGCTGCCGCGAGTGCGAGCTGAGTTTGTAGCCAGTGCCGCGCGGCCGGAGCAGTTCCCGGCCGCCGGGTTGCCTGAGGTAGCATTTTTGGGGAGAAGTAACGTAGGGAAGTCCAGCTTGATTAATGCCCTCGCCGGGCAAAAAAAGCTGGCTTTCACCAGCAGCACTCCGGGGCGAACACAAACGATCAACTTCTACCGCATCGACGGCGTGTTCGGTTTCGTCGATCTGCCTGGCTATGGTTATGCCAGGGTTCCCCGTGAGAATTCGCGCGACTGGAAGCGGTTAATCGAACACTATCTGGAACATAGAGAGACGCTCAAGCTCTGTTGCCTGATTCTGGATGCCCGCCGGGGCTGGATGGACGGCGATCTGGAATTGAAACACTGGCTTGAGGCTCGCGCCATACCGTATCTGGTGATCGCGACGAAGACCGACAAAGCGAATCAATCTGAACAACAGGGCGGACTCCGAGCCATCCGCGAGGAAGGTGTGGAGCCGTTGCCTTTCTCGGCCGTTACCGGCCGGGGAGTGAGGACCATTTGGCAAGCAATAACGACACAACTGCAGCCCCGGTAGCAAACACCCCGCCGCAGGAAAAAATCGAAAAGCAAGAAAAACCCGCCGAAAAGACGGCCGAGAAAACAGCCGTTCCCGCCCGCGAAGGCTCCCCCGCCGAAAGCGAAAAACCTGCCGACCGGGCTCCTAAAGTTGCCGCCGCCGCGCCGCCTGCCGCTAAAGAACCGAAATCCGATTCTCCGGCGGCTGACGGAGCCGGAGTCGGAGTCGCGCCGCCCCCACCCACTTCGGCCGAAGCGGTGGTTGCCGCTTCGCCTGGCGCACAACGGCGCAAGCAGGCCGCCCAAGGCGCCAAGAACGGCACGCCTACTCTGGACTTGGTCGAGCTGAAGGATATGAGCATTCAGAAGCTCAACCAGGTTGCCAAGGACATGGGGATTGCCGGCGCGGCCGGCTTGCGCAAGCAGGAATTGATTTTCAAGATCCTCCAGACCCAGGCCGAAAAAAGCGGCCTGATTTTCTCCGAAGGCGTGCTGGGATGCCTGCCGGACGGCTTCGGCTTCCTCCGAGCCCCCGAGTACAACTATCTGCCCGGCCCCGACGACGTCTACGTCTCGCCCTCGCAGATCCGCCGCTTCGACCTGCGCACCGGCGACACCATTTCCGGCCAGATTCGCCCCCCCAAGGAAGGCGAGCGGTATTTCGCGCTGATCAAAGTCGACGCCATCAATTTCGAGCCGCCCGAGGAAGCCCGCAACAAGATCTTCTTCGACAACCTCACCCCGCTCTATCCCGATGAGCGGCTCAAGCTCGAAACCACGCGCGATAACTTCTCCGGGCGGGTGATGGACCTGCTCACGCCGGTCGGCAAAGGCCAGCGCGGCCTGATCGTCTCCGCGCCGCGCACCGGCAAGACCATGCTGCTGCAAGCCATCGCGAATTCCGTCACCACCAATCACCCCGAGGTTTCGCTCATCGTGCTGCTGATCGACGAGCGCCCCGAGGAAGTCACTGACATGCAGCGTAGCGTGCGCGGCGAAGTGATCAGCTCCACCTTCGACGAGCCCGCCACCCGCCACGTCCAGGTGGCCGAAATGGTGATCGAGAAAGCCAAGCGCCTGGTCGAGCACAAGCGCGACGTGGTCATCCTGCTCGATTCCATCACCCGCCTGGCGCGCGCCTACAACACCATCGTGCCGCCTTCGGGAAAGGTGCTCTCGGGCGGCGTGGATTCCAACGCGCTCCAGCGCCCCAAGCGCTTCTTCGGCGCCGCGCGCAATATCGAAGAGGGCGGTTCCCTCACCATTATCGCCACCGCTCTGATCGACACCGGCAGCCGTATGGACGACGTGATTTTCGAGGAGTTCAAGGGCACCGGCAACATGGAAATCCACCTGGAGCGCAAACTGGTCGACAAGCGCGTATTCCCGGCCATCGATATCAACAAGAGCGGCACCCGCAAAGAAGAGCTCCTGCTTCCCAAGGAAGAGCTCAACCGCGTGTTCATTCTGCGCCGCGTGCTCAATCCGCTGTCGCCTGTCGAGACCATGGAGCTCCTGCTCGACAAGTTGGGCAAGACCCGCACCAACGCCGAGTTCCTGGCGTCGATGAGCGGTTAAGCTGAGTGGGACAGACCCTCGCCTTGTGTGGTCTGTCACCCTCGCCATGGCGCGACCGTATGACAAATGGCGATGCCACAGGTTGCCGCTATCGCCTTTCAGGCGGCCCCACCGCCACTACGCTACAATCCGATAGAGGCTGCCAAGCGTGAGGCCTTTGCTTCCAAAGAGATCGCAAAAGGTCGCTCCGGCCGCCATCCTTCTGGTTGCGGGCGCGGTGGCAATCGTCTCCCGCACTACCACCGGCGCCATCATCGCCGCGGCCATCTTCCTGGCGGCCCTGGCGGCCAGCATCGTCCGGCTCCGCCGCCTGCTGGCGGACACCGAGCGTGCGCGCGAGGAAGAAGCCCAGCGTAAAGCCACACTGCAAACCGTCCTGAGCAGCATCGGGGACGCCGTAATGGTCGCCGACGCCGACGGCTCGATCACGTTTCTCAATCCGGTGGCCGAACAACTGACCGGGTGGCCCTCGGCGGAAGCGTTGAAGCGCCCGATCGGCGAAGTCTTCCGCGCCATCGACCAGAACTCCCGCACCCCGGTCGAAAACCCGGCCCTCGTGGTCCTCAGCACCGGCGAGTCCGCCACCCTGGCCAACCACGCCGTGCTGCTGGCGAGGGACGGGCGGGAGATCCCCATCGACGACAGCGCCGCGCCCATCCGCGGCTCGCGTGGCGCGCTCTCCGGAGTGGTCTTGGCGTTTCGCGACGTCACCAGCCGCCGCCTGGCGCAACTGGCGCTGGAGGAGTCCGAACGCCAGTATCGCATTCTGTTCGAAAGCAATCCACAGCCCATGTGGGTATTCGACCTGGAAACGTTGGCCTTCCTGGCCGTCAACCAGGCCGCCATCCAGGCCTATGGCTACGCCCGCGAAGAGTTCCTGGCCATGACCATCCGGGACATTCGTCCCGCCGAGGATGTGCCTCGCCTGCTCGATAACATACGCCTCTCCACCGCTCTGCACACCGACGGGCCATGGCGGCATCGCCGCAAAGACGGAACCCTCATCGTGGTCGAAATTGCCGCCCATCCGCTACGTTTCGGCGCGCGCGAGGCCCGCCTCATCATGGTCTACGACATCACCGAACGCGCCCGTCTGGAAGAGCAGTTCCAGCAGGCGCAGCGTCTCGAAAGCGTGGGCCGCCTGGCCGGAGGCGTGGCGCACGATTTCAACAATTTGCTGGCGGTGATCAACGGCTACGCCGATCTACTGGCGCAGGACATGCCGCCCGCCAGTTCGGAAAGCTCGATCGTGGCCGAGATCCGCGCCGCCGGCGAGCGCGCCGCCTCGCTCACCCGGCAACTGCTGGCTTTCAGCCGCAAACAACTGGTGCGGCCCGCCGTGCTCAACCTCAACCAGGTCGTGCTTGACGTGGAGAAAATGCTGCGGCGGCTGATCGGAGAGGATATCGAGCTGGTCATCCGCGCCGACGAGGCGTTAGGCAACATTAGAGCCGACGCCGGAAACCTGCAGCAGATCCTCATGAACCTGGCGGTGAACGCGCGCGACGCCATGCCCCATGGCGGACGCCTCCTGATCGACACTGCCAACGTCCTGCTGGACTCCCATTACGAACAGACTCACGACGGCGCCCGCAGCGGGCCGCACGTGCTCCTGGCGGTAAGCGACAATGGCATCGGCATGACCCCCGAGGTCCGGAAGCACCTCTTCGAGCCCTTCTTCACCACCAAACCGATGGGCACCGGCACGGGTCTGGGCCTGGCCACGGTCTATGGAATGGTCAAGCAGATCGGTGGCTGGGTCTGGGTCTATTCCGAACCGGGGCACGGCAGCGTCTTCAAGATCTACCTGCCGCGCACCGACGCGCCCGTCCCGCAGCCGCACCCGCAAGTGCGGCGGAATTTGCGCGGCACCGAGACCATTCTACTGGTGGAAGATCAGGACGAGGTCCGCCATATGACGGCCACGGCGTTGGGCCGCTATGGTTATCGCGTGCTTACCGCGGCCAGCGGAGAAGAAGCGCAGCGGCTGGCCGCCCAACATCCGGACACGATCCACCTCCTGCTGACCGACGTCATCATGCCCGGCATCACCGGCAGCGAGCTGGCCGAACGCATGACCGCCGTGCGCAGCGGCATCGCCGTTCTCTACATGTCTGGCTACACTGATCGGACGATGGCCTGCAGCGGCGTGCTGGATCCCGGCGTGCAATTGCTGGTCAAGCCGTTCACCCCATCCCAGCTCGCCGAAAAAGTGCGCGACGCTCTCGGTACCGGAGCCGCCGCCGCTACCCTGTTGCTGGTCTCCCGGGACGCCAGCCTCCGGGCCACGCTTCGCGACCTGCTGATCGAAGCCGGCTACGCCGTGGCCGAATCCGGCGGCGGCCAGGAAGCCGCTTCCGCCATCGAGGCCGGAGAGTTCGATTTGCTGATTGCCGAGCTCGGCGCCGCCCAGGAAGAAATAACCCTCCGGGCCGTCCGCCAACGGCCGCGCGGCTGCCCTGCCATCGTCCTGTCCGCCGACGAGGGCGGCGAATTCCTGACCCTCGCCGCCGAAACGCGCGCCGCCGCCATTTTACCCGTCCCGGTCGAGCCTGAAGCCTTGTTGAAAGCCGTTCGCCAGACCCTGAAACAGTGACGTGGCACAGGGTAAAGCCTGTGAAGCACCCCCTCTAAGGCTTCGGCTGCTATGCCGGGACCGCTTCGCTGGCGTACCGCGCAGCCATTTCTTTCAACTCGATTGGCTGGTAATCGCCGGCGTGGCCGGCCTGGCCGAATTGCGTCATGCGCAGCGCCACCACTTTCTTCATCGCTTCGCGGGCTGGTTTCAGGTAGCTGCGCGGATCGAATTCTTCCGGCTTCTCGGCGAACACTTTGCGGATGGCCCCGGTGATGGCCAGGCGATTGTCCGTATCTACGTTGATCTTGCGCACGCCGTTCTTGATACCGAGCTGGATTTCTTCCACCGGCACGCCCCAGGTCGGCTTCAGCTTGCCGCCGTATTGATTGATGATGTCCTGCAGGTCTTTGGGGACGCTGGAGGAGCCGTGCATCACCAGGTGGACGTTCAGCAGCCGCTTATGTATTTCGATCAGCAGGTCCATTTTGAGAGTCTCTCCGGTCGGCTTCTGCGAGAACTTATAGGCGCCGTGGCTCGTGCCGATGGCGATAGCCAGCGCATCGAGGCCAGTCTGCTTCACGAATTCCACAGCCTGGTCGGGGTCGGTGAGATGGCTCAGGCCACTCAGACCCGCCCCGTGGCCGTCTTCAATGCCCCCCAGACAACCGATTTCGCCCTCCACCGTCACGCCCTTGGCATGCGCCAGCTCCACCACCTCGCGGGTCGCCTTCACGTTGTATTCGAAGCTGGAAGGCGTCTTCCCGTCGGGCATCAGCGATCCATCCATCATCACGCTGGTGAATCCCATGTCGATGGCCGACTTGCAGGTCTCCACCGAGTTGCCGTGATCCAGATGCAGCACGGTCGGGATTTCCGGATACACTTCGGTGGCCGCCAGCATCAGGTGATACAGGAAGCGGTCCTGCGAATAGGCGCGCGCGCCGCGGCTGGCCTGCACGATCACGGGCGACTTGGTTTCGCGGGCCGCTTCCATGATCGACTGGATCTGCTCCATGTTGTTTACGTTGAAAGCGCCAACGCCGTAGCCGAGCTTGGCTGCTTCGTCCAGGAGTTGTCGCATCGATACGAGGGGCATTTGAGTTTCTCCTTAGTCTTTCTTGCTGAAAATGATACCGTAGGGTCTTTAAGTAAGACGCTAACACGATTGCGCAAAACCGGGCAAATGGAGACGCCGTTCACTTTAGACGTGGCGCAGGCTGTCGAGCCTAACGTCGCTCAGTCTTCCCCAGGAGTTCGGAGATTCATCTCGGCTTTTTCTTGCGCCCGATCACGGATAATCTTCAGCGTTCGCCACGCGCGAATGCGTGCGCCACATCAAGTTAACAGTTTGTGGGGCGCCGCCCATCCTCCCACCCTGCTGCTAAACTGAAGGTCGGTGTCCCGGTTCTATTCTCGCGCCGAACTCATCGCCGAGCGGCAGCTCTGGAAGCGGCAAGGTAAGCTGGTTGTTCTCACCAACGGCTGCTATGACCTGCTGCACCCGGGCCATATCCGGCTATTGGAACAGGCACGGTCCCTGGGCGACGTGCTGGTGCTGGCGCTCAATTCCGATGCCGGCGTTCATCGCCTGAAAGGCCCCGCGCGGCCCATCACCGCCGAACGGGATCGCGTGGCCATCGCTCTTGGCCTGGCCGCGGTGGATGCCGTGGCGCTGTTCGACGAAGATACTCCGCGCGAATTGATCGCCGCCGTGCTCCCCGACGTCCTGGTCAAAGGCGCCGATTGGAACCATTTCGTCGCTGGACGTGAGGAAGTGGAGGCGGCTGGGGGAAGAGTAGCCTTCGTGCCCATCGAGCCGGGTCATTCTACTACCAATATCCTCGACTCGATTCTTAGGTCCTCGTCTTGATCCATCCGGCCGTGCGCGATCTCTTCCTGGAACTGGGCCGTCACCCCGGTTTTGCCGAAGCCACGCACCAGTTGACCGCCGGTCATGCGTCCGGGCTTTCCGGCCTGACCACTACCGCCAAGGCCGCTTACATCGTGCTGCTATGGCAATCCACCCAGCGCCCTCTGCTCGTCGTCGTCGATGGCAACAAGGAGGCCGAGACCCTTTCCGAAGCGGTCCAGACCTTCTACCACCTGCTGGCTGCCGACGCCCGCTCCGGTCCGCAATTGCTGCCCGCCCTCGACGTTCTTCCTTTGCAGAACCTGTCGCCTCATGCCGAGCTTTCCGAGCAGCGCGCCGTCGGCCTCTGGCGCCTGGCAACCCAGCGCGTTCCGATTACCATTCTCCCGCTGGCTTCCGCTCTCCTCCGCATCGAAGATGCCGACTATTACCGCCAACTCGCGCTCAAGCTGCGGGTTGGCGACGAGGTGCCACTCGACGATCTGGCCGCCCATCTGGAGAGCATCGGCTACGAGCGCCGTGAGCCCGTCGAGATGGTGGGCGAATACTCCGTACGCGGCGGCATCCTGGACGTTTTCTCGCCCGAAGCCGCTAAGCCTGTCCGCATCGACCTGTTCGGCGATCAGGTCGAATCAATTCGCCGCTTCGAAGTGGAATCGCAGCGCTCCGTCTTGAATCTTGAGGAGTGCGTCCTGCTGCCGCTCACGGAGTTTCAAAAATCAACTTCTATACTTGTAGAACTTAGCCAGCGCATGCGCGAGGCGAACCTGCCCGGTAGGGACCTGCCGCCGCTAGGCGAGGCATTCCCGGGATGGGAACTCCTCACTGGCATGGTTCGGGAGCGCAAGACGTCGGCCTTTGCCCTCACCATCCATCCTTTGGTGATTTGGGATGAGCCCGAACAGGTTCGGGGAGCGGCCCAACGTCTCTGGACCCGCCTGGAACAGACCCCTCGCTCCGCCATTTACGACCCGGATCGTATTTTTTTCCGCTGGGAGGAGTTGCAGTCCCAGGTCTCGGCCGTGCCTCAGCTTTCGCTCCAGCAATTGGACCTCGCCGGCGATAGTCTGCATTTGCCCACGCGCCCCTCCATGTCGTTTCACGGCAACATGCAAATCGCCATCGGTGAAACCCGCACCTTGGTGGATGCCGGCAACCGCGTGGCCCTATTCGCAAGTTCTACGGGAGAAGTAGAGCGCCTCGCGGACATTCTGAACGAGTACGGCATCGCCTACCAGCTCGGTTTGGAGCAATTCGAATCCACGCCCGCGTATCTGGCCGAACGCGCCTATATGGCGGGGTCGGTCGCCAGCATTTACCTGGTCAAAGGCCAGCTCCGGCGCGGCACCGCATTCCCGGATTCGAAGCTTGTAGTATTTGGATCCGAGGATCTTTTTGAAACCCCCGAATTTCTCTCCTTCGGGCCTGCTTCTAAGTCCGCTCTCGCCACCTTTTCGGCTGACTTGATCGATCTGAAACCCGGCGACTACGTAGTCCACGCGGAGCACGGTGTCGCCCAGTACCTGGGCCTGCGCGAAATTTCGCAGGGAGACGCCAAGGGCGACTACATGCTGCTCGAGTATGCTGGCGGCGCCAAACTCTACGTCCCGCTTACGCGCATGGACTTGGTGCAGCGGTTCCGCGGCGCGGGTGAGGCCAAACCTGCCCTTGATCGCATGGGCGGCGCCACCTGGACCCGCACCAAGACTCGCATCAAGGCCAAAATGCGAGACATGGCCGACGAACTTCTCAAGCTCTACGCCTCCCGCAGGTTGGCCGAGGGTTTCCAGTTTTCGGTCGACAGCAACTGGCAGCGCGAGTTTGAAGACGCCTTCGAGTTCTCCCCCACCGCGGACCAGATCACCGCCATCCGGGAAATCAAGCGCGACATGGAGAGCCCTCATCCCATGGACCGGCTGCTCTGTGGCGACGTCGGCTTCGGCAAGACCGAAGTCGTAATGCGGGCCGCGTTCAAGGCTCTCGGCGACGGCCGCCAGGTCGCCATTTTAGCTCCAACTACAGTATTAGTATTTCAACACTTCGAGACCTTTAAACGCCGCTTCCAGCCATTTCCCGTGCGGATTGAGATGTTCAGCCGTTTCCGTAGCCCGAAAGAACTCAAAGCCGGCTTGGAAGGTCTGGCGGAAGGTCAGGTCGACATCGCCGTCGGCACTCACCGCTTGTTCTCTAACGATGTTGAATTTAAAGATCTTGGCTTAGTGATTGTGGACGAAGAGCAGCGCTTTGGGGTGAAGCACAAAGAGCGTCTTAAGCAGATTAAGAAGGCCGTTGACGTCGTCACCATGAGCGCCACCCCTATTCCCAGAACACTACATATGTCATTATTGGGACTTCGGGACATGTCTGTGATCGAAACCCCGCCCAAGGATAGGCTGTCGATCCATACCATCGTGGCGCCATTTCAGCCGGAGCTGATTCGCTCCGCAATCGAGCTCGAATTAGGCCGTGGCGGGCAGGTGTACTTCCTGCACAACCGCGTGGATTCGATCTGGTCGCGCGCCGCCTCCATCCAGGAATTGGCGCCGAACGCCCGCATCGGTGTCGGCCACGGCCAGATGGGCGAGCCGGATCTGGAGAAAACCATGCTTCGGTTCATGCGCCATGAGTTCGATATTTTGGTGTGTACTACTATTATAGAGAATGGCTTGGACATTCCCCTAGCCAACACCATGATCGTGGAAAACGCTGAGAAATACGGCTTGAGTGAGCTCTATCAGTTGCGCGGCAGGGTGGGCCGTTCCAACCGGCGAGCGTACGCTTATCTGCTTGTGCCGGTAGATACGGAGCTCACCGAAATTGCCCGCAAACGATTGGCGGCATTGAAGGAATTCAGCGACCTGGGCGCCGGCTTTAAGATTGCTGCTCTGGATCTGGAATTGCGCGGCGCCGGCAACCTGCTGGGCGGCGAACAGCACGGCCACATCAATTCCGTGGGCTTCGACACTTACGTGCGCCTCCTGGATGAAACCGTGCGCGAACTCAAGGGCGAGGAGGTCGCGCCTGAAGTCCATTCCAGCATTAACCTGGGACTGGAAATTCGTATCCCGCCGGACTATATTGCCGACGAGAATCAGCGCCTGCGAGCCTACCGGCAGATCGCCAGCGCCACCGACGCCGCTGCCCGCGACCGTGCCGAAAAGGAACTGGAGGATCGTTACGGCACAGTCCCCGAGGCCGTGCGCAACCTGTTACTCTATTCTGGGCTCAAAACCACGGCCGAGCAGGTTGGTATCGAAGCCATTGATCGCCGCCATAACCTCCTGAGTATCAAGTTCCACCTGGAAACCCGCGTGGATCCGGCGCGGCTGATGCAGATCGTTAGCAAAACCCGCGGCGCGCAATTCAGTCCGGCAGGCGTATTGCTACTACCCCTGGAGGGATTGAACGGCGCGGCGGATATTTTGCGCTTTTTGGCCGGCCGTCTGGAATTGCTGAAGCCGGGGAACACCAATCCCGCAGTGCTGGTAAAATGAGGAGTAGTTATGATTTGCCGTTTTGTAGTACTCAGCGCGATGGCTCTCGGCATGCTGCCAATGGCGCCCGCCGCGGATGTTCGCGTGGTGGAGGAAATCGCCGCCAAAGTCAATGGCGAAATCGTCACCAAAGGCGAGATCGGCGAACAGCGGCGCCTTGCCGAAACCTACCTCCGCCAGGAACAGCACCTGAGCGGCCCTCAATTGCAGGCGTCGGTGGACGAGCAGACCAAGGACATTCTGCGCGAAAAGATCGATCAGATCCTGCTGGTGCAGAAGGCCAAGGAACTAGAGATCAACGTGGACAGTGAAGTGACGCGTCGCCTGCTCGAATTGCAGGTTCTCAGTAAGGTCGCCGACGCGGAAAAGTTCCACGACTACATCCGCGAACAGACCGGTATACCGTTCGAGGAATATAAGCAGAAGATGACCAACGAATTCCTGGTACACCGCGTGGTAGGCCAGGAAATCGGCATGCACGTCACCATTCCGGAAGCCGATCTCCGCAAATACTACGAGGAGCACAAATCGGAATACGTGCGCAAGGAACAGATTTATCTGAGCCAGATCCTGATCTCGACCGAGGGCAAGACTCCCGAACAAATCGCGGTGGCCGAAAAGAAAGCCAAGGAATTGGTGGCGCGCGCGCGCAAGGGCGAAAAGTTCAGCGAGTTGGTGCAGGCTAATTCCGACGATCAGGAAACCGCGCGCAACGGCGGCCAACTGCCTCCTTACAGCCGCGGCATGATGGCCAAGGACATTGAGGACGTGGTATTCAAGGAGAAAAAAGGCTACGTCGCCGATGCGTTTCAGCGTCCTCAGGGTTTCGTCATTCTGAAAATCGACGAGCGCTACGAAGCCGGGCAGGCAACCTTCGACGAAGTGAAGGAAGCCATCCAGGACAAGCTGGCCGAGCCGCAGATCACGGCCCGGATGCGGCCCTATCTCACCAAGCTTCGCCAGGCGTCTTTTCTAGAAGTCAAAGACGGCTATATCGATACCGGGGCCGCTCCGGGCCAAGATACCCGCTGGCATGAAATTGCCCAGCTCAAGCCGCAAACTACTACCAAGGAAGAAGTGGCGGCCCAGCACAAGAAGCGCAAGCACCTGTTGTTCATTCCCATCCCCGGCACCGTCGATACCAATGCCAAGCGGCCCGACGTCGATACCTCACAGCTCGGGGATCGGAAGGACCAACCTCAGCCCGATGCGTCGTCCGCGCCGCCTGTGCCGTCCACAACGCCCATCAAGCAATGAAATCGCCCTATGTGAACGAGCTGGAACCGAACAAGGTCGTCACCGCCAATTTTCTGGTGCATTCCAAGGAGGTCCGCACCAAGCGAACGGGCGAAATCTACCTCTCGTTGCTCCTGGCGGACCGCACCGGCGAGCTCGACGCCAAGATGTGGGATAACGTCGCCGAAGTGGTCGACGCCTTCGATCGCGACGACTTCGTCAAGGTCAAGGGACTCATCCAGATTTTTCATAATCGCCCGCAGTTGACCGTGCACAAGATTCGCCGCTTGGACGACAGCGAAGTCGAGTACAGCGACTTTTTCCCTTCCTCCCGGCGCGATCCGGAAGAAATGTGGGGCGAGTTGCGCGCCCGCGTGGCGGCCCTCGCCAATTCCCACCTAAAAGCGCTGCTCGACGCCCTGCTGGACGACCCGGATATCGCCCAGCGTTACCGCCGCGCCCCGGCCGCCAAGCAGATCCATCATGCCTTTCTGGGAGGCCTCCTCGAACACGTGCTTTCGCTTTGCGCCCTGGCTTCTATCGTGGCGCCCCACTATCCGCACATCGACGGCGATCTTCTGCTCGCCGGCGTGGTGCTGCACGATATCGGCAAGATTTACGAGCTCAATTACGAGCGCGGCTTCTCCTATTCCACCGAAGGGCAATTGATCGGGCACATCCAGATCGCGCTGCGCATGGTAGCCGACAAATTGCGCGGGTTGCCCGATTTTCCGCCTCCGCTTCGCTCTCTGGTCGAACATTTGATTCTGAGCCACCACGGCCGCCTCGAATTCGGTTCCCCCAAGCTGCCCATGTTTCCCGAAGCGCTGCTGCTGCATTACCTCGACGACATGGACTCCAAAATGGAATGCATGCGGGCGCTGATCGAGAACGACCGCCAGGTGGACGGCTGCTTTACGGCCTACAACAGCGCCCTGGAGCGGCCGGTATTGAAAATGGACCGTTACGCGCTTGCGGAACCGGCGGCCTCCGGCGCCCACGGAGCTAGCGTCGCCGTTTCGGCGCCGCCACCCGCCGCCAACCCGGCTCCCGCGGTGCGGCCGGCCCCAGCGGGCTCTCCCTTCGCCAGCAAACTTTTCGAGGCCCTGCAGCCGGCCCTGCCGCTTGAGGAGAAGTGATGCCGAAAACCGCTCGCGACGTTCCCCCGCCGCTCGAATTGATGTGCCTGAACGCGCTTTGGTCCGCCGGCGAAGGCTCGGTGAAAGACGTGCGCGCCGTGGTGGCGGTCACTCGCCCGCTGGCGTACACCACCATCATGACCGTGCTCGAAAGGCTGGTCCGCAAAGGCAAACTGTCGCGCCGCAAATCCGGACGCGCGTTTCTGTACGCCCCGGAAGCCTCCCGTGAGGCCACGCGGCGCGCCGCCGTCCGGGAACTGGTGGATGGCTTCTTCAACGGATCCGAAGACGAGCTGCGGCATTTCCTGAGCGCGGCGCAGCCCGATGATCCAGCCGCCGCCGCCCCGCCCCGCGTGGAAATTTCGTCCGGTATCGATACGGCGCTGCTCTAGTCCAGTGCCCGCGCTGTTCTCCATTTTCCTGGGCGGTGCTTTCACCGTAGCTTCAGCCTATGCGTGGGGGGCCTTGGCGTTGCGCCGCCTTCCCGTACCTTGGGAAATCGCCCTGGCAGCCGGCGCCGCTATCGAAAGCCTGCTGGTGTTTGTCGTACTGGCTTGCAGCGCCGGCGGTTGGCCCGCGTATTTCGGCTTGGGCGCCGCGCCCCTGGCGGCGCTGGTTTGGTCGCGGCGGTCTCGCCTTTCCTCCTTCCCTGTCGCCGGCGGTCTTGGCGCCGGCTGGCCTTCCTTGCTGCCCGCCCTGCCTTTTCTCGCCTACGCGGCTTGGTATCTGGTCAACGCGCTCGCACCCGAAACCTGGCCCGATGGTTTTACCTATCATCTCGGCCTCCCCGCCGAGTACGTCCGCATCGGCGCCTTTCCCGGCCGCATCACGTTCTTCGACATGGTCCCACAGGGCATGGAAATGCTGTTCACCATGGCGTTTGCTTTCGGACGCCATTCGGCCGCAAAACTGGTGGAGTTCGCTCTGTTTGCCGCCACGCCTCCGCTGATCCTCCGTATCGCCTCGCGCTTGGGATTGAGCCGCGCCGGCGCGCTACTCGCCGCGGGAGCTTATTTTTTCGCTCCCGTGGCCGGGCTCACCGGATCGTCGTCCTACAACGACGCCGCACTGGTTTTTCTCGCGCTGGCGTCCTTTTGGCTTCTCCTCGAGTGGCGGGACCGGGCGCCCGGCGCCGGCGGCGGCTACTTGTTGGCCGCGGGCCTGACGGCCGGCTTCTGCTATGCCGTCAAGATGCCGGGAGCAGTCGTCGTGTTGGGTGCGGGCCTATTCGTGATCGCCCAGCGGCGCTGGCGCGGCCTGTTGCCGTTGGCCGCGGGAGCCGCACTGACCATGGCGCCATGGATGGCCCGCGCCGCCATCCTCACGGGCAATCCTCTGGCCCCGCTCGGCAACCGCATCTTCCCCAATCCGTTCTTTCACATCGCTATCGAAAGGGATCTCGCTTCGCACCTGGCTTCCCTGGGCACCGTGAAATGGTGGGGCGTGCCCTGGGAACTGGCTATCGGCGACCGCCTGGTGGGCACCTTCGGACCGCTGCTGTGGCTGCTGCCGCTCGCCCTGTTGGCATGGCGGGCTCGCGCCGGCCGGCTGTGCCTGGTGGCGGCCTTGCTGCTCGCGACGCCCTGGTTGAGCAACCGGGGCGCCCGCTTCCTGATGCCGGCGGTGGCGTTCGGATGGTTGGCTCTGGGCCTGGCCCTGCCGCGCCGCGCCGCCTGGGCCGCGTTTTGGCTTCAGGCCGTGCTCTGCTGGCCCCAGGTGCTCGACGCCCTGCAGCCGCCCTGGACGTTTCGCCTGCACCAGTTTCCGCTGCGCGCCGCGCTGCGCATCGAGCCTGAGTCGCATTATCTGGCAGCCCACACCGCCGAGTACGCCGCCGCGCGGATGATCGAAGCCCACACCCCTCCCGGCGCGCGCATTTTCTCTTTCGACCAGGTGGCCAACGCCTACCTCGACCGCGACGTGCGCGTTTCGTGGCAATCGGCCGAGTGCGACCGCTTTGACGACATGTTTTATCTGACCACCCACGCGGCCACCGATTATTTCTATAACTGGCGCTTCGAGTTCGCGCCCCAATCCCTTCGGGCCGTCCAGTTTCGGATTCCCTCCAGTTACCCCAACGAATGGGACGCCGATGAAGTCCAGTTCGATTCGGCCGGCGAGCAACTCGACCCCAGCCCCGCCTGGACCCTCCGCGCCAAGCCCAACGTATGGGAAGCGCCGCTGGCCTTCGACGGGTTGACACTCACCCGGTATCGCACCTGGGAGCCGGTCCGCCGCGGCATGTTCCTGGAAGTGGATTTTGACCGTCCGCGCACTATCGACGCCGCCGTGGTTCTGTCCCATGCCCCGGCGATTGGCGTGTCTCTCGATTGCTGGCTCCAGGGTCTCGACTTTCATTGGAGTAAGGTCGGACCCGGCGTCGCCACCCGGCGCCGGCCGGAAGACTGGCGTTTCGCTCTGGTCCGCCTGCTGAAGCGCGCCGGCTATCGCTACGTGATGGCCCCGGTAGGCGATTCCGGCAACGGTCCCACGGGCCAGGCGATTCTGTCCCATCCGCTCGAATGGAATATGACCGTCGAAGACCGCTCCGGCAATGAAGTGCTGTTTCAGATCAGATGAGGAAGCTGTCAGCAGTCAGCAATAAGCGATCATCCCAACCGGTGTAGCTGAAGGCTGACCGCTGAGTGCTGAAAGCTTCATTCGTACCGCAACGCCACGATGGGGTCGATGCGCATGGCCCGCTGAGCCGGGACGTAAACGGCGAGGGCGGTGGCGGCGACGAGCGCCAGCGTGATTCCGGCAAACGTTACGGGATCGGTCGCGCTGACACCGTAGACCAGCGATGCCATCAGCCGGGCGAACCCGAACGCGGCGGGCAGCCCAACGGCCAAACCTACCGCGGCCGTCAGCATGCCGCGCCGGAATACCATCAGGAGCACGTTTTGCCGTGCCGCGCCCAACGCCAGGCGGATCCCGATTTCGTGCGTTTGCTCGGAGACCACGTAGGCCATGACGCCATACACGCCAATTGCCGACAGCACCAACGCGATCACGCCGAAAACGCCCATCAGCACGGCCATATAGTTGAGCCCGATGGCGCTGTTGTGAATCGATTTCTCCATAGTCTGGATCTCGGTGATAGGTTGCTCCGGATCCACGGAGCGGATGGCGGCGGTTACCGCCGTGGCCACGCGCAGGGGATCGCCCGCGGTCCGTACACCAAGATCCATCCATCCCGCCGGCGACTGCAGATAGGGCAGATAGAGGGTGCGGCGCGGCTGGCGGTCGTATGGATTGTGCATAAGATCGCCCACCACTCCCACGATGGTCACCCATGAGTTCTTCGAATCGGGCGCGCCGATCTTGATGCGCTTGCCGATGGGCGACTCGTTCGACCACCAGCGGTGCGCCATGCGCTCGCTAATGGCGGCCACGCGCGGCGCTTCGGGGCCGTCGCCATTGTTCAGGAAGCGGCCGGCGCGCAAGGGGACGTGCAGCGTTTCGAAGAAATTCGTACTCACCACCTGGTACATGCCGCTCGGTGCGTCGCCCGGCTCGATGGCCCGGCCCTCTATAGTAAAATCGCGGCCGCTGGAATGCTCGCTATACGGCATGGCGGATGCCGCCGCGGCGGAGCGAACTCCCGGAATCGCCGAAATCCGCTCCAGCACTTCGCGGTAGAACGCCGCCTTCTGCTGCGGCTGTTCGTATTTGTTGTCGGTGAGCGCCAGCCGTAACGTGAGCAGCGTGCCCGGGTCGAGTTCGGCGCCATGTTTCTGCAGCGTCTGGAAGCCGCGCACCATCAGGCCGGCGCCCACCAGCAGGACCACGGCGAGAGCGATCTCGGCGGAAACCAGAACGTTGCGCAGAGCGTGGCGCCCGCCGCCGGCCGAAGATCCACGGCCACCTTCCTTCAGCGAATCGGTCAGGTTTGGCCGCGAACACTGCCATGCCGGCGCCAGTCCCGCCAGCACGCCGCTAATCACCACCGCCAGCAGCGTGAAGCCCAGCGTCCGGGTGTCGAGCGAGATGTCCTTCCAACCCAGGATGTACCGTTCAATCTCCGGCGGCATTCCGGACTTGATGGCTCTCATGCCCCAGTTGGCGAAGCCGAGGCCGAGCGCCCCTCCGCAGATCGACAGCAACACGCTCTCGGTGATGAGCTGCACCACCACCCGCGACCGGTTGGCGCCGAGTGCCGTGCGTAGCGCGATCTCGCGCAACCGCCCCGTGGCCCGCGCGAATTGCAGGTTGGCGACGTTCACGCAGGCGATCAGCAGCACGAACAGCACCGAGCCCAGCAGCATCGTCAGGTAGTCGCTGGTTTCGCGATCCACCAGGAACTTCCGCGCCGGCCATACCTCGAAATGCCGGTTCTTGTTGGTATCCGGATACGCCGCCGCAAGGTGCGCAGCCGTGCTGTCCACCTGTGCCTGGGCTTGAGGGACTCCGCTCGGTAGCTTCAACCGCGCGACCGAAACCATGGAGTTGAGCCGGCGCGAGGTCCGCTGCTCCGGGGTGAGCGCCAGGGGTGTCCAAATCTCGGTGGCCAGCGGGAAATCGAAGCTGGAGGGCATCACGCCAGTCACGACAAAAGTCCGATCGTCTAGCCGCACGGATTTTCCCACGATAGCCGGGTCGGCTCCGAAGCACCGTTTCCAGAGCCGGTCGCTGAGGATCACCTCGCGATCGCGTCCGGGCTCGTCCTCACCCGGCCGAAAGCCGCGCCCGATAGCAGGCTGTATGCCAATAACAGTAAGAAAGTTGGCGGTCACCAGCGCTTGCATCACCCGTAGCGGCTCGTTTCCCGCGCCCACGATATTGGCCATCCCGAATTCCCAACCGCCGAACTGCCGGAAGGCCGTGTTGTCGCGTTGGATGTCCGCCGCGTCCGCCGGTGCGATGCTGTTCCAATCGCCAGGATTGCCGGGATCGGCTCCCACTACCATGGCAAGGCGATCCAGGTCCGGCAGCGGAATGGGTTTCCAGAGCAGGCTGTCGCAAACGCTGAAAACCGCCGTCGTGGCGCCAATGCCGAGCCCCAGGGTTAGCACCGCGGTCGCAAAAAACGCCGGCGAACTGCGAAGCATGCGCGCCCCATATCGAACGTCGTGCCAAAGGTGCATCCCGAACCCTCCGATAAGACATAGTACGACGGGAAGGCCGCCGGAGTTCCGTGGCGCAAGCACTCTTGCCTGCAGTGCCGAGATTCCGAACTCCTGATGTTGTGGAAGCTGCAGTGATGCGCTTTCGTGGCGCGAGTACTCGTGCCGAGGCTTTTTCGCCGGTACGGACACTGACGCGACAGGTTGAATCGGGCGCCACGGGGCTCATCAATATTCCTGGGTGCGTTCCGTATTCCCGGCGACATCAGGAGATCGGAGATTCGTCTCGACCTTCTTCGAGGCTCTGACTCGCTCCCAATCGGATGGGGGCGCCCGGACCGTTTTTGATAATCCCGCTCACCACCCAGGATGTCTGCGGCCTGCTATCGTTTATCGTAGCGGCAGCGATGAAGACAAATCGCATCACATCGCACCGCCTCACCGGAATCCGGGAGTGAGCAAGGCCACTCATTCTCATAGTGAAAGGAGCGTCGATATGAAGAGCAGTATAAGAAGGCATCTGCGCCTCGGTCTTGGGTTATTCTTCGTAGTGGTAATTTTCTGGACTGCTAAGAGGACCATGGCAGCAGAGGGGCATACTCCCTTCGAAGGCGAGAAGACCACCTGGCACGGGGGATTCGACCGTTACGACTTCATCATGGACGATGCCACCGGGGCGATCACGCCGGTGAAGGCCCCTGAGAAGGAGGCAACAAGCTATGGAATCGACGCTACCCTGAAGGACGGCAAGCGCCGATGTGTCGTGATCGTCCCCCAAAAAGCAGCACCCGGCTACCCTTGGTCGTGGCGGGGCTGCTATTGGAACCACGAGCCCCAGACTGAAGTCGCGTTACTCACTCGCGGTTTCCACATCGCCTATGTCGCGCCCGACAGCGGCAGGCAAGGCAAGGCGTGGGACCGGTGGTACAAGTTCTTAACGGAGGAGCATGGGCTGTCGAAGAAAGTGGCCTTCATCGGGATGAGCAAGGGTGGAGTCAATGCGTTCAACTGGGGCGTGGTAAACCCTGACAAAGTGGCATGTATCTACGCCGACAATCCCGCGCTTTATGACGAAGATTTCGCCAAGGTCCCGGAGCTGGCCAAACACGACGTACCACTATTGCACATCTGCGGCACTGAGGATATGTTGCTGCAACGGCATACGCTGGTCGTCGAGAACATGTATCATCAGTTGGGCGGCGCCATCACCGTGATCGTCAAGGAAGGCCATGCCCATCACCCCCATAGCCTGCAGAACGCTAAACCGATTGCCGACTGGATTGTGCAGCATATGCAGCCCTCCACCGCCAACCGGCCCGCCTTCGTGGATGCAAATTTCACGAAGTCCTATTACTACAGTCTTGAGCCTTCATTCATTTACCTGAAGGAAGAACAGACTTATGCCACCGGCCGCGGACCAGGCTTCACGGAGTCCTACGACCGTTACGATGCCAGCCGTTCCGGCACCTTCAGGTCCGGCGGCATGGCGATCATTGTGCCTCGGGACGTGGCGGCGGGAAAACCCTGGGTCTTCCGCGCGGACGCTATCGATCGGAACGCGACAGTCGATCGGGCGTTGCTGGCGAAGGGTTTCCACATCGTTACTCCGCCGCTCACCGCGCAATCCGGTATGGTGCAACAAGAGTGGGACGAAACCTATAAGATCCTCGTCGACAATGGATTCTCAAAGAAGGCGGTGATGGAAGGAACCGGGGCGAACGCAGGAGAGGTGTATGGTTGGGCAATCGCGAACCCAGACAAGGTTTCCTGTATTTATGCCCGGAATCCCTCCCTGCGCAGTCTTATGGCAAAATTGCCGCCGATCGACAACCTGGCTCCGCTGGCCAAAGCTGGCATCCCGATCCTGCACGATTGCGGCAGCCTCGACCCATGGCTCAATGACCAGACTCGCGTCGTCGAGAAGAGATATAAGGAACTCGGCGGCCAGATCACAGTCATTATCAGGGAAGGCGAAGGGCATTTTCCGCTTGCACCCAGGGACCCGAAGTCGGTCGTGGATTTCATCCTGAGCCACCAGCGATAAGGCAGAGTTACGATTTACCACTACGAATAGACGGACAAAGAGCCAGTCCCCGTGCCGCGCCCACTCATGCCAGTTCGTTGCGCGTGAAGTCGTGATACATGCGGTACGGGATGCCGGGCGGCGAATCGTAATACGGGTAGAAACGCCCTGAGCGGATGGCTTGGCCGGGAGGGTCCACGACCTGGAAACCCAAGGGAAAGTTGGCTTCCGCGCGGAGGCGCGCGGCGAGGTCCTCGGGCCTGTGGTGACCGGGAGGCAATTGCAGGCCAAGGTTGAACCGAAGGTCCTCCACCAGAACCACCGGTCCATAGAGAATGGCGACGCGGTCCGGGTGTTCCTTGTCCACCGCCTCGGCGCGAAGTCGCATCGGGACGCGGAGGACAATGCGATCTCCGCTCTGCCAGGTCCGGGACACGGTCGCCCACGTTGAAGGGCGGATATCGACTGGAACTGCCGCGCCGTTCACCTGAACCGTGGCTGTATTAGCCCAGTCTGGCACGCGGAAGCGGATCGATGTGGAGACGGGGATCCCTGTATCAATCCGCAAGTGGATTTCTTCGCTCTCCGGGTAGTTCGTTTCCTGTGTCAGTTTCACCGGTTGTCCGGATTGACGCCAGGTCACTTCCGAAGGCACGAAGAGGTTGATGTAAAGGCCGGATGGATCGCGGAAATAGATCAGATTGGGATAATCCGCAACGGCTTGAATGTAGGTTCCGGAACAGCAGGGCCAGTGGTCCCACAAGTAGGATCTCGTTCCGCTGCCCGTGTGATAGTCCGCGTAGTAGAAAGTCTCGCCATTCCCCGTCATGGGCAGCGCTGCGCCGATGCCGTTATACACCAGCCGCTCGATCCAATCGCCATACCGCGCGTCCCCGGTGTAGCGCAGCATATAGCGCGACAGCTTGAATCCCGCCCAGGATCCGCAGGGAATCTCGGCGGTGTCGGCGTGCATTTCAAGAGCGCGGCCCAGGTCGCCTTCATAGCCCACCAGTCGCTCGCCCGGACCGAATCCGCCCGTGGCGAACATCTGGGTGTTGCGGACAAAGTCGTAAGCGTTCCGGGCCATTCGCAAATAGCGTTCGTCTCCGCTCACCGCGTAAGCCAGCGGCGTGCCGTTGAACGAGTTGACATGGCTGTACCCATGCACCCGGTGAGGCGTCGGGGCGGAAGTATCCAGAAACCTCGACCAGTAAGCCTCATAGCGCCAGACGTCGCCGAAGTCCCTGAACGCGGAGTCGCCCGTGGCGAGGAACGCGCGGTACTGGTTCTCGCTCAGCGTGTACCATTCCGAGTTTCCACCCGCAGCCGCCTGCGGATCGGGCGGTGTGGCAAGTTGGCGCGCCCGGTGCAAGGTCTTAGCCGCCACGGCGGTAATCCGTCGGAGTAGCGGCAGCGCGTCCGTATTCCCGGTGTAGAGGTGCAGGTCCAGCAGTCCGCAGAACGTCTTATCGAACGCATAGTGGCCCCCTACACTGCCGGTCTTTTCAAAGCACTGCGCCCACGCGGTCATCAGTTTGGCGGCTTTATCGCGCATGGCGGTGTCGTCGGTAGCTTTGGCCATGCGAGCCATGCCGCTGAGCCACTGGCCAAACACACCTTCAGTGGTGGTGCGGCACCAACCGTCCAGATTGTTGCCAGGCGCGGGCAGACCGGCCTGAACCCGAAAGCCGTGTACCAGATCGTTGTCCGGCAAGGCCAGGTAGAAATCGCGTGTAGCCTGGTACTGGTCGCGGAAACGGCTGGGCAAAAGTCGGACTCCGGAATAGTCGAAGGCCTCCAGGCGGACGCGCGAGGGCGGCGCTTCCTGCGCATTCACCGCCGAAACGGCGAGCGGAACCGCCATCATGGATTGCAGGAAGCCGCGTCTTGGCAAATCGTTAGTGGGCAATGATCCCTCTGGGCTAGAACAACCGGGACGCGAACTCGAACAGGCAGTTCCGCCAGTCGATCCAGGTGTGCGCGCCGGAGCTTTCCTTGAAGACCGCACCGAAGCCATGTTTCTTGAACATTTCGACGGTAGGCTTGGTGAACGTTGGTGATGAGACCGTCGTCCACTCCGGTGCTGAACCGGAGCAGCTTCAGGCCTTTCTTGAGCGCGGCGTTGTCCAGCATTCGAGCCATGGCTGCTTCCCTATGGTACATCCGGTACATCTCTAAAGGACAGGCAGGATGTTCGCAGCTTGCCGCGAACTCCGGCGCCGGCGGCGCTTGGCGCGATGCCAGTGGCCACTGGGGTGCCGTGCTCAAAAGATGAGACCAACCGCAGGCTGCGGGATGGTCGGGTGCGGCAGCCTGTGTGTACGGATGCCGCGCGCAAGGGGCTGAACCTTCAGTAGAGCCTTTTATGGTGCGCCCGAGGTGATTCGAACACCTGACCTTCTGGTTCGTAGCCAGACGCTCTATCCAACTGAGCTACGGGCGCTCACTTTAGAATGAACTACTTACGAACAATGGCAAGAGCAGGATTTTCGTTTTGTGCTAGATCTGTGCTAGACACTTTTTGACCCTGTCCATTCGCATGGGTTCTTGCTACAGCCGTGGTTCCAATCATTTTGGCGTACCGTGCGTCCATTGCTTCTATATCTTAGCACTGGGGGTGGGCTTGCGCACTTGGCGACTCAAGAAAATGGCGGGACCAATCCAGGGGACCTGGGAACGGCCCGGAACCGGCCAGCGAATAGCACAAATCTAGCACAACGTCTGCGAAGCGAGGCGCGAGTTCCGGATCCCGTGTCCCGGCCGGTGGGTCACTTCTGGCCGTTCCCAGTCTTGCCGTTTAGGTACTTCGCCAGTTTGTCAGCCGCGTCATGCAGCGCTGGTCTCCGCGCCAGATTCTGGAGCATCTGGCGCAGAGCGAGGCCGCCGAGCGCGCGCACCGCAGCCTGGAACGTCGGCTGCGTCTCTCCGAGATCAAGAAATTTAAGCCCATGCCCGACTCTAACTTCGACTGCCTGTCGGTCTGGAAACTCGACCGCTCCGGCAGCACAGGTTGTGCGGACACGGAAAAGGAGAGACAATCAGCGACGGACACAGCATCCCATGACGCCCCGCCAACGCCTGCTTTGTGCCATCCGCCGCCAGACCCCGGACCGGCTGCCGGTGACCACCCATCATGTGATGCCCGCTTTCCTCGAATCGCAGTTGGGCGGCATCTCCGCCGGCGAGTTCTTCGACCGCTTCGGGCTGGACGCCATCCTCTGGACCGTGCCGCACATGCCGGACCCCGAGGCCGGCGAGTACCCCGACCCTCTGCAAGGCGAGATCGGGTTCCTGGAGAGCCGGCGCGTATCGTCTCCGCAGTGGCATGTCGAGTTCGCGGACTGCTCCGAGGGCGCGCGACGCCTCACGCGCTATCGCTTCGTGACGCCGCGGAGCGAGTTGAGCATGACAATCGAGGACGCCGGGTACACGGCCTGGGTCCGGCAGCCGTTGATCAGACAAAGGTCGGACATCGACGCGATTGCCGAGTTTGCCACGGCGCCGAAGTGCGACGTCGCGGAGGTCAACCGAGCGGCCGAGGAGATGGGCGAGCGCGGCATTGTGCGCGGCCACATCTGTTGCTTCGACGTGTTCGGACAACCGGGCTGCTGGCAGGACGCCTGCTGCCTGGCGGGCACCGAAGCGATGATCCTGGCCACGCACGACGACCCGCAATGGGTACACGAGTTCCTCGGAATTCTGCAGCGCCGCAAGCGCGCGTTCGTGCGGTCGCTGAAGGGCGCGCGCTACGACATTCTCGAACTGGGCGGCGGCGACGCCTCGTCCACGGTGATCTCGCCGCGCATATTCGACCGCTTCGTGGCGCCGTACGATTGCGAACTGATCGAAGAGGCCCACCGCGCCGGGCAGCGGATCGTCTATCACACCTGCGGGGGCATGATGCCGCTGCTAGAGCGCATCGCCGGCATGAACCCCGACGCCATGGAAACCTTCACACCCCGCGGCATGGGCGGTGATGCCGACCTGGCCGAAGCCAAGCGCCGCATCGGGGATCGTGTCTGCATGATCGGCGGGTTGGACCAGTTTCACTTCCTGAAAGGCTGCACGCCCGAGGAGACCCGCCGCGAAGTCCGCCGCTGCTTCCAACAGGCCGGCGCCGGCGGCGGCTATATTCTGAGCCCCTCGGACCACTTCTTCGAAGCCGACCAGCCCCTGCTGGAGGCGTTCGCACGCGAAGCGCGGGAATGCGTGTACTGAATAGGCGGTCGAGACTCGGGCCCCCGTCAAGCTCGCGAAACGCGGCTCACCTCATTTGGCGGGAGGCGCGCTCTCCACTGCCTCTTCGCCTCCCCAAGCCCTCTCGATTTCCTCCAACGTCTTGTTCTTGGTTTCCGGAACCCATAGCCAGGCGACGGCGGCCTGTACGATGGCCATCGCCGCCAGAAACCCAAACGTTACGGCCTTGCCGATCTGGTTGAACGCGTACGGGAAGAAGAGCACGACCACGGCGTTGGCGATCCACTGTGTGAGCACGGGGACGGCCATGGCCGTGCCGCGGATGTTGTTCGGAAATATCTCCGAGACCAGCGTCCAAAAGACCGGGCCGATGCACGACGCGAAGAACGCCAGATAGCCGAGGATCAGGATGAGCACTACGGTTCCCTGGAAGCGGCCGGCCGCCACCGTGGTGGCGAGCAGCGTCAGGGCGGCAGCCATACCGAGCGACCCGACGATGTAGAGCGGCTTTCGCCCGTAGCGGTCGATCACCCAGAACGACACCAGCGTGAACACGAGATTATTCAGCCCGACGATGAAGGTGGAAAACAGCGCGGCATCGAGCTTCCAGCCGGCGGAGCGAAGGATCGCGGGAGCGTAGTCGATGATGGTGTTGATCCCGGAAACGTGCACCAGGATGGCCAGCACAAAGCCGACCACCACTGCGCGCCGGATTCCCGGCCGCAGCAGATCGACCCAGGCGTGGCGCTTCTCAGCCAGGCTGGCGCGGATTTCAATGGCCTCCAATTCGGCGCTGGCGCGCCCCGCGATGCGCTCCAGAACCGCCAATCCCTCGCGTTCCCGGCCGGCCAGAAACAGGTACCGCGGCGTCTCGGGCGCGCGCAGCAACAGCAGGAAGAAAATCGCCGAGGGGACTACGCCGGTCATGAACATCCAGCGCCAATTAGCTGCGCCGGCATTGCGCAGCAGGTAGTTGATGCAATACGACATCAGGATGCCGACCACGATGGACAACTGATATAGCGTCCCCATGCGCCCCCTCAGGGAAGGCGGCGAAACCTCCGCCACATACATGGGCGAGAGAATGGACGCACCTCCCACCGCCAGCCCTCCGATGAAGCGCGCCAGCACGAAAGTGGTGAAGGTCGGCGCCACGCCGGTGGCGATGGAAGTGACGGAGAACAGCACCGCCACCCACAACAGAATGCTCCTCCGGCCGTGCCGGTTCGTGAGCCGCCCAGCCACCGTCGAGCCGATCACGCAGCCGAACAGGAGCGAACTGAAAGCCCAGCCCAGGCTCAAGTCGCCCAATTGAAAACGCTGGGTCAGGAACGGGCCGGCGCCGGTGATGATGGCGATGTCGAAGCCGAAGAGCAGCCCTCCCAACGCCGCCGTGGCAGCCAGGAAGATGAGGTATCCGAGATTGATTTTGCCTTTCGCGACACTTCCCATGGGCACTCCATTGTACTGGCATTGCAGGCGCACTTCACCGGCTAATCCACGATGGGCGGATCGCCGGCGTGGGTTGCCGGCTGGCCCTGGAGCGGGACAGGTGCATCGAGATCCTCGGTGAGTGCGGTTTTCTTCCCGCTGCCCCTGTCGGCCACAAGATTCCCTGTGGCCTAGATGCGAAGGAAACGGAGAGGTTGCCGCTGGAGAATGCCGCGGAGATCCGCGGTTGCCATGAGAACAATAGTCAAGCGCGCTCGCCAGAGAGGGTGAATTGGCGATTGGATTGCTCATCGATAAGCATGTCCAAAATCACTGACGCTAGCCGCGATCATATCGCCGATGAAAACTTCGCTTTCCCCAAGGAACGTAAAGAACCCATCCATGACGCTGCTCACGTGCGCAACGCTATCGCCCGCTTCAAGCAGGTGCAAGGAGTGACCGACTCTGAACGCGACGCCGCCTGGAAGCGCATCAAGTCCGCCGCGAAGAAGCACAAAGTCGAGTTGAATGAGCAAGACTGGCGCGAACTTGGGTAACCGCTCGTGTGCGGCGCCGGCGGCTGCGTTCCCGCAGTTCCTCAGCTTCTTAAACGGTCCGTAGAAACTACCTTGGAACTCCGAAGTTCCGCTTGCGGTTTCAGATTTTCAGTGTATTATGTCCTAAATGTCTCGTGTACGGAGAGTTCCAATCGCCTCGAGCTTGAAATCCCCGCCTGGCCGGCCCACCAGCCGTTCGTGGTGTTGCGCCGAAGGCATCCACTTATATGGGTGGGATTCGCGAAGCGGCACTTGGTGCGGCACTGACGAAACGGGTCGCTGCAGCCTTCCGGATAGGCGATTGCTCCAGGCGTTGCGGGCCGTGACGGGCAGGTCCTGGTATGGCAAAGTAAGCTGTCGCACCTCCGGCGGATCAGCGACCCGATTCTTTGCCCTCGTGCACGACCTCTCCGATTGTGCGATCGCCTCGATCTATTGCGATGAATCGAAAGCGGGACCAGCCGAAATTCTGGCGGTGATCCCCGCGCACCGGCGCGCGCACCTGCGGAGCGAGTTCGCATTCGAATTCCTGGCGTTCGCGAGCTTTCTGGGCTCGCTCAGCGCCGGAGCCGAACTCCAGGTGCATGACGCGATCGCCTCTGCCATCGCGGACCAGAGCGATTCCACGACCCTTGTTTTTTCGATTAGCAGCGGGCTGTTGCCGAGTGACCTTGACCCGGTCCTTTCGTGCTGCGTCGAGAAAGTCGCGGTGACACTGTGCCAGTGGCTGGATGAGTCCTCCGCCTCCGGCACGCGCGCCGGCCACGGTTCAATTGCCGCAGCCTCAGGTTCAGGCTGCACCCTGTAGGGGCTGCAGCCTTGCCGGCCGCGATTCCATGGATAATCCTTTGATTGCTCCATCCGTGTTCCTCTGTGGCGATATTTCTTCACGGCTTCCCGCGGTCGCGGACCGGTAATTCGCTCCTAACGCACTTCCAGCCAGATCGGCGTCAGGCGCAGCATGCCGCCACGCATCCAGGCGTGGTAGGGGACCCGGCCGAAGACGCGGTGCAACTGCGCGGCGGCGAGGCTCTCTTCCCCCGAGCGCTTGAAGAGCAGATCGAACAGGCTCCGCCGCGCCGGATACATCACCATGCTGACGTTTTCGGCGTCCGGGATCTTGGCCTTCTTCTTGAGCAGCGCCAGCGCCGTATCCAACCCGCCCAGGGCGTCCACCAGGCCACGAGGCTGCGCCTGTGAGCCAAGCCAGACGCGGCCTTGCGCCAAGGGTTCGATGTCGGCATAGGGCTTATGGCGGGCTTCGGCCACCTTCTCGACGAACGCGTGGTAGCTTTCGTCGATTCCGGCTTGGAGCAGATCGCGCTGGGCCGCGGTGAGCGAAGTGTAATCGGAATCGATGCCGGCGTTGCGCCCGCGTTCCACCGCGTCCTTGCTCACACCCAGCTTGTCGTACAGGCCGCGCAGATCGGGTTTGCCGAATACCACCCCGATCGATCCGGTCTCGGTGCCGGGATAGGCCACGATGGTGTCGCCGGTCAGGGCCATATAGTAGCCGCCGGAAGCAGCCAGGTCGGACATGGAAATCACCAGCGGCTTCTTCTGGCTCAGCAGTTTCATCTCGCGCCAGATTTCATCCGACGCGGTTACCTCGCCGCCCGGCGAATCGATGCGCACAATCACGCCCTTGATGGAGGAATCCGCGCCGGCTTCCCGCAGCAGCCTATCGAATCCGTAGGACCCGAGTTGGCCGTCCGTTCCTTCGTCGTCCGGGTCGCCGCGCACGATGTCGCCTTCGCCCGCCACCAGCGCGATGCGGCTGCCGGCACGTAGGCCGGCGGCCTCGGCGGGAACCTTGATATATTTCTCGATCGACACTTTGGACGGTTCGCCGGCGTGAAGCTTGTCTTTCAGTTCGCTCCACATCTGGTCTTCGAAAGCCAGCGAATCCACCAGGCCGGCCTGGCGCGCCTTGGTCGCGGTAAACGGACCGGTGTCGATCAGCGCCCGCACCTGGTCGGGCGTTTTATGGCGCGCTTCGGCGATCCGGTTCACCAGGTTGGCGAATAAATCGTCGATTACCGAGCTGGTGACTTCGCGCGTCTCCGGGCTCATGTCGGAGCGGGTGAACATATCGCCGAAGTCTTTGTACTTGCCGGCGTGCTCCACCTCCACCGTGACTCCCAGCTTGCCGAGGGTGTTCTTGAAGTACAGGATTTCGGCGCGCATGCCCTTCAGCATGAGCGGGTCTTCCGGGCCCAGGTAGATGCGGTCGGCGGCCAAGGCTACGTAGTATTCGCGGCCGCCGGGATTGCGCAGGTAGGCATAGACCGGCTTGCCGGACCTGCGGAAGGTTACGAGATCGGTGCGAATCTCTTCGATCTTGGCCCAGCCCGCCTGCAGTCCCTCGGGCTCCAGCACGACGGCCTTGATGCGCCGGTCCGCCGCTGCCTGCCGCAGCGCAACCCACAGGCTGGTTACCGTGACCGCACCGCGCCCGCTGTCCAAAATCGGCAACTCGACCCCGGGCTTTTCCGGGACCTCGCCTTCCAACCGCAGTACCAGCACCGAGTTGTCGGCAACGTCGGGCGCCCTGTTCCGCATCCGCACGGCCGCCACCAGCACCAGCACCAGCACCAGCACCAGAAAGACCAGCGCAAAACCGGTCAGCACGCCCAGCAGGAACTTACCCATCCGTGCCCCGGCGCCTCAGCCTTTAACCAGCTTGCGGCCCCGCTCGAAAAGATCCGCGGCGTCCTCCACCAATTTGCGGCCCCGCTCGAACATTTCACGGCTGGCGTCGGCCACGTCCTTGCTGGTGTCGGTTACCATCTGCCGTCCCTTCTCGGTCTGGTGCGCAATATAGCGGCGCGTATCCTTACCGCTCTTGGGCGCGTATAACAGCGCCACACCCGCCCCGATCGCGGCGCCGGTAATAAACCATCCCAGCTTGGTCACTCCCGCGTCCTCGGGATCTTCAGCCTCATCTTCGCGTTCTTTGGACATTTGGGAAGCCTCTTTCTCATTCTGCGCTATCCTCAAGGCATGGCGCAAGATTGCGAACCCACCCCGGAATCCGGAGAAGAGCGGATTCATACCACGGCAGACCTGGATTGGGTCACTCTGTACGATTCCTCCACAGTGGATAGCGAGATCGAGGCCGACGTGATTTCCGGGGTTCTGGAGTCGGGCGGCGTCGAGGCTGTCATCAGCGGCACGCCTTATCACTCCCTCCCGTTTGAGGTGAAAGTACCCCGAGAGCATCTGGCGAAGGCCCAGCGATTGCTGGCCGAGGCTTTAGCGGCCGGGCCGGAAGCGGCGGACCAGGCCGAAGCGGAAACCGAAGGCGGCGGGTAGATCGGAGCTTTCAGCCGGCAGCGGTCAGCCGTCAGCTACACCAGAGCCTCCGACCGCTGAAGGCTGATCGCTAATCGCTGAAAGCTTTCCCGGTGGTATCCTTCTGGACGAGGAAGAGGACGGCCATGCGTTTTCGGAGGGTGCTTCTGGCTGCGCTGTACGCACTGGCGGCCATCGGCATGGTCTCCGCGTTCCAGCGCCCTTTCCGCCAGTACGAGTCGATGGAGCCCTACGACGACGTGGCCCTGCCCACCGACTGGCAGGAGAAGACCGAGTGGATCTTCGCCCGCCTGATGTACCCCGAACATCCCAACGCCCTGTTCGGCGGCTTCGGCCGCTTCGGCCGGCGCCGCTTCGGCGGCTCCCGCGACTGGCACGAGGGCGGCACCAGTTGGACCCAGGATTACCCCCGCGCCGACCGTCACTTCGCGCAGGCCCTCCGCCGCCTCACCCGCCTTCATGTCCGCAGCGTCGAGCAACCCGTCAACCCCGATGAGATCGACGACTTCTTCAACTGGCCGTGGATGAATGCCGGGGAAATGGGCGACTGGCAACTCAATCCAACCGAAGCCAAAACCCTCCGCGAGTATCTGCTGCGCGGCGGCTTCCTGATGCTCGACGATTTCTGGGGCCCGGAGGAGTACGCGCGCTTCGACGAAACCATGAAAGTCGTCTTCCCCGAGCGCTCGGCCGTGGAGATGCCAAACGACGATGCCATCTTCCACAGCGTCTACGACCTCAGCGACCGCTTCCAGGTGCCGGGCCAGTGGGGCCTGAACCCTTACAACGGAATGTTTCGCCAGCGTGCCGCCGGAACCGTGGCCCACTGGCTGGGCATCTACGACGATAAGGGCCGCGTCATGGTGGCCATGTCCTTCAACTCGGACATAGGCGATTCGTGGGAGTGGGCCGACGACCCGCGCTACCCCGAGAAATACTCCGCCCTCGGCATCCGCATTGGCGTCAATTACGTCATCTACGCCATGACGCATTGAGCTGAGTGGGACGGACGATCGCCTTTTGTCGTCTGTCAAGCGGGCGTGGTTAACGAGGCATGACAGACCACGGAAAGGCGATGGCCTGTTCCACCTGCTGAAATTGTGAACCGTCTTCGGCCTTCCGGGCACGGGATGCGTCTAATAGCAGTGGGCCGAATTCCGTGTTTGATCCTCTGGTCGGCGGCAGCCGGGATCGCCGCGACCTCCCCGTCCCCCGCCGAACCGCCGGCTTGCCTCGGCAACGCCACTCTCGGCAAAGTGCGGGTGTCCGCGTACCTGCCTGGTAAGAGCGAACTCATTCCGATCAAAGACCTGGCCGCCATTCCGCACGGTGCGAAGCTCATCTGGGACCCGGTGCGCCTGCCGCCGCGCGATACGCAGAAAGCCGAAATTGCGATCCTGATCGTGCCGCGCGGCGGCGGAAACCTGGTCGTCCTGCCAGCGCATCCGGCCAGTCAATACCTCGAATGGGATCTGCCGGATTACGCCGACGTGGCCGCACTGGTGTTGGGCCCGGACGGGCTCAACATGAACAAGGTGAAATCGCTGGTGGCCAACAACGCCGATCTGTTGACGCAACTGGCCGATTATGCCCAGCAGGCTTCGGCAGTGGAACTCCTGGTTCAGCAACTGGCGGATTCCGGGCAGAGCGGCGCTGGCACCGATGCGGCGCTGAAAGGCTTCGCTTCCCGCTGGGGTGTCGCTACCCCACGCTTCGATTCCAGTACGCCCGCCAATCAGCAGGCCTCCGCCATTTTGACCGCTACCCTCCCCACTACCGCCAGCTACGATCCGCTGGCGTCGGCCGCTGTTCAGATGCAGCAGACCGGCAATCTCGCGGCGGCGGTGGCGGGATTGTTTTTCGGCAGCAACGTGGGCCTGGCGGTGGGTGGCGCGGCCCTGGTTGCCAATCTGAAGTCGGCCCTGTTTCCCAACACCGAATTCCGCTCGGCCTTCGCCCAGTCGGCGGAGTCCGGCGCGCTGGCATTCTGCGCCAAGAGCCAGCCGCCGAAATTGCACACCCACCTCGCCTATTTGTGGGCCTACCGCATTCCCCACGAACCGTTTCCGGTAGCGGCGCTCACCGGCGCGCGGTATCTGGCGCTGGGCGCGAAATCGACCGTCCAACTGAAGACCGCCGATGGAGCCACCGCGAAATCGCTGGCGCGCGCCCGCGATTGGCGCCTGGTTCCTCTGTCGGGCGGCATGGGCGCCCCGGTTACCGTCGCCATAGGAACAGGGCCCGATTCGCTCGATATCGACTTGACCAAGCCCGCATTCGCCGCCGGCGACTATCGCCTCACGGCCGCCTGGGATTGGGACGCCGTCAGCCTGGGTATCGTTCATTTGCGCCCCTTCGGCGACCTCAAGAAGGTCGAGATCGCGCCGGCCTCGCGCGACAAGCTCGTCGAGGGCAGCGGCACGGTGACGGTGAAACTCACCGGCACGGATTTCGAGTTTGTCGATAAGGTGGAATTGCAGAAAGCCGTTCCGCACCCGCCCAAGCCGGCGGCGCTGCTGTTCGATTTGCCCCTCGGCGCGCGCCAGGGCGAACAGAAGACCATGAGCGTGGATCTCGATACCGCCTCGCCCGGCCAGTACCGGCTCCTGCTGAGCCAGTCCGGTGACGCTCAGTCCGGTGACGCCGGGCACCCTCTGCCGGTCGCCATTCTGCCGCCCAATCCCAAGCTTTCCGGTCTGCCGATTCACGTCAATATCGGCGAGAAGGAGCAGGCGTTGCACCTCGAAGGCAGCGGCCTCGGGAGAGTGGATACGGTATCGTCCGCCGCGGGAGCGATCAGCGGCGATACGGATGGCGACGGGTGGTCCGGCAGGATCGAGCTCAAGCCGGAGGCGAAGCCCGGCCAGCGGTTTTCACTGCTGCTCCAGGCGAAAGGGCGCGAAGAGCCGCTCACGGTGGAAAACGCCATTCTGGTGGTCGGCCCCAGGCCGTCGATTTCCTCCCTGCGGAAGTCTTTGCCGCCTGACCCGCCGATCGAAATCCACGACAACGAACTGCCCGCCGGTACCAGTGTCGGCCTGGTGCTGGCGGTGCGCCACCTGCACGAACCCGGCGGCGAAGCCGGGCGGCCGCAGGTGGACCTCGGTTGCAGTTCCGGCGAGTTGCGCAAGGCCTTGACGCTCGGGCCGGACGAACGCTCGAACCAGGCGAGGGTGGGCTTCGCTGGCCCCGATGCGCTCTATCTGGCGCTCGATCCCGGCGCTGTCGGCTACCCCGGCTGCGAGCTGGCGGCCCGCGTGCGCGTGGATCCCAGAGGAGCATCCGAACCGTTCCCGCTGGGCCGCGTGGTGCGCCTGCCCGTGCTCGACCAGTTCACTCTCAGCAACCAGGCGATCGACGCGAATGTCTACGCCGGAGCCCTGCGCGGCCGCGACCTGGACGCGATCGAAAAGACCGGATGGGACGCCGGCGCCGGCGAGGCCGTAACGGGCATCCCCACCCCGGTCGAAGGCGAGGCAGGCGAAGAAGTCTTGCGCGTCGCCTTGCCGTGGCCCGCGCCGGCTCCCCACGCTCCGCTCTACATTTGGCTGCACGGCGAAACAGTCGGCCGGCGGACGAACCTGACGAATTGAGGCTGGCCCATTCTTGGTGGGGCGGACGCCCCCGTCCGCGCGCAACCCCCTGGTCGCGCCTGGCGCAACCGCTGGGTCTCATCCTTGAAGACGTGACCAGCCGGCAAGCTTCCCCGAACGCGACCTGGCGTTCCCTTAGCCCACTTTGGCGGGTCAGGCCAAGTGACGTGCGATTCCCGGCGCGGCCCACGGATTAGGCGCGGGAATCGGGGCATTCTACTGCCGCTGTTTGGTCACGGGCGCCGCGAACGCTGGGCCAGATAGTGTTGATCGAGAGCGTGCCGGACCAGCGTTTTGATAACGGCCTGGCGGCTCACGTTGAGGTCCTGAGCAGCCTTGTCCAGTTCTTCCAACATGCCGGCAGTGACGTCTACGTTGACTCGTTGTATCGGCTGCACCATGCGGCCTTGGCCTTTGAAAAAACCGGAGATGTCTTTACCTTGATCGGCCAGCCGGGCAATCGCATCGGCAGAAGCCGGTCCACGCGGTTTGCGAGTTTTCTTCATATGATCGGACCTCCTCCTTCGTTGATCTCCATAGCGTGACGAGGCGCAGAACTTCACCCTCTTCGTCTTCCCGTATTTCAAAAATGACGGAATACATCCGGTCGCCGACCCAGCCGACGGCCACATACTGCTCTGGAACATCCGACCGCTGGTCGAGCCAATATGGCCGGGAGAACAACTCCCGCGCCTCCTCGAACCCGATGCCGCGCCGTGGGTTTGCCCTGAGGCGTTTGCTTTTTCCGGGATCGAAGCGGAACCGCATCCGATATGACTGTTATACCACTTCAGATCGCTCGTCGCGGCCCAGGTTTCTGTTAGTCATGGTGGGACTCCAGCGAGGGCGGCGTTTCAGATTCGGCGTGGGCTTCGGCGCTACCGGCCCAGTGAACGGTACGGGCGTGATGCGTCAACTTGACGCCGAACAGCCCAACTTCCGGATGGCGTCTCAACATCCCGCCCCACGTCCGCCAATGCCACGCACGAGCGGGGCGGACTGTCACGTCAGGCTGCGGCACGAGGACGCACTTCCGTCCTGATGCGGGCAGCCAGCGCGTCCTCGGCGACGGCGAGGTCATACTTCGCCTGCAGGTTCATCCACATCTGAGCAGATGTTCCGAAATAACGGGCCAATCGCAGAGATGTGTCGCCTGTAATGCCCCGCTGCCCTTTGACGATCCCCCCGATTCGGTTTGCGGGCACTCGCAGGGCCAGAGCCAGCGCGTTGACCGTCAATCCCGCATCGGTCAGCAGTTCTTTAAGCACCTCACCAGGATGAAGCGGCTGAAGCCGTCTTGATTTCCGAATTGCCATCTCAGTTTCTTCTAGCGATAGTCGATGCCGCCCCTCCCAAACGGCTTCTGGGAGGATGCCCCCGTGAAGTCCCGACAGGTCAACCGGACGGGAGGAGCCCAGAGGCTAGGATCGTGCGTCCTCGTTGTTGACCGATTAGGACCTTATTGTCCCACTACGCGATAGCCGCAGCTTCTGGCCCCGCCAGTCCACGGTATCTCCAAAAAGCCCCGCCAGCCAGATGGCGAAACCGGCCAGATCGCGGAGGGGAATAAGCCAGAAGTCGCGCACGGTTTTGGGGTCGCCGAGGATGCCGGCGCCGGTCCACACGCCGGCCCACAGGCGGAGGGCCATGGCCAGGAGCGCGATCGGCCAGTAGCCGGCGGCAAGCGCGACGGCGGCCCAAAAAGTGGCGTGGGTGATGGCGTAGCCGAAATAACCGGAAGGGCGGGAGACGCGGATGGTGCGCGACCATCGCAACTGGTGGCGCCAGACTTCGGCCCATCCGCCGGCCCCGAGGTTGGTCTCGACCACGACCGGGGCAAAGCGAATGTGGTAGCCGCGCTGGTGGATGCGGAGACCCAACTGGTAATCGTCGGCCAGGTAATCGGAAATGGCCTCGAAACCGCCGATCTCCGCCAGCGTGGAGGAGCGGAAAACCATGGTGGAACCGAGGGCAAATTCGGCCACCCCCAGCAGGCGCGCCACCAGCACGCTGGGAGCGAATTCGGTGGCGATACCCAGGGCCTCGGCGCGCGCCGGAAATGACTCGGCGGCGGCGCGATAGAGGCAAGTCACCAAACCAACCGCGGGATCGGCCAGCGGCGCGGTGACAGCGGCCAGGTAACCGGGTGGAACGCGGATGTCGCTGTCGTTCACCAGCAGCACGGGATAGCGGGCCTGGCGGGCGAGCTCGGCCAGCACGCCCGCCTTGGCATTGGGTGCGGTGGTGGAGACGACGTGCGTGCGGATGCGCAGGGCGGGGTATTCGCGCTCCAGGCGGCTGATATCTTCCAGCGCGGGATCGCCGGCATCGGAGACCCCGAACAGAATTTCGAATTCCGGATACTGTTGTTCGGCGTGGGAGCGAATGGCGTCCCAAAAGCGGGGATCGCGGCCGCGCACCGGCTTGAGAATGGAGACCGGCGGGCAAGCAGCCGGGGCGCTGGGCGTGGAGCGGGACCAGCGCGCCGCGGCCACCACCGCCAGCGCGTAGTAGGCCGCCGCGGCCAGCGCCGGCAAAGCCAGCCAGATCACGGGGAAACCAGTGCCAGCCCGTATAACTCGCAGACATTCGAAGGTGACCGCGTGGCGGACGCACTCATTCGTGCCGCGGCGGCCCTCATGCCGACGCCCTGCTGCGACCCTGTGTCAACGCTGCAAAGACGTGTCGAGAAGAGTCTCGACACGGCACGCAGGAGTGCGTGCGCCACGACCCTCACAAAATCGGCGAGATTTAACGGCATCGGGCTGTCTTGGGCAGGCCAAGAGGCCTGTCCTACCTAGTCGCCGGAACTGGCCACGGCGGGCGCGGGCTTGGCGGTGTTGTCGGCGACGAACTTCTTGCGTTTGGAGCGCAGGGCCATGTACTCGCGGGCTTCCTTGGTCAGCCTCCGGCGCTCGTCGTTATTGAAAATGGCCTTCCTGACGATGCGCCAGATCACCCGCGGGCGGAAGAAGTACTCGCCGTAGAAGCGTTCCACCCAGTCGACCAGTTCGGCGCGGTCCAGACCGGGATAAACGATATTGGGAAGCTGGTGGCCGACGTCATCGGTCATCGAATCGATGGTGATGAGGTTGTTGCGCTTGACGTACTCGTAGAATTCCGTGCCGGGATAGGGATGGGCGATGGAAACCTGAATGGTATGCGTGTCCATTCGCTTGGCGAAATCGATGGTCTTGCGGATGCTCTCGCGCGTTTCCCCGGGCAGGCCGATGATGAAATCGCCATGCACCGCCAGGCCCAGCTTCTTGCAGTTGGCGGTGAAACGCTCGGCCATATCCACGGTGGCGCCCTTCTTGATGTTCTTGAGGATCTGCGGATCGCCCGATTCGTAGCCCACGATCAGCAGCCGGCAGCCCGCTTCCTTCATGGCCTTCAGGGTTTCGTAGTCGGTAGTGACGCGCGAGGTGCAGGACCAGGTGAAGTTAATCGGCTGGAGCTTCTTACAAAGCTCGATGGTGCGGTCCTTGCGATAGTTGAAGGTATCGTCGTCGAAGAAGATCTCCTTGACGTTGGGAAATTGTTCCCGCGCGTAGCGAACTTCGTTCGCCATGTCGCCCGAGGAGCGCAGGCGCCAGCGGTGTCCGGAGTGGGTCTGGGGCCAGAGGCAGAAGGTGCACAGCGCCGGGCAGCCCCGCGAGCTGTAAAACGAGATGAACGGGTTGAGCAGGAACGGCACGTTATAGCGGGTGATGTCGAGATCGCGCTTATAGACTTTGGTCACCCACGGCAGCGCGTCCAGGTCCTCGATGGCGGGCGCTTCGGGGTTGTGAACCACAACGCCGTTCTTGCGGAAGCTGACGCCGGGGATTTCGTCGAGCGGCTTACCCTTGGCGTAATCGGCGATCTGGTAATCGAATTCCCGGCGCACTACGAAGTCGATGGATTTATTGCTGAGGAGGGTCTTTTCCGGCTCGATGGTTACGGGCGGTCCCACGAAGGCCACCTGGAGCTTGGGGTTGGAGTCCTTCATCATCTCGGCCATCTTGACGTCCACGTGAAATCCGGGAGTCGAGGTGTAGAGCACGAGAAGCTCGAAATCCTTGCCCATCTCCACGGTCTGTTCGATGGAGATTTTATGCGGAGGCGCATCCACCACTTTGCTGTCGGGCAGCATGCCGGCGGGGTAGCAGAGCCAGACCGGATACCAGTAGGATTCGATTTCGCGGGAGGCCGGCCAGCGGGAGCTGGCGCCTCCGTCGAATCCTTCAAACGATGGCGGGTTCAGAAATAACGTTCTCATTCAAGCTCCATCTCCGAGTCGCTGTCATCCAGGGTGACGTTGCTGTAATCGATGGTCAGCTCGGCGCGGCCCACCAGGCGGGTATCCGCCACGCTTTCCAGGCGCAACGGAAGCGAGCGCCCGTCGCGGATTTCGTATTTACGAACAAAGTCAATGCGTTTGACCCAGATCGAACCCACGCCGGCCAGAGAGCCGGATTCCTCCACCGGCAGCCAGGTAGCCTGGTCGATCCAGATCTGTCCCTTAAACAGGCCCGCGACGGCCGGTGCGGGTGGGCGGCCGATCATGCGCCCGAAGAAATCGTCCGTGCGGCCTATCAGGGAGCGCTGCGCTTTCGGCGCCACCTGAAACAGGAATGTATCGCGGCCATCGCGCTGGGCACGGCCTTTGTATTGAAACCGGTAATTGTCCGGAGTGACGGCCAGGGACGGATGCGGATGGGTATTGTCGTTTTGGGGGGCGTGAGCGGCATCCATTTCGGCCGCCAGGTAGCGGGCGATGACTTCCCGCTTTACCGTGGTGTCGCCTTCGAATCCCAAAACCTGATAGGTGATCCGGCCCACCTTGGAGATGTGGCGCAGGGCGCGCAGGCGGGCGGCTTTCTGGAGATTGGGCAGCGAGCCGTAAATGCTGACTTCCATCCGCTGGCCGGTGCGGGCCTGGTTCCGGAGCGCCGCCGAGTAGCTGTGGAGAATCGCATCCGGAGCCGGCTCGGGAAGGTCGGCAAACGCGGCGGCGGCCATCAAAACAGGCAGTATGAGTACGCGGCTATTCAAATAAAAGACCCCAACGGGAAATACTTTTATAACGTTACCAGCTTACCATGCGGCGCCGGAATTCCTAGTTCAACCGGATCGTGACCGGGCCCGGAATGGTCTTGACCCAGGAGTTCATATCCTGTTCATTCTGCAATAGATCGCTCAGGGTAATCTTATCCAGCACCTGGTCCACGGAGACCTGCACGGCCCGCCATAGCGAACGTACGGAACAATCTACCGAGCGCGTACAGATGGCCGCCTGGCCGGCGTGGCTGTCGCAGAAGTTAGTTTCAAACAAGCGCCCGCCCAGAGCTTCCATCACGTGCCCAAGACGGATCTCGGCCGCGGGCCGGGCCAGGGTGTAGCCGCCGTCCTTGCCGCGGGCGGCTTTGACAAATCCTCCCTTGCGCAGTACGCGCAGGATTTTGGCGGCATAGGCGGAAGAAACGCCTTCGGCCTGGCTGATCTCGGGGATGGTCAGGCCCTGGCATTCGAAGCCCGCGTAGGCCAGGCGAACCAGGCAGCGTACTCCGTATTCTTCGTGCGCGCTGAGCTTCATGGCCTTTGCCTTGCGGAAGCCAGCCTGCCGACGGGGATGATGTCCTCGATTCCCAGCGCCAGCTTGGCCGCTTCCGACATACTGTCTTTGGACCAGGGCGGATCGAAGGTCAGCTCGACTTTGACATCGGCGACACCCGGCACCCCACGGGCGGCGCGGTCCACTTCGGCCGGCAGCGAGCCGGCCACCGGGCAGTTGGGCGCGGTCAGCGTCATGCGAATGGCGACGCGCCCCTCGGCGTCCGTCCGAATGCCATAAATCAGACCAAGGTCGTACACATTGACGGGCATTTCCGGGTCGTAGACCCGCTTCAGCGCGGCCACGATCTGGGATTCGAGCGTCATTCCGTGGACGCCACTTGATCGGCGCCGTTGAGGGCCGACTTGAGAGTATGCCATGCCAGGGTGGCGCACTTGACGCGCGCGGGGTAGTCGCGCACGCCGCAGAACACCACCAGTTTGCCCAGCCCATCACTTACGGTGGCGTCGGTGGTGAGCAGGTCGTGAAATTTTTCGAGCAAGGCCAGGGCTTCGGTGCGGGTTTTGCCTTTGAGGCTTTCGGTCATCAAGGAGGCGGAGGCGGTGGAAATGGCGCAGCCCGAACCTTCGAAGCTGGCATCGCGGACGATGTCGCCATCCATCTTCACGTAGAGCTTCAGCTTGTCGCCGCAGAGCGGGTTAAAGCCCTCCGCCTTCCGGTCCGCATCCGCCATGGCATGGCAATTGCGCGGGCGCTTGCTGTGGTCCAGGATGGTTTCCTGATAGAGTTCGTGGACCATTAGGCGAATACCTCCTTCACCTTATGGATGCCCGCTACCAGCTTGTCGATCTCGGCGAGCGTGTTGTAGAACGCCAGCGAGGCGCGGGTGGTGGCCGGGACGTGGAAGCGATCCATCACGGGTTGGGCGCAGTGATGGCCGGTGCGCACGGCGATGCCCTCCAGGTCGAGCACCGTGCCGATGTCGTGCGGGTGAATGCCCTCGATCACGAAGGAAATCACGGCCGCCTTTTCCCTGGCCGTGCCGATGATCCGCAGGCCGGGGATTCGCTCCAGTTGTTCGGTGCCGTAGCGGAGCAATTCGTGCTCCCAGGCGGCGATGCGTTCGATACCGATGCGGTCGATATATTCCAGCGCCGCGCCCAGGCCGATGCCGCCGGCAATATTGGGGGTGCCCGCTTCGAACTTGTAGGGCAGATCGGCATAGGTGGTTTTCTCGAACGTAACCGTGCGGATCATGTCGCCGCCGCCTTGGTAGGGCGGCATATTCTCGAGCAGCGCCTGTTTGCCGTAAAGAATGCCGATCCCGGTCGGTCCTAAAACCTTATGGCCGGAAAAGGCGTAGAAATCGGCATCCAGGGCGCGCACGTCCACGCGGAGATGCGGCGCCGCCTGCGCGCCATCGATCAGCGCCAGGGCGCCGGCGCGGTGCGCCATGGCGATCATTTCGGCCACCGGGTTCACGGTGCCCAAGGCGTTCGAAATATGCGCCACCGCTACCAGCCCGGTGCGCGCGTTGAGCAGTTTCTCGTACTCTTCCAGAATCAGCTCGCCGCGATCGTTCATGGGAATCACGCGCAGCCGCGCGTCGCGGGCTTCGCACAGCATTTGCCAGGGGACGATGTTGGAGTGGTGCTCCAGGGCCGAAATGACGATTTCGTCGCCGGCCTTCAGGTGGCGGTGGCCCCAACTCGAAGCCACCAGGTTGATGCCCTCGGTGGTGCCGCGCACGAAGACGATCTCGGCGTCGGAGGCGGCATTCAGGAACTGGCGGGCGCGGGTTCGGGTTTGCTCATAGGCCGCGGTGGAGCGTTGGCTGAGCTCGTGTACGCCGCGATGAATATTGGCGCAATCCACTTCATGGAAGTGGCGGATGGCTTCGATCACCGCGTACGGTTTTTGCGCCGTGGCCGCGCTATCCAGGTACACCAGCGGTTTGCCATGGATCTGCTGTTTGAGCACCGGGAAATCTTCCCGGAGCTTTTCCACGTCGAAAGATGTCAGGATGTCACTGGTCAGCGTGCTCATGGAATTTCTCGAAGAGGACTTTTTCGAGCGAGTCCCGCAGGCTCTCGACTTTAATCCGGTCGACGATGTCCTCGGCGAAGGCGTAAGTCAACAAGCTGCGCGCCTCCCTCCGGCCGATACCGCGGGACTGCAGGTAAAACAAAGCTTCGGCGTCGAGCTGGCCGATGGTGGCGCCGTGGGTGCAGCGAACGTCGTCGGCCCAAATTTGCAATTCGGGCTTGGTATTCACCACCGAGTTGTCGCTCAACACCAGATTCTTGTTGGTTTGCTTGGAATCGGTCTTCTGCGCATCCTGGCGAACGATGATCTTGCCGTTGAAGACGGCGTTCGACTCGCCGTCCAGAATGCCCTTGTAGAGCTCGTGGCTGGTGCCGTGCGGCTTGGCGTGGTCGATGGTGGTGTGGTTATCCACGTGTTGCGAGCCGTTGACGATATACAGGCCGTTGAGGGTAGCTTCGGCGCCTTCGGAAAGCACCGCGCCGACGTCGTTGCGCACCAGTTTGCCGCCGAGCGAAATGGAGTGGGTGCGGAAATTCGCGCTCTGGCCGAGCCGTGCCTCTAGGGCGGCCACATGGTATGCGTCCAACGATTCGCGCTGCACTTTGTAGTGATCCACCACGGCGCCCTGGCCGGCCACGATTTCGGTCACCGCGTTGGTGAAGTAAGCGCCCGAGCCCGCGAAAGTTTCGACGATGGTGATGTGAGCGTCCGCGCCCGCCTGGATGAGCACGCGGGGCGCCACGTAAGCGTCCGCGGTAGTGATATAGACCAGATGGATGGGCGTCTCCACAATTGCGCCGCGGGCCACCTTCAGCCAGGCCACCTGGTCGAGAAAGGCCGTGTTGAGCGCCGTGAATGCGGTCTCCGGCACGATGCGATTAAGCTCGGCGCGCTCGGCGAGCAGGCCGGCTTCGAGGCCTTTGGGCAAGCTGGGAACCGGGCCGGCGAGTCTGCCGTTTACGAAAACCAGGCGAATGCCGCCGGTGCTCCAGGGCGCCTGCGCGTCGGCATCGGCGGTGGCTTCGGGCGCTGCCGCCCACTTCGTGCGGGCAATCGGCGCGACGCTGGTGAAGCGCCATTCTTCGTCGCGCGTCGTCGGGAAACCGAGCGCGCAGAAGCGCTCCAACGCGCCGTCGCGCAATTCCTTCCGCCACGCCTCGGCCGGCGGCTGGGCGGTGAACAAGTCCAGCCAGTTGCCGATCTGTTCGGAAACCGCCGTCATACCCGTGCGACCTCTTCTTCGGCGTCTTCGATGCCGAGGCCGGCGTAGCCCTTCTCTTCCAGCACGAACGCCAGTTCCTTGCCGCCGGATTTCACGATCCTGCCCTCGGACAACACGTGCACGAAGTCCGGCACGATGTAGTTCAGCAGGCGCTGGTAGTGGGTGACGACGATCATCGACCGCTCCGGACCGCGCAGTGCGTTGACGCCGGCGGCCACGATGCGAAGCGCGTCGATATCGAGGCCGGAATCGGTTTCATCCAGCACGGCCAGCTTGGGCTCGAGCACGGCCATTTGAAAGATCTCGTTGCGCTTTTTCTCGCCGCCCGAAAAGCCGGTGTTCACCGGGCGGTTCAGCAGCGTCTGGTCGACGTCCATGATCTTGAGCTTTTCCTTGACCAGGCTCAGGAAATCCATGGCGTCCAGCTCTTCCAGGCCGTGTGCCTTGCGCACCGTATTCAGGGCCGCTTTCAGGAAGTACATGTTGCTGACGCCCGGGATCTCGACAGGATACTGAAACGCGAGGAAGATGCCGGCGCGGGCGCGGTCCTCGGGAGAAAGATCGAGCAGGTTCCGCCCGTCATAGATGATTTCGCCCTCGGTGACGTGGTAGATATCGCGGCCCGCCAGCACCTGGGCCAGCGTGCTCTTTCCCGAGCCGTTCGGCCCCATGATGGCGTGTACTTCGCCGGCATCGATGGTGAGATCGATGCCCTTCAAAATTTCACGGTCGCCGACGGTGGCGTGCAGGTTCTTAATTTCCAGTAATGCCATGTGTCCTCAAACGATATCGATCAGCCGTTCCAGCAACCGCTCCCTCGCGGTCGCGGCTCGGTAAGACCGGCGGAATTGCCGTATTTCCGAGCCGCGACCGCGAGGGAGCGGTTGCACGCCCATCAACCCACGCTGCCTTCCAGGCTTACGCCGAGCAGCTTCTGGGCTTCCACGGCGAATTCCATGGGCAGCTCGCGAAAAACTTCCTTGCAGAAGCCGTGAACGATCATCGAGACCGCGTCCTCGGTGGAGATGCCGCGCTGCCGGCAGTAGAAAATCTGGTCCTCGCCGATTTTCGAGGTCGAAGCTTCGTGTTCGACCTGCGACGAGGTGTTCTTCACTTCCAGATAGGGGAAGGTGTGGGCGCCGCATTTGTCGCCCAGCAGCAGCGAATCGCACTGGGAGTAATTGCGCGCGCCGGTGGCGTTCTTCAGAATCTTGACGCCGCCGCGATAGGTGTTCTGCCCGTGGCCGGCCGAAATGCCCTTCGAGACAATCGTGGAAGTGGTGTTCTTCCCGATGTGGATCATTTTGGTGCCGGTGTCGGCCTGCTGATAATTGTTAGCCAGAGCCACCGAATAGAATTCGCCCACCGAATGGTCGCCAATTAAGAGGCAGCTCGGGTATTTCCAGGTGATGGCCGAACCGGTTTCCACCTGCGTCCAGGAGATTTTCGAATTGACGCCCCGGCAGGCGCCGCGCTTGGTCACGAAATTATAGATGCCGCCTTTGCCCTGTTTGTCGCCGGGATACCAGTTCTGTACGGTGGAATACTTAATCTGGGCATTATCGAGCGCCACCAGCTCCACCACCGCGGCGTGCAACTGATTGGTGTCGCGCATGGGCGCGGTGCAGCCTTCCAGGTAGCTCACGTAGGCGCCTTCGTCGGCCACGATCAGGGTGCGCTCGAACTGGCCGGTATCCTTGGCATTGATGCGGAAATAGGTGGACAGCTCCATGGGGCAGCGAACGCCCTTGGGCACATAGCAGAAGGAGCCGTCGGAAAACACCGCCGAGTTCAGCGCGGCGAAGAAGTTATCCGAGGTCGGCACCACCGAGCCCAGGTATTTCTGCACCAGCTCGGGATATTCATGGACGGCTTCGGAGAACGAGCAGAACAGCACGCCCATCTCCTTCAATTTCACCTTGAAGGTGGTAGCCACGGAAACCGAATCGAACACCGCGTCCACCGCCACGCCGGCCAGCGCCGCTCGCTCAGCCAGCGGAATACCCAGCTTTTCATAAGTCCGAAGCAGTTCCGGGTCGACCTCGTCCAGCGACTTGGGGCCGTCGGTCTTCGACTTCGGCGCCGCGTAATAAATAATGTCCTGATAGTCGATCTTGGGATAATGAATGTTGGCCCAGGTGGGCTCTGTCATGGTGAGCCAGTGCCGGTAAGCCTTCAGCCGCCATTCCAGCAGCCACTCCGGCTCCTGTTTCTTGGACGAAATCAGGCGGACGACGTCCTCGCTCAACCCGCGCGGAATCGAATCCGAATCGATCGGGCTGACGAACCCCCACTTATATTCCTGCTTCGCAAAGGTTTCAATCGTATTGGTGGAATCGCTCACCGAACCTGCCTCCTAAACACCTACCCATCACTAGATTAGCGAATCTGTACTTCTTAGTCAAGATTAGGCGGCGAATGGTGTCGGCGGGTGTCTAAACGGAAGGGGACGGGGTTGAACGACAGTGGAATGGGCGTTTTCGCCTGCGACCGGCCACGGGCCGCTTCTACCGCCGGTCGCTAGGCCAACGCGGCAACACCTGCCCGTCCAGCCAGCGCTTCATCGAAGGTAACTATCTCCGATTCTGCCTCCGCGGCGAAGGCGAGCAGGTAAGCATCGGTCCAGAGTTTGGGAGAGGCGCTCACCCTCGTCGCAACCAGACGGAAGCGAGTCTCGACTTTGGCCGGCTCCGGCGCAAAAACGACCCGTTCGTCGCTCAGGAATTCGTCGTAGACTCTCCAGGCCTGTTTCATTTGCAAGGGTTTACCGTTTATTGCCCCGAAGTTTGTGAGCAGCCGCAGCAGGCCCATTTGGGTAATGCGGCAGAAAAGAATGGGCTCGTTCCGGGCTTCCCACCAATCGAGAGCGGCTTCCCGATGCGTGTGTTCCGCCGAGGCCAGGGCCAACCACACGTTGACATCAGGGAAACTGGATGAGGTCATAGATCCGCTCATTCGAAAGATCGATCGGCTTGCCCGTGCGGGGCAGTAGCGGGCGGCTTCTCAAATCCAGGCGCTTACCAGCCTTCGCCGGAGCCTCTCGCACGGCGGTTTCAATCGCCGCAAGAATGAGCTGGCGAGCCGAGCATCCCTTGCGTGCGGCCGCCTCGTGGACTTGGCGATGCAGGTTCCTGGGGACATCCAGGCTGGTTCTGACGGTTTCCGCGCGCAGCTTCATGGCTGACTTGATTTTTGCATAGAGACTTAAATAAGTCAAACTGGTCCTTCGCCCCGGCCTCTTCCGCCGGGGTTTCACGGAATAATCGCCCAGTTCAGGCTGGTCCCGTTCGGCCCCCGCGGGGTGTCATCCCATTCTCGTCAGCTAAGCTGCGTTCTCGGCCAGCCTGGAAACAGTCTCCTCCAGCCTGATCACCCGGGTGAGGAGGTCGGACGTGGAATTCTTCTGCCCCGACTGTTCGCGCACGAGCTGGGTGGAAAGGGAGCCGAAATCCAGGATTGCTTTGGTCAGGGCGGGCAGCCTGGAGTCGATATTGGCGACGGTAGACGCAAGTATGTCGAGGCGGTTCTCGATGGTCTGAAACCGCGCAGCCGTTTCCTGGCGCAGGTCCAGGACGTATTTAGTCAGGGTTTCGACGGATCTCGTCAGGTCCCCGACCGAGCGGTCGAGGCGGTCAAATCGTTCGTCGGTGGTCACGTACCGCCCTTCTCTCTCCAGTTTGCGCGGGGACTTCGGAAAAGTCAAACCCGGTTCATTTCCCGCCCGGCCCGGTCAAAACCGGCACTAAGTTCCGGTTTCCTACCAGAAAGCAATAGCTTACAGACAAAAACCGGGACTTTTGTCCCGGTTTTGCGGTCACGACCCAGGCGGCTTCAGCCGGGCCCGGAGGGGCTTTGAAAAATCAAACTATAGCCGCCGATGAACGCAGATAAACGCAGATAAATCCTTGCATCTCTTATCGGCGTTCATCGGTGTTCATCGGCGGCTATATGTCTTGCCGCCTTGCAGCCGCCCCGTCACCCCGCTGTGACCAGTTTTCTCTTGCCACTTCCGCCGCTTTCGAAGGACACTGAGAAATAAAGGAGAAACGCCCAAGTTGGAAAGAAATGGCCGCAAGGGTTCGATGGTGGTTGAGCCTACGGAACGCTGGACCCCGCAAATCGCCAGCGATTTCTACGACGTCCCCAGTTGGGGCAAGGGCTATTTTTCGGTGGGCAACAACGGGCACGTGCTGGTTCACCCGGAAAAGGACCCCGCGCGCTCCATCGATCTGAAGGAACTTATCGACACGCTGGTGCTTCGCGGCATCAACCTGCCCATTCTGGTTCGCTTCGCCGACATCCTGAACCACCGTTTGGGCGAGCTCCACGGTGCGTTTCAGACGGCCATCAACGAGCACCATTATCAAGGCCAATATTGCTGCGTCTACCCCATCAAGGTGAACCAGCAGCGGCAGGTGGTGGAAGAGGTGCTGGAATTCGGCAAGCCGTACAAGTTCGGTCTCGAGGCCGGGTCGAAGCCCGAGTTGATCGCCGTCATGGCGCTGGCCGACAACGATACGCCGATCATCTGCAACGGCTTCAAAGACGACGAGTACATCGAAATGGCGATGCTGGCGCAGAAGATCGGGCGTCAAATCGTCCCGGTGGTCGAAAAATACACGGAACTGCACCTGATTTTGAAATACAGCCGGAAGGTTGGCGTGCGGCCGCGGATCGGGCTGCGGGTGAAGTTGGCCAGCCGGGGCGCCGGGCGGTGGAAATCTTCGGGCGGGTATCGCTCCAAGTTCGGCCTATCGGTTACCGAGGCCATGCGGGCCCTGCAGGAACTGAAAGATCTCGGCATGGCCGACTGTCTGAACCTGCTGCACTTCCACCTGGGCAGCCAGATCACCAACATCCGCCAGATCAAGGGCGCGGTGAACGAGGCCGTGCGCGTCTACGTGGACCTGGCGCGGGCCGGAGCGGGATTGCAGTATCTCGACGTGGGCGGCGGCCTGGGAGTGGATTACGACGGCTCGCAGACGGACTTCGAATCGAGCGTCAATTACACCCTGCAGGAATACGCCAACGATGTGATCTACCACGTGCAGAACGTGTGCGACGAAGTCGGCGTGCCGCACCCCAATATCGTGACCGAAAGCGGCCGCGCCGTGGCTGCCTATCACAGCGTGCTGGTGTTCAACGTTCTGGGCGTGTCGGGCATGGGCGAAGCGGATGTTCCGCCGGAGCCGCCGCCGGATGCCGAGCAGCCTCTCATCGATCTGCAGGAAACCTATCGCAGCCTCACCGCCAAGAACCTGCTGGAAAGTTATCACGACACGCAGCAGGCTCTCGACCAGGCGCTCAACCTGTTCAGCCTGGGCTACCTTTCGCTCGAGCAGCGGTGCGTGGCCGAGAACCTGTATTGGGCCATCACCCGCAGGATTCAAAAGCAGGCGCGGGAGCTCGACTACTTTCCGGAAGAGCTGGAGGGCATCGATGCCATGCTCTCGGACACCTACTTCTGCAATTTCTCGCTGTTTCAGAGTATGCCGGATAGCTGGGCCATCAAGCAGCTATTCCCCGTCATGCCGATCCACCGGCTGGAAGAGCAGCCTTCGCGGCCGGCCGTGCTGGGCGACATCACCTGCGACTCCGACGGCAAAGTGGACGCCTTCATCGACCGCCGGGACGTAAAGCGCACGCTCCTGCTCCATCCGTTCGACGGCGGCGATTACTACCTGGGCACGTTTCTGCTGGGCGCCTATCAGGAGATCCTGGGCGATCTGCACAACCTGTTCGGCGACACCAATGCCGTACACGTCCGCCTCGGGCCGGCCGGGGAGACCATTCTGGACTCGGTCATCAAGGGCGATACCGTTCGCGAAGTGCTCAACTACGTGCAATTTTCCAGCGACCAGTTGGTCGCCAAACTGCGCCGCGATGTGGAAACTGCCCTCCGGGACAGCCGGCTAACCTACGAGGAATCCGGAGCGCTGCTGCACTATTACGAAGAGGGCCTGCACGGCTACACCTATCTGGAAGACGTGCACGAGCGCTAGCGGGCCGCGGCCAGGTAGTGAGCGGCGAACGGCAGGTTTAGAAGATCCGCAACGGCACGTCGCCGGGAGCGAACTGCAGCCCGATACGGGCTTCATACACACGCCGGTTGTACTGGGCGAAATCGCTGCTTCCGTACTGATGGACCCAGCCGCCGCCGACAACGTGCAGCTTCTTGGTCAGGTCCCGGCTGATGGATACCATTCCCGTCGTGTCCCGGTAATCGCCGTTGACTATATTACCGATCGACACGCCGTCGTTGCGGGCAGCGCTCACGTTGAAGCTCCAGCGGCGGATTCCGGTGTAGGTGTAGCCGGCGGTAATATTGGTCATTTGCGATGTCAGGAAGAGGCCGTTTCCGGGAGTGACCGTCCGCCCGCCAGCCAAATACGCCACCCCTTTCTTGAAGCCCTGCGACAAACGCCCGCTGGCGTTGGGCACATAACGAACGCTGTGGTTCACCGAGAGTTGGGTAGAGGAAATCCCCAGCAGTGCGGCGATCGCGGGGTCAATGGAAACGTCCTGCACGCCTTCGTTCTCCACCCGGAGGAAACCGCCATACAAGGTCAGTTCCAAGGTTGCCGTCAGCCGGCGGGCAAACGTGCCGGCCGCTCCGTGCATGTCGGCGTCGCTGAGAATACGGGTGAAGCTGTAATGGTTGTAGTTGTACATGGCGCCGATGGTGGTGCTTCGCGAAACGCGGTATTCCATATCGGCCTGCGCCGTAGCACCGGTTACGCCGTAGAGCGCCGTGGACCGCCGGCGATTCAAATAGCCGGAGCCGCCGAAACTGAAGGAAAGCCGCGCCGTTCTCTGATAGATCAGGTTGGCCAGCGTGCTGACGTAAATCGTACGATTATCGAAAAAGTCGGTAACGGGAATGCTCAGCGTAGACGGATCGAACGGCACCGAAGCCGGCAGGCCCAGGGCTCCGTAGTCGAGTGAAAAAATACCCGCGGCTTCGTTCAACACCAGGGTGACGTGACGGGTGAACAGGTGCGTAATTCCGAGCAGGAGCGTTTGGTCGGTGCTGTCGTAGTAGGTGGCCTTGGTGTACTCGCGGACATCGCCATGATAGTCCAGGCCAACTTTGGTGTGTTTCCAGCTATGGATGCCGCTAATCCCCCCGGCGAACTCCACCCCGGGGCTGGAACCGTTGCCGATCTCGCCTTGGGAATTCACCGACACGCCGGCCAAGCCGGTATCGTAAACACCGGTAATGCTCAGGTAGGGCCGAAAGTCGATCTGGTCCGCCGCCATGGCCGTGGGTGCTTCGCCGCGCGACAGAATTGCCGGGCCGGCATATTGCGCAAACGCTGGGACGGCCAGCCACAAAATGGCGGCCAGGCGCCGCATGTCGAAATACATGTTCCTCCGTTTTCCGCTTCGAATGCCCAAGATCCACACAACCAGGCCCCGCAGAATTAAAGTCTGACGCGGCCCTCCCCAACTGTCAAGAACGGGACGGGATCGCCATCATTGTGCGCCTCGCGAAAGCAACATCGTTTTGAGCGTATGGAACACGATATAGGCATCCAGGCTGATCGACATATTCTTGATGTAATACAAATCGTATTCCAGTTTGGTGACGGTATCTTCAAGCGTGTCGCCGTACTTGTGATTGATCTGCGCCCAGCCGGTGATGCCCGGACGAACGTACTGGCGCTGCCGGTAATAGGGAATATGGTCGGACAGAGCTTTGACAAATTCCGGCCGTTCCGGGCGCGGGCCGACCAGCGACATTTCGCCTTTCAGCACGTTGAAAAGCTGCGGTAATTCGTCGAAACGAATCTTGCGGATGACGCGGCCCACCGGCGTAATCCGCGGATCGTTCCTGGATGCCCAGACCGCGCCGGTCGCCGCTTCCGCGTTGGCCCGCATGGAGCGGAATTTGTAGACGGTAAACGACTGGCCCTCCAACCCGACCCGCTGCTGCCGATAGAGTACCGGCCCGGACGAACTCAGGCGTACCGCCAGGGCCGTGAGCAGCACCAGCGGCGATGCCAGAACGATTCCCACCGTCGCCGCTACCAGGTTGAACGCCCGCTGGTACAACAGGATTTGCCGGCGCGGCCCCAACTCGCCGGAATAGATCAGCTGCGAAGGGCGCAGTTCTTTCAGACTGACCCGGCCGGTCACGCGCTCATACGCCGACGACACTTCTTCAATCGCGTGGCCGCCAAAACGCAATTCCAGTAGATCGGTAACCGGAACCCGGTTGCGCCGCTCGGACATACCCACCACGATCAAGCCGGGATTCGTCTCCTCCACAATCCGTCGCAAATCCGATACCGGCCCGAGTACCCGCCCCCCAGGTAGAGGAGGCTCTCCGCCCGGAAAATCGTCGACATAACCCACTACGCTCAGACCCAATTCGGGATGCTCTACTACGTGCTGAGCCAGGTCCGCGAGCGATTCGCTCCCTCCCACCAGCAGCAACCCGGTGCGCCCCACCACATGCAACGCGTATGAGCTAAACGCCAGTCGCCAGGCGAGGACACCGACCAGCGACAGGAAACTCCCGGTCAGCATCAGGCGCAAGGGCGTCCGCAAATCGCGGCTGACGTAGCTGAAAATGCCTTGGATCAGAATGGCGGTGCCGATCGCCATGGAAAGCTGCTGCAGCAGCAGAATCCTGGATTCAATCAGGTAATTAGAGTAAAGATCTTGAAAATAAAGGCTGATCACGATGCTGAGCACCACCACGAGGATGCGCGCCAAGCCGCCGTCGTACAGCAGGTAGTCGGTTGGATCGACCTCCAAAACCAGATAGCTGGCCAGCACGAAAGCGGTGAGCATGATGATGGTTTCCGCCGCCAGGAGCGCCAGTGTGCCAGCCGGTACGAATACTCGAAACAAGCGGATCATGTAAATAAATCAGTAAGATCGGACGACAAGTCCGACTACATATTATACTCGCCCGTCCCGGCCGATTCGCACTCTCATGTGGCGCCCGGGGGCCTAGGACCGTGTCCAACTCCCAGACCAGGCGAAGGCACGGAGGAGGCCTCAGGCGGCGTAAAAGCACTGTAGAATCAGTAGTTTAGAATACTAGAACCGACGGCAGGCGAACCTCGCCCGAAGGCGCTATGGTACTATCACCGACAGTCTGGAAGGGAACTGGATTTCGTAAAGTAACTATGACTGTCAGTCGTCAATCGCGTACCACGCTCGCCTATGTCGCCCCGTTTGGCGTTTATGTCGCTTCCATGGGCTTGGAACGGCTGCTGGGAATCGACGGGGGATGGTTGTATGCCTTGCGTTGCAGTCTTACCCTCGCGGCGATCCTGGTATTCTCCCGCCGGACAGTTTCGTTTACTGCCCTAAATCCGATCTCGAGCGCGGCCGTTGGGTTGCTGGTATTCATCTTATGGGTGGCGCCCGACCAATTGTGGAACATTCGCCACCATTGGCTCTTCGAGAACGCATTGACCGGCGCAGCGGTGAGTTCCATCCCCATCGAACGGCGCCGCAACGTCGCATTTCTGATCCTCCGGGTCGGCGGCTCGGCGCTCCTGGTGCCGATTATCGAGGAACTGTTCTGGCGCGCCTGGCTGATGCGCTGGATGATCTCGGAGCACATCGAAACGGTCCCTCTGGGCACATACCGCCGCTTGGCGTTTTGGGTGACCGCGGCCCTTTTCGCCGCCGAACACGGTCCGTACTGGGAGGTAGGGCTGGTGGCGGGCATCGTGTACAACTGGTGGATGGTTCGCACCAGGAGCCTGGGCGACTGTATCCTGGCGCACGCCGTCACCAATCTGGCTCTGGGCCTGTACGTGATCGGGTCCGGCCAATGGCAGTACTGGCTCTAGTCCGCCCACTGCCCACGGCACGGTTGCTATCATAAAATGTGAGATTCAAACCGAAAGACAGGAGAGCCGTGAGTTTCCTTAAGAGTCGATACGCCATAGCTCTGACGATCGCGCTGCTGCTTCAGGCGGGTGCGCTGTACGCGGTTGCTTCACGTCCCGAATTGGCCCCCCCGATCGTCCCCTTGAGCCTCTTCCCCGCGGTATTGGGGGGCTGGACGATGGTGCAGGACGCGCCGCTCGAACCGGAAACGCTCCAGATGCTAAAAGCCGACGACGTGACGAATCGGGTGTATGTCGATCGCGCACACGCGGTGGCCGTGAACCTCTTCATGGCATACTTCAAGACCCAGCGTTACGGGCAGTCGCCCCATTCCCCCAAGAACTGTCTGCCGGGTTCGGGCTGGGAGGAGGTGGAAGTTGGCAAGCAAACCATCTCCGTAGCGGGATCGGACCTCCCGATTACGGTGAATCGCTACGCCGTACAACATGGCGACGACCAGAGCGTGACGCTGTATTGGTATCAGGGGCATCACCGGGTGATCGCCAGCGAATTCGCCGCCAAGTTCTGGCTGGTGGCCGACGCCGTGCGCTACCGCCGCAGCGATACCGCTTTGGTGCGCGTAATCGTACCGGCGCGGGGAGGGGACCTGAAGACCGCCACCGATATCGGCGTGGCCTTCATTCAAGTGGCGTTCCCCGTCATTCTGCGGCAAATGCCGCTATAGTGGGACAGTCCTGGTGGCCTGTCAGGGCCTTTTTCCGCAACCTGGCAGGAACCCGGCGGCAAACCTCATGACGCCGCTTTTCGTGACGCTTTTCCTGGCTTCGGCCCTGGCTGTCGCTTACGTTCTAGTGGGCTATCCGCTGCTGCTGGCCGGACTGGCGCGCTGGCGGGAGAAACCGGTCGGCCGCCGGGAACAGGTGGCCCCGGTGACGGTCGTCATCGCCGTGCGCAACGGAGAACGCTGGCTTCACCGCAAGCTCGAGAGCGTTCTGGCTCAGGATTATCCGGCGGATTCGAGAGACGTGCTGGTGGTTTCCGATGGGTCCACCGACGCCACCGAACAGATCGCAGCCTCCTATGCCGGCCGCGGCGTGCGCGTGATGCGCGTTCCTTTCGGCGGCAAACCCGCGGCCCTGAATGCGGCGGTGCTCCAGGCTTCCGGCCAACTGCTGTTTTTTACCGATGTCCGTCAGGTATTGCGCCCCGATTGCCTGCGCCGCCTGGTAGCGGCGATGGCCGATCCAACGGTCGGCGTGGTTAGCGGCGATTTGCGGATCGCCCGCGGCGCCAGCGAGGAAGAAGCCAATACCGGCCTGTACTGGCGCTATGAAAACTGGATTCGCGGCAACCTTTCGCGGGTGGACTCGATGTTGGGCGCCACCGGTCCCGTATATCTGGTGAGGCGTTCCCTCTATGTGCCCATTCCGCCCAATTCCCTGCTGGACGACGTTTTCCTGCCGCTTTCCGTGCATTTGCAGGGCTACCGTCTGGTGATCGAGCCCCTGGCCGTAGCCATTGACGAGCCCACCGGCCTGGCCGCCGAATTCCGCCGCAAAGTGCGCACGCAAGCCGGCATCATCCAACTCCTGGGCACGTTCCCAGGCCTGTTCGGCGCGCGCAACCGCATGCGGTTCCATTTCGTCAGCTTGAAGATCGGGCGCCTCTTACTGCCCTGCCTGCTGGCAGCGGTTCTGGTTACTTCGTTCGGGCTGCCTTCCCCGTGGCGATGGCTCGCCGCCCTTCCGCAATTGGCCTTTTGGGCCGTGGCCCTGCTCGATCCGCTACTGCCCGCCGGCAGCAGGGCCAAGAAGCTGACCGGCATCCCCAGGGCTTTTGCCGTCCTGGTATGGGCCGCAGCCTGCGCCTGGAAGATCCTGTTCGTCAGCCCCCGGGACCTGTGGGTGGAGACACGAACAACCAAAGCACCTTCCGCCCCCGCCTGACCGGCGTAGTGTCGCCGCGTGGGCCGGGCCGGAGGGTTGGCGCCTGGACGAGTTCAACCACCGTCTCCGTCCAAAAACTCCGGCCAAGTAAGTGCCAGCCAGCGTCAAATGGCGTTACCTAACGTTACGGCGGGCCAATTCTCAACCAGTTTCAGGCCGGACGGAGTTTCTGCGTACAACAGGCCATGAGTTTGGATGACGCGCTTGAGTAAATCCGCGCTTGGGCTGTAATCGAGCACTAATTCTTTCAGCGCAACGACCAGCCGACCGGCGTCGCGCGACTCGCAGGTCTTCCGCAGGTAATCGATCCACGCCACCATGTCGCCCGCCGGCATGCCGTTGCCAACGTAAATGCGGATTTTTTCATGGGCCGTGGGCGCGGTGTCCTCAAGCATGGTGCTTAACTCTTCGTAGAGCTTCTCACCGGGGCGCATGCCGGTGAATTCGATCTTGATGTCTTCGTCCGGCCTTAGCCCCGACAGCAGAATCAAGTTCCGGGCCAGACCCACGATCTTGACGGGCTCGCCCATGTCGAGGACGCAGATCTGGCCGCCCTTTCCGATAACCGCGGCTTGCAGCACGAGTTGGCAGGCTTCCGGGATGGTCATGAAGAAGCGGCGCATCTCGGGGTGGGTCACTGTCACCGGCCTGCCTTCCGCGATCTGCTTCTTGAAGATAGGGATGACGCTGCCGTTGGAGCCAAGCACGTTGCCGAAGCGCACGGCCACATACTTGGTCCGGCCGTTTTGCAGGGCGAGGAGCAGCATCTCGGCCACGCGTTTGGTGGCACCCATGACGTTAGTGGGACGGACGGCTTTGTCGGAAGAGATCATGACGAAGTCTTCGACTCCCCGATCGGCCGCGGCTACGGCAACGTTGTAGGTGCCGAAGACATTGTTCTCGATGGCCTCGAAGACGTGCGTCTCCATGAGGGGAACGTGCTTATAGGCGGCGGCGTGATAGACGACCGACGGAGCGTGCTGGCGCAGTACTTCATCCAGACGAGCGCGGTTCTGGACGCTTCCGATCTCGGGATAGAAGGGGACTTGGGGAAAGGACTGGCGCATTTCGCGATCGATCTCGAAGAGCGGAGATTCAGCGATTTCGAATCCCACGATGCCGGCGGGGTCGAAGCGTGCGATCTGGCGGCAGAGTTCGGAGCCGATGGAACCGGCGGCGCCGGTGACCATGACGACCTTGCCTTCAAGACTGGCGCGGATCCGGTTTTCTTCCAGGCGCACCGGGGTGCGGCCGAGGAGGTCCTCGACGGCAACGTCGCGAATCTGGGTGGCGAGGCCGTTGGATTCGATAATCTCTCCCAGGCTCGGCACGGTCTGGCGCTCCACCCCCGCTTCGTGGCACAGGTTCAAAATCCGGGTCATCTCGGCCCCCGTGGCGGAGGGGATGGCAATCAGGATGGTCTCGATATGGTGCTTCGCTACAAGGGGCTTGAGCTGGTCGCTGCCTCCCAGCACCGACGCTCCTAGAACCTGCAAGCCCTTCTTGTCCGACCGGTCGTCCAGGAACCCTCGCACGCGGTACGGCAGCTTCGGGTTCTTCTGGATCTCCCGGAGCAGAGTGATCCCGGCGGCACCAGCACCATAGATCAACGTCCTCCTTTCCGTGGCGGGGTTTCGCGCCTGCATGGTGGCTTCCGCGATCATGCGGACGAGCATCCGAACGCCGCCCGTGCCGAGGAAACAGATCATCAGATCCAGCAAGTAAATCGAGCGTGGGAATCCGGCCGGGGCGAATAGCAGAATGGCGATGCAGCTCAGAGCCGAGCCGGCGAAGTTGCCGATCACGATCCGCAGGAGATCGGCGATCGAGACGTATCGCCACCAACCCCGGTCGAGATTGGCGACGCGGAAAACGACGGCCTTGACCACCACCCAGATGGGAAGCGCGTACGCCAAGTGCCGCAGATACGCGGGCGGCAGACCGAAGTCGAATCGCAGCAGAAATGCCGCCAGTCCCGAGGAAGCAAAAATTCCCAGTTGCACCACCCACACTACGAGCCGGTGGGTTCTGCGGAGCGGTTTTACGAATCGGCGAATCGTATGAATCATTTTGATCCTGTGTTGCTCAATCCTCAGCCGCCGGCTTTCCCCACGCACTCAGGTTGCACTGTCCCGGTTCCGTTCAACTCGTCCAGTTCCTTCACGCCGGCCGCCCTTCGTACTGCGTTCACAACATGCAACTGATCCTCCGCGGAGAGGCTGCTCGAACTGGGCAGACAGATCCCGCGCCGGAACAGGTCTTCCGCCACGTCTCCGCCGTAGCGTTGGCACCCTGCGTACAAAGGCTGGAGGTGCATGGGCTTCCAGACGGGGCGGGCCTCCACGTTGGCTTCGTCGAGCGCGCGGATCAGTTGGCCGCGCGAGCGGCCGAATGCTTCTCCGTCGATGAGGAAGCAACTCAGCCAGTTGGTGTGGAGGCCGTAGGGGGCCTGGGACATGAGCGAAATGCCAGGGAGGCCGGCGAAAGCATCGCGATAGCGGGAGGCGATGGCACGGCGCTGCCGTACCCGCAGGTCGAGCACTTCGAGCTGCCCGCGACCGATGCCTGCGAGCACGGTGCTCATGCGGTAGTTGTAGCCGAGTTCAGAGTGTTCGTAGGCGAGGCCGGGATCGCGGGCTTGCTGGGACCAGAAGCGTGCCTTATCCACCCAGGCTTGGTTCCGGGAGACCAGCATGCCGCCGCCGGCGGTGGTGATAATCTTGTTTCCGTTAAAGGAGTAGACTCCGACGTCGCCGAGCGTCCCGGCCGGATTTCCTTTGTAGAGCGCGCCCACCGCTTCGGCGGCGTCCTCGATCACGGCGATTCCGTATTCGGCGCAGGCAGTGAGGATGGGGTCCATATCGGCGCTTTGGCCATAAAGGTGGACCACGACCAGCGCCTTGGGAAGCCTGTTCGCCATCGCCCGCTCTCGCAGGGCGCTGGACAGGATCTCGGAATCCAGGTTCCAAGTGGCGCGGTCGCTATCCATAAAGACCGGCACGCCGCCCTGATAGACGATCGCGTTGGCGGCCGCAACGAAGGTAAGGGTGGAACAGAACACTTCATCGCCGGGACCGACTCCCACCACGCGCAACGCAAGGTGCAGCGCCGCGGTTCCGCTGGACAGAGCGACAGCGGGCCGTCCGATGCGTGCGGAGAATTCCCGTTCGAAGGCGGTGACGTTTGGCCCAACGGTTGAGAGCCAATTTGTCGCAAAGGCCTGCCGCACGTAGGTTTCCTCGTTGCCGCCCATGTGCGGAACGGATAGGAGTATGCGTTTCATTAAAGGGCGGCGAGCCTAACGGCTCGCACGAGCTATAACCCTGGCCGGGATTCCGACAACGCTGGTACGGGCCGGCACCGAATCGAGGACGACAGCGCCGGCCCCGACGGTGGCACCCTCGCCAATTTCAGCTCCAGGGAGGGCGATCGCGCCAATCCCGACATGTGCGAACGAATGCACCGTCACCCCGCCTCCCAGAAGAACACCTGGCGAAAGGTGGACGTGATCTCCAACCCGACAGTCGTGCTCGACCACGGCGGCTGTGTTCACAATGCAGTTCTTTCCGATCCGAGCACCCGCATTGATCGCGACGTTCGCCATGACGACGGTCCCTTCCTCAAGCCGGGCCGACTCCGATATCACCGCAGAAGGGTGGACGAGTGTGGCAGGCAGCAGGCCGCGATCGAGGGCTCTCTGAAAGCATGCGGCCCTCAGTTCGTTTTTCCCTATGGCTACCAGATACTGAGAACAACCTTGGCCCTTCAGCGATTGCAAATACCGGCTAGCTCCGCAGACTTGGCAGCCGCAGAATTCGCGGCCAGATACCTCCTCGGCATCGTCGATGAATGAAACAGCGCCAAATCCCCCCAGAGCCCTGGCAACATCGAGGACGACCTTCCCGTGGCCGCCAGCGCCCCACAAGACCAAGTCACTCATCGCGCCTCGACTGGGCCGGGCTTCCCCAGAACTCAGGCATCGTTGCGTGTCCCTGCCGGCTCACTCCTTCGCCGCGAACCACTTTGAACACAGTTAGCCACAGAATCTTGACATCGAGCCAGAGACTCCAATGATCCACGTACCACACGTCCAACTCGAACTTGTGCTCCCAACTCAGGGTATTGCGACCGTTCACCTGGGCCCATCCAGTGATGCCTGGCTTCACCTCGTGGCGCCGACGCTGGAATGGGGTGTATCTGGGCAGGTACTCAGGGAGTAAGGGTCTTGGACCGACTATGCTCATGTCGCCCTTGAGAACATTCCAAAGCTGCGGCAACTCATCGAGGCTCGTGCGGCGCAGCCATGAGCCTAATAACGTCAAGCGTTGAGCATCCGGCAGCGGGCGATCGCGTTTGTCGAACGGGTCTCTCATGGTTCGGAACTTCAACATCCGGAACAGCCGCCCATCCCGCCCCCGTCGAAATTGGCGGAAGAAAATCGGACGGCCGACGCTCAGGCGGATGGCTGCAGCCGCGAGCAACCCAAAGAGTATCGCGGTGGGCGTAAGTGCGATACATGCGGCGATATCAAACGCCCGCTTCATGCGCGCCGCTCCCGACTAAGTCGGATGAACCGGTATCGTGGATGTTGTCCTCCAACCACCTGACAAACTCGTCTGCCAGGGCGGCAGTGTCGAAACGGTCCTCCGCCAGCCGAAGCGCCCTGGCGCGAACGGCCTCTCGATCGAGCTGCTGGCAAGCACGCACGCCCGCCCGTAGTGAGTCTATACTGCCGGGGTCGTAGAGGGCACCGATGCCGGAAGACAACACGATCTCCTCCAGCTCACCGCCGCGTATGTTGGTTAAGATCGGAAGACCGGCGGCCAGGTAATCGAAGACCTTTTTCGGCATCCTGATGTGAGTCCGCACATCGACCGGTACCAAGGCCAGGTCCGAGCGGGCGAGGAGATTGGCCAGGTCGCTATGGGACAGCTCGCCAGTAAGGACGAGGTTTTGAAAACCGATCGCTAAAGCCCGGTCGGAAAGCGACTGGACCGCCAGACCGGATCCGGCAACGACAAACTTCACATTTCCCGGTAGATCAGCCAGGCCGGCGAGCACCACGTCGAGCGCATAGTTCTGGGACACGGTCCCAACGTAGGTAACCCAATAGTCGCCCGCCTTCTTCGGCACCAAGTTCCAGTCAGGCGCGTAGTGCTGCCAGAACTTGCCAAATGGGTGGCCGAGCGGCGTCACAATCGTCTTCGCCGGCATCGCCGAACCAAAGTACGCCTTGTAGTCCGCGCTTACCAGCGTGGCTCCGCAGGAGAGCTTGCCTGCGAAGCTACGGAGCAACGTCCCCGCCGTGAATACCAGGCTTACGGGCAAGCGTCTGGGAAGGAAGATCTCGAAGGCATCGGGCCAGGCGTCGTGCACGTCAAGCACGAATGGGACGCGGAACAGCTTTGCAAGTATGCCACAAAAAACTGGCGCCAGAATGGGTGGGAAAGAGCATACAACGCTCTCGACGCCGCCTTTCCATAGCAATGGCAAGAGCTTCCAGGCCGCCATGATCGCGAACACGATATGGCTGACCTCGCGGCGGATACATATGTTAAAGCGATATGCCAATGATGGGACGAGGAGGACGGTGACGCCAACTTCGTCCGGCGGCTGTGCGGAACGCCGAGCCTTTGCGCGGTGATTGAAAGTCGAGCCTATCCAAATCACCCGATGCTTGCGCCTAGCGAGAGCCCCACTGAAGTCGGCAAACCGTCCGGGCCGAAATGCATCGCCGGGGAGAGCGTCGAAAGGCGAAATGAGGACAACGGCCGCGGGTTTCCTCTCCAATGATGGAGGCAGGACACCAGCGCGCCGTGTTCCCACTCTGGAGCCGTCAGGCGGCCTGCCTCTCTCCCGCAGAAGGTCGTCGATGAGCCTAACCGCCTTCCCATACTGGACCGGGCGGTCAAACGAGGCGGCGGCGCAGCCCGCGTTCCGACGGAATGTGTCGAGCATAGCCGGGCTCGCTACGAGCCCGGCTATTGCCTCCGCGAGAGACTCGGGGGATTGGGCCTCGTATTGAAGGCCAAGCCGTGCTTCCGCAATGACGGCGGCGAGCTCGCCCCGCACGGAGCTGACGACCGCTAGCCCCTCCGCCACGTAATCGTAAAATTTACAGGGCATCTCCACCGTCGAGTCCGCCAAGTACGAGCAGAGACCAATCGCGCTACCTCTGTACAGCCCGTGCAGATCGGCTTGGGAGAGGGCGCCGACGTACCTGATATTGGCACAGTCGCATTGGGAAAGAACCGACTCAAGATAGCCTCGCTTGGGGCCGTCCCCAGCGATAACAATCTCGGCGGGCGTCCCGCTGCGAGCCAGAATCTCCGCGGCTTTGACGATGGTTTCGATATCGCAGCCCTGGCCGAGGCTGCCCGCATACACGATGCGTATGGCGGTGCTTGCAGGCTGTGAGCCGTGAGGTCGGCTCGGTACCTCGCCAACATCGGCAGCGGCTGGCCTGGCGGCCAGGTCGGCACCTTCATAGACCAATACGCAGCGGTCGTTTCGGTCCCTGCCGGCAGCTTCGATGGCGACGTCGAGGTTCTTGCGGGCGAGTGCGATCAGAGCGTCGGCCCGGCGAAAGATAAGGCGCCGAAGCAGAAGAAAAGGACTGAGTAAAACTGGGGCCAGGCGGCGAAGGCGCCGCGGTATCGCTACGGTGTATGCCTCCGGCCATAAGTCGAACATGTCAATAACCAGAGGCGCCTTGTAGCGGTGGGCGAGGTAGACGGAAGCCGCGCCGGCGAAAGCAGTTGCGTGTCCCGCGATAATAATGTCCGGAGGCGTCTGCATGCGGCGCGCACTTATAACCAAGCGGAGCGCGAACACGGCTTCGCTAACCAGCCGTCGAACGGAAATGTTGTGGCGATAGCGGGTAGCTCTAACCAGTCTGAATTGGATTCCAAGCTGCTCGGACTCGTGGCCTGGCGCGGTTCGATACCGTTTCAGTATGTGGCCAAACGAGCTTGTGAACCACGTCACGCGGTAGCCGGCTTCAACCAGCGTCTTCGCGAGCAGGACACCACGCGTCGACCGCCAACCCTCGCTCGGAAGGGTCCCGTAGGGGTTTATGATCCAAACGTCGGGCCCCGCCATCTTCATGCAGGCCACTTCGGCTGGTAACGATGTAGTCATGTCTGCGAATCCTTTTCCCTATTCTCCGAGGCGGCCCAAGGCCAGGTTTCTCACAACCTTTCGGTGGGCCGGCGGCACAAGGCGCAGACCGGCGGAGCGCAACCGTGCCAGGCGTAGACGCCCGAGCTCGCGCCCTGCCAGCACTGGCCGCGAGCTTGCAAGCGGGTAGCGTTCCCGCGTGCAGAGCTTAACCGCCTCCGGGACCAGGCTTCCCTTTACAACGGCGTTCACGAAGCTGAAGTAGCTTCGCCGCACCTGAAACACACCGGCATCGGGCGGAAGTCGCGCAGGCGAGCGGTACTCGAATTCCCACGCACTTTCGGCCGGGTTGAGCAGGCCGGCTAGCCGCTCGCGGTTCCACAACGTAAAGACGGTGGTGGCCCGGTAGGTGGCACCGACAGGCACCAAACGAGGGACGTTCCCACCCCGCCAGTTACGGCCCCAAACGCTCTCGAGCGATACTAGTTGAAGAGCGGTGGCGTCGTTTCGCTTCGCCCAGCTGACAGCCGAGAGCACTCCTTCGGTATCAACCGGTTTTGTGAGCAGGAGGTCATCCACGCAAAGGAGGACAAACTCCGCGTCCATCATTCCGAGCGCCCGGCGCAGATTCGCGCTCCACGAGACATCTCGACCGGTCGGAGTTGGCACAAAACTGCTCGGACACGGCTTCTCATTCGTAATAAGATGACGCGGAAACGGACAGTCTTGCCACCGATGCCCGAGTGCCGCCGAGAACGCGGGCCATAGGTCGCAATAGGTGTCGCAGCTTGCTACCAGCAGGCGCACGCTGACGTGTTCAGATCTCTCAAACATAAACCTATATGACAGGGCGAGTGCAGCGACGCGCGAGCGATCGCGCGGCTAGTTCCACGGCCCTGTGGCACACCTTACCCGACGCCGCGTATTCTCGATACCGCTGCGTCCGCTATCCGGCACAGAAAACCAACCTCCATGGCGATCCGTAGCATGGCCGACGCGCCCCGGGAGCACCCAAGGCGCATGCGCGCGAACGCGCAAATGCTCCGACGGTGGTGCGCGAACATGCTCCGTCTTGGCCAACCCCGTTTGAACCCCGTACTCGAACCCTGGAAGTGTACGACACGAACGTTGGGGTCGAAGACGAATCGCCATCCCCGCGATCTCAGCTCAGCCGCCAGGAAGAGTTCCTCGCCGTAGAGGAATGTGCCGTCGTAGAACCCTGAAACCCGGCGAAAGGCGGAATGCGTGATGACGAAGAATGCGCCCGATGGCACTTCGAACGGGACGAGGCCGCGGCGGCGCTTGGAGTCCGCCATGGTGTACTTATCGAACGTGGCGCGGAAGACCGGCCTGAGAAGCACACTTTCGCCGACGACGAGGTCCCAGAGACTCGGGAAGCGCCGCACGTTCACCTGATCTTCGGCGCATGCCACGTTCCCAGGGTTCCAAACAAGCGGCTGCGATCCAATTATCCCCTCGCTCGATTGCAGGATGTCTCCTATCAGATCCTCGATAGTGCCGTCCGAGACTATCTCCACGTCGGGGTTCATGAAAATCAGGAACTGCGGGGCATGGGTGCGTTCTATAATTCTGACCGCTTCGTTATTTCCGCGGGCAAACCCTAAATTGCGGCGTAGCTCATGGACCTGAACGCGCGCTCCGGCGAGCGCACGCAAATTGTTCCTGTCGTCCGGCTCAGAGCCATTGTCAACGATCTGTACCAGTATTTCCTTGGTACGTGCGTGCCGGAGGACACTGCGAACCGCCCTGTCGGCATGGTCCGCGCAGTTGTAGTTTACGATGACGACGGCGTAGCGTATCCGTTCTACCGCGTTACAGTCCATAGTGGCGCCTCTGGCCGCAAAAGCTGGAGCCCACACCGTGCATACGCTGAAAGGCCCCCGAGCCAGAGCCAAAAAATGCCGGCGAAGAAATCGTACTCGACGTTCTGCAGGAACAGCCCGCCAACAAGGATCGCAATGACAATGGAGACATCCCGTTGTGCCCGTTGCGCAGTCGCCCGGGTGTCGATTCTCGTCCGGCCGATGGCGCCGATAATAGGCGGGAGCACTGCAAGCAGATATAGGCCCATCCCCACGACACCGGTCTCGCCGAGAGTCTTCAAATAGGTGCTTTCCGGCGCCAGTTGGGCAACTCCGTACTTTACGGGCGAGCCGCCGAGTTGACCCAGGCCGACGCCAAAAACCGGGTTTGTGCGCCATATGGCAAAGGCAGTTCCCCAAGAGTCGCCGCGGGTGGCATTTCCGCCCTCGTCCATGTTGAACGTGTCCATCAATCGCTTAGAATACATGTTTCCCTCGCCAGGGTAGGCTACGTAGAGGGATATGCCGAGCAAGGCCAGCCCGCCCAGCATGGTTACGGTACGCCGCCTCGAACGGGAGCGGTATCTCCTCGCATTGGCAAGCAACCGACTGGCGAGCCCAAAGGCGGTCATGACAACTCCGCCGCGACTCAATGTCGCGAGGAGCGATACTCCGGCAAGCAACAGCACAGAAAGCGACCGTCGCATCCTGCCCACTGTGCACAACAGGCACAGAGTTGCGAGAAAGCCCGTCGCGAGGGAGGCGCCGGCCAAGCTCGAACAGCGCCTTTCCGCCTCCCCAGCCACCAGCGCCTTGTCAAGGATAGTCTTAGAAAAGAAGTCGTCCAGACCGCCGAAAAAGTGATGGTAGAGACCCACGGCGAGACTGGCTGTTGACAGGACAACAAAAACCGAGGCTAACCGTTCGAACCAGCCGCGGCGCCAGAGTTGATGTCCAAGCACAAAAAACAAGCTGGGCACGCAATACTGGAATGCCGAGATCTGCTGAATCTCCGAGTTTCCACTACCGCGTCCCGCTACGTACCGAGCCGTCACATAGCACGCGAACACAAACACCTGCCAATACGCCGGTATCGTCTTCGGATCGGTGATGAGATACGCCAAAACAATGGCTACCGCTCCACCTGCGTAAAAATACGTAAAGTCCTCGCGAGGAATAACCGTTTCCGTCGCCAGGCGGAGTACGAAGTAGCAGAGGTACAGAATACAGAACCAGCCGGCGACTGAATCGACGAAGCGGCATTTCCACCGTCCGGCGGACGCAGCGCGCATGGCTGTCCGCATCGCGCCGGCGTCTTGACGCGAGAATGACGGAAACACGCTCGCGCCGCCAAGGCGACGTCCAACGTTCTGATCCCCGTTTTCCAATCGTGCTTGCGTCATTTCATTGCTCTCGATTCCGGCGGGCGCCGCGGCCCTCGCGGTACTGGCGCAACGTCTTGGCGCGCCGAGGCGCGGAGTCTTCAGGCGTGCTGCGCCATGCAGACGAGAAAGTCAGGCTTCCTCAATTGGCGCTGCACCAGGGGCTCCTTGTAGCTCTGGTAGTGCATGCACTTCGGAGCCAGACCGGCGCGGCTAAGCCAGTGAAGCACGCGATCCTCGTCGATTTCAGAAGTCAGGTGAAAACCCAGTTTCGCGGCCTCCACCGCCGGTTGACGGTACGGAGTGGAGAATATCAGCATGCCGGACGCCTTCAGAGAGGTCCTGTACATCGCCAACAGCGTCTCAATGTCTGGCTCAGCGAAATGCTCGATCGTTTCGAATGAAACAACGAGATCGAACTCCCGGTCAAACTGAAGCGAGAGCAAGTCCTCGCCGATGAAGCGCAGATTCTTCTTGTGTTGGTAGCGCTGTTTGGCCGTTTCGATAACGCACTGGCTACGGTCCACTCCCAAGACGGTCCGGCAGACTTCGGACAGGAGGGCACTGCCATATCCGGTGCCGCAGGCCAGATCGGCGCAAGTGTCGCTGTTTTTCGCCCAATTTGCCGCGAACACATAACGGCTATAGTGGGCTTGTTGGTAGATATCCATGCGACGCCATTCGGTTTCCGTTGTGTATACAATGTCTACCCGTTCACCGTTGTTGGTGAGACCCGGTCCAGACCATAACCGAAACGGGAGCGAGCGCGCGATCCTGCCGCTGAGCCTACGAAGGAATACGTTTTCCACGTTATAAACCCTTAGAATGGAATCAGAACTCTCGCGAGCCGAATTGTGGTGGCCCCGCCATATGACGTGCTGCCCGGCGCCCTTTGCCGTGGCAGTTCACGTCGTTAGTTAGCGTTCGCGGATATCAGTGAGCAACGGGTGAGGAAGTGCCGAAGATAAGCTGCCTGCCACAAGGTGTGGGCGAGATATGCCCCTAGCATTGAGCCGGCCAAGCCGAGAGCGAGGTGTGTGGGAACGAGGCGGTAACAACCGGCAAGAAGCACTACGGCCCACATCGCATTGAACGCAAAGCCGACCCAGACCGATCCGGAGCTGAGAATGGCTGTTCCCACGACGTTATTCGTGCAACTTATGACGGCTGTCACCGCGGACAGAGTGAGCACGAGCCATCCTTGTTGAAAACCGCGCCCGTACAGGCGCATAATGCCTGGAGAGCCCAGCGCAACGGGCACGGCGACGATCGTCGCAGCCGCTGCGGTGAGGATGAGGTTCCATCGAAGAGCCTTGGCGTACCGCGATACGTCGCGTTCCCCGTTTAGGTTGGACAGGAGCGGTAGCGCGGACTGCGCCAGCACTGCCGGTATGAACGCAATGGCGTTTCTCCACTGGCTTGCGGCGCTGAACACTCCCATTTCCGCGTAGCCGCCGGGTTGGTTTACGAGCATGGTGTTCGCCGCCCAGATGGCGGGTCCAGCCAACGCTCCACTCAGAAATGCGGGCATAGAGAAGGTCCAAAGAATCCCGCGTTCCGCCCAGCCGCCGGAAAGTCGCGGATGAATTCCCAAGGCGGCGCAGTGCTGTCGCAGGGAGAGTTGGCTCAGCAGACATGTGACGGCTGCCGTCACCGCCAATGCCCAGATGGCGCCGGAAAGCCGCCAGAGAAGCACGGCGGCGACGGTGATGGGAAATGCTATCAGACCCCGTACCAAGTTGATGCGGGCAATGGCCCGGAAAGCCTCGAACCCTGAAAGGGCGCCAGTCTGCGCCCCGTTGAGCGCATTGAAGAACAAAAGTATACCGGCAATTCGCAGTTCGCCTGCCAGCGCGGGCGCATTCAGCGTAGCGGCGGCGAGCATTGGCGCGTTGCCCAGAAGAGCGAGTGCAAGAAGGCCCCCAGATATAATGGCGACAGCGCAACCCAGCGCAATGATTCGGCCGGCCCGTTCCGGATCGCGAGTTCGGAACTCGGCGACGTATTTCGTTGCCGTGACGCCGAGTCCCAGGCCTGCGAAGATGCCGAGCATGCCCACCGTGCTCTGGATCATGCCGTATTTGCCAAACTGCTCGCGGCCCAAGAGTCTGGCCGTGATGACCGACGCCGCGAGGTTCGCTCCCTGAGCTATCAGCGCCCCAATCAGGGACCAAACGGCGCCTCTGGCGAATCGGCCCCGAAGTGAATCTGCCGCCCATACGTTGCGGACCACTCTATTGGCTTCGCTCAACGTCTCTCGGCCAGCTAGGATAGAGGGCAAGATCGCCTCGTGCTGCGGTAAATTACGGCCTCGCCGACCATAGAGACGTAATTCGTCTGCCACATATGCCACCGCTCCCACAATTCCGTTTGTGCCACCTATTCCTTCGTGGGCTTGTAGTACTTCGAATAATATTTCCCGTAATACCCGTAGTAGTAGTATCTATCGCTCATGTCCTGACGCACCTCGTTCAGCGCGACCCCGATCACATTGGCTTTCAGGCGCTTGAGGCTGCTAAGGACGCTGCCGACGGCGTTTCGGTTCGTCTGGCCCGCCAGGGTGATCACAACCACTCCATCGACGACGGCGGCCATCTGGAGCGGCTCGGCGAAACCCAGCAGGGGCGGGGAATCGACGATGACCAAATCGTAGTCCTTTTCGGCTTCGGTCAATATCTGTTTGATGAGGGTCCCCAGCCGATCGGCGGCGCGGCGGGACGCCGGACCCGCGGACAGGATGTCGAGATCCGGAAAAGCTTCCAATTTCTGTACAACGTCGCGCCAGTTGGCTTCTCCATACGCCACCGTGGAAACGCCGCGGTCGTTCGGCAATCCGAAGCGCCCGTGAATGCCGGGGCGGCGCAGATCGGCATCGATCAGCAGAGTCTTGCGCCCTTGCAGGCTGTGCGCAATGGCAAGGTGTACCGAGCTGGTGGTCTTGCCTTCGCGCGGTGTGGCGGAGGTGAGTAACAGGCTGCGGGGGCGGTGCGCAAGGTCGGAAAGCAAGATCGAATCGCGCAGCGTCCGTATGGCTTCATCAAAAGCGTTCGCCTGGCTACTGCGCCTTCTCGACTGCACTAAAGCCTTGCTAGTGCCGTTGCTGGCCAGGGGCAACCGGCCACGCCACTGCTTCACCACGGGGAGTGAGCCCAAGACCTCGGTTTTCAGCCCTTTCTGAATCTGCTCGGGGTCGCGCACGGTGTTGTCCAGAACATCGGACAAGACGGCGGCTCCAACCGCCAACAGCGTCGAAAAGAGGAAGGCGAGGATGGCGTTCAGGCTGGTATCCGGGAAGACCGGCTTCACCGCGGGCCTGGCGGAATCGGAGAGGCGGATGGAGCTGTTCTGGAAGCTGGAGTTGATGCCGGCTTCCTTGATCTTGCGCGTTAACTCTTCGTAGAGGCCTTTGTCGCTTTCGGCTTCCTGCTTCAGGGCTTTGTACTCGAAGGAGCGGGCGTTGAGCCGATCGAACTCGACCTTGGTGTCGGCAACGGCGGTCTTGAGCATGGCCTCGCGGTTGACGGCTTCCTGGTATTCGAGGCTGACCCGCTGCACTATGTTGGTCTTCAGCGCATCGAACTGGCGCTCCAGCTCGGTGAGCTGCGAAGAAGCCTTTTTGTATTCAGGGTGATTGGCGCCGTATTGAGTCATTATGACAGCGAATTTTTCGCGAGCCTCATCGACGCGATCCGCGAGCTTGCGGAGTTGATCGCCTTGCGTGGACGCCTGGGCGGCCTCCATGGAACCGGTCTTCACCGAGTTGAAGGCGGCCTCCCTCCGGACGCGGTCGGACTGGGCGTTGGTGAACTCGGTGTTGAGTTGGAGCAGGCGCGAGGAGAGGATGCTGGTCTTCTCTTCGGGGTCGATGACGCTCAGGTCTTTTTCGAACTGCGCCAGCGCGGCGGAGGAGCGCTCCATCTGCGCCTTGAGCTCTTCCATCTGCTTTTCCATAAAGGCGGAGAGGCCGGCCGAGGCGCGGAAGCGGATGTCGTAAGTGTGCTGGATATAGCTGTCCGCTACGGAGTTGGCGACATTGGCGGCGAGGTCCGGGTCTGGTGAGCGGTAGCTGATGAGCAGCAGGTAGGTGTTGGGAGGGCGCACCACTCTTAGTTTCTTGAGAGTGACCGGGGCGTTCTGCAGGCGCGCGGTGGGTAGCTTGGGTTCCCCCGGTAGCGTGGTTTCGGCGATCGGGATCTTGTAGCGCAGGGCCACGGGGCGCAAGACGGAATCCGACTGGATGGTCTTGATCTGGGTAGCCAGGAACTGATCGGCATCGCTGGGGGCCATACGCGAGGCATCCTGGCCGATTACCGCCGGGGGGGCTTGGCGGTCGATGTCGATTGTGGCGGTGGACTCATAAATTGGAGTGAGACGCGAAGAAACCACCACGGTAGAGGCGACGCAGACCACGATAAAGGCTAATATCCTCCACTTGTGGTGGCGGAGGATCCAAAGGTAGTGAGACAGGGGGACGCTTGCCTCTTCGGGTTCGGGCTCGGCATAGGAGTAGGAGGGGTAGACCGCAATCCGCTCGGGGATTAGTGGAACGCTGTTGTTCCCATTCGTTTCCGGAGCGGGGAGGGCGCGGAGTTCTTTCTGGTCTGGCATTGTGATCGTCGATTTGGTTGCGGTTACCTGCCATATATCAGCGCGGTAGCACCGGCGGTGCTGCCGAACAGCAGAATCTTTTCGAGCGCGGCGATTCCCAGGCGCTTACCCTTGTTATCGGGAATATAGAGGAGGTCATCGCCTTCCAGGGGGACGTCGGGGGCCTTGCGGCTCATGATCTTGTCGAGCGGGACGGTGATCTCGTTCTTGGCGCCGCTGGCTTCCCGGCGGTAGATGAAGGCCTCTTTACTGGCGAATTGCGTGAGTCCTTCGGCAAGCGCGATCATTTGCAGGACGGTGGTAGCGGCGCCATCCTGCACGGGAAAGGCGCCGGGCTTTTTCACGTTGCCGAGTAGATAGATCTTGCTGACTTCGGGAACCCGGACTTCTTCGCCGCCGGTAAGTTGCAGGTTGAGCGAAGCGTCGGCATTATCGATCAGGCCGCGGACGGGGATTCGGCGGGTGAGCGTGACGGGTTCGCCGCCGGGGCCGGGCTGGGTCTGACTGACGAGGATTTCGCGGCCCGCGTCATCACGGAGACCCTGGGCGCGGGCCACGGCTTCGAGAAGACTAGTGGGGCCTTCGGCCTGGAAGACGAGGGGCAACTTGACGGCGCCGGAAACGCTGATGGGACGGCTATGATACTCGGCGATAGTGACCGTGACGAAAGGATCGACCAGGATCTGCTCCTGGGAGAGAGCTTTGGCGATGGCGGCCTCCAGGTCGGCGGGGTAAAGGCCGCTGGCTTTGACGCGTTGCCGGAGCATGGGGATGCGGATGAAGCCGTCGGCGCCGACGCGAATGGTGCGGCTGAGCTCAGGCGCATCGTAGACGGCGACCGCCAGCAGGTCGTTGGGGCCGACTGCCTGGGCAGGCAGGTTAGCGCCGAGTTCGGGAACCTGCTGGGCGCGGGGGGCGCGCTCCTGGCCAGGAAGTACCGGCAAGAGTACCACCGCCGGCAAGAACACGAGTACACGAAATGTTTCTACGAAGAAGAAACGCATTACGGCACCTCAGTCGTCAGAGCTCATAGAAACGCTCTTCCGACTCACAAACGCGTCCATCAGGCGCGCCATATTCTGTTCAAGGACTGACAAACGGTCGCCATATGCCAGCAATTCGTCATGAAAAGAGTTGTCATCGACGGGCCGGGAATTGAATGTACCTAGCATCACGGAACGCGCAAACTCGGAAAGACACCGAGCTCCATGGTTGCCCGAGGCGGCCTTGAGACGTTGAAACTCCTCGTCTGTGACGCGGAAGTTCACGAGACGGCTGCGAACATTATTCATAATACTGGGTTTATGATGGCGCTGGCCCTTTGCGGGGCGCCGGCCGGTTAATAACAACTGGAGGCAAACCTTCGGTAGCGTGACTCCCAACATGAGGGCCCAACACTGCGGACAAGACTTACGAACACCGAGTCCCAAGTCCGTAAGCCGGAACTGCGACAATCCTAATCGGTATTTACGATAATACTTACTTACTTACTTAAACTTCTGAAATATAATCGTAATGCGAAAGCGATACAAATCTCAGATATTTTTGGGGCAACGGGGAGATCAACGAGGTTCTGAATGGCTGCGTCGGCCTTGTGATAGGCCGTTTCGATCTTGCTGTACTCCAGCCGCGTTCGGTGATCCCGGGGCTCAGGCGATCCGTGGCGGCCGGCTCGGCTATGCGGGGCGTCCGAATGCTGCCGTTAGCGGATATGCAACTCGCATCGCCCCACACCGCCGTCGTCGGTGACGGCCTCCACGTGACTACGGTCAATTTCTACTGACACCGCGCGGTTCAACAATTGTACGTTCACGACGACGCGGTACCCGGTCTTCTCCCCCACCAGGATTCCTTCCAGGCCGTCCATAGCGCTTCCGGAAAGCCGGACTGGCTGTCCGATCTTCAACAAAGGCCAAGGCGTGACCGGCAGACCGGACGCGATCATGCACTGGATGGCCTCAATCTCGCGGGGTTCGACGGGACACGGTTGGCCGCCGAAACTGACGATGGAAGTAACACCGGAGAGGCTCAGCGCAGCTACTCGCTCGGCGAGCCGGAAGCGCGCAAAGGCATAACGGGGAAACAGGGGCACTTCGACAGTCCGGATGCGATCCGACCAGCGATGCCGCTCGCGATAAAAAGGCACGTAGCCCTCGATGCCCTTAGCCTGCAACTGTGCGGCAACTGCTTTCTCGTGTTGCGCCTTCAATGTCAGTGCAAACCAATCAGGTTTATCTGGCACGCCCTGCCCTTCAAGGAAATTATACCCCAGGGCGCGCCGGTCTTGAACTTTCGGTCTGCTTGCATTACAACCCGCTTCTCAGGAGAGGAATCGCCGGTAGCGGGCGGATTTTCATAATTGCCGCCCGGTAACGGCTGCTGTTGGCGCTCTGTCATCGGGATGCGGCAGTCGGACCTTTCCAAATGCGCCACCACGGCGGCGATCCGCGGATGACTTGTTTGCCAGCCGGCACGCGTTCGCCGCGCGGGCCGGCGCTAAAGCAAAGTGTAATACCCTTTTATCTAAGACATTGCAATTTCGGTAGCCGTTGCGACATCGAAACTTGCGGGGACGAACCTGCCATCCGCTTCCGGCAAATGCGCAGGCAGGTATGATGGCGACCCCGACACTGTGCCAACAACTCATACGAGAAGTCCGTGAAATGAGTTAGAATTACGACTGTCAAACCTGTGTTGTGTCCAAAGTGTAAGCTCGATCGCGCCCACCGCTCGCATCGGCGCGGGTTGGTGGAACATGCTGCCAGCATCCTCGCTTTTTGCCCTTACCGCTGCGTGACGTGCAATCGACGTTTCCTGCGCTTCCGCTACGCCGGACAGTCCCAGCCGGCCGGAGGCAGTACGGCCACGGAAGCGGAGATTAAGGCGACCCGCGCTGCATTTCGGTGGAGACGAAAACGCCTGGAACTGGTGCTCTACGCCATCGCCATCGTGCTTTTTCTCGTCTTCCTCTATTTCATTAGCGGCGAACGCCCCCCTTCCGGCGGGGAGTGACCTACCGGGGCCAAGCTCACCCCCCGCAGGACGACGTATCCTTCTATCCGCGTCGTTCCCGAAGCCCGCTGGTACACCAGCGCCAGGCACACCAGGCGGCAACCCGCCGGCGTCGCAAACGTCAGTTCGCCTTCTCCTTCGTCTTCCGAGGACATACTCCGCGCCACGCTTAGCGTCCTGCGCCCGCTCGTGTCCGTGACTCGCCAGCTCAGACCCGTACCGGGCGCGATACCCGAGGTCCGATACCTCCACTTCAGTCCATAGTTGGTTCCTGCTCGCACCGGAACCAATTGCGCGAGCGGCTCACAACTCTCCGCTTGGGTTCCCGAAAAGGTGAGGCGCAATCCGGCATCGCTTTCCTCGCGGGCGACGGTAATGCCCTCCCCGCCCGGTAAGCGCCAGTCAAATCCGTGTGACGTAGGCGACGTGCCGAAATTGCCGTTGGTCAGCAGCGACTGCATCGCCGGATTCACCCTGCCAAACGGGATTCTGCGGGTCTCCGCCAGACTATTCCAGATCTCGATGCCGTCAGCCACCCGGTTCGTGTCGAGCAGACGGTCGCATACCGTCAGCAAAAGCGGTATATCCGATTCCCGATGTCCCTCGAGTACCTTCCGGCTGCACTGGCCGACCAGGTCCATGCGGCCTTGATCCACCAGATAAGAAAGATAGCTCGCGCGCATGTCCGGTTTCCGGATTTCAAGGCGATCGATCAGCTTCCCGTCTTCCTCCACATTTCCGCACAACCGGAAGATCGGCAACGGATCGCCATACCCCATTGCCGCGGCCGCTTTTGCCCAAAACCAGAACCGGGCTGTATCATTGTGGCGAAAGTAATGGTTCGCAAGCGTCCATCTGGGAAGATACTCTTTGTCCTCTTCGGCGGCACGAAGCAGGCTCCGTTCGGCGCGGGAGCCCTCGCCATTTGCTTCATACTGCAGGCCTAGTTCGATCCAGGAACGGGCATCCGCGGGATTTAAGGCCACCGCCCGCTGCAGCATGGCGGTGGCTCTTACCGGGTCATCCTCGGATAACAGAGCTGCCAGCCGAACATAATAAGCCGCCTGATCGCCCGTCAGCACCAGGGCCTTCTGCAGCCCCACCAGGGTCTCCTGCCTGGCCCAGTAGTCGGCCCATGCCAGGCGCAAAGACCAGCTTGCGGCCACCGCGAATCCTGCCAGCACGATTCCCGCCACCACGAATCGGGACTTCACCAATGCCTCTGTTGCCGGATCAGCACCGCCGTGCCGGACACCAAAGCCGCTCGCGGGCCAAACGCCGTGGTCCACCAGGTTACGGTCAACTGATTCGGAGAGAGCAGGGTCAGATCCACTTCCCCCCTCGCGCCATCGTCGGAAGCCCACGAGAGGTGGGCCGATTTTCCATCCGGCGATTTGCCTTGAACGCGAAACGCCACCTCGGAAGAGATCGCTTGGTTGGGAACCTCATACTTGGCCCGATAGTTGCCCTTCAGGTTATTGTCCTCCTCCTGCAGCAGGAACTCCACGTAGGTCGCCGCGTAAAGGTTCGAATCTGCCTTTTCAGTGGCATTGCGAGAGTAGAACCAGTTGCCCGCCAGCGAAGACTCACTTGCACTTGAATCCGGGCTTGCGGATTCCGGACCTGCGGCCTCGACCGTGGCGGGCACGCGTTCCGGCGCGCTATTCGGGTTGGACGGCACAATGTCGTGTTCCCGTCTAAGGCCGGCAGGCTTTGGTTCAAACGTCGCCCCGATCGTTTCCGGATCGCGCTTCGTGGCTTCGACGACCGCTCCGGCCGATACCTCTCTCGGGTAGACTGCGCGCGGCGCGTGCGCGGGGAGGGCGCGCTTCGGCGATGACGGGCCTCTAGGTTCAGACTCATCCTGGAAGGCCGGCTTGCGATCGGGTACGGCCACCAGCAGTTCCGGACTTCCCTGCATCTCGCACCAGAGGCCTACACCAAGCATCAGCGAGCCGATCAGAATCCCGAACCAATGCCGCAGACCGAACTGCACCAGCCCGGAATCGTACTCCAGCCGAACTCCCTGCTTCATCCGCGCTGGCGGCGCCCAAACCGCGGCACCGTCTGTTGCGCCCAGGAGGCTCTCATCGTACTCGCGCCGTTTCTGGGGGTCGGCCAGGATCGCCAGGACCTCGTTCAGCCGCTTCATCTGGCACTCGGCCAGTGCCTTCAGCCGATCGTCTAGATGCCCATCCGGGTGCAGCAGGCGTGCCAGCACTTTGAAAGCCTGACGGATCTCATCGATCGACGCATCGTGCCGGATGCCGAGTTCCTCGTAATAAGTCATGCAGTTAGAAAATGTCTTGCACGTAACACATTCGTAAGACATTACAAGATATTAAAATCTTGTATTTTGTTTCTATCCGCTGTATATTCTAAGTCAAGGAGTGCGCAATTGGAACACCAAATGTTGAAGACTATGATTTCCCTCATTTCAGTGGTCTGCTTGTCCGAAGTAGCGGCTGCTCCCCCATCGGCAATTGGAGTTATCAAATCTACGGGAGAGTTCCGCGTTGACGGTTCCACGATTCGTGGCAACAGTACCGTGTTCGACGGCAGTGTCATCGAGACAACGGCGGCGCGCTCGGAAGTCCAACTGACCGGCCTCCAGATTACTCTTTCGCCGGATTCGCGAATTAGAGTATATCGCGATCATACCGTGCTCGAGCACGGGTCCGGCTTGTTGAAGGATGTCGAGAAGCAAGTAGTCGAAGCCGAAACCCTGCGCATCGCGCCTGCAACTAAGGCTTCCATCGTGCAGGTTGAAATCGGCCCTTCAGGCGTGGAGCTTGTCGCGCGCGTCGGCTCGGCCGAAGTGCGCAACGCGTCCGGCGTCCTGGTTGCCAGTCTGCATACCGGGGTGGCGCTTGCTCTGGATCCTCAGGCCGGCGCTTCTGCCGCCGTCAAGATGACCGGCGTTGTGGTGTTTAAGAACGGGAAGTATTTCTTGACCGATGTTACCTCCAACGTCACCGTCGAATTGGAAGGTCCGGACGTCGCGAAGTTCGCAGGCAAGATGGTTGAGATTGCCGGTTCAGTCATTCCCAGCGCCACTCCAGCGGCGCCCGCTTCCGAGCTTGTGAGCGTCGCTAACATCCGGGCGAAAGCCGCCGCCGCGGGAACTGGCGGCGTTACGGCCGCTGCCGGGGGCCTCTCCAAGGGGGCTACGATCGCGATTGTTGGCGGTGTGGGCGTGGGCGGCACCGTAATCGGACTGGAGGCCGCCGGAACATTCAGCGGCGGCACGTCCGTGAGCCGCCAGTAGGCCCGGCTTCGGGAGTCAAGGCTACTCTATCGGTTCGGTGTTCGTGTGGAGGCGAGGGAGTGTTTTTCACCGAATGATGCCTATCGCTCTGGCGGCGCTGTTCTTCTTCTCCATCCTGACGCTCTGGTTTCCCACTTACTGGCCTGTCGCCGTATTCCAGGTCGGAATCTTCACTTTGGCTGTCCTTACATTCTGGCAGAGCCTCGCAGGCCGCGAGGATGGACGTTCCTGGTTTCGTCCATCCGCCCTTTATCCGCTTCTCCCGCTGTCCTTCGCTGTCGTCTGGGGGCTGTTCCAATGGATAACCCGCCACACCGCGTACGCCTTCGCGACCAAAACGGCCATTGTCCAGTGGGCCACCTTCCTGGCTGTTTTCTGGGTCGGCTTCTCGCTCTTCCGGGAACCCGAAGTCCGCCGCCACTTCCGGTCCGCAATGCTCTGGTTCAGCTTCCTGGTGGCGGTCCTAGCCACTCTCCAAACGTTTACCTCCAACGGCGATGTCTTTTGGCTGTTTCCCAGTGGATACACCGATTACGTAATGGGCCCTATCCTCTACCGCAACCATTACGCCGCCTTCATCGAGGCCGTCCTGCCCATCGCGCTCTATGAAGCCTTGCGCCGTGAACGCGATGCTCTTCTCTACTCGGGCATGGCTGCCGTCATGTACGCCTCCGTGATCGCCTCCGCGTCCCGCGCCGGCACTGTTTTGGCCACCGCGGAAATTATCGTCGTTATCGCTGTCGGATGGATCCGTGGGCGCGCAACCGGCCGCGCTGTCGGTAACGCGCTCGTCCAAATGTCCGTTTTGTTCGCCGGGTTCACCGCAGTCGTAGGATGGGAGGCTGTCTGGACGCGTTTTTGGGCTCCCGATCCTATGGCCGTGCGCCACGAACTTGCCGTGTCTTCAATCCATATGGCCGCTACACACCCCTGGTTTGGCGTCGGTCTCGGCACGTGGTCCACCGTCTATCCTCGCTACGCCTTGCTGGATGTTGGCGCCTTCGCCAACCAGGCACACAACGACTGGCTACAATGGGCGGCCGAGGGCGGCATCCCCTTCGGCATCATTCTCGCGACGCTCTTCTTCTGGTGCCTTCGCCCGGCGATCCGTTCCATCTGGGGGGTGGGTGTCATCGCCGTCTTCCTGCACGCGATCGTGGACTACCCCTTCTCTCGCCCCGCACTCGGCTCCTGGCCCATCCTGATCGTCGCCATGCTGGCAGCGAAAGACCTACGCCCAGGCACGAAACGGTTTATCGTTCGGGAAGGCGACAATTCCTCGCTGCCCTCGCTCCTCTCAAGCCAGCATCCCCGAAGTTAATCGCCGCCAAGGCCCGCTGATAGCCTCTTCACGGCGGGTTGGCGCAGGGTCATGAAGGTGATCCCCATGCGATTCCACCGCGGACCCTACTCCGGTTTCCCTATGTAGTGTTGTTCGCGGTGGACATCGGCATGGTCCTCTAAGGACTCCAAGTGCGTGACGACTTCGGCGGGCATCCCCAGTTCGGCCGGCAACCGTTCCTCCAGAATCGTGGCGAGGCGGTGGGCGTCGCTGACCGATGTCAGGCGTGGGAACAACAGGTGTACTTCGATGATCTGGCGGTATCCGGTGGTTCGGAAACGTACGCCGTGGTATTGAATGGCCAGTTCCGAACAAATTGTGTCCAGCTTGTCCCGAATTCTCCGGCCGGCTTTCGGATCGGAATAGTCCAGAAGCCCGACTGCCGAACGCCAGACCAAAAGCCCTCCCGACCAGAGGATATTCGCGGCGACCGCGATGGCCACCAGCGGATCGAATGGTCTCCAGTGCGTCAGCAGCACCAGCCCTAGTCCTCCCACAACGCCAAAGCTGGTCCAGCTATCGGTCAACACGTGCTTGCTATTGGCTTCGAGAATAAGTGAATTGGTCCGCCGGCCGACGCGCAGGATATAGTAACCGAGACCCGCGTTGACTATTCCAGCCATCAGGATCAGCAACACGCCCGTTCCCAGGTTCTCAAGCTGTAACCCGGCGACCCACCTCCGGATCGACTCAAAGAGAATCGCGATCGCGGCCACCACGATCATCGCTCCTTCAAATCCGGCGGAGAAGAAAGCGATCCGCTCGTAACCGTAGAGAAAATGAGAGGAAGCCGGTTTCGTGCTGAGCCGGAGACTAAAAGCGGCAAAACCCACGGCTATTACATGGATGACCGATTCGGCCGCGTCGGAAAAGATGGCAGCCGAATGGGTCATGAAGTAGGCCGTGGTTTTGCAAATCAGCATTGCCAGGCCGAAAACCAGGGAGAGACGCATGGCGAAGCGCGCATCGCGCAAATCCCGTTCTTCTCGCCGTGTTGCGGCGCTAGCCATGGCTTGCGCAGGCACGCTCAGGATCCCCGGATCGGAAGTTTAGCATGTGGCACAAGTAGCGGTCAGCTTTCAGCGGTCAGCTTGAACCTTCGCGGCCGGGAGTCGGCTGCCCACGTTGTCCTCGATTAACAGTGACCGTGCGAAGTCATGCTTTTCAACGGCTCTGACTGGCATTTCGCCGCCGTGGTTCATATAGGTGTCGTCCTCCTTCGCCTCGCCTTTGGGCCGGCTGCAAGAAGCTGAAAGCTGATGGCTGACCGCTGACGGCTTCTTCTTCAGCGTACCGGCTTCCAGACGGCATGTATGGTGATGGCTACCTTGTCGTCGACGCGCAAGAACAGGGTACTTGGATTTTTCATGCCCCACTTCTGGTAGGGAACGTTAAACTGGGTGGCCGCCTTGAACTCACCGTTGACCGGCTCGACCTGCATGGACATGGTGATTTCGTGGCCCGCGCCATGGATTTCAAAAGTGCCGTGCACCTCCACCTGGGAGACGCCTTGCGGGGACACTTTGCCTTGGATGCGGTCGGGGCGGAAAACAATTTCGGAATACTTGTCGCTCTCCAGAATTTCGCGGTTCATTTTGCGGTCGCGGGTGGAGTTGCCGCTATTGCCGCTTTTGGCATCCACCACCATATCGCCGCTGGCTTTGCCGCTTTCGGGGTCGAAGCGCAGATCGCCGCGCTTGATGGTAAAGGCGCCGTGCACGGTGTGCAGCACGTCGCCCAAGGTATACTCGACCTTGGTTTGGGCCGCGTCCAGTTGCCAGGCCGTCTCCTGCGCGGCCAGAGAACCGGCGAAGAGCACTGCGAACAGTGGCAGTTGCCATCGGTAAGAGTGAAGCGGTTTGGTCATCAGGTGAACATCCCCCAGCCGAGCGAAAGTCCGTTGGCCACACAATTGAAAGCGGAAAGCTCGCCCACGTGCATGGCCAGCATGCGGGCGAACAGACGGGGGTCGCGCGCCATGGCCCGGAAGGTCCGCCGGCGCAGCGCGGGAAAACGGTCGAGCGTGAGCATCAGATCTCCCATCCATTGGGGCCGCCGTCCCAGCCGCCGGTGGGCAGCCTGATAGACGGAAAGATCTTCGCGGGCCAGTGCCGCAGCCAGCGCAACCGCCTGCTGGAAGAGCAGGCACAAGCCTTCGCCGGTAACGGCGTCGACCGAACCGGAGGCGTCGCCGATCAGCGCCACATTGGCTCTCCATACGCGCTTGAGGCGCCGGGTGGCCGAAACCCCACCGCGCTCGGAAGAAGCCTCCGCGGCCGATTCCAGACGGCTCCGCAGTTGCGGAAAGCGAGACAGACCGGCATCCAGGCGCAGATGCGGATCGCGCGAGATCGCGACCACGCAGACCTCGCCATCGCTCACCGGAGTGACGTAAACCTGGCAGCCGTCGCCCCAGTGGATTTCCATGAACTCGCTCCAGGGCGCAATCCGGTAATGGCGGCGAAACCCATAGCGCCGGCTGTCGCGCTCACTGGCGGCAAGGCCGCCCCAGCGCCGCACGGCCGAGTTGCCGCCGTCGGCGCCGACGATCCAGCGCGCGCGCACCAGACGATTGTCCACCCACACTCCGGCGTTTACCAGAGAGGTTACGCGCGCGCCCCACAGCATCCGCACGCCGGCCTGATAAGCATGGTCGACGAGGAACTGGTGCAGCGCGGTGCGGCGCAGCCCGAAGCCGCGGCCGGTGGGGAAACGGGCCGCCACCGATTCTGCGCCTTCGGCGAAGCGGATGCCGGCGAAGGACCGCGGCCCAGCGTCCTCGAGCGCCAGTCCCAGCGAGCGCGCCGCCCGTACGCCATCCGGCATGATACCTTCGCCGCAAGCCTTATCCAGCGGCGGTTGGCTGCAATCGGCCACGGTAACTTCGAGTCCCAGCCGGCGAGCCGCAAGCGCGGCCGCCAGTCCGGCGGGACCGCCGCCGACGATGAACAAGTCGGTAGCGGAAAGCGGCGTCATCTCCCTACTTCTCCATTTGCCATGGTCGGAGCAGAGCGAACAGCCGCACCCACCGGGGGTTCACATGCGCTCGGTACAGGACGCCGTTCGACGCCGCCGCTAAACAAACAGACATCCGTTTCGAAGTTCCATGTTCTAGTGTTATTGCAATTGTGACGACACCCGCAGGTGGCTGGTTTCAGGCATTTTTCGGTAGCGTTGGATCGCCCGTTGCCCCGCGTCTTTCAGGCGAAAAACTTCTCGCGCCAAACGATCGTGAGTGAGACGCCAGGCGGCTGGGACGGAGAGTTGGGTCACTCAAGGCTCAGGGCATTTTCGCCACCCTGACATCGGGGCGCCAGCGGCAAACCGCCGCCCGCCGCGCGCTCGCCGTGACGGAGTCACCTTGCGTGCCCCGCCGGAATGACGGCGCGGTAGCGCTCGGGCGGTATGCTGTAGGGCATGAAGAATAAGACCCGCCTTTCGATTGCGGGCGCAGCGGTCCTGCTCGCGCTCGCGGCGGCCGGGCAGGTGAATGCGCCTAAGCCCGCTTCCGTGCCTCACTTGGAGAAGCGCGGGAACGCCACCCAGCTCATCGTGGATGGACGGCCCTATCTGGCCTTGGCGGCGGAGCTGGCCAATTCGGCTTCTTCCAACATGGAGTACCTGGCGCCTTACTGGTCCAGGCTCGTGGCGTCCCACGTGAATACGGTTGTGGTGGCCGTGTCCTGGGAGTTGATCGAGCCCGATCCCGGCAAGTTCGACTTCTCCCTGGTGGACGCCATCATCCGGGATGCCCACAAGCACAACCTCCGCCTGATGCTGCTGTGGTTCGGAAGCTGGAAGAACAGCATGTCCACCTACGCGCCCGCGTGGGTCAAGAAGGACACCCGGCAGTTTCCCCTGGTGGTGGATGAGAACGGCAACGGGCTGAACATGATGTCGGTGTTCTACGAAGCCAACTGGAAAGCCGATGCCAAGGCCTACCGAGCCTTGATGCGGCACCTGCGGGAGGTGGATGGGCGGGACCAGACGGTCCTCATGATGCAGGTGGAGAACGAGGTGGGCATTCGCGGCACTCTTCGCGACCACGCGCCGGAAGCGGATAAGGCGCTCAACGGGCCGGTTCCCAAACAGCTGATGGACTACCTGGCGAAGAACCGCGACTCGCTCATTCCCGAGATTCGCAAGCAGTGGGCAGATAACGACAACAGGACCTCGGGCACGTGGCGGGAAGTCTTCGGCAGCGACCGCCGGGCCGACGGCATCTTCATGTCCTGGTATTACGCCCGCTACATGGACCAGGTCGCGGCGGCCGGAAAAGCGGAGTATCCCATCCCGACGTTTGTGAACGCTGCGTTGGGCGACTGGGCCGGCCAGTACTCGAGCGGCGCGGCACTGGCCGATACCCTCAACATCTGGCAAGCCGCCGCGCCGCACATCGATATCCTTACTCCGTGCATCTACCGGCCGGTCTTCTCCGAGTGGGCCTCGCTGTTCCACCGTGCGGGCAACCCTCTGTTCATCCCGGAAACGCGGCCCGACCCGGGCTATGCCGTGTGGGCATTCGGCAGACACGACCTGATCGGTTTTTCGCCGTTCGCCTATGAGCGTTCCGCCGACGGCAACACGCCGCTGGCGCGCGCTTATAACGTACTCGGGCAGCTTGCGCCGCTGATCCTCGAAGGGCAATCGAAGGGCACCATCAGTGCAGCCGTGGTGGACCCCGACAAGCAATCGGGGAGCGTGGAACTGGGCGGCTACACGTTCGAGCTTAAGCCGGGACGGGGCCCCGGTGCGCAGCCCGCGAACCAGCAGGCAGCCGGCGGGCGCGGTCAGACCGGCGTTGGGCCCGAACAGGGCGCGTTTAACTCATCCACCGGCTATGCGATGTTCATCTTGACGGGTCCCGACGAGTTCGTCGTCATGGGGTCCGGTGGGCAGATCACCTTCCATCCCAATACGCCCGGGCCCAAGACGGCATCCATTTCGACGCTTGAAGAGGGCAGCTACGTGCATGGCCGCTGGGTTCCGGGCCGCCGGCTGAACGGCGACGACACGTCGCTCGATTATAGCCTGGTGGAGCAAGCCAAGCGGAATCAGTCTGGCCAGGGGCTTCGCTTCGGGAACGACCCTTCCATCGTGCACCTCACGATTTACCGTTATTGAGCGTGAGGGCAGGACTCTCGATGGTTTGTGTAGGCGGAGGGGCCGCCCCGGCAAGTCTGCCACCGTATTGTGCGAGACAATCAAGTGTGAACCATCACGCTCGCAATGCCTCCCACCAACACTCTGGGGGTTGTTTTCGCGTCTTCTCCGGCGGGAAGGCAGCGGCTCACTGAGTATGGAACACTCATCCCTGCCCGCGGTGGAACTGGTGGTGCGGACCATCGCGGAGACCGCCGTCGCCAACGAGACCTACTTCTGTCAATTGGATTCCGTGGTTGGCGACGGCGATTTCGGCTATTCCCTGGCGCGGGGTTTCGAAAAGGTCCTGGAGGGCTTCGGCGGGTTCGACCGTTCGAGCCCCGGGGCCTTTCTCAAGAAAGTCGGCCTGACGATCGCGAGCCGCGTGGGTGGAACATCCGGCCCTATCTGGGGGACGGCGTTTCTGCGCGCCGGAACCGCGGCCGGGGCGAAGGCCGCGCTCTCCGGGGCCGACGTCGTGGCGATGCTGCGCGCCGCCGTGGAGGGGATAGTGGCGCGCGGAGGCGCTTCGCTGGGAGACAAGACCTTGCTGGATGCCCTGGTTCCGGCAATCGACCGCCTGGAAGCGGACCTGGCGGCAGGCGCAGCCGAAGCCCTGGCCAACGCCGCTCAGGTGGCCGAGCGTGCGGCGGCGGAGACCTCCGGTATGCTTGCCAAACGAGGCCGGGCTTCCTACACGGGAGAGCGCAGCATCGGCTCTCCGGATCCGGGTGCGGTTGCGATCGGAGTGATTGCCAGCCGCGTAAGCGCCGCCTGGCGCGAGTATGGTTCATCGAAAGGCGCAATGGATACTCATGAGAAAATTCGTCAATGACCCCAAGCAGTTCGTACCCGAGATGTTGAAGGGAATCGCGCTCGCGAACCCGGCCGAGCTGCGCTATGTGCCGGAGTACAACCTGATCATGCGCGCCGATGCGCCCAGCAGCCGGAAAGTATCCATCGTGCAGGGCTCCGGCTCGGGCCATGAGCCGGCCCACGTCATGCTGGTGGGCAAAGGCATGCTGGACGCCGCCTGTCCCGGCGATGTTTTCTCGGCGCCTCCGGTCGATTACGTGTACGAAACCACCAAGTTGATGAAGTCGGAGAAAGGCGTCCTCCACCTGGTCAACAACTATACCGGCGACCGGCTGGCTTTCGACATGGCTCGCGAAATGGCCGAGGCCGACGGGATTCGCGTGGAGACGCTCCTCATCGACGACGATGTGGCCGTAAAGGACTCGACCCACACCGTCGGCCGCCGCGGAGTGGCCGGGAACTTCTTCGTCATGAAGGCCGTGGGCGCGGCCGCCGAGTGCGGCGCGGAGCTGGACTCGCTGGTCGCGCTGGGCAAGCGGGTCAATAGCGTCACCCGCACCATGGGGATCGCCTTGAGCTCGTGTACGCCGCCGGCCAAAGGTTCACCGCTGTTTCAGATCGCCGAAGACGAGATGGAGGTGGGGGTCGGAATCCACGGCGAACCCGGACGGCGCCGCGCCAAACAGGCGTCGGCAAACGAGGTGGTATCCCTGCTGCTGGAGGCGGTCATGCCGGATTTGCCGTTCGGCTCGGGAGACCGGGTGGCGCTGATGATCAACGGCCTGGGTGGGACGCCGATCGCCGAACTCTACCTGCTTTATGGAATCGCCCACGAGCGGCTGGCGGCGCAAGGCATTCAGGTGGCCCGAAGCTATGTGGGCGAGTATTGCACCTCGCTCGATATGGCCGGCGCGTCGCTCACCCTGGTCAAGCTGGATGACGAGCTGATGAGCCTCCTGCTGGCGCCGGCCGTAATTCCCTATCGCGTCTTTTAGTTTACGGTGGTTATCCCCGCCCTCCCACGATGGAGTCGCCGGGCGGGTTTCCCGTGTCCGGATATGCTCCGGCTCCGCGAGTTTACCGGCCCGGTGGCTGAAACGAGGCGCCCGCACCTAGCCAGGCGCCAGCCTGAGCGAGGTCCAGCCTAAACAGTCCACGTCTCGGTGAGCGCACGCTCGAAATTCCCACCCAGAATGAGTTCGATGTTCCGGCTGGAATAGTTCCGGCTCACCAGGCCTTCGGCCAGATCGTAGATTTTCTTTGCATAGTCGATTCCATCCAGGTCGAATCTCCTGGTGGGACGAACGCGAATATCCCGTCCGTCCAGATCGACGTCGCTCCCTATGCCGGCGTGCTCCACCCCGGCCAGTTTGGTCAGATGGTCGAAGTGATCCAGTACATGCTCCATGGTGACTCGTCCCGCGGCCCGAACAAAGGAGCGGACCATGGTAATACCCATGACGCCTCCCGTCGCCGCCATACGCTTGATTGCTTCATCCGTTTTGCAGCGGGGACTACCCGGAACCAGCGCGCGGCAGTTGGAGTGGGTAACGAAGACAGGCTTTCGAGATGCTTCGATAGCATTCATCGTGGTCCGGTCGCCGCAATGCGAAATATCCACGGCCATGCCAACTTCATTCATGCGCTCCACGATCTGAACGCCGTATTGGCTGAGGCCACAGTCTCGCGGGTCGGAAGATCCTCCGCCGATCCTGTTACCGCTATAAGTAAGCTGCGAGACCCGCTGGCCCAGCTCATAGAAGCGGTCTACGTCCTCGACGGTTCGAAAATGCGCGGAGTTCTGCTGGCCAATCAGGATGCCGATCTTGCCGAGAGCCTTTGCCTGTTTGAAATCGGCGACTCTCTCGATGCGCTGGAACTGCTCCCCGTGCGCCGCGATGAGCGCGTTCCACCCGGTAATGTCCCTCATTGACTCCGTGTAGATGTCTCCCGCGGTGTACCCGACGGCGGGGTGGAACACGGTCGTTCCCGAATCTCTCAACCGGACGAAATCGGCTTGCCGGAACCGGCCCGGATGGTTTTCCCAGACCAACAGTTTCCTATAGTCCAAGGTCAATAGGCCCAGCATGTCGATCACCGTGGAGCGGCGAACCAGGTCCACGGCGCGTGCCGAATATTCCGTTTCACTCCGGGCAAAAACGGAGAACCGGCCACGGTTGATCATCGGCGCACCCAGGGATAGCGCCGCGCCTTTCAGAACCGAGCGGCGAGAGATCATGAGGTTGCGGTATCTCCCGGGGACAGGTAACGGCGGGCACGCTTTTTGTTCAGCCCGCGGATCTCTTCATCGTGTTGTGCCAGGCAGACCTGGCAGTGTTGGGTCATTATTTACTCTGTCCTACCCGACAATAGTCCTGGGGCCCCGCCGGAACAAGACATACGAAAGTATACACGAACCCCTACACTTCGGATGCGGTACTTTCCTGGCGTCCCCGAACGGCCAGCCAATCACGGCAGGTCCCGACTCCCGTGCGCCGCGCAAGGGTGCGTGAGCGGCGCTGCCGGCGGGCGTCGCCGCGCTGGGAACACGAAACGGCCGGGAGCCGAACCCAAACTGCCTGGGAAGAGCGTCTGTCCGCGACGCGAGACCCGCTAGGAGAGACAATAGGGTTTCGGAACGAAAGGTCTGATATGAAGGCGATCGCTTTTAACGGCAGTGCGAGACGAGGCGGCAATACTGCAATCCTGCTCCGCTACGTGCTTCGCGAAATGGAAAAGGAAGGCATTGAAACCGAACTGGTGGAACTGAGTGGATCGAAGATCCATGGTTGCCTGGCGTGCCGCGAGTGCTCGGCCCGAAAAGACGGGCGATGCGCGCAGAACAACGATGTGGGGAACGCCTGTATCGAAAAAATGGCGGCAGCGGACGGTATTGTCCTCGGTTCGCCGACCTACGTGGCCGACGTCTCGCCGGAGATCAAGGCGCTAATCGACCGTGCGTGCATGGTCGGGAACGCCAATGGCGGCATGTTCCGCCGCAAGGTGGGGGCGGCGGTGATCGCGGTGCGAAGGGCGGGGGCGATGCACGCGTTCGATGCCCTGAACCACTTTTTCCTGATCAGCGAGATGATCGTACCGGGCTCGTCCTACTGGAACATCGGGATCGGGCGGGAACCCGGCGAGGTGGAAAAAGACGAGGAAGGCATCCGCACCATGAAAGTGCTGGGACGGAACATGGCGTGGCTGCTGAAAAAGTTAGGCTCGTAAACAATTTCGACACCGGGGCGCGCTGGTAAAGGCGTTGCGCGCCAACACACCCCACCACTGGCCAATGTGTAAGTACAGGATACGCTCCGATTTTGTCGGCTGGCGTGCACCTGGACAGCCCCTGCTCTCTTGTCGCGCACCCTCCTTCTTGGGCTATGCTGGATTGGAGAGAGTATCCCAGATGTTGTGGCTCGTGACCGCGCTGTTGTTGGCTCCGCAGTCGGCGGCGCCCAATCCCTATCGGGAGGCCGGAGCGGCGTTGGCTTCGGGCGACCTGGCCGAGGCCGAAGCGAGCCTCGAAGCGCTGACCGCCAAGGATCCAGGCAATGCCCGCGCATGGATGCTGCTGGCGCAAACCTATGCCCGGCGCAAGAACGGTACGGCTGCGCTCGCGGCTGCGTCCCAATCCGAAAAGTTGGGCGCCCGGGACCCCGATGTGCTTCACGGCCTGGCCTTCCTGTTCACCGGTCTTCAGCCGGATCTGAAGCGCGCCGCCGATTTGGAGGCGCGCTACGCGGAACTTCAGCCCGCCGACAAAACCGCCTGGAGGCGCGTGGCCGCGATGTACCTGGAAGCCGGCCAATTTGACCGCGCCATTGTGGCAGGCACGCAAGGGCTGGCGGTCGACGACAGCCAGGAACTGCACACCGTGCTCGGCCAGGCGTACCAGGGCAAACAGGATTGGGAGCACGCCGCCCAGCATTTGGCGGCGGCCGTCAAGCTCGCGCCCTACGATGAGAATGCGCACTTTCTGCTGGTCCAGATGTACCTCGATCGCCAGGACTTCGCCGGTGCCGGCGAGGCCATCGCCAATGCTCGCAAAGTCTTTGCGCGCAGCCCGCAGATCGAGCTTGCGGCCGGCGTCTGCGCCTATGGTTTGCGCCGCTTTCCCGAAGCCGTGGACCAGTTTCTGAAAACCATCGCGCTTGCGCCCGACGTGGCGCAGCCTTATCTGTTTCTCAGCCGCATGCTGGACCAGGCCGGCGACCGCCTCCCCGAGGTTATCGAGCGGTTCCGCCAGTATCACGCCCGCCATCCGGACGATCCCGGCGCGTGTCTTCTCTATGCCGAGGCGCTGGTGGCGGGACTCGCTCCGGAAGGTTTTCCGCCCGGGGCGGAACAAGCCATCCAACTGCTCGAGCGGGCCCGGTCGCTCGACGGCAACCGAGCCGAGACCCACTATCAACTGGGTTGCCTGCTGGAGCGCAAACGCGAGTATGCCGCGGCCGCCGTCGAGCTGGAGCGCAGCGTGGCGCTCGATCCGCGGCAGCCCGGCGCGCACTTTCAACTGGCGCGCGTCTACGAACGGCTGGGCCACAAGCAGGACGCCGCCCGCGAGCGGGACGAGCACCAGAGGCTGACCGAATCGCCCGATGAGCCCCCCAGCGCCGAAACGCGGATTCACGACTTGATCGACGATGTGACGCGCTCGGGCCGCGTGCTAGAGGCCGGCGGCTTGAGCGACCGCCTCGGCGCCCAACGGCAGATCGCGCCGGGACGCCCGCCGCTGCTCGAGTTTCGCTATCTCGAAGGCGCCGCGCGTCACGGCTTTGCCAACCTGGACCTGGTGATCGACGATGCCGGCCATTAAACTAAGCGCCACTTATGCCGTCTTTGCGCTCGCGGCCAGCCTGGCCGCTCAAAGCAACCTCCTCGTGGAAGGTCTCGAAGCCTACAACAAAGGCGATTACGTCACTGCCGAGCGCAGCTTCCGCAAGGCCGTCGCCCAGGGCGGCGGCGACGCCCGCGCGGCATCCCTGCTGGCTCTGGTACAGGCGTCTACCGGCCGTTGCGCCGACGCCGAACCGCTGCTCGCCAAGGCCGCCGGGAGCAACGCCGGGAACGACGCCGCGCTCGGAAGACTCGCCGCTCTGGCTCTGGCCCGCTGCCGCCTCGCCGCCGGCCGTCTGGATGAAGCTGCCGGTATCCTCGACCGCCTCCGCGCCAAAGACCCAGCCGACGCCGACGTGCTCTACGAAACCGCGCGCCTCCAGATGCGCGCCTGGAATGAAACCATCCGGCAGCTTTATGAGAAGGCCCCGTCCTCGTTCCGCGTCAACCAGCTCTCCGCCGAGATCCTCGAAACCCAGGGCCAGTACGCCGAAGCCGCCGAGGAGTACCGCAAGGCCATCGCCAAGAACCCGCGCGCGTTAAACCTGCACTTTCAGTTGGCGCGCGCATTGCTGAACAGCTCGCACGCGGCGGAGACGCTCGACCGCGCGCTTCAGGAAATCGAAGCCGAGCTTGCCATGAACCCTTCCGACGCCGTCGCCACTTATCAGGCGGCTCGCATCCTGCAGGTCCGCCAGCACCCGGCCGAAGCGGACGCGCGCTATGAGCAGGCACTCAAACTGCGCCCGGACTTCGTCGAGGCTCTCTGCGCGCTCGGCACCCTGCGCAACGAGGAGCGGCGCAGCGCCGAGGCCATTCCGCTGCTCGAGAAGGCCGTGCAACTCGCGCCCGCCAGCGAAGCGGGTCACTACGCGCTCATGATCGCCTATCGCAACAGCGGCCGCATGGACGATGCGCGGCGCGAAAAGGCGCGCCTCGACGAACTGCACAAGACGCCGGAGGGCGAGTTCAGCGACTTTCTGAAGAAGCTCGGCGAGAAACCGCCGGCCGGGAAATGAGAGCCGCCCTTGCTCTGTTCCTGGGCGCTGCCCTGGCGGCAGCCTTCGCCGCCGGGTGGTCGCCGCAGTTCCGCGACGAAGCCGCCGCCCTCGGCTTAACCCGCGTCGCGCCCAACGGCGGCATGGAATCCAAGACCTACATCATCGAAACCACCGGCAGCGGCGTGGGCTTCCTCGACTACGATAACGACGGCTTGCTCGACGTCTTCGTGGCCAGCGGCGACGGCGCGCCCTCGCGCCTCTACCACAACGAAGGCGGGGGCCGCTACCGCGACGTCTCCGAGGAGATGGGAATTACTCGCACCGGCTGGGCGCAGGGCGTCTGCGCGGGCGATTACGACAACGACGGCTATACCGATCTCTTCGTCACTTACTGGGGCCAGAACGTGCTCTATCGCAACGAAGGCGGCAAACGCTTTCGCGATGTGACGCGCGAAGCGGGCCTCGTTCAGGATCGCGTGCGCTACAACACCGGCTGCGCCTTCCTCGACTATGACCGCGACGGCCGTCTCGATCTGTTTGTCTCCAACTATCTCCAGTTCGGCTTCGACTCGACGCCCAAGCCCGGCGCCAATGCTTACTGTTGGTACCTGGGGCTGGCCGTCAACTGCGGACCGCGCGGCCTGCCCTTCGACCACAACATTCTCTACCACGGCAATGCCGATGGCACCTTCACCGACGTTTCGGCCAAGAGCGGCATCGCCGCGCCCGACCGCAGCTACTGCCTGTCCGCGCTGGTGGCCGACTTCGACGGCGACGGCTGGCCGGACATCTTCGTGCCTTGCGACCAGACGCCCTCGCTGCTCTACATGAATCAGCACGACGGCACCTTCTCCGAGGAAGCCCTGCTGCGCGGCGTGGCCTTCGACGAGAACGGCAGGGCCATGTCCGGCATGGGCGCGGCGGCGGCCGACTACAACCACTCCGGCCGGCAAAGCATTTTCCGCACCAACTTCTCCGACGAACGCGAAACCCTCTACAACAACGAAGGCGAAGGCAATTTCCAGGAGCGGACCATCGCCGCCGGGATGGGCGCCAACACCCGCTACGTGAGTTGGGGATGCCAGTTCTTCGACTTCGACAACGATGGCTGGGCCGATCTGGTTCTGGTCAACGGCCACGTGTTTCCCGAGATCGATCGCAAGGGCGCCGACCTGCGCTTCCGCCAGCGCGCCATTCTCTACCATAACCTCCGCGACGGCCGCTTCGCGGACATCTCCGCGCAGGCCGGGCCGGGAATCGCGGCGGCGCACTCGGCGCGCGGGCTCGCCGTGGGTGACATCGACAACGATGGCGCGCTCGAGATCCTGACCAACAATCAGGGCGAAGCGCCCTCGCTGCTTCGCCTCGCCGACCGCCCCCCCGGCAACTGGGTCTTGTTGAAGCTCACCGGCACCGCGTCCAACCGCTCCGCCATCGGTGCGCGGGTTCGCTTGACCGCCGGCGGCATGACACAGAGCGCCGAGGTGCGCAGCGGCGGCAGCTATCTTTCCCAGAGCGATCTGCGCCTGCATTTCGGACTGGGCGCGGCCACCCGCATCGATCACATCGAGATCGATTGGCCCAGCGGCGTCAAGAGCGATCGCCGCGACCTGGAAGTGAATCGCGTTCAAACCATCGAAGAGCCGCGCCGCGTCGAGTGATCGGCATGGTCTTCCTCAGTAGCGCCGGCGATCTTGTCGCCGGTCCTCTTGATGATGCTCAGTGGGGCAGTCCCTCGGCCTGCGGCGGCCCGGCCGTCCCTCGGCGAGGCCGCAACATACCTCAACCCAAATTCCGCGATGTCGGGAGTTCCGAGTGATAGACTTGGCTCAATGGCAACGGGCAAGCCCCTCCCATGAAGCGGCGCGACTTCCTCGGCGTCTGTGCCGCCCCGCTCTTCGTCTCGCGCGGACACGCCGCTCCGCCGTTTCCGGTCAAGTTCAGGCATCAGCCCCCTTACGCGTCGGTGCTGGCATTTGCCGAGCCGGGGTATGACGAATTCCCGGCAGAGAAGCCGGCCATGGAGCTGGAAATGCGTCTGGCTTCCGGCCTGTCCGCCGGCGATCTGCCATTCGCCGCGGGCTGCACCGGCGCGTCCCCCGCGCCGTCAGCGTATCGGAAAATCGCCGCCGACGTGGCGGTTGCCGTTTTCGATGGCTCCGGAGCACCGGCCGCTGGCTGGGGAAAATGGCGCGCTTCCCTGGGAACCGTACGCCGGGCGGTCTTCTATTCTCTGCCCGGCGGCCTGATCCGATACGACGTTCGCGGCGCCAACGCCGGTCGATTGGAGCATCGTGTCGGCATCTGGAAATTTGCCTGGGACGAAGGCGCCGTTACCCACCTGGAGCCGGTCGAAGAAACCGTGACCAGCGGGGACCGCCCCTGGTTCCGTGACGTCACTGGCGCGGCATTTGCCGGAGTCGGCTCTTTTCATGAGCAGCTAGCCAAGGGCGTTCCCTACTGGCGCGCGCGCCTCGACCCGGCTACGGGCGTCGACGTCTATGGGGAGAATGGAATTGCCGTTGGCGACATCGACAACGACGGGGTCGACGAAATCTATATCTGCCAGCCCGGAGGCCTGCCGAACCGCCTATATAAGAATGATGGCAACGGCCGCTTCCGCGACGTCTCCCGAGAATTCGGACTCGACATTCTCGACAACACTACCAGCGCGCTCTTCGTAGACCTGCGCAACTCCGGCCATCAGGACCTGGTGCTCGTTCGCCCCACCGAACCCGTGCTCTTTCTCAACGACGGTAAGGGGAAGTTCACTCCGCTCGATGGCGCATTCCGCTTTCAAACGCCCGCCCAAGGCACATTCACAAGCGTATCCGCCGCCGATTACGATCGCGACGGACGGCTCGATCTGTATCTGTGTTCCTATATCTACTTTCAGAGCGAGGCCCAGTATAAGTATCCGACACCCTATCACGACGCCCGCAACGGACCGCCGAATTTCCTGTTCCGCAATTGCCTGGATCGCGACCCGCCTTGTTTCGAAGACGTGACCGCGGCCGCCGGAATGGACCACAACAATAACCGGTTCAGCTTCGCCGGCGCCTGGTGTGATTACAACGGAGACGGATGGCCCGGCCTCTATGTGGCCAACGACTTCGGCCGGAAAAACCTGTACCGCAACACCAACGGGCATTTCCGCGATGTGGCCGAACAGGCTGGAGTGGACGATGTCGGCCCGGGCATGAGCGCGGCCTGGCTCGATTACGACGGCGATGGGCGCCCCGACCTGCTGGTTTCGAATATGTGGAGCGCCACCGGCCAAAGAATCACGCACGATCCCGCATTCGGCCCCGCCAAGGAGGACCCTTCCTTGCGGGCAGTTTACCAGCGGCACGTGAAGGGCAATTCGCTCTTTCATAATCAAGGCGACGGCACGTTCACCTACACCGGCGATTCCGAGGGCATCGAAATGGGCCACTGGTCGTGGTCCTGCGACGGGTGCGATTTCGATAACGACGGAACGCCCGAGATCTATATCGCCTGCGGCATGCTCACCAACAACAGCCGCACCGACCTGATGAGCTACTTCTACCGGCAGGTAGTGGCAAAGTCGCCAGTCACGGCGATCCGCTCCACCGCCTACGAAAACGGATGGAACGCCATCAACCAGTTGGTCCGCGGCGACTACAGTTGGGCGGGCCCGGAGCCGAATGTGTTCTACGCCCGCCGCGGCCGGCGCTTCTACGATTTCTCCGGAATCAGCGGCATCGATCTGGCCGAAGACAGCCGCGCCTTCGCGTTGCTCGATTTCGATGGCGACGGCAACCTGGATCTGGCGGTCAAAAGCCGCATGGGCCCGCAGCTCCGCATCTTCCAAAATGTTTGCGGCTCGGCCAGGGAACGCATTGTGTTTCGACTGCGCGGAACCAAATCCAACCGCGACGCGGTGGGCGCCAGGTTGGAAGTGGACGGCCAGGTAAAGTGGGTCGTGGCCGGATCGGCGTACCTGTCGCAGCACACCAAACGGCTGCATTTCGGCCTTGGTGACCGCAAGCGTGCGGAAAAGGTGCGTATCGTCTGGCCCTCGGGCCTGGTGCAGGAACTTCCTCCCCTCGACGCCGGGTACCTTTACGAAGTGACCGAAGGCGTCGCCGAATTCCGGTCTGAGCGCCTGCGGCAGAGGACCGATTTTCCTGCCGGTGCGCCGATCCGTGCGGACAACCGGTCGCGCCTGTACACCACCTGGCTGCGGGAACCGGTGCCGCTGCCGGAAAAGCGGCGCGGTCCGGCGCTGCTCGTGCTGCACGCAGGCGAGTCGCTGCCGGCATTCCCGGTCCCGACGCAAGCGCTTGATCTCCGCGCCGCTCCTGCCGATCTCGCCGCGGCCTACGCCATCTTCCGCCGTTATCTGTTCGACTACCGGACGGACCTTGCCACCCCGTTTTGGATGCTCATCGATGCCGCCGGCCGCGTTCGCCGCGTCTACGAAGATACGCCGAAGCCCTCCGCCGTCGAGGCCGATTGGCGCGCTGTCGAAGCAGCCGTGCCGGATGCGCGTGCCCTGCCGTTCGGCGGCTTCTTTCTCGGCATGCCCACCCGCGACTATTTCAAAATCGGCGGCGCCATGCTGATGGCAGGCTACCCCGAGCATGCCCTCCCCTATCTCGAGGAAGCTCGCCTCCGCTCTCCGAACAATGCCAGAACCCTCCTCGCCATCGGCCGCATTCACCTTGAAGCGAACCGCCTGGCGCCGGCGCGGCAGGCGCTCGAAAGCGCTGCGAAGCTGGACCCCACTCAACCCGAGGCATGGAACGATCTCGGCGGTGTCGAGGCCGCGTCCGGCAACCCGCGCGAGGCCCTGAAGCTGTATCAACGGGCGCTGGCCCTCGACCCCGATCTGCCGTACGCTCTGGTGAATGCCGGCGCTATCGAGGAAGAACTGCAAAACGCCGCCGAAGCCGAACAACTCTACCGCCGCGCCCTTGCCGTTGATCCGCGTAGCGGGGATGCCGCCAACAAGCTGGGCCTGTTCTTGGCCAAGGCGGGCCGCGCCGATGAAGCCCGCGCTCTTTTCGAAAAAGCAATCTCGCTGCGCCGCGACGACGCTTCCGCCATCAACAACCTGGCCGTGCTCTACATCAACACCGGCAAGCCCAATGACGCTATCGCCGCCTTTCAATACGGAATCGAGGTCGCTCCCGACGACGAGACGCTCTACCTGAACCTGGGACGTTTGTTCGTATCGCTGCGGGAGCGGGACAAAGCGAAGGACGTGATGCAGCGGCTATTGGCGCGTAAGCCCGGCGATCCGGTCGCCACGCGCGCATTGCAGGAGCTGGAGTCGCGCTGACCGTTGAAACTGGGCCATCATGTGACGCCGTCGGCGGGTCACTGCGGGGCAGACCATCGTTTTCTGTGGTCTGCCCGAGAGGTTTCTGCCGAAGCGATGGTCCGGGCCCACAGGGTGAAACAGACAAGTGGCGAATGCGAGTCACATGTATTTTCTCATTGAGCACAAAGTACTTGGCGCTATCGGCGCGCCGCCGTCGTCGTACCCTGGTGGCTGGGTGAGGACGAGTGCGGAACGACCGGATGCTTCGACTGCGGGCGCTCCGGCCCGGCAGCGCTTTCCGTGTGGCCGGGTAAGGCACTGGCGAGGCGACGGATGCACAAAAATGCACAAATCGGAATCGAAACCGGGGTTGAATTCCGCTCGGGACCGGTTGGCGACACACCCACAACCGCCGATTGCAGTCGGAAACCAATGCACAAAAATGCACAAAAGGCGAACCCAAGCCGCCGTTTACCGAACGAAGCCATTATTCCTATGCAACCCAAGTGCTACCAACCACTTATGCTCTATCGCACGATCCCATTTCCAACCCAAGATCGTCCCGGCAAGCTTCACCCCGTGCACAAAAATGCACAACGCCCCCTTTGGAGCCCGCCCCACAATCTGCCGGCCCACCATCGCAAACCCTCGCTCCCCCCCCCGCCAGCGCTCTGATAGCATAAGCGTCCTATGAAGACTCCTCGATTTCGCAGCCTCGTCTCGCTGGCGGCGCCGGCCGGCGCTTTGTTGTGCATTTGGGGCGCTCTTGCACAGCAGCAGAAACAGACGCGTTTTGCTCCCGATCGGATGGACTCGTTCCTCTATGGCGCGGCGTTCTATGAAGAGTACATGCCGGAGGATCGTCTCGAGAAAGACGTCCAGTTGATGGAGCGGGCCGGGATCAATGTGGTCCGCGTGGGGGAATCGACCTGGAGTCTCTGGGAGCCAGAGGACGGCCGCTTCGAATTCGCCTGGATGGATCGGATCGTCGAGCGCCTGGCGCGTGCGCATATCCGCGTCATCATGGGCACGCCTACTTATTCGATTCCGCCGTGGATGTTCAAGAAGCACCCGGAAATCCTGGTGGCCCGGATAGACGGCAGCAAGGCCACCTACGGCCTGCGCCAAAACATGGACGTTACCAACCCCGACTTCCTGCGATACTCCGAGCGCGTCATTCGCAAGATCGGGGAACATTATCGCGATAATCCCGCCGTCATCGGCTACCAGATCGACAATGAGACATCTTCGAACGGCACCGCGGGCCCCAACGTGGAGGCCGGTTTCGTTCGGTACCTCCAGCGGAAATTCTCCACTGCCGACCGTCTCAATAAGCTTTGGGGCCTCGTCTATTGGGGGCAGAGCCTGCACGACTGGTCCGAGGTTCCTCCCCGCGACGGCATCCTGAATCCCGGCTGGAAGCTGGAATGGGATCGCTACCAGGACTCGCTGACGACTGACTTCCTGGCATGGCAGTATTCGCTCCTGGGCGAGTATGTTCGCCCGGATCAATTCATCATGCAGGATTTCGGCGGCGCCACCCGCTCCAGCGTCAATGAGTACGCGATTTCGAAACATCTGGATATCGTCGGCATCAATCCCTACCATCCTACTCAGGACTTATACGACGGCGAAGGGTCCAGTTACGGCGGCGATTTCGCGCGCTCTTTGAAGCGCACCAATTATCTCGTTACCGAAATCAACGCCCAGACCATTGGTTGGGACTCGCGCTCGCAGTTTCCGCCTTATGATGGGCAGTTGCGCCAGGATGTCTACGCCATGGCAGCTACCGGGGCCAACATGGTCGAGTATTGGCACTGGCACTCGCTGCACTACGGGCAGGAAACTTATTGGAAAGGCGTGTTGTCGCACGATCTGGAACCCGGCCGGCCGTATAACGAGGTGGCGCGAACCGCCCATGAGCTGCAGCGCATCGGTTCCCATTTGGTCGACCTGAAAACTTCGCAACCGGTGGCGCTGCTCTACAGCAACGACTCGCGCCGCGGGACCGATTATATGCCGTTCCTGCTGTCGCATCCGCCCAGCGACATGCCCTGGAATAACCCCGGCGGCTACGATCTGGAGCTGCACCGTCTTTACCACGCGCTTTACCGTTTGAATGCCGGAGTGGATTTTGTCTTCCCCGAAACCGAGGATCTGAGCGCGTACAAGGTGATTGTGGTGCCACCCCTGTATATCGCCAGCGACGCGCTCCTCCAGCGCCTGGTCGATTACGTTCGAAACGGGGGGCACCTGGTGCTCACGCTCAAGAGCGGTTTCTGCGACGAGTACTCGACAGTGCGCGTGGCCATGGCTCCGGGGCCGCTCCGCGAGGCCGCCGGCTTCCATTACCAGGAGTTTTCGAATCTGGCCAAGCCCCTCGCGCTCAAGGGCGACCCGTTCCAGGCCCGTGCCGCCAACCAGGTCAGCGACTGGGCGGAAATGCTTCTGCTCGATACGGCGAAGCCGCTGGCGTACTACGACCACCCCTTTTTCGGAAAGTATCCCGCCATCACCGAGAACCACTTTGGCAAGGGCATGGTGACATACGAGGGAACGGTCTTGAGCGATGAGTTGCAGCGAAAACTGCTGGAGCGCGTCCTCGATCAGGCCCAGCTCACCGGGCCCGATCGGAAGCTGCCTGCCGCCGTGCGCGTGAAACACGGCGTCAACCGCGCCGGTAAAACGCTCCATTACTTCTTCAATTTTTCCGCCGCCCCGCAGCGCGTATCCTATGCTTACCCCGGTGGCACGGAGTTGCTGTCGGGGCTTCCGGTGGCCACCGGCGGTGAGATTTCGCTCGACCCCTGGGGCGTGGCTATCGTGGAACAGTAAGACCAGCCCAATCTGGCTCAAGTCGGATTCCACGGGATCGGGAGACTCGCAACCTGCCATCGGTCCCCGGGTGGAATGCGCGCGAAACCGCCGTGTGATATGTTGTTGCCACTTATGAGTACATCCAATTTCGATCGGCGCTCGTTCCTCGTCGGAGCCGCGGCGGCGATTTCTCAGGCAGGAGCCCAGACCAGCTCCCCAGCCGGGCACGACACGCCGAGTCCGGCCGTGAGCCGGAGCTATGAATTGAGCCGCAACTGGCGTTTTCTCCCGCATGCGGAAGACGCCGCCCTCCAACCGGGGTTCGACGATTCGAAATTCGAGCGCGTCACTTTGCCGCACTCGAACGTCCGTCTGCCGTGGCACAGCTTCGACGATCGCGCGTACGAAATTCTATCCGTGTACCGGAGGCACTTCCGCGCGCCCGCGGCATGGCGCGGCAGGCGCGTATTCGCGGATTTCGACGGCGCGATGACGGCTTCCACAGTCGCGATCAATGGACATGCTTTCCCGGAGTACAGGGGCGGCTATACGCCTTTCGCGGTGGAGCTCACCGATCACCTGCGCTTCGACGCCGACAACGTCCTCGCCTTGAAGTTGGACTCCACCGAACGCGCCGACATACCACCGTTCGGGGGCCGAATCGATTACCTCACGTTTGGCGGCATCTATCGCGACGTTCGCCTGCGCGTCGTGCCCAAGACGTTTATCGCCAACGTCTTTGCGCGGCCTATTCGTGTGGCGGAGCCCGAGCGCGGCCTGGAGGTCCGCTGCTGGCTCGACGGACCGGTGGCGGCCGGCGCGAAACTCGCCGTCGAGCTGCGGGACGGCGACCATGTTCTGGCAACCCAGGAAGCACCCGCGGAGAATTCCGGCGGCGAATATCATGAAGTCACCATCGACCGCGCCGGCGACGTCCAGCTTTGGGATCTGGAACGCCCGAAGCTGTATCAGGTACGGGTGAAACTGTCCAATCCCGACGGCTCGCATGACGAATATACGACCACCATCGGTTTCCGCGATGCGAAATTCACGCCCGCCGGATTCGTGCTGAACGGAAAGCACGTGAAACTGCGCGGCCTCGATCGCCACCAGACATTTCCGTTCGTCGGAGGAGCCATGCCCGCGCGGGTCCAGCGCCGCGACGCCGACATCCTCAGGCACGAGCTCAAGTGCAACATCGTCAGGACGTCTCACTATCCGCAGTCGCCGGCGTTTCTCGACCGCTGCGACCAGATCGGACTGCTGGTGCTCGAAGAGATCCCCGGCTGGCAGCACATCGGCGACCTGAGCTGGCAGGACCTTGCGGTCCGCAACGTGGGCGAGATGATCCGCCGCGACTGGAATCACCCGTCTATTATTCTATGGGGCGTGCGCATCAATGAATCGCAGGACAATCACGATTTCTATACCCGCACCAACCAGTCGGCGCACTCGCTCGACGACACCAGGCAGACCGGCGGCATTCGCTACCTTTATGATTCGGAGCTGCTTGAAGACGTCTTCACCATGAACGACTTCGGCTTCCCGCTGCGCCCGCCCAATCATCCCCTGTACCTCAACACCGAGTTCGTCGGGCACACCTTCTCCACCAAGCGCTTCGACCAGGTGGAGCGCGTGGCGGAACACGTCCTGCGGCATGCGCGCGTTCACAACCAGCTTGCTTCCGACGACCGCTATGCCGGCGGCATCGCCTGGTGCGCCTTCGATTACAACACTCACGGGGATTTCGGCTCCGGCGACCGGATCTGCTACCACGGCGTGACCGACATTTTCCGCTTACCCAAGGCGGCCGCCGGTTTCTACAAATCGCAATGCGACCCCGGCGAGGAGGTTGTATTGGAGCCCGGGTTCTTCTGGTCGCAGGGCGACCGCTCCACCGCGGGCGGAGTCGGCCGCGTGCCCATCTGCTCCAACTGCGACCATCTGAAGATCTTCGTGAACGGGCGGCTCCAGAGGGAGGCGGACCCCGACCGCGCCACCTACGGCCATCTCAAATATCCGCCGTTCCTGGTGGAAATCACGGATGAGCCGGACTGGGGCGATCTCAAAATCGAGGGTTACATCGGCGGCAAGTTGGTTAAGACGGTAACCATGTCCGGCAGTGGCGTGGATGCGGCTCTGAGCGTGGAGCCGGACGACCGCGAGTTAGCCGGCGATGGCCGCGATGCCACCCGTGTCGTGCTGCGGCTGATCGACGAGAACGGAAACAGCCGGCCCATGTCGTCCGGAGCGGTGCAGTTGAAAATCGCCGGGCCCGGACAGATCGTCGGGACTAATCCGTTCGCGTTGAGCGGCGGCGCCGGCGCCATCTGGGTGAAGGCTCGCGAGGGTGCGGGCGTCATCCGGCTGGACGCCGAGATCCCGGGTTTGAAACCGCAGCACGTCGAAATCACCGTGCATCCGGCCGAACGCGAACTACTGTAACACTTCAGTCGTGGCGCAAGCTGTCAAGCTGCCGAGCCGAGACTCTGAACTCCTGATGTCGCCCCGGCAGACGTGGCTTTGCCCGCCGGCGGATCTTTGGCCTGCCCGGGTGATAACATCCTTCACATGCGCTGTACCACACGATTTCTGTTGCTCGCATCCGCCGCCGTGACGATGGCGTTTGCGCAGGCCGGCGTTGCTGCGCTCACTTCTCCCGACGGGCGTTTGACAATCGAATTCCGTACCGCCCCTGAAGGAGGGCAACTGGTTTACCTGGTTTCGTTTCAAGCCAAGGCCTTGATCGAGCCCTCGGCGCTCCGCCTGGATCTCAAAGACCAGCCGCCTCTCGGCCAGGACGTCCGCATGGTCAATGCGGTGCCATCCAAGGTGGATGAAACCTACCGCCTGATTGCGGGCAAGGCCAGTTCAGTGCGGAACCGTTATAATGCCCTGCGGCTGGAACTCGAAGAGCGCGGCGCTCCCGGACGGAGGCTCGTCATGGAGGCCAGGGCATACGACGACGCTGTCGCGTTTCGATACCTCGTCCCCGAACAGCCATCCCTTCATGAGTTCCGTCTTGCAAAAGAGGACACCGAGTTCCGCATCGTCAAGGACCCCTTCATCTGGGCGCTGTTCCTGCCGAATTTCCGGTCCATGTACGAGAGCGAATTCATCAAACTATCGGCCAGCAGCCTGAGCAACCAGGGCGGCGTCAGAAGCACGCAACTCGTCGGTTTGCCGCTGTTGATGGAAGTGCCCGGGGTGGCATGGATGGCCATTACCGAGGCGGACCTGCGCGACTACGCCTCCATGTACCTGGTCAATCCTTCGGGGAGCTGGGCGGGCCACTGGTTCGAGTCCACGCTATCTCCCCATCCGGACGACGCGGAAACCGCGGTCTCCGGCACCCTGCCGCATCACTCGGCCTGGAGGGTCCTCCAAGTCGCAACCGACCCCGGCCGGTTGGTCGAATCGAATGTGGTCACCAGCCTGAATCCCGAGTCCGCCATCGCGGATACGGCATGGATTCGGCCGGGAAAAGCGTCCTGGGACTGGTGGAGCGGCAGCCTGGGGCCCGACGGCAAGAGCGCCTACACCACCGACACCATGAAGTATTACGTGGACTTCGCCGCGCAATCCGGCTTCGAATACATGCTGGTGGACGCCGGCTGGTCCGCCCGAGGCGACATCACCAAAATGAATGGCCGTGTCGACATACCGGAAATCGTGCGCTATGCCGCGTCCAAAAAGGTGAAGGTGTGGATCTGGCTGGGCTATGGCGATACCGCCAGGCAAATGCAGGATGCCTTTCCGCTGTACGAGAAGTGGGGCGTGGCCGGCTTGAAGATCGATTTCATCGAACGCGACGACCAGGCCGGCATCGACTGGTATTATCGAGTGGCCGAATTGGCCGCGCAACATCATCTGATGCTGGATTTCCACGGCGCCACCAAGCCCACGGGCATGGAGCGCACCTACCCGAACGTGCTGGGATACGAAGCGGTCGCGGGGATGGAACAGTCGAAGGCGGGCAGCCGCGACAATCCCGACCACCACGTGACACTGCCGTTTACCCGCATGCTGGCCGGACCGATGGACTACACCCCGGGCGGTTTTCGCAACGTCACCAAAGCCGAATTTGAAGCGCGCGATCTGGAGCCCATGGTGATGGGCACGCGCGCGCACCAACTGGCCATGTACGCCATCTACCAGGCGGCTTTCCAAATGGTGTCCGACTGCCCTGCCGCGTACAAGGATCAGCCGGCGTTCGAGTTCATTAAGGCCGCGCCGGCCGCTTGGGATGAAACCAGGGTTCTTAACGGCGCGCCCGGCGAGTACATCACGGTTGCCCGGCGTCACGGCGGCGAGTGGTTCCTGGGCAGCATGACCAACTGGCAGGCCCGCGACCTGGATTTGCCCTTGACCTTCCTGGGAGCCGGGCGGTACCGGGCGGAGATCTACGCGGACGCCCTCGATGCGGATCGCCTTCCCAAGAACACTGCCATCGTCAAACAGACGGTCGATCGCTCCACGCATCTCAAGCCGCATCTCGCTCCGGCTGGCGGATATGCGGTGCGGCTGGTTCCGGTCATGCCCTAGTATGTTTATACGATTGCGCGGACGGCGCCGTTGAGTTTAATTAGGACAACAGGGTCCATTCATGTGGAAGTGGCGATATCAGTGAAAGCGGCGATTTTGTGTCTGTTAGGTATTTCGGTTGGAGCAGCGGCGCCGTCGAGTGCGTTGCTGTATACCGAGGCGCCGCAATACGATCCTCAGGCGACGCTCGGCGGGGGAGAGCGGTTTCCCGGCGGCGCGGTGGTGAAGGTGCTCTCGGGCGGGACATCCCGACTGCTGGCTCCGTCGCTGGCGGTTTCGGCGGATGCGGCGCTTTCTCCGGACGCCAGGACCGTGCTGATCGCCGCCAAGGAGAAGACCGGCCAGCCGTGGCAGATCTGGGAGGTTCCGCTGGCGGGCGGGACACCGCGGCAGGTGACCTTCGGCGCGGAAGACTCGATCCGGCCGTTCTATGCGGCCGAGCAAAAACTGGTGTACGCGCGCAAGACGGCGCGGGGATTCCAGATCGAGATTGCGCCGCTGGCGGGCGGTAGCGCGCTGCGCCTGACGTACCTTGCCGGTAACTTCCTCCCCGACGGCATTCTGCGCGACGGGCGGGTGCTGTTCGAAGCGGCGTTTCCGGCGGCGTTTCCGGTCACACCGGCGGCGGTTCGCGACCTGTACACGGTATACGCGGACGGTACGGGCGTGGAAACGCGGCGGTGCGATCATGGGCCGGACCGGCACTCGGCGGCGGAAATGGCGTCGGGGGACACGATCTTCCAGACCGGCACGGGGCTGGCGCGGTTCACTTCGGCGCGCGCCGGGCAGTTGGAGCTGACGCTGCCGAAGGGGCAATACATGGGTCCGGTAGCGGAGACCGACAGCGGAGAGTGGCTGGCGGCGTATCGGGCGGGAGGCGAGGACGCGTACTGGATTTGCCGTTTCGGGCCACGGGCGGCGGGGCAGCCGGTGAAGGTGGCTGGGCCGAACGCTTACCAGCCGGCACCGGTGCGCGTCCGGCCGGCGGTTCCATATCACCCTTCCAGCCTGGGCGATCGCGAGGGGGCTAATCTGCTGTGCCTGAACTCTTATGTTTCGAAAACGGAGCGGGTGCCGAAAGGTTCGGTGGCGGAAGTGCGGGTGTGGTCGATGAACCTGAGCGGGGAAGCGGTGGCGATCGGCAAGGCGCCGGTGGAAGCCGACGGGTCGTTCTACGTGCAGACGCCGTCGGAGGCGCCGCTGCGCTTCGAGCTGCTGGACCGGGCGGGGAAAACCCTCGCGGCGGAGAAGGGTTGGTTTTGGGCGCGCAGGGGAGAGCAGCGGGTGTGCGTGGGCTGCCATGCCGGTCCGGAGCGTGCGCCTGAGAACGCGGCCCCGCAGGTGCTCTTGCATACGCAGAAGCCGGTGGTCATGGGGAAACCGGCCGATTAGGAGAGGGCGCGCGACATGGAAGTTGGGGAGATATCAAAGTACTTGGCGGTGGTCTCAGCGAAGAAAGGCGAACCAGGGGGTCCGCCTCACCATTTGGAGAAGCCATGCTATTTCGCCTGCTGATTCCCGTTTTGCTGTTCGCGGCCGCGGAGCCCGCCCAGGGGCCGATCCGATTCGAAGACGTAACCCGGAAGGCGGGAATTACGTTCCAGCACAGCTTTGGCGCCGAGCAGTTGGGCTCGCTGCTGGAATCGACCGGCGCAGGCGCGGTCTGGTTCGACTACAACAACGACGGCTACCAGGACCTGTACGTGGTTTCGGGACGGCCTTTGGGGGCCGGGATGCACCCATATCCGTTGCGTAAAGCGCCGGACCCGATGCCCCATAACCACCTTTATCGGAATAACCGCGACGGCACGTTTACGGATGTCACCGCGACGGCGGGGGTCGCGCCGGATCTGTTCAGCATGGCGGCCATCGCGGCCGATTATGACAACGATGGCAACGAGGATCTGCTGGTCACCGGCTATGGCCGCGTGGTTTTGTACCACAATCGGGGCGATGGCACGTTCGAAGATGTGACGGCCAAAGCCGGCCTGAGCGTTCCGGGGTGGTCGATCGGCGCCGCGTGGCTGGACTACGACCGGGATGGCTGCGTGGATCTGTTCGTGGGCCGCTACGTGAAGTTCGACCCGGAGTACCGCGCGTTCTATGCGGCGGATAACTACCCCGGACCGCTGGACTACCCGGCCGAGACCAATATGCTGTTCCATAACAACTGCGACGGGACCTTCACGGATGTCTCGGCGAAGTCCGGAATCGCCGCATTCAAAGGCCGGACCATGGGTGCGACCGCCGCGGATTTCGACGGCGACGGCTATCCCGATATCTACGTCGCCAACGACAAGACTGAGAACTTTCTGTTCCACAACCAGCGGGACGGCACCTTCAAAGAGATGGCGACCGAGGCCGGGGTGGCATACGGGCAAAACGGCGAGAACACTTCCGCCATGGGGCCGGTCTTCGCGGATTTCGACGGCGACGGCAAGATGGATCTGTGGATTTCGGACTCCAAGTACAATCGCATGTACCGGAATCTGGGCGGCCTTCAATTTGAGGACATGACCGCGAAGGCGGGCATTTCGAACCTGGCGGCGCAATACGTGAGTTGGGGAACCACGGCGCAAGACTTCGATAACGACGGGCTGCCGGATCTGTTCGTGGTGCACGGGGGACTCATCCATTTGGTTCCGCAGGAGCACTCGGTCTTCCGCAACCTCGGGAAGTGGAAGTTCGAGGACGTGTCGTCCACGGCGGGCCCGTTCTTCGCCATCAAGACCGCGGTGAAGTCGGTAGGGCGTGGCGCGGCTTTCGCGGATTATGACAACGACGGGCGAATCGACGCGTTCCTGGTGAATCTGGGCGCGCCGGCAGTGCTGCTGCGGAACACCTCGCCCGGTACGGGACACTGGATCGGCGTCCACCTGGTGGGGAAGAAGAGCAATCGGGACGGAATCGGCGCGCAGGTCGAAGTAGTGGCCGGCGGGGTGCGGCAACGGCGCGAGCGGATCGCGGGTTCCGGCTACCTTTCGCAGGATGACGGGAGGGTGCATTTCGGGCTGGGCAAAGTGTCCACCATCGAGAAGCTGACCGTCACCTGGCCAAGCGGCGCGGTGCAGACTCTGGACAAGGCGCCGGTGGATCGCGTGATCACTGTCGAGGAGAAATAGCGGTGCGAGCGGCGAGTGTGGTGTTAGGGGCCAACGCGGAAGAACGTCGAGTAGAGACTCGACGCCGCGCGCAAAAGTGCGTGCGCCAGGTAACTCTTAGTTTCCTTGCCTCCGCACTGTGGGGGTTCGGCCCGGCTAGCGTCCCGCCAACTCCGTCTCCGGCGTATCCATCGCCCATCGAGATCGCGGTATCGGCGAACGGGAGCCGGCTTTACGTGGTATGCGAGGGAACCGACGAAGTAGTGGAAGTGGACGCGGCTGCCGGCGCGGTGGCGCGGCGGGTTCGGGTGGGCCAACACCCCAAGAGCGTGGCGCTTTCGGCCAACGGGCGGCAGTTGTACGTGGCGAACTCGTGGAGCGACACGGTATCGGTGATCGACGCGGCATCGCTCAAAGTGGTGCGGGAACTGGCGACTGGCTATGAGCCCAACGCAGCCGTAGCCGATGCGGAGGGCCGGTTTCTCTATGTCGCTAACCGCAGCGGCAACGATATCTCGGTGATCGACCTCGAGCGCGGCGTGGAGACCAAGCGGCTGCTGGCCGGGCGCGGCGCGGCGTACCTGGAGCTTTCCGCGGACGGGCGGCGGGTGTATTGCACTCACATCTACCCGCTGGCGGGGGCGTTCCGGTCGCCGAACGAATCCGAAGTGACGGTAATCGACACGCGCCGCCAGGTGGTAGTGGAGCGCGAAAGGTTAGAGAACGCCGCGGGCATTTTCCACGTGGCCTCCGCCAACGGCGGCCGGGTGGCGATTGCGGCCGAGATGCGGCCGAAGAACCTGATCCCGCTGGCGCACGTGGAGCACGGGTGGGTGATCGGCAATTCGCTGGCAGTATTTGGCGCCGATATCGGCGAGGTGGTGCAGGTCCCGATCGACGAGCTGGACCGCTACTATACGCCCCCGTTCGGCCTGGCGGTGACTCCGGGGAATCTGCAGCTCTTCGTCAGCACTACCGGGTCGGATAGTGTCACGGCGATCGATCTTCCCAAGCTGCTGGCGTACATCCGGGCAGCGACGCCGGAACAGCGACGCCTGATGGCCAACGACCTTTCCGCGTCGGCCAACTATGTATCGGCCAGGATTCCGGTGGGGCGGGCGCCCAAGGGGCTGGCTCTCTCGCCGGACGGCAAACGATTGTACGTAGCCAACCGGACCGACGACACCATCTCGGTGATCGACACGGCGGCGCACCGCGTGACTCGAACGATTGGGTTGGGCCGCGCCGCCGCTCCCACGCCCGAGCGGCGGGGCGAGGGCCTGTTTTTCTCGGCGCGGTTTGCCTTCCAGGGGCATTTCTCCTGCGCCAACTGTCACATCGAGGGGACGATCGACGGGTTGGCGTGGGATCTGGAGCCGGACGGCTTCGGCGTGGACATCGTGGAGAACCGGCTGCTGGAAGATATAGCGGATACGGCGCCTTTCAAATGGAACGGCAGCAATCCGGATCTCGAAACCGAGTGCGGACCGCGCACGGAGAAGTACTTCTACCGCGCCCAGAGCTATTCGCCGGCGGAACTGGCCGACATCGTCAGTTTTGTCAAGTCGATTCCGCTGCGCCCCAACCGGTACCGCCGCAAGGATGGCGAACTGACGGCCCAGCAGGAACGCGGCAAGGCCATTTTCGAGCGCGGACGCAGCAAGAACGGCGCGCCGATCGACGATACCAATCAATGCCTCGGGTGTCACTCGGGTCCGCACTACACCAGCCAGCAGTTGGCGGATGTCGGAACGGGAAAGCCCACCGACCGCTCGCCGCTGGTGGACGTTCCGCAGCTTACCAACGTGGTCCTCGACGCGCCCTATCTGCACGACGGATCGGCGCGCACGCTGGAAGAAATCTGGACGGTCTTTAACCCTCACGACCGGCACGGCGTGACCAACGACCTCTCCAAGGACGAGTTAAACGATCTGATAGAGTATTTGAAAACCCTATGAGACCCAATGGAAAGCGTGTGAGAAATGCGGGCTAGACATCTTGCGGTATTCCTCATGTTTGCGGCGGGTGCCGCGGCCGGGTCCCCCGAGATGCCGCAGTTTCGGTGGGAGAACTTCACCACCGAGAACGGTCTGCCCGACAATCATGTTTTTCAGATCAAGGTGGATTGCAGCCAGGTGTGGGCGGCGACGGAGAATGGCCTGGCTCTCTACCGGGATGGCCACTGGAAGGTCTATGGCACCCAGGACGGGCTGGCGCACCGCGCCGTGCTCTCGGTCGATGTGGACCCGCGCACGGGCGATGTCTGGGCGGCGACGATGGGCGGCTTGAGCCGATTCTCGGCCGGGCGGTTCGACAACTACACCCAGCTCAACAGTGGGCTTCCGAACGACGTGGTTTACGGCGTGGCCGTGCAGGGCGATTCGGTCTGGGTAGCCACGGCCGCCGGGGGCGCGCGCCTGGACGTGAAGACCGGGCAATGGCGGCACTTCAACGAGCGCAACACGCCGATGTACGAGATCTGGACTTACGGGGTCTCGGCCGGAGCAGAGAAGGTCTACTACGCGGTGTGGGGCGGGGGAGTGTTGGAGTACGACGTAGAGACTGGCCGATGGAAGGACTACAACGATCCCGACGGCGAGACCGAGATTGTGCTGCTGAAGGACCAGGGGCTGATTCACGAGGTCACTACCTCGGTAAGTTGGGCGGAGAAAGACCACGTCCTGTGGGTGGCCACTTACTTCGGCGCCAGCCGCTACGACGGGCGATACTGGAAGAATTTCATGGATAAGGACAGCGGCCTGCCGAGCAATTTTCTGAACCAGGTGAAGGCTGTGGACGGCAACCGGGCCTGGTTCGCAACCGACAAGGGGCTGGCTTACTATGACGGCACGAACTGGTCCGTCTACCGGCCGGCTCTCGATACCAAGGCGCCGGAGATGACCGTCCGGGACGCCCAGGGCAAGATCACGCGGATTGAGGTAACTACGGCTCCCTCCCACAACTACATCCTCGCCGTGGATTTTCAGGGCGGCGATCTCTGGGTGGCCACGGCCCACGGAGTCAGTCATGGAATTCGCTTGAAGCAAAAGGAGACAACCAAATGATGAGCATTTCGGAAGCACTGGCTGAAGTGGCGGGCGCCACATCCATCGAGAAGAGACCGGTTCGCGCCGCTCGCGCCCTCAATGAGGCCTACGACTACGATCGGCCGAGTTCCTTTTCGCGCGGCCTGCGCCTCGACTTCGGCAACGTGACGGTATTGCTGATCTCGGGGACCGCCTCGATCGGGGCCAACGGCGAGACTCTTTATGCGGGCGATTTTCGCGCTCAGATTCGGCGCACATTCGCCAATATTACGGCCCTGCTGGAATCGGAGGGCGCGACCTGGAAGGATATTGTGCGCACCACCTGCTACCTGCGCGATATCGAGCGCGACTATACCGCATTCAATGAGGAGCGCACGGCATTCTATCGCGAGCAGGCGCTCGACCCGCTGCCCGCTTCGACGGGCATCCAGGCGATCCTGTGCCGTCCCGAACTGCTGGTGGAGATCGAAGCGATCGCGATCTTCCGCGGCAGCGACGCGGGGACTGTCGGGAGATGACCAGTTCCAATCCCCGGCAACCGCTCCCTTGGAAGCCGTGAAAAAATCAAATCGCAGGCCGAAGGCCTACCCCACAAGGTCGGCAAGTGCATTGACCCGGGTAAGAAAGATTACTTAGCGAAGGAGTGAGCATGTCACTTTGGATCCGCCTTCTGATGGTTGCCGCGGCGGCGACGCTGTGCGGCCAAATGCCGGGCCAAGTGGCGGGCGGCTGTAGCTGCGGCGCCGACCCGCCCGGGCCGCCCAAGAACCGCGAGGTACGCCCCTACGCCAACACGCCCGAAGACATGCGGCCCTACGGCAACTTCGCCGCGCCTTACTATGAGTTCTACCAGAAGCAGGAGGAGTACAACGGCGCGGCGCGGGACGTTCCCACGCTGAAACCCCAGGACGTGGACGAGGTACGCATCGGTTTTCTGGGACCGATCGAGAACCACCCCGACCAGGCACTCGGCCAAATGATGCTGAATGGCGCGCTGCTGGCCATCGAAGAGGCCAATGTGCGCGGAGGCTATGGCGGCAAACCGTTCCGCCTGATGGTACACAACGACGCGGCGCTGTGGGGAGCCTCCAGCAACGAGATCGTCAAGATGGCCTACGACGAAAAGGTGTGGGCCATGCTGGGGTCGATCAGCGGCGATTCCACCCATATCGCTCTGCGCGTCAGCCTCAAGAGCGAGGTGCCGATCGTGAACTCCGCCGCTACCGATCCCACCATTCCGGAAACCATCATCCCCTGGTATCTCACCACCATTCAGGACGACCGGATGCAGAGCTATACCCTGGCGCGGCGCATCTACACGGACCTGGGCCTGACGCGGGTGGCCCTGCTGCGCGTGAACGATCGCTACGGCCGCTTCGGGGTGCTGAAGTTTCGGGATGCCGCGCGGCGCCTGGGCCATCCGGTCTCGATCGAACAAAAGTATCTGCCGGGGACCACGGATTTTCGCCGGTCTCTGCGAATCATCGCGGATTCGGGAGCGCAGGCCCTCGTGATTTGGGGAGACCAGGCGCCCACCGCCGCGATCCTTCAACAGATGCGCGAATTGAAAATGACGCAGCGGGTCTTCGGGAGTTACCGGACCATGGGAGAAGGCATGCTCTCCGCCGCCGGGACAGCCGCCGAGGGAATGGAAGCGGTATTTCCCTTCGACCCGACGCGCGACGATCCCCTCTGGACGAGCTTCCGCTCGCGTTTCGCCAGGCGGTTCGACCGCCAGCCGGAAGTATTCGCGTCACTGGCCTTCGACACCATGAACGTGCTGCTGGACGCGATCTGCCGCGCGGGATTGAATCGCGGAAAGATCCGCGATGCGCTGGCAGGCCTGGAAGGCTACAAGGGAGTGACGGGCGAGATGGTCTTCGATCCCAACTCCAAGAACGTGGTGCCGCTGTATCTGGCCACGGTCCACAATGGCGGCATCCGTTATCGGCGTTATGGGATGGAGAAGCCTTATGCCCGCGTGGGCGAAGGCGGCGTGGCGTATGCCGGGCCGCCGATAGCGGACGCGCCCGGCGGGCCCATGCGCCTGGTGCTATTCGGGCCGGCGGCGGCGGAGATCGCGTCCTCCCCGGCGGTGCGAGCGGCGCTGGCGCCTTTTGGAGACCGGTATATGCTGGCGCCGGTGGATGCGGACAAGCCGTGGGGACAGGCGTCCACGGAACTGGTCGATTTGCTTTACCGCGGGAACGCGGTTGGGATCCTCGCGGTGGGCCGCAATGCCAGCCACCTGGCGGAGCAACTCGCCGCTAAGGCGTTCTTTCCCGTGGTCGCCGTTTCCGCCGATGCCAGCCTCACTGCCGTGAACCTGCCGTGGATCTTCCGTTTGCCCGCGGAGACGGCGCCGGAGGAGGCTATCCGCACCATCACCGCAGCCGCGGAGAGGGCCGGGCCGAACCGGGGGCGCCTGCGGGACGCCCTGGCGGCGAGCGGTCGGTTCGATGGGCGGGGCGAGCCGAGGTAGCGGGCAAGCTTTCAGCGGCTCAGCAGGCTTGACAGCTTGCGCCACGGGTTAGTATATCCATACTATTGCGCCGGTTCGGCGCTTATCACTACAATCCCGTTAGTCCAATGAAGAGGGTTACCACGCGCATCTACTTGGCCGGAGTGTTTGTGGTGGGCGCGCTGCTGCTATGGGCGGCGGATTCGCCCCCGGTTTCCACTGCTCTGGCACAACATCGCAACCTGGGCAAGGCCTTTTACGAAAACCCGACCACGCAGGCCGAAGCGGTGGTGGAGTTCAAAAAGGCTCTCGACCTGGCGCCGAATTCGGTTCGGGAAAAACTGAACTACGGGCTGGCTTTGCTGCGCGCCGGCAGGAGTCAGGAAGGCGAGGCCCAGCTCAAAGACGTGCAGCGGCTCGACCCCAAGTTGCCGCATAGCTGGTTCAACCTGGGAATTTATTACAAGAAGGCGGGCGACGCGGACCGGGCGGTGGCGCAGTTCGAAGGCATGGTCCAACTTGTGCCCGATGAGGCTATCGGGCATTATCAGCTTGGGTCCATGTATAAGCTCGAAGGCCGCACCGATGCGGCGCGGACGCAGTTCGAACTGGCGGCGAAGCTCGATCCACAACTGGCCGCGGCACAATTCCAGCTCTACAATCTTTACCGCCAGCAAGGGCGCGCCCAAGAGGCGGCGCGCGCGCTGGCGGCGTTCCAGCAACTCAAGAAGCAGGCCGAAGGCGCGGTCATTCCCGAGGACGTGGATTGGTGCGTTTTTGCCGAGATCTACGATCTGCTCGCGGCGCCGGAAACCAAGCCGGCCGCCGCTGCGCCGGTGTACGAAGATCGCGTGCTGGAAGGCGCGGCAACGGGGTTGCTGGCGATCGATTCCACGGGCGATGGGCGCACCGATCTGCTGGCATGGTCGGCGCGCGGGCTGGTGTTGTACCGGCAGGGCAGGGAACCGGTGCCCGATTCGGGACTCGCGGGCCTGACCGGCGTCATCTCGGTGGCGGCGGGGGATTTTAATAACGATGGGTTCATGGACCTGTGCGTCCTCACCGAGTCGGGGCCGGTGCTGTTGGCCAATTCCAAAGGGCATTTCAGCCGCGTCGAAGCCAATTTGCCCCAGCGGCGATTCGAGCGCGCCGTATGGATCGACTACGATCACGATTACGATCTCGACCTGATTTTGCTGGGACCGGCGCCGGCGCTGATGCGCAATGAAGGCACAGCCGGGTTCGCCGATCGCACCGCGGATTTCCCCTTTGTTCCGGGCTTCCCAACCGCGGCGGAGAAGCTGCGCGTCGTACCCGACAGCAAGGCCTTCGATCTGGCCGTGTTCTATCGCGACCACGCGCCCGTGCTCTATCGCGACCATCTGGGCGGCCATTACGCAGCCGAGCCGTTCCAGGGCACGCCGCCCGACGAGTCGCAAGTGGAAGCCGATTTCGATAACGACGGCCTGATGGACCGCGCCGGCATCGCTCCCGACGGCAAAATTCACCTAGCCATCAACCGCAGCCGCGCATCGCCGCACTGGATCCGCGTGCGGCTTGAAGGCATCAAGAGTCTCAAGCTGGCGCAGGGCGCGGAGGTGGAAATCAAGGCCGGCACTTTGTACCGCAAAGCCGCTTATGCCGGCGTGCCGCTGCTGTTCGACACCGGCGGCGCGGCTTCGGTGGACGTGGTGCGCATCACCTGGCCGAACGGGCTGATCCAGAACGAAACCGTGCAGGCGGCCGGGCGCGGCTACACGTATCAGGAGGAGCAGCGGCTCTCGGGCTCGTGCCCCATGATCTGGACCTGGAATGGCCGCGCCATTCAGTTCATTACCGACGTGCTGGGCGTGGCGCCGCTGGGCGCGAGCGATGGCGAGGGCACGTATTTTCCGGTGGACCACGACGAGTACGTTTCGATTCCCGGCGATGCACTGGCCCCAGTGGATGGCCACTACGATATTCGCGTGACCGAAGAGCTGAGCGAAGTGTCATACCTGGACCAGATTCAACTTCTGGCCGTGGACCATCCCGCCGCCACCGAGATTTTCACCAACGAGAAATTCAAAGGGCCGCCGTACCCGGAGTTCCGCCTGTTCGGCGTCGGGCGGCGCATCTATCCGCAAGCGGCGCGCAGCTTCGAATCGCCGGGTGACGCGGGGCGCGACGTGCTGCGGAGCCTGCTGGCACGCGACCAGAGGTATCCCGACCAGTTTCCACGGTCGGAGTTGGGCGTGGCCGCGACGCACACGCTGGAGCTCGATTTCGGCAAGGCCGCACCGGACGGCCGCGCCGTGCTGCTGCTCAATGGCTGGGTGGATTGGCCCGACGGCAGCACCTTCCGCGCCGCCGCGCAGGAGTTCAAGGGCGGTCTCGTCATGCCGTACCTACAAATGCAGGACGCCTCGGGGCTTTGGAAAACCGTGAACGAAGACATGGGAATGCCCGCGGGCAAACCCAAGACCATCGCCGTGGAACTGCGCTTTCCCTCAGCCAGCCGCAAAGTGCGGATCGTGACCAATCTCTGCGTGTATTGGGACGAGATTTTCCTCAGCGAAGGGGCGTCCCAGGCGCAGGTTGCCCAGCGCGAAGTGCCGCTGGTCTCCGCCGCCCTCGATTTCCGGGGATTCTCGCGGACCCGGATTCATCCCGAACGTAAACAGCCCGATACATTCTTCTACGACAGTGTTTCTTCGGACTCCTTCTGGAATCCGACGCCGGGGCTCTATACGCGTTATGGCGACGTGCGCGAACTGCTGCGCGAGGCGGACGACCGGCTCGTCATACTGGGCTCGGGCGACGAGATCCGCCTGCGGTTCTCGGCCGCCCTGCCGCCGCCGGCAGCCGGATGGACCCGCGATTTCCTGTTGAAGGTGGATGGCTGGGCCAAGGATCGCGACCCCAACACGGCATTTTCCGGCAGCGTCGAGCCGCTGCCGTTTCACGCCATGAGCCGCTATCCGTACGCCGCCGGCGAGCACTTCCCCGACGATGCCGAACATCGCCGCTATCGCCAGGAATACAACACGCGCCCCGCGTTGCGGCTCATCCGCCCGCTGGCGGGCACGAACTGATGTTCTGGCTGCTGGCAGTAACGGTGCTCAACGCCGCGTATGTAGCGGCCGCGCCTTCGGCTACCGTCTTCTACATCGCGAACGTGCTGTTGCACCTCGTTCTGGGCGCGACTTCGGTGGCGTGGCTCGGCTACACGTACCGGCGCCACGCCAGGGTTGTGCCGCTGGTCCTGGCCGGAGTGCTGGGCGTGTATCTCATCTTCGCCGGGGCCACCACGGACCATCGCGCTATCCTGCTGGCCCACATCGCCCTGGCGGTGATCGGGCTGGCGTTGCTGATGCCGCGTTGGACGGCGCCGCTGGCCGCGCTGGCGGTGCTGGCGCTGGCGATACGATTCGGCCCGCGGCCCGAGCGCATCCGCAATCCAAACATCACGCCCGTCTCCATGAGCGAAGAAGGCGCGGGCACTGGCTCGCCGTTTTGGCCGTCCGCTTCCAACACCAATACCGGCGCCACCATTCCCTCCGATTTCTTCATGGATTCCAAGCTGTGCGGCGAATGTCACAAAGACATCTACCGGCAGTGGAACTCCTCGGCGCACCATTTCGCATCGTTCAATAACAGGTTTTACCGCGCGACCATTCTGCACATGCAGGAACTCAGCGGCACCCAGGGCAGCAAGTGGTGCGCCGGCTGTCACGATCACGCCGTCTTCTTCAACGGCCGCTTCGAGCGTCCCATCAAGGATCAGGTAGACACGCCCGAGGCGCAGGTTGGGCTGGGCTGCATGTCGTGCCACTCCATCGTGCACGTGGCTGGCAGCATGGGCAACGGCGATTTCACTATTCTTTATCCGCCGCTGCATCGCATCGCGTCCAGCCACAATCCGTATCTGCGCAAGGCCGACGCGTTCCTTACCTACCTAAATCCGGAGCCGCACCGGCGCACCTTCATGCAGCCTTTTATGCGTCTCGATTCGCCCGAGTATTGCGCCTCCTGCCACAAGGTGCACCTGGACCAGCCTGTCAATCACTACCGCTGGCTGCGCGGCTTCAACGAGTACGACAACTGGCAGGCGAGCGGCGTTTCGGGCGAGGGCGCGCGATCGTTTTACTACCCGCCCAAGCCATCCACCTGCAGCGATTGCCACATGCCTTTGGTGCCGTCGCGCGACCCCGGCAACCGGAATGGCATGGTGCATTCGCACCGCTTCCCCGCGGCCAACACCGCCATTCCGTTTGTCAACCACGATGAAGAACAACTGCGCACCACGGAGCGGTTTTTGCAGTCCGGGTTCATCACCGTGGATCTGTTCGCGGCCAGTCCCGTGGAAGAAACCATGGGCCAGGTGGAGATGCGCCGCCGCGCCGCCGATGCGCCCGCGGCGGCGTCCACCTTTGCGGTCGGCGAAGAGGCCGAACAATCGGGTCCCGTGATGCTGCGCGAAGTGGGCAAACTTGCCGCGCCCATCGATGCCCCGGGCGTGCGTTTCCAGCCCGGCACCGAGGTGCGCGTGGACGCGGTGGTCCGCACGCGCAAGATCGGCCATTTCTTTCCGGGCGGCACGGTGGATGCCTTCGACGTGTGGCTGGAGTTTCAGGCGCGCGATGCGCGCGGCCGCATTTTGGCGTGGAGCGGCAGGGTGGAAGACAACGGCCGCGGCCCCGTGGATAAAGGCGCGCACTTCTACCGCTCCTACCAGCTCGATGGCCAAGGCAACCGCATCGACAAGCGCAACGCCTGGCAGACGCGCAGCGTGCTGTATGTGCGGCTGATTCCGCCAGGCGCTGCCGACACCGTGCACTTCCGCATGGCCATTCCGAAAGACGCGGCTGGCCCGTTGACTCTCGAGGCGAAGCTGAACTACCGCAAGTTCACCGATTACTACACCAGGTTTTCATACGCGGGTGTAGCCGGGCCGGGTTCGGCGGGGCTCGATCACGACAGCCGCGAGTATACCTTCGATGGCGGTCCGGTTCCGGTTCTACCCATCGTCACGCTGGCGCAAGCCACAGCCAAAGTCGAACTGGGCGAGCCGCACTGGCAGCCGGTAGTTCGCAAACAGGATCGCGAGCGGTGGAACGATTGGGGCATCGGCCTGCTGCTGCAGGGCGACCTGAAGGGCGCCGAATATGCCTTTCACCGGGTGACGGAAGCCGGGCCCGGCTATGCCGATGGATGGCTTAATATCGCGCGCGCGCTGATACAGGAAGGCGAGACGGAGGCGGCGCGTCCGTTGGTGGAGAAGGCGCTGGCACTCAGCCCGAACCTGGCTCGCGGCTATTTCTTTCTGGGTATGGCGCAGAAAGCGGCCGGCGATTACGATGGCGCCATTCGGAGCTTGGAAGAGACCGCGCGGCAATACCCGCGCGACCGTGTCACGGCCAATCAACTGGGCCGCATCCTGTTTCTGGAGCGGCGCTATGGGGAAGCCGTGGCGGAGTTGCAGAAGGCCCTGGACGTCGACCCGGAAGACTTGCAGGCGCACTACAGTTTGATGCTTTGCTACCGTGGCCTGGGGCAAACCGAAAAAGCGGAACGCGAAGAGAAGCTGTTCCGCCGTTTCAAGGCGGACGAATCGTCGGAGGCGCTGACGGCCAAAGCGCGCCTGTTGAGTCCGGAGGATAACAATGAGAGGCAGCCGATACACGATCACGTTGCTGGCCCTGTTGGCGGCGGCTCCGGCGACCTCGGCCGACGATAGCCCGGTCCGCTTCACCGACGTCACCGCTGCGGCCGGCATCCACTTCACCCACAACGCCGGCCGCTCGGGAAAGAAGTGGCTGCCGGAAACCATGGGGCCGGGCTGCGCCTTTTTCGATTTCGACGGCGACGGCTGGCTCGATATCCTGCTGGTCAACGGCAAGGATTTGGTTCCGCGCGGCCGCCACACCACCGCAGCGCTCTATCGCAACAATCGCGACGGAACGTTCACCGACGTGACCAAAGGCAGCGGGCTCGATATCGAAATCTACGGCATGGGCGTGGCCATTGGCGATTACGATAACGACGGCCGCGACGATGTCTACATCACCGCCCTGGGCGGCGATCACCTGTTCCACAACGAAGGCGGCGGCCATTTCCGCGATGTCACTCGCGAGGCCGGCATCGCCAACGCCGCCTTCAGCGCGGGGGCGGCGTGGCTGGACTACGATCGCGACGGCAAGCTCGATCTGTTCGTTGCCAACTACGTCGAATGGACGCCCCAGGGCGACCTTTGGTGTTCGCTCGATGGCGCCACCAAGTCCTACTGCACCCCGGAATCGTACAAGGGCGCTTCGTCGCGCCTATATCACAATCTGGGCGGAGGCAAGTTCGAAGATGTCACCGAGAAAGCCGGCCTCGCCGATCCCACCGCCAAATCGCTCGGCGTTACCGTATTCGACTACAACAACGATGGCTGGCCCGATATCTTCGTAGCCAACGATACCCAGCCCAACAAGCTCTACCGCAATCTGCGCAACGGCCGCTTCCAGGATGAAGGGCTGGCCGCGGGCGTAGCGTTCGGTGAAGATGGCGTGGCGCGCGGGGCCATGGGTGTGGACGCGGCCGATTACGACCGCTCCGGCCGCCAGCATCTGGTCGTCGGGAATTTCGCCAACCAGATGCTCGGCCTCTACCATAACGAAGGCAACGGGCTGTTTGTGGATGAGGCGCCGCGTTCCAAGGTGGGACGCGCCAGCCTGCTCAGCCTCACCTTCGGGCTCTTCTTCTTCGATTACGATTTGGACGGCTATCCCGACATCCTGGCTGCCAACGGCCACATCGAAGAACAGATCGGGCGGGTGCAGCCGAAGATTCAATACGCCGAGCTTCCCCTGCTGCTGCATAACGCCGGCCATGGAAGGTTCGACCAGGTGAACGCATTCGCCCGGCCGCTGGTGGCGCGCGGCGCGGCGTACGGCGATTTCGACCGCGATGGCGACCTGGACGTTCTGCTCACGACCAACAACGGCCCGGCGGTTTTGTACCGCAACGATGGCGGCAATCGCAATCACTGGCTGCAATTGAAGCTGGCCGGGTCGAAGAGCAATCGCGACGGCATCGGCGCCGTGGCTAGGGTGACCAGCCCCGGCGGTACGCAAATGCAGATGGTGCACAGCGGCTCCAGTTATTGCTCCGCCAGCGACCTGGCCCTGACCTTCGGGCTGGGCAGGGACCAGGCGGCCACCGAAATTGAAATCGAATGGCCCAGCGGAACGCGGCAGAAGCTGGCGAATGTGGCGGCCAATCAGCGGCTGGTGGTCAAGGAACCATGAACCATGTACCAGGCACTAACTCTCTCGGGCATCGCACAGGCCCGCCTCATCCGCGACGGCGCGCTCTCGTCGGCGAAATTAGTGGAGGCGCACCTGGAGCGGATCGCGCAACTGAATCCGCGGCTGAATGCCGTGGTCGAAGTGCTGGCGGACGAGGCTCGCCGCGGCGCGCACGAAGCCGATGAACGTCGGGCGCGCGGCGCGGCGTTGGGGCCGCTCGATGGCGTGCCGTTCTCCATCAAAGATTGCATCGAAGTGGCGGGAACCAGTTGCAGCGCCGGCACCATCGGCTTGCGCCACGCCCTGCCGTCCGAGCGCGATGCCACGCTGGTGGCGCGCCTTCGCGCGGCTGGGGCGATCCCCATGGCGCGGACCAATCTTCCCGATCTGCTGTTTGCCTTCGAGAGCGACAACCTGATCTACGGCTGCACCAACAACCCTTACGACGAATCGCGCAGTTCCGGCGGATCGAGCGGCGGCGAAGCGGCCCTGATCGCCGCCTGCGGGTCGCCATTCGGACTGGGCAGCGACGCCGCCGGCAGCGTCCGCCTGCCCGCCCACTTTTGCGGCATCGCCGCCATCAAGCCGACATCCGGCCGTTTGCCGCGCACGGGCCACGTGCCGCCCGCCGGCGGTTGGGTCGAATCCCTCTGGCAGATTGGCCCCATGGCGCGCCGGGTGGAAGATCTGTGCGCCATGATGGCGATTCTCACCAGGCCCGACGGGCAGGACCACACCGTGGTTCCTGTGCCCTATCGCGATCCGCTCGAGGTTGAGGTCGCTGGGCTGCGCATCGCCTGGTTCGCCGAAAATGGCATCGCCGCACCGACCCGGGAAACGGCCGCGCTGGTACGGCGGGCTGCCGAGGCCCTGGGCGCTGAAGAGTGCCGGCCGCCGCGCATCGAAGAGAGCTACGACCTGGAGATGAAGCTGCTTGGCCTCGACGGCGGCGATGGCCTGCGCGCCTACCTGCGGGAAATCGGCAGCACGCGGACGCATCCTCTATTGGATGGCTGGCTGAACAAGCTGGCGCCCTACCGCACCGGCGTGGAAGGTTTTGCGAAGTATTGGGAATCGCTATACGGCTTCCGCGCCGCGATGTGGGAGTTTCTGCAGGATTACGACGCCGTCCTTTCGCCAGTGTGCGCCGCTCCCGCTGTTCCTCATGGAACGTCAATCGACGACGCCACGTTTCGCGGTTTCAGCTACACCATGACGTACAACGTCACCGGTTGGCCCGCCGCCGTGGTGCGTTGCGGCGAGAGTCCCGAGGGTCTGCCGATCGGTCTCCAGGTTGCCGCCCACCCCTGGCGCGAAGATGTCGCCCTGGCCGTAGCGTTGCGCCTCGAAGAGTTATTCGCCGGTTGGAAACCAGGTGGGACAGGCCAGAGCAGTTTGTGGTCTGAGCCTGCCTGACCTCTTCGTGGCGCGCGCACTCCTGCGTGCCGCGTCGAGACTCATCTCGACGCTCGCGCTCTACGGTTGTTCAACCTGCGGACCGATTGTGGGGCGCCCTCTGGGCCGGGTCCAGTCGGGCGCCAGCCCGGCCTGTGCGCCCCAGGGGATGTACCATCGACGTTTGTGGTCTGTCGCAGCCTTGCTGCGCGTGCCGGTTTCGCAGTTCGCCAAAGTTGCTATAAAGGAGTTCGGCAGTGAAGAAACAGATGTTTGAAGAGTTGCTGGGCAGTGTCCGCGAAGGCGGGGCGTTTCTTCGCGGTGAACGAAAGCCTTCGCGGCGGATTGTAACTGCTCCTCCGGTGTCCGGACCATTCGCGAACGAACCAGCCTTTCGCAGTCGGCGTTTGCGCAATTGATCGGCGTAAGCGTGAAGACCCTTCAAAACTGGGAGCAGGACCGGCGCCGCCCCAGCGGCCCCGCAGCCGCGCTCTTGACCATTATCGAGCACGATCCGGCGCTGGCGGTGAAAGCCATTCATCGGGTATAAGGCGCCGTCGCCGCGTCCCACGGATTGATGACATCGATACCGCAATGCTGGAAGTCGGCGGTATTCCGCGTGGCCACGGCCGCGCGCTGGGAGCGTGCAATCGCTGCGATCATGGCATCGAATTGCGATATCGGGCGGCCCGCCGCGTCTCGCGCGGCCACAATTTTCGCAAACGCGCCGGCGGCATCCTCATCGAAAGGCAGGATGCGGCCCTCAAACTCCGCGGCGAACATCTTCTCGACGGCCGCCAGCAACCGCACCCGGCGCTTGCCCGGCGGTAGGGTCTCGATCCCGTACAGAATTTCAGCCTGGGTGATCGCCGTCGTGAACACGGACGACGGCGACTGCGCGGCAAACCAATCGAGGACGATTGGGGAAGGCGCGGGCTTGAGAGCTTCCGAGAGCACGTTGGTATCGAGTACGATCACTTGGCCAGTTTCGGTGGACGCCTGACAGCTTCGCGCGGTGGGAGCGCGAGTTCCACACCGCCAAGAGGCTCCACATAGCGGCGGATGGATTCGGCCAGGCTGAGCCGGGGAAGACGTTTTGTATTCAGCCCGGCCTTCAGGATTTCACGCGCCTCCTCTTCCATGGACCTACCGTGCGTAGCCGCCCGAAGGCGCAACCTCGCCTTAACCGCGTCATCCAGGCGCCGTATCGTAATGCTCGCCATACATCAATGATATCATTGCCATCACCGGCCGGCCGGCCACGGCGCCTCAAGCAACAGTCGAGGGACCAGGCGGCACCAGGACGCGATTCCGCCGCACGAAGCCCGCCCAAGGCACACTAGGCGCTGGCTCCGGGTTCCGGACGGCCCAGCAATCCGGCGCCCCCGCGGTCTCCCTGTTCGAGATCGTTGTACAGGGCCCCTGCTCCCTGCGCGTCGGCAAAACGCCTTGCCCCGAGGGGCCGGCCGGGATGGCAGGCAAAATAAGCCTCGGCGCACTGATGAAGGGCGCCGGGACCGTCAATCTGCCCGAGGGGAAGTGAGTCGCCATGTCACTTACCTCGCTGCTTGTATTTGCGGTCATCATATACGCCCTCTGGGCGAAGGGCGACGTGACGCTGAACGGCAAGGTCGGATGGTTCTCGATCTTTTTCCAGGCGAAGGATCGCCGCCCCAGGGAAAGGAAAGGCCCCCTTCCCCGCTGACGCCGCGAGCGCCGACCGGTGCCCAGAACTGACGGCCGCTCTCCGACCAGGCGGCGGCGCCCGCCTCCCCGGGCTCTGGAGGTGAGAGCTGAATGCTGATCGCTGACACCCCCCTTCCAATGATGCACAATAGATAAGGTTGTGCCTTCGGGTCGATCTCCCACTATCGGGTTGCTGGCGGGACTGGCGGTCACGCTTTCGGCGGTTGCCGTCTACACGGCGTACACCGCCGTTCAAATGCGCGGGCTGCGCCAGTTGCAGGCGGAGACGATCGACCGCAATCGCGCCGATTCGATGCTGCTGCTGCGCATTCAGAACGATCTGAACCTGGTCAATCTGGCGATGCGCGACATGTTGGAAGGAGGCGATCCGTACCCGCTCACGGCCTGGCAGTCTCAGTTCAAGCGGCTGCGCGTCGACCTGGAAGACGCCGTGGCGCGCGAGGCGCAATTCTGGCCGGCGGCCGGCCCAGCCGGGCAGCGGCAGTACCTTTCCGCCTCCACGGCCCAGTTTTGGGACGCGCTCGACCGCATTTTCACCCTCGCCCAGACGGATGAGGCGGAAGCGCGCACGCGCATCCGCATCTCGCTCGAAGCGCGGCAGACGGCGTTGACCACGGCGGTAGCGCGCCTGCTGGTCGAGAACAACGAAAACGAAAAGCAAGCCGCCGCCCAGACGCGTCAGATCTACGCGCGCGGCGAGCGCAACGTGTACCTGTTCCTGGCGGCCATCCTGGTTGTGTTGCTGGCCAACGGACTGTACCTGGTGCAGAACAATCGGCGCATGTTCGATCAGGTGGCGGAGCTATCCGAGCGGCGCAGTGAACTGGCGCAGCAACTCATCACCATGCAGGAGAATACCTTCCGCTACATCTCGCGGGAGTTGCACGACGAGTTCGGGCAGATTTTGACCGCCATCGGAGCCATGCTGCAGCGGGCTGGCCGCCGTGCTCCGGCACTGGACGCGCCCTTGCGGACGGACCTCAAGGAGGTGCAGGAGATCGTGCAATCCACGCTCGACAAGGTACGCACGCTTTCGCAGGCGCTGCATCCGGCGGTGATCGAGGAGGCCGGACTGGAAACGGCGTTGCGGCAGCACCTGCCGGTGTTTGAAAAGCAGATGGGCATCCATATCGATTACGAGTCCTCCGGCGGCGGTCCGGTGCTGGAACAAACCGTGGCCATTCATATGTACCGCGTGTTGCAGGAAGCGCTGAACAACGTGGCGCGCCATTCCAAATCGGCCCGCGCGGCGGTGCGCTTACGCTATTCCGCCGAATGCGTGGTGCTCGAAGTGGAAGATGGCGGGGTGGGCTTCGACAGCGCCACCCGGACTCGCGGCATGGGCCTGGTTTCCATGCGCGAACGGGCGGGTCTGGTGCACGGCCGGCTGGAACTGCTACACCCGGATGGCGGCGGGCTGCTGGTGCGGTTGACGGTCCCTCTCACTCTCACGGAGACACATGCCTGACGAAAAAATCACCGTCCTGCTGGTGGACGATCATCACCTGGTGCGCCGGGGCTTCCGGCGCATGTTGGAGGACGAGGAAGACATCGTGGTGGCGGGCGAGGCCAGCGACGGGCAGGAGGCCGTCGAAAAGGCCCGCGAACTGGCGCCCGCGGTGATCGTGATGGATTTCGCCTTGCCGGGGATGAATGGCGCCGCGGCGGCGCGGCAGATTCTGAAAATCGCGCCGCAGACCGGCATCCTGATGCTCAGCATGCACTCGGAGCCGAACTATGTGCGCACCTGTCTCGATGCCGGCGCCCGCGGCTACCTCCTCAAGAACGCCATCGACCTGGAATTGACCGATGCCATTCGCAAGATCGCCGCCGGCCAGCAGGTCTTGGATCCGCGCTTGGAGCCTGTGTCCGGCGCGGACGGCGCGGCGGCGCCGGAACTGACCCCGCGCGAACTGGAAGTGCTGCAACTGATCGTGAATGGAAAATCCAATCGCGAGATCGCCCTGGTGCTGGGGCTGAGCGTCAACACCGTGGCGGTGCATCGCGCCAACCTCATGCAGACGCTGGGCATTCACAACACCGCGGACCTGGTGGTGTACGCCATTCGCAACGGCCTGGCGAGCCTTACGTGAGACGCCGCGATTTTCTGCTGGGCGCGGCCGCTCTTCCGGTACGCGAGGCCGGCCTGGGCTTTAGCCTGACGGATGTGACGGCGCGCGCTGGCATCCGCTTCGAACATAACAGCGGCGCGTTCGGCGCCAAGTACCTGCCGGAAACCATGGGCCCGGGCTGCGCGTTTCTCGATTACGACGGGGACGGCTGGCTCGACATTCTGCTGGTGAACGGCATGGATTGGCCGGGCCGCAAGCGCCGCCGCAGCACGCTGCAGCTTTATCGCAACAATCGCAACGGAACCTTCACCGACGTTACCGAGCAGGCCGGGCTGGCGGTGGAGATGTATGGCATGGGCCTGGCGGTGGCCGATTATAATAACGACGGTTTTCCGGACGTGCTGGTGACGGCCGTGGGACAGAACCGCCTGTTTCAAAACACCGGCAAGGGCCATTTCATCGACGCCACGGAGAAGGCCGGCTTGGGCGGGCGCAGCGGGTTCAGCATGTCGGCTCTGTGGTTCGATTTCGACCGCGACGGGCACCTGGACCTTTTCGTGTGCAACTACGTGAAGTGGGCGCCGGAGCACGACGTCTTCTGCAGCGTGGACGGCAAGCGCAAATCCTACTGCACGCCGGAGGCATATCACGGCGCCACCTGCTGGCTGTTTCACAATCGCGGCGACGGCACGTTCGAGGATGTTACGGCCCACAGCGGAGTGTTCGATACGTCGTCCAAGTCGCTCGGCGTGGCGATGCTCGATTACGATCGCGACGGCTGGCCGGACCTTCTGGTGGCCAACGACACGCAGCCGAATAAACTGTACCGCAACCGGCGCGACGGCACCTTCGAAGATGTCGCCGTGCACGCCGGCGTGGCCTTCAGCGAGGACGGCAGGGCGCGGGCGGGCATGGGAATCGACTCGGGCGATATCGACCGGAGCGGGGTCCAATCCATCGCCATCACCAACTTCGATGGAGAAATGATGGCGCTGTACCGGCCCGGCGCGGACGGCGTGTACCAAGATATTGCGCTTGCGAGCGGCGTGGGCCAGGCCTCGCTCAACAGCCTGGGATTCGGATGCCTGTTCTTCGATGCCGATCTGGACGGCAGTCTGGACCTGTTCGCGGCCAACGGGCACATCGACGAGACGGCGCGCAATATGCGCGGCAAGATCGGCTACGCCCAGGCGCCGCACTTGTTCCTGAATAACGGTCATGGCATGTTCCGCGACGTGGCGCGCCAGGCCGGCGAAGGCTTCGCGGCGCCCAAGGTGGCTCGCGGCGCGGCCTGCGGCGATTTCGACAACGATGGCGATGTGGACCTGTTGGTCACCACCAATCAAGGGCCGGCTTACCTGTATCGCAACGACGTGACTAATGGCAACCGGTCGTTGCGGCTGCGGCTGCGCGGCACCAAATCGAATCGCGATGCCATCGGCGCGGTGGCGCGGCTCCGTACCCCGGAAGGCACCCAGTCCCGCGTGGTGAAGAGCGGATCGAGTTACCTGTCGCAATCGGAACTGGCTTTGACATTCGGCTTGGGCCGGCGCGAGCGGGCGGAACGTCTGGTCGTCGAATGGCCCAGCGGCAGAGTGGACGAGCACGGGCCCCTGGCCGCGGGCGCTTACCAGTGCGTCGAAGGCTCGAAGCCGGTACAATCCAAGTGATGAATCGGGGAAAGGGCGGATAGGACATGCGACGGATTCTGATGGTGGCTTGCCTGGCGAACCTCTGCTTCGCCGCCAGGCCGGTGATCTTCGACACCGACATGGGCAACGATATCGACGACGCTCTGGCGCTCGCCATGCTGCACGCTTTGAGCGATCGCGGCGAGTGTCAACTGATCGGAGTCACTCTCACCAACGGCCATCCAGCGGCCGTCCCGTATATCCGGATGGTCAATCGCTTCTACGGCCGCGGCGATTTGCCTGTAGGCGCCGCGATCAAACAGCTCAAGGACGGCGCCCAGGATGGCTACATGACAGCCGCGTTGCGCGGCGCGCCCGCCCAGAACGCCGGCCCCGCCGAACCCGCGCCGGCGCTACTCGGCCGGCTGCTGGCGAACGCGCGCGAAAAGGTCGTGATCGTGCAGACCGGCTTTAGCACCAATCTGGCCGCGCTGCTCAATTCCCCCGGTGGCGCCGCGCTCGCCAAAGAGAAGGTTGCGCTGGTGGTCGCCATGGCGGGCGACTTCGCCGGCGGGGAACCGGAGTACAACGTCCGTATCGACGTCGCCTCGGCCAAGGCCGTCTTCGAGCGCTGGCCAACCGCCATCGTGTTCAGCGGCTTCGAAATCGGCCGCGAACTCCTTTTTCCGGCGGCCAGCATCGAACACGACTTCGACTGGGCGCGCCCGCACCCCATCGCGGAATCTTATCGCGCTTACCACCGGATGCCCTACGACCGGCCCACTTGGGACCTCACCGCCGTTCTCGAAGCCGTGCGCCCGGCGCATAGCTACTTCGGCCGCTCCGAACCGGGCACCGTGCTGGTGGAAGCGAACGGAGCTACGCGCTTCTCCCCGGGCCAGGGCGATCGCCGGTATCTCCGTCTGGACCCATCCAAACGCGCGGAGATTCTCGAAGTCCTCGCGCTTCTCGCCAGCCAGCCGCCCGCTCAGAGGTAGGAAAATGTACGTCGAAGTCTCTGGCGTTGCCTTAGATTAGGCACAGCGTAAAGTCAGTCTCACAGTTGTTCCGTGGCGCGCGCACTCCTCGGTGCCGCGTCGAGCCAGAGGTGGGACAGACGATCGTTTTTCGTCGTCTGTCAGACCTCGACACGCCGCCCGCGCCTGACAGACGACAAAAACCGATCGTCTGTCCCACCTGGCTCCCCGCGCCGCTCCCCCGTCAGTTAGGTCAGCCTATTTTCCTCAGCACCAGAAAACCGTCGGGGCGACCTCAGGAGTTCGGAGTCTCTACTCGATGCTTCCGCGCCCTGTGACAGCGGGCGTCGGCAAGAGTATCGACGCGGCACGCAAGAGAGCGCGCGCCACATTTGCCGGTCAAGAGATGTGAGGTTATTCCTGCGCGGGCCCTCACTGCCGGGTGAGCGCGGCGATTGATGTTATAGTGGACGCATGGTCGGAAAAGGGGCCGTAACAATGGCATTCAGAGCGGAACTAAGTCGGCGTGCGTTCCTGGCGGCCTCCGCCGCCACAGTGGCTTCAGCGGCGCTGCCGGCGCACGCCATGGATGCCGCAGCGCCGGGCGAAGAATGGAAGAACCGGCAGCCGAACATGACTTACCGCCGGCTGGGGCGCACCGGGTACATGCTCTCCTCTATCGGCATGGGCGGCGACGATATCCGGCCCGACAACATCGACCAGGTGCTCTGGTCCGCGGACATGGGGCTGAACTATTTCGATACCGCGCCCAATTACGGCAACGGTCTCGGCGAGAAGGGCTACGCGCGGGTTCACCAGACGCCGACGTCGTCCGGGCCAGGCCGGTGGACCTTGCCATCATCGACGGCATCGAGACGCAGACTGCCGCGAGCGGTGCCTCGCTCGATGCGGGCTCGACGCGAAAGATCCGGCTGGTCAATCCGGGCATCCTGCTCGCCAGCCGGAACCCGGTGTGCGCCGATGCGGCGGCGGCCGCCGCAATGGGTTTCGATCCCATGGCGGCCCGCGGGACGCCGCCCTTCGAAAGCTGCGACAGTACCCTGGAGTTGGCGGAGCAGGCCGGCATCGGGGCGCGCGACTTGAGGACGATCGAGGTCCGCGGGGCGAGCATCGCCGAAGTGCGCACGTCATTCCGATGACACGGGCCGGAAGGCGCCGTGCGTATCATGGCAGTAGAGTGGAGTTGCAGCCTTCGATCCACCGGAGCCTGGCCCGAAAATGACCCGTCGGCAGATTCTTTCCTTGCCGGTTCTCGCGCTACCGGCAGCCGTTGAGCCCGCCCGTGCCCAGAACAAGGGGATGGCGTCCAGAGGCGTCAAGGCCCTTCCGCGTGGCAAGCCTTCCGGGCTGCCGTTCCACGCCCGCTTCGTAAACACCGCCAAGTCCGCCGGACTGCGCGCACCGGTAGTGTTCGGCGGCATCGAACACGCCGATTACATCCTGGAGGCCATGGGATGCGGCGCCGCCTTCGTGGATTACGACAACGACGGCTGGATGGATATCGTGATGCTTACCGGCCAGCGCTTCCCAGACCCGCCCAAAGATGCCACCCTCCGGCTCTACAAGAACAATCGCGACGGCACATTCACCGACGTGACGGATCAAGCGGGTCTGCGCCGCGGCGTATGGGCCTTCGGCATCACGGTAGGCGACTACGACAACGACGGCTTCGACGACCTCTTCATCACCTGCTGGGGCCAGAACATCCTCTTCCATAACAACGGCAATGGAACGTTCACCGACGTGACCGAAAAAGCCGGCCTTGCGCATGCCGCAAAGCGCTGGGGAACCGGCTGCACATGGATCGATTACGATCGGGACGGCCGCCTGGATCTGTTCGTTTCGCACTACCTGGTCTTCGACCCCGATAAGGTCCCCGCCCGCGGCAAGGATCCGGGATGCAACTATCGTGGCATTCCGGTGAATTGCGGGCCTGCGGGACTTTCTAAGGAACAATGCGCACTCTATCACAATAACGGCGATGGCACCTTCACCGATGTGAGCCGCCAGGCCGGCATTTCCACCATCAAACGGGGCTACGGCCTGACGGCCGTGGCGGCCGATTTCGATGGCGACGGGTGGACCGATATCTACGTCGCCTGCGATACCACCTACAGCCTGCTTTTCCGAAACAATCACGACGGCACGTTCACCGAACAGGCGCTCGAAACCGGCATCGCGCTGAACGAAGACGGCCAGGAGCAGTCCGGCATGGGACTGGGAATCGGCGACTTCAATACCGATGGCTACCTGGACATCCTCAAAACCCACTTCGCCGAGGATACGCCGGCTCTTTATCAGAACGACGGAAAGGGGAACTTTCGCGATGTCACCATACAGGCGGGCCTCGGCGTGGAAACCCGGTTTGTGTGCTGGGGCGCCGGGATGTTCGACCTGGACAATGACGGCCTGCCGGACCTGTTCTATGCCACCGGGATGGTCTATCCGGAAGTGGAGCCGTTCAAGACTCCCCGCGTGGTCTACCGCAACTTAGGCGGCGGGAAGTTTGAGGAACTGATGGACCAGGCGGGGCCGGGGGTCATCGAGGAGCACTGCAGCCGCGGCGTGGCGTTCGGCGATTTCGATAACGACGGCGATCTCGACATCCTAATCGTCAACTTGAACGAGCCGCCGTCGCTGCTGCGCAACGACGTGACCGGCGATAACCACTGGCTCAAAGTCCTGCTGGTGGGGACGAAATCGAATCGCAGCGCCATCGGGGCAACCGTGGTCGCCAGCTATGGCGGGCGGAAGCAGGCCCAAGCCGTACTAGCCCAGTCATCCTACCTCTCGGTCAATGACCGGCGGCTGCACTTCGGGCTCGGCCAGGCCGCTACGGCCGACCTGGAGATACACTGGCCGAGCGGGGCGCGGGAAACCATTGCCGGTGTGGCGGCCGGCCGGCTGGTCGTTGTTCGGGAAGGCTCGGGAATCGTCCGCGCCGAACGTTTTCCGCGCCGGCCACCGGCCGGATAAGATCCACCGGGCTTGGATCCCCCCTGATCCCGTGGAATTCAGGTTGAGCCGGATTGGCCAGGCCAGCTGTGGGACAGACGATCGTTTTTTGTCGTCTGTCATGCCGACGACCGCGCGACAGACGACAGAAGGCGATCGTCTGTCCAGCGTCGCTCCATCAAAAAAGGCGGCCCGCCGGGCGGGCCGCCTGTCAAACGTTTAGGTTTTCCAAACGAGGTCAGAAAGCGAATCGGGCTCCGAGTTGCAGCACGCGGCCGCCCACCGTGGTGCCGGTGATGATGCCGGCGGCGGGAGTTCCGATGTTGGCGTTGGGGTTAGAGAAACACGGGTGATTAAAGACGTTGGTGGCGTCGAACCGCACCTGGACTTGACCGCCTTCACCCAGTTTCGGGATGCGGAAGGTCTTGCCCATGGAGAAGTTCAGGGTTCTTTCGCCCGGTCCGAAGAGGACATTTCTTCCCATGTCCCCAAACGTGTAGGGCGCCGGTTCGGCAAATGCCGCGGGGTTGAACCACTGGTTGACGTTTTGATTCGACGCGTGCCAGTTGCCCACTACGTTGGGATACCAGCTTTCGGCCGCCGAAAAGCCCGCCAGATAGAGGTTGCCGTTGGGAGCGGATCCACTCAGGTTTGCGCCGCCCCAGACCGGCGTAAACGGCGTGCCCGTCTCGATGATGAAAATGCCCGAGGCGTGCCAGCCGCCCAACAGGGCATCGACTATTCCGCCCTGATCCTTCAGGAACGTTTGGCCTTTCCCGAAAGGCAGCGCATACACCACGTCGCCTTTTAACGCCTGCCCAATATCGAACTGCGACGGTCCGTAATTGACTTGGGGATTATATGCGTCCTGGTAAATCGGCGAGCCGGCGATCCGGCCCCAGCCGGAAGAATCCTGGTCGTCCAGCATCTTGGACCAGGTGTAATTCACGTCGAAACTCGCCCCGTGGCCGAAACGCTTCTTCATGGACACTTGCAACGAGTCATAGTTCGAAATGGCATTGTAGCTGTCGCCGTTGATGCCCAGGAACTGCGGGAAGGGCCGGTTGTTTTGCGCGTTGGGTCCAAGCTTGTTGGCTGGCACCTCGTTGGAGTCGATTTCGAACGGGAGGCCCGTGCCGTGGCTGCCGACATAGGCTACCTCGGCCACCATGCTGCTTGGTAGTTGGCGCTGAACGGAAACCGACCATTGGTAGTTCCGCGCTATCGCCGTGTTATAGGGGTACTCGTTCACCGCGTGCCCGTTGTACGCCGCCGGATTCGTCGAAGCCGCGACATAGTTCAGGGGTGGATTCGGAGACGAGAGCTGGAAGACCGGGTTAATATAGGTTGAATCGGCGAGCGACCCGCTGCCGCCGAAGCCGAACCCCAGGGCATTCTCGCCGTAATTGTCGAGGCTCCACAGGTAGCTGTAAATTCCAAAGCCGCCGCGGATCGACAACTTCGGCATCGGCGCCCAGGCGAATCCGATGCGTGGAAGGAAGATGTCGGGCTTCGTCTTCTGCAGGGCCGTCCGGCCGTTCTGGCCGCCGAACCACATCGCTCCCAGTGTTCCGGTGGCCGAATTCTGAATCGTGGGATCGAACACGCCGATACGGTTCTTGATCTCGTCCCATCCATGTTGATACTCATAGCGGAGTCCCAGGTTGAGGGTGAGATGGGGCGTAACTTTGTAATCGTCCTGGATAAACGCCTGCGGTATCTTCATGCGCATGCCCACTTCGGGAGCGTTGGTGGCGCTCCAAGCTGCCACCTGCCCCAGGAGAAAGTCCGCGTAGCCCAGTCCGCCGCCGCTGCTGTTGGACGGACTAGGCTGGGTGTAAACGCCGCTGAAGGTGAACAGGCCGGACTGCTCGTTACCCCAAATGGTGGAATTGTCCTGCTCCGCCAGGTAATCGCCGCCGAACTTGATGATGTGCTTGCCCCGGATCATGGTCACCACGTCGGATGGGTCGTAGCTGGCTTCGGTAAGCAGGGCGTTGACCGCGCTTCCTCCCCAGGTCATGCCGGCAACCGGGCCGCCAATGGTGACCGCCGGCGGTACGTCGGCTTCCGCGTAATTCCAGCCGAGTTTCGCCGCCCAGCCCGTTCCGGCGGTCACCGGGTCGAACCAGTTACCCTGCCGGGCAAAAGCCATCCGGAATTCGTTGACCGTCGTCGCGCTGATCGTCCAGATTTCCGAGATCTGCACGTGCTGTGCGTCCACATCGCCTTGCTGGCAATCTGTGGGACAGCCCGGATTGGGAAAGAATAAGGGCAGGTCCCGTTCCATCACCGAGCCGGTCAGGCGGTGCTTGTCGTTCAACTGATAGTCCAGCCTTCCGAAGTACCGGGGAAGGGGCGAACTGCTGAGCTGCGGCTTCCACCAGTTGTTGGACACCCCCGGGAGGTTTGGCTGGGGAAAGTACGCTTGGATCTTGGCAGCCAGCGGATCGATGCGGCTGGACGGAATCACGTTACCGGGGAACGCCGTGCGGGTCGTCCCGTTCCAGGTCGCCGGATCGTAGACCGTCGGAAAGACGGAGCCCGAAAAGTTTCCTGCCGCCATGGCCGGGGTGGCAAACGTATAGTAGGAGTAAGCGCTCGACCTGTTGATAAGCCGGTCGACGTTGAAATAGAAGAACGCCTTGTTCTTCTTGATGGGGCCGCCTATCGACCCGCCGTAGTTGTCCCACCGCAGATTGGGGACCGAGCCCGAGAAAAAGCTGCGGGCATTGAAGAAGTTGTTTTGTACGTAATAGTAGGCCGCGCCATGGAAGCGGTTGGTTCCGCTCTTGGTGATCTCGTTGAAGACGCTGCCGCCGACTCCGTACTGCGCGTCGAAGCTGGAGGTGCTGATCGCCACCTCCGCAACCGTCTCGAAAATGGCGTCATCCACGTTCGAGCTCTGCGGGTACGTGATCGCTCCGCCATCGGTCAGGAAGTTGCTCTCCCACGGCATATTCCCGTTCACGGAAAAGCTCGTGCCGCCACCCGAGACGCCGGGAAGAACCTGGGTGAAATTCGCCCAGTCCTGGCCCACGTTCGGCAACATCGCCATGGACTCCTTGGGAAGCTCGCTTCCCTGCTGGCCGCTCTCGGTCTGCAGCAGGGTAGCCTGCCCGGTGACCTCGACCTGTTGGACGGCCGCGCCCACGCTCAACTGGGCGTCTACCATCGTGACACCCACGTCTACGGTCACGCTGTCGCGTGTAAACTGTCCGAACCCTTCCTTGCTGAAAGTGAGCTTGTAGTTCCCGGTTCGAACGGAAACTGCGTCGTAAATGCCCGCATCGTTCGTCGTTGCTACCTTTGTGACACCAGTGTCCGTATCGACAAGCGTGACCTTCGCGCCGGGGATCACGCCGCCTGAAGCATCGGTAACCGTGCCGCGGATGTCGCCGGAACCGGCGTTTTGCGCCAGCCCGGGACCTGCCACGCAGCACAACACAAGGAGCACGGCCGGAAGAGTCCGTCCGCGCGCCGCTGATAATTGCAAGCGTCTCAACATAAGCTTCATCTCTCCATGGAGGTTAAGAATCTGTCAGTTCGCACACGATCCCCGCCGTAGGACACGCAAGCGCACACCTCGGGCAACTCGGAAAACAGATAAAATACTCTTGTGAATGGATTTACAGGCGTCCAAACGAGGAACGGACTCGACTTGTCAAAACCTTCGTACAAGCACTAACCGCGCTTTCCGGGTCCTCGCAGCGCACACTCAGCGCTTCAAGGCCCACTAGACTTGCGCCCAGGACCCCATACTTCTAATTCTGCAATGTAGCTTATTTATACTACCGGAGAAGCCCTAAGTCAATGTTTTTTGGAGATTCGGCGCCTTTTCTGGCATTCATGTCTGCAGAAAGCGCTTACAGGAAGGGGCCGTGCAACGTGTCGCTCTGTACCTGTTCCGCCGTCGCACTCATTTTGGGGTATCCGGGTCCGATCGGTCTTCTTTTGTCGGCCGTAGGTGCATTTCTTCAAAAATATGCTTGAGCCGATCCTTCATGTCCCTGATCCTCTGGAACTCGGCCAGTTCACGGCGGGCATCGTCGGCCTTCCCTAAGTCGCGATAGACCGACGCCAGCCGGTAACGGATCACGGCGTCGAAGGGCTCCAGTTGAGCGGCGCGAACCAGTTGGGCTTCCGCTTTCTCGGGCTGGTGCATCGCGGCCAGCGTCTTTCCTACACCGAGGTTGGCGTCGGCGTCGTTGGGTTCGAGGCTCAAAGCCCGCGAGTAGTGTTCGTAAGCGGCCTTCAGGTCGTCTCCGCGGAACGCGATCTCCCCCAGCCGGCACTCGGACTTTTCATCGAAGGGATTGGCCGCCAGGGCGGCCCGGTACTCCTTTTCCGGTTCCTTTGGATCGGCTGACGGCCCGGTACTGAGTAGTTCCGCCAGCTCGAAATGAACCCCGGCGAGTTCCGGGGCGATTTTCAGCGCTTCGCGATCTTGTGCGATGGCTCCCTTGGTGTCGCCCTGTCTCTGCAACTGCTGGGCCATCACCTGGTGCATGCGCGCGGAGTTTGGATCGGTCATTGCCAGGGCAAGCAGGGTTTCGTCGGCAAGATTCGAGTAGATTCGATGCGCCACATACAGGATGTCGGGATTCGTCGGCTGCAGTTGGCGAAGAACGGCCACCACGCGTGTCGCCTCGTCTAACTCGCCTTTCCCATTGTAGATTTCGATCAACTCCATGCCGGCCTCGACGCGAATCTTCTCTTCTTTCAATTGCGGGAAGGCCTTTTCCAGGTCGGCCTTGGCGAGGCTGGTCTGGCCGGCCCGTTTTTCGCAGATCCCCAGAAGGGCTTGAATATTCCAGAGTGCCGGCCGAAGCTCGAGGGCGCGGCGCAGTTCCCCCGCCGCCGTGTCATACTTCCCCTGGAAAAAGAGGACCACTCCGAGGTTGGCGCGGGCGTCGACGTTGTTGGGATCGAGAGCCAGAATAGCGTTGAATTCCCGCGCCGCAAAGTCCGGCCGGTTTGTTTTCAGGAACTCCTGCGCCTGCCGGAGATGCGACTCGATCTGCTGCTGCCCGCCGGGGCCGGATTGGCCAAGGGCCGTCCCGATGGTCAGAAGAAGCGCCGTAAAGGTGCGCCTGAGCGCCGTGCTGGTCATAGCTAGATTTTGACGCAGTTTGAGCCAAGCCGGCGACGGCAGCGTGTCACCGAAGCCCTTGACCGGGGCTGAAAGCTGACCGCCGACGGCTGACCGTTTCTCATGAGCGTCCCCAAAAGTCGCTACTGCCCTGCTAACCATCGCTATTCTAGAGGCGCTAGCCCATCCGGTGTATATTTCAAGTCTGTATGGCTGTCGCCCTGCCCATCACGCCGCTTCCCCGCGCTGACTGGCGGCCCACTATCCCCGACCGGGTCGACCAGTTGGGTGTTCCGAAATCGCTTATCAGCGACCTGATCTTGAGGTATCTTTGGCTGCACGGCGCCGGCTCGCTCGCCAGTCTGCACGAGGCGCTCAAGCTTTCGTTCCCCGTGCTCGAAACCCTCTTCCACCAGTTCCGCCAGCAACAGTTGCTGGACGTGAAGGGGATGATGGGCAACGACTACGTGTTCACTTTGACCAGCGCCGGCCGCATACTCGCTTCGGCGCGCAACGAAATTTGCGCGTATGCCGGGCCGGCTCCGGTCTCGATCCAGCAGTATACCGAAGTGGTCCGGGCACAGTCGGCCCATCCCCGGCTCAGCCGGGAAAGTCTGCGTCAGGCCTTCTACGACCTCGTCCTCCCGGACGCGCTGCTCGATCAGTTGGGCCCTTCCCTCATCGGCCACCAATCCCTGTTCCTGTATGGCGGCACAGGCAACGGCAAAACCAGCATCGCCGAGCGCATCCTCCGCATTTATAAGGACAAAATTCTGGTGCCCTACGCCGTCGAAGTGGACGGGCACATCATCACTTTATACGACCCCGTAGTGCACCGCGCCGTCGAGAGCGACGATGAACTGCACGATCCGCGATGGGTGCTGTGCGAGCGCCCGTGCATCGTGGTGGGTGGCGAGCTGTCCGCGGCCATGCTTGAATTGCGCCTGGATGAGGGTACTCGCGTCTTCATTTCCCCATGCCAGATGAAGGCCAACAACGGCATCCTGCTGATCGACGACTTCGGCCGCCAGCGCCTCGCTCCCCAGGAGTTGCTCAACCGGTGGATCGTGCCATTGGACCGCCGCGTCGATTATCTGTCGCTCACTTCCGGCATGAAATTTCAGGCTCCCTTCGAGATGATGGTGGTCTTTTCCACCAACCTCAACCCCAAAGACCTGGCGGACGAGGCCTTTCTGCGCCGCATCCAGACCAAGGTTCTGGTTGGCGACATTACCCCCGAGGTCTTCGACCAGATATTCCGGCAGGTCGTCGACACCAACAAGATCCCGTGTGACCCAAATACCGCCGAATACCTGCGCGAGGCTTGCATCAGGGCCGGAGCAACCACCCTCCGCGCCTGCTATCCGAGCGACATTTACAAGCTGGTTCGCGCCATCAGCGAGTACGACGGCCGCCCCGTCCGCATTACCAAGCCCAATATCGACCACGCCGTGAGCCTGTACTTCGCCAAAGACCCCGACGTCCGTTAACTACCGAGCCGCAGCCAAAGGGAGCGGTTTTTGCCACGCGTCCACCCGTGTCAGCCGGGCCGCCCGCCGCGGCGCGGTCCCCTCGTACCGCGGTTTGCTCCCGTCTGTGCGCTTTTGTGCATGAAGTGGAGCAGCTACCGGCTCTCCCGCTAGTTCAGACGTAACGGCGTTTTGTTCGTTTTTGTGCACATCCAATGGTTTCAGTTGGACTGGAGAAGGCATCGTGCCAATGCGGCTAAGTACTTATAATAGAGATTGATAGAGGCGCAAATGGGTTAGTTCGGGAAGGCTCGAATACGCACCCGCAGGGCCAGCCTCCCGGGCTGTGCATTGGCTGGCGATTCAACTGCCCCACGTTGAAACTTGCTGCCGGGGTCCGTCTCCTGGTAATCTAGTAGATCCCCGTAATGTGATCTCGCTTTGGGTGGGAGTATTGCGGGTGTAGGGATGGACGGGTGGCTGAGCGGTCAATAGCAACGGGCTGTAAACCCGTCGGGCCTTGCGCCCTACGGAGGTTCAAATCCTCCCCCGTCCACCAGCAAGTTTTGTAAAATAGTATGGAAGGTTGCCGCTTGGCAATCTCCGAAGATCCAACACGCCGTTGTAGCTCAGTTGGTAGAGCGCGTCCTTGGTAAGGACGAGGTCACCGGTTCAAGCCCGGTCAACGGCTCCAGTTTTCCCCCTGTTACCCAATCACGGACAGGCAAAGAAGGATTCGGCATGGCAAAGGAAAAATTCGACCGCAACAAGCCGCACGTCAACATCGGAACCATCGGACACATCGATCACGGCAAGACCACGCTGACGGCCGCGATCACCAAGGTGCTGGCCAAGCACAATCCGAAAA
>JBKQIF010000116.1:0-40578 GCA_052148435.1 Bryobacteraceae bacterium
CTGCAATAACCAGTCCACCTCCACCACCGCGCCGATCAATCCGGTGGCGCTGAGCCTGCTCCAGACGAAACGCCCCGATGGAACCTATCTCATCCCCGTGCCGCAGACCATGACTGCTTCCGGCTCCAACGCCGGGCTGGGATTTTCCACCTTCAGCCTCCCCTCGACTTATCGCGAGAACCAGTACCTCGCCAACGGCGATTACATGCTCTCGCCGAAGAACACGCTTTCGGGCCGCGGCTACATCGTTCCCTTCGATCAGTACCGAACCTTCGGATCGCCCTCCGGTTATCCCGGCCCCGCCACCCTCCCGGGCGATGGCACCCCCCAGCAACTGGCGGGGTCGGACGACGTGGCGACGGCCAAGCTCACTTCCGTGCTGAGCCAGCGGACGGTAAACGAGGCCCGCATGAGCTACACCCGGAACAGCATGACGGCCTGGAGCGTGGGCATGCCTTCCGCCGCCTCGATCGGGTTGACTCCCGCAAACCCGCTCCTGCCGGAACCGCCCGAGATCGACATTCTGGGGGGCCTGGGCACTTTCCGTCTTTTCGGCAACATCGGAAACGACTTCACTTCGGTGACCGAAACCTACTCCTGGTCGGACAATCTCTCCTGGGTTCGCGGCAATCACACCATTCGCACGGGAACCACGATTCTGACGCAGCAGGCGTCGCGCGAGGATACCGGTTCGGCCCGCGGCAAAGTGACCTTTCAGACATTCAGCGACTTTCTGCTGGGCCTCACCGCCGCCGATAACCTCAGTCCGGCGGGCCGCAGCAATGTCCAATCTATCCAGACGAATCAGGGCGTGGGGCCCAAAGGCGAGGTGCAATATAGCTACCGCGGCTCGTACGGATCCGGATTCGTTCAGGACGATTACAAAGTGCACTCGCGGCTCACGCTCAACCTCGGCCTTCGCTGGGAATACATCGTTCCCGCCGAGGATTCGCACGGTACTCTCGGCAACGTGTGGCCCTCGCTGCTGAGCCAGATGCCCATTCCGCCGCTATCCGGCACCCTGGTCGGCAACACGGTGGCCTCGAACTACGACCCCAACGTGCTGAATCCGTACACGGGGCGGGCTTTCGGCGCGCTGCCCGCGGGGGTCTACGTGCGTCCCAATGCCGAGGCTTACGACAATAATCCTCCGCTCCATACCTTCGCCCCGCGCGTCGGCTTCGCCTGGCAGCCGTTGGGCGGGAAGGGCCGGCTGGCCTTGCGCGGAGGCTATGGGTGGTTCTACCAGGCCGTGTCCATCAGCGGGACCGCCAAGGGAATTCCGTACTCTTCGGCTCCGCCGTTCGCACAGGCCTTCGGCAACACGGACTCGAGCAACGGTTCCTCTTCATTCGCCCAACCCTTCCCCGAAACTACGCTGGGCTGGGTTCTCCGCACGCCGACCTCACAGCTCTCCGATAAGGTGCTGGGGCCGGGTTTCGCCATCCCCCGGCTGCAGCAATATAATGCCAGCGCGCAACTCCGGTTGACCCAGACGCTCTCACTCGATCTCGGCTATGTTGGCTCCCAGGGAACGCGCCTGCTGGCTTCCCGCGGGTTGAACCAGTCCATCCTGGCCTCGCCGTCGAATCCGGTGAACTGCGGTTACGATGGCGTTTCCTCCGATTGCATCACCACCAACACCGCGGCCAATGCGGCGCTGCGCGTTCCCATCATGGGTGAGATCCCCACGGCCCTTTCGACCAGCGAATTCAGCGGGGCATCCTCGTATAACAGCCTGCAGGCGACCCTGCGCCGGCGCGTCTCGCGCGGCCTGACGTTTCAGGCCGCTTACACACTCGCCCGCGCCGAAAGCGCCACCAGCCTCTATAACGATCAGACCAAGCCATCGTTCGACTGGGGACGCAGCTCCTTCGACCGCACGCATCGTTTCATCACCAACCTCGGTTACGCGATACCGGACCCCACCGGGATCGGCCCGATCGCCGGATGGCTGCTCAAAGGCTGGGCGGTTTCCGGCATCTTCACCGTCCAGACCGGGGTACCGCTGACGCTCACCGATCCGAACGGCGGCAGCGTCTACGGCAACGCCGGCACCTCGACCGTCACTCTCTGCCCGGGCGCTTCGGCGCGGAACCTCGTGACGCCCGGCGGGATTCAATCGCGGCTGAACAACTGGATCGACACGTCCGTCATCTGCGCCGCCCCGGCCATTGGCGCCGATGGTTCGACGGGCTATGGCAATACGGGTATCAGCATCATGAACGGTCCCGGGCAGTTGAATACGGATTTCTCGCTGGCCAAGACGACGCTGGTGGGCGGTCTCCGCGAGAACGCCGTCCTGTTGTTTCGCGTGGAAATGTACAACGCCCTGAACCACCCGCAGTTCGCGGTACCCGGCACGGCCCTGGGGAACGCCACGTTCGGCGTGATCACGCAGACTTCGGTGGCGCCGCGCATGATCCAGTTCGGGCTGAAGTACCTGTTCTAGCCGTCCGATTTCTGTGCGCTTCGTCTCCGCGTAGTCGGATAACGCCTCACGATCACCCCGTAGCCCGCACTATTCCCAGCGGAACACCTTCGCTGAAAGCGCCGTACAGATCGCAAATACGGCAACCAGCGCCGCGATGTCGCCCATGTGCGCCGACCACGGGTCGCCTTTCCAGATCCCCTCAAGGAGCGATACCGCGTAGGTTAGCGGCAGCACGCGCGCCACTACTTGAAGCGCGGGCGGCAGCGATTGCACCGGCACGAACAATCCGCACAGTCCGATCATCGGATACAGGATGGCGGCGCCGATCGGCTGCGCGAAGCGCGCCGTAGGCACAATGCTCGCGATCAGAAAACCGATAGACAGAATGCTCCACGTGCTGATCAGCAGCGCCATCGTAAAGCCGAATATGGGGACATCCATGTGGATCGGGTAGTAGCGCTTCCCCGCTAGCACGGCCAGCGCCATGGTGAGCGCCGTGAGCGCCAGTTTGACTAGCACGTGAGCGGCGAGAATCGTCTGCGGGCGCAGCGGCGTGGCCCGCAGCCGCTTGAGAATGCCGCCCTCCCGGTAAATCGAGATGATCGTTACCAGCGACAGCACTCCGCTGAGCGCTATCACCACCGACACGAAAACCGGCAGCCCGACACGCAGGAATCCGGCGGCAGAAAGTGAGCCTGGGCTGCGCAGGCCACCTGCGAATCGGCCTACCACCACAAAACCCAGGACCGGAAATACGATCGATCCGAACGCCCCGAGCGGCTCGCGCAGGAAAATCTTGATCTCCAGCCAGGTCAGTTTCCAAAGTCCACGCAGCATTGCCTGTTCTCTATTCAATCGCGAATCGAATGGCCGGTCAGCTTCAGAAAAACGTCCTCCAGATTGGGCAGCACCGTGCGGAAATCAGTGACCCGGATCCGATTCTCGGAGAGACACTGGATCACCTCGGTCACGAAGTCGTCGCCCCGCCCCTGAATCGTGAACTGGGAGCCTTGGCGCATCACGGTCTCCACCTGCGGGATGGCGCGCAGGCGTTCTTCGGCTAGCACGTTTTCGGTGGCCAGGACCACCGTTCGCGTGGGGCAGTGCCGCCCCACCAATTCCTCCGGACTGCCTATGTCGATGATCTTTCCGTGCTCGATGATCGCCACGCGGTCGCACAACCGCTCGGCCTCCTCCATTAGATGAGTAGTCAGGAAAACCGTTTTGCCACGGTCCCGGATGCCGCGCACCAGGTCCCAGATGGCCCGCCGCGACTGCGGGTCGAGCCCGGTGGTTAGCTCATCGAGGAATACTACTTCCGGGTCGTTGATCAGCGCCAGGGCGATAAACAGCCGCTGCTTCTGCCCGCCCGAAAGGGTCATAAACAAAGCGTTGCGTTTATCGGCAAGGCCGAGTTGTTCGAGCAGCCGGCCGCCGTCCAGCGGCTTTGGGTAGAGAGAGGCCCACAGATCCACGGCTTCCCAGACCTTGATTCTCTTCTGGAGCTGCGCCTGTTGGAGTTGCACGCCAATCCGGTTCTGCACCTGATACACGTCGCGGAACGGATCAAGGCCCAGGATCCGGATTTGGCCCGCGTCCGGCCGGCGAACTCCTTCCACGCACTCCATCGTGGTTGTCTTCCCGGCGCCATTCGGCCCGATCAATCCAAAGACCTCACCTTCGCCGACGTCAAAAGACACCCCGGAGACGGCCACCGTGTTTCCGTAGCTCTTGCGGATGCGTGAAACCTGGATGACTGGCCGAGGAATCCCGGTTACGTTCATACAATGTCCGGCGGCTCGTGCCGCCTGGTCGGATTCCTTTCTATTTGCGGTACCAAGAGAATATCAGAGCGCGGAACCGCTCCGCGCGGGCGATGACGCGAACTTGTGATGTAACATATCACTTTCGGGGAAAGAGGTTTCGAATGCTTAGGGTGAACCTTCCAAAGATCTGTATTCCGGCTGGATTGGCAGTCGCCGGCTGGGCTCAACCGGCCCCGCCGGTTCGTGAAATTCCGCTTTATCCGGGTGTCGCTCCCGGCTCGGAGAATTGGAACTATCGGGAGAGATCCGCTGGCACGGCCGACAGGCCGCAGGCGCAGAATATCGTTCGACCGGTACTGCTGTATTACCCGGCTGAGAAGGCTAACGCGGTGGGAACGGCGATGATTGTCGCGCCGGGTGGCGGCTTCTGGACGCTCATGATGTCATATGAAGGAGTGGATGTCGCCAAACGGCTGAACCGGATGGGCGTGGACGCGTTTGTTTTGAAGTACCGCACGACCTATGTCGACCCGAATGCGCCGCCGCCCGCCGCGCCCGCGAGAGGCCCCGCCACCACGGGTCCGCAAGCGGGCCAGAATGTGCGTGAGATGGCCGGCGAGGATGGACAACAGGCGGTCCGGTTGCTGCGGCAACATGCCGCCGAATTTGGCGTGCTTCCCAATCGGATCGGCATTATCGGTTACTCGGCCGGAGGTGCAGTGCTTCTCTCGACGGTGTATGGGCCCGCCGATGGAAGGCCGGATTTCGCGGCCCCGGTTTACGCCGCCGGCGCGAATTCGAATCCGCCGCCGGATGGAGCCCCGCCGCTGTTCATCGCGGTGGCGGCGGACGACCAGGCAGTCGGATACCAGGGGTCAATCGACCTGTTTGGCGCGTGGAGAAAAGCGGGGCTGCCGGCCGAGCTGCACGTATTCCAGACCGGCCAGCACGGCTTCGGAAAGAAGGGCGGCGGCGCGGATCACTACCTGGACCGGGTAGAGGAGTGGCTGAAGCTGAACGGTTGGCTGACCAAGGCATCGAAGTGACAAAGCCGGGGGACAAACTGCGGGCATGGCATTCCGCTGCCACCGGGATGGGGTGCGCGCCGTGCTTGGCCCGGACGCCTCCGCACACGAAGTCGTGGCCTCGATTGAAGCCGCGGCCGCGGGCCTGGCGGTAATGGATCCTCGCGAACTCGAGCCTTTGCTCACGGTTTCCGCCGCCGCGCCGGCTCCCTCCGGGAATCATACCGAACGTGCGGCTCTCACGGCCCGCGAACGGGAAGTGCTCGGCATGATCGCCGAGGGCGCGCCAACAAGGAGATCGCCTGGAAGCTGGCCATCTCCGATCACACGGCGAAGTTTCACGTGGCGTCGATTCTGGCCAAACTCGGCGCCGGCACGCGTATCGAAGCCGTAACCATCGGCCTGCGGAAGGGGCTGGTGCTGCTGTAATTAAAGAACGCAATCGCGGGCTTGGAGACAGAATCAGGATAAACTAACGGTATGGACTGGAGCCGCTGTAGTGCTGTCGACCGAAGTGCTGGGAAGATCGGCGGGGCATGGTGCTTCCGCGGTACCCGTCTGCCGGTTGCCGCGTTGTTCGAGCACCTCGACCGGGGCTCAACGATAGACGAATTCTTGGAGTGGTTCCCGTCTGTCAGCAGAGAACAGGTGCATGACATTCTTGCCTTTGCTAAGGATTCTCTTGAGCAGCCCGCGGCAGTCGCGTGAAGATCCTTTTCGACGCCAACACGCCGGCTCCGCTCTCGCGTTTTCTGCGAGGACATCAAGTGGTTCGTGCGGACGAACTCGGTTGGCAAGGACTGGAGAACGGCGCCTTATTGGATGCCGCTGAGCAAGCGGGGTTCGATCTGCCGCTGACGTGCGACCAGAACGTCCGGAGCGGCCGAACTGGCGTGCTTGGGCTGTCACGTTGGCGCTCCCGCCACGGGCCCCGGCGGCCCTCGATCTTCGGGTTTCCGCGATGGGGGCGGTTTCCCGGGTTTCTGGTCTTGAATTTCCGGGCACCTTATCAGCCCTCATTTACAAAGGTGAGCCCACTCTTTCACTAGGGTAGGCAGCCGTTCAACGACCTCGGACCCGAACAGCACCTCATCAACGTATCCCATGTGCAGCATATCGAGGATGCGGCAAAGGTAGGGGCGTCCGCACTTCCACCAAGTGAAATGGTCGTCGACCATCATATAGTGCGGGACATTGATACCTTCCGTGACCCGCAGTTCTTCGAGTTCCATCCCATCCACAAGCGTTTCGTACACGCCGTCCGCAACCCGGCTGCCGAATGTCTTCGTGTAGTAATACTCCTTGATCTCCCAAACCGCAATGGGGTTTACGGCGCAAGGGAACGCTCCGTCGACACGACGCGAAAGCGTGCGTAGCGGCTCGCCGTCCCGCGTGACGGTCGTTAATGCTCGCGGGTCATAGTCGCATTCCATTTCACCGGCGTTTGCTTCGATCACCATGTTAACAATCGCGGTCATGTAGGCAGGGGCCTTCTTATCGCCCTTCTGGGTTGGCAACAAGCAGCGTACCGCCCACGAGATTGCGTCCTATTTCCCTGGGGGCTTCGGCACTTACTACGAGCCGTTCATCGGGAGTGGGGCCGTGCTCGCGACGCTTGCCCCAAGCCGAGCGGTGGGCTCCGACACGTCCAAGCCGCTCGTCGAAATCTGGCAGACCCTGCGCGGTTCGCCGGAGACGCTGAAGCGGTGGTACGCCGAACGTTGGCATCAGATGGCTAGCGGTGAGAAGGTGGAGGGATACGAGCGGGTTAAGAGGTCGTACAACTTTAATCCGAACGCCGCGGACCTCCTTTTTTTGTGGCGTTCGTGCTATGGCGGTGTGGTCCGCTTTCGGAAGGCCGACGGCTACATGTCAACGCCGTGTGGCATCCACGACCCGATACGGCCAGAGTCCTTCGGTCGGAGGGTTGACGAGTGGCATCGACGGACCCAAGGCACGACTTTCCTGCGTATGGAATACGAAGAAGCAATGGATAGGGCGCAGCCGGGCGATCTCATCTATTGCGATCCACCATACAGCCATAGCCAAGCCATACTCTACGGCGCGCAGTCGTTCAGCCTGGATCACTTGTTCAGGGTTATCGAACGGTGCAAGCGGAAGGGCGTTTTTGTAGCCGTCAGCATCGACGGTACCAAACGATCTGGCAAGCACGTTTGCGAACTTCCCATTCCGGACGGTCTGTTTGAACGGGAGTTCTTCATTGATGTTGGGCGCTCAATGCTAAAGCGCTTCCAAATGGACGGCCGAACGCTAGAGCACGAGATTGTCTCGGATAGGCTCCTGCTTACCTTCTGACGCGGCACCGGTCTAGGCTACTGGGGGCCGTTCTGGCTTCCTCGACTCCTGGTTTCTGACCCCTTATCGCGCGGCGTACTGCTTGCTGCACTGTTCGGAGCAGAAATGCACCGTTTCACCGCCAATCGTGCGTTGGACGCTGGCCGCGGGCGAAACATAGGTGCCGCAAACCGGGTCCCGCTTGAGATCCCCTCCCGACTGAATCGGAGGCCGCTCCGCTGCCGGCCGCTGGCGCGCATTGGCGCGCACGCTGGCGAACATATTTCGGAAGATCATCCTGACGAAGAGGAACAACAGGCAGGGAAAAACGAACTCGACGAAAAATGTGCGGATCATGCCACGGGAAAAACGGGGGCAGGCAACTCGATCTCCCGCCCCCGGAAACTGCCGCTACTTCTTTTTCTTGGGCGCGCTGGGATTCTGATACGTGACCGAGATGCTCTGCCCCAACGTTGTCAGCATGTCTTTCGACGGCTGGGCCCACTGGCCGGTGGGAGCCAGATCCAGGTACTTCTGAAACGCTTCCACCGTACCGGGTACCGGCGTAATCTTGCCGTCGGGGGCAATCTTGGCTTGGGCTACCAGGATCACGCCGTATTGATAGTACGCATCGGTGTACGGCGGCGTGGCCGCGATGGCTTTCTTGAAGGCTTCGCCCGCGGCGTCGCTCTGCCCGCCGTTCACTTCCAGAGCCCCCAGATTGTAGTAATACTTGCCGGCCTGTGGCGGGTCGAGTTTGGCGGCGTTTTCCAGTTCCGCCTGGGCTTCCGGAAACTTCTTGGCCTTTGCCAGAGCCAGGGCGTAATTGTTGTGCACGCCTGCATCGTCCGGTTTCAGCGCAAGGGCTTTGTTGTAGGCGTCCAGGCACTGCTGCATGGCGGAATCGAAGTCCGGGCCCGTCTTGGTGGAGGCCAGACCCTGATACGCGGCCGCCAGGTTGCTCCATACCGCCAACTGGTTGGCATCGAGCTCCCCCGCTTTGCTCAGGCTGTCCACCGCCAGTTGGTATTGCTTCTCGGCCTCGGCCTTGCTGGCTCCGCCGTGGTATGAGTCGGCTGAAGCGGCGGTGCCGGCGTCGAGAGCCGTCTTGCCGGTGCCAAAGGCCTCGTTCAGCGCGGCGTTTTTCTTCATCGCCGCTTCCTGCTTCTTCATCGACTCTTCGAGGGCCTTTTTCTGCTCCGCGGTGAGCCCGCGCTCCATGTCCTTGGACACTTGGCCGGATGCCGCGGCCTGCTGCATCGCCGCCTGCCGCGCCGCCTCGGACTGGGCGCGCTCCTTCAGGTCGAAGTTGATCGGTTGAGGATCGCCCGGCGAAGTGCGAACGTTCTTCACGCGATCCGCTTCTTTGTTGTCGATCTGCACCGAGATGTCGTACGTTCCCATGGGCAGACCGTTGTAGATGTAGTGCCCTTTCTTGTCGGTCTTTACCTTGTAATGACCCTTAATATCGGTGCGGTCGATCTGGATGAGCGCGTCCTTCACGGGAGCGCCGTCGGCACCTTTTACCACTCCTTCGATCGCCGTAATCTGGGCGAATGCCGCCGCACTGAGATATAGAAGCCCGGCCGTAGCCAACGCCAGGTTTCGGATTTTCATGCAACCTCCAAACTTGAGACTAAATTATATGAAATACAAGTATACCTCCAAGAGTGGGCGAACCTCTATCGCCGGCGGTTACGCTTCAATCCCGGAACGTCCATACTAAATCTCGTCGGGCCGCCCCTCATCGAACAATCCGATCTGTTCGGCCGGCGCCGGCTTCGCCTTGCGTTTCTGTACGGGGCTGCCGACCACCCCCAGCACCTCCACTTTTCGGAGGGCCAGGCGCGGAATGAACAGCCGCTGGCGATGGGCGAACGGGTCCGGCGGAATTATCGTAAACCCTTGCGATTCAATCTGTAAAAGGTTATTAGGGAGAATCCCTTCGAGACGGTCCCCATCGCGCAATTCCAGGTTCACCCAAAGCCCTTCCATCTTCGGCCGATTGCGAAAAACGCGCCGCCACGGTTCGGCCGGGGGGTGAAAATCTCGCACCAAAGCGACCAGCCGCACTTCGGTATATGGAATCACTGCCACCTGGCCCTGTTCGGTGAGCAATTCTACCCCGGCTAGCTGTTGAAAGGAAAGCGGGTTAACGTAACCCGAGAGACTTTCCCGTTCAAACCGCTCCACGATGGCTTTCTTGGTGGTAGAAGCCGGCAACGCTATCCTCTCCGCGATAACTATGTTTCAAACATTTCGGCGCTTATTGTATCATTGGCACGATGCCGGAAGTGTTCAAGACGGGAGGAACCGCCGGGTTGGGTAGCCTGGCTGCCCGATTCCTCACCTGTTGCCGCGTGGAACGCGGGCTTGCGGACAATTCCATCAGCGCTTATTCTACCGATCTTAAGAGGTTTATCGAGTTCTTTGGGGAATCCTCGGAGTTCCCGCTGGAAGGCGGCCTGAGGCGCTACCTGGACCATCTGCACCGGTCCGGCCTGAGCACCCGTTCCATCGCCCGGCACCTGACTACCCTGCGCAATTGCTACGGCTTTCTGCTGCGGGAGGGTATTTTAAGCAGCGACCCGACCGAACACCTGGGCAGTCCCAAGATCTGGCAGCACATACCTAAGTTTTTGAATTTGCAGGACATAGAACGCCTTGTGGAGGCGCCTGGGGAGGACCGGCCCACCGGCTTGCGGGACCGCGCCATGCTTCAGGTGCTGTACGCGACCGGCTTGCGGGTTTCCGAGCTTTGCCGGCTGCGGGTGAGCGATTTGGATACCAGCCTGGGCTATTTGCGAACCACCGGTAAGGGGAACAAGCAGCGCCTGGTCCCAGTTGGGGACTGCGCCATTCAGGCGGTGGATGGCTACCTGGCCACGGCGCGGGCGGCGCTGCTCAAGGGGCGATCGAGCCGTTATCTGTTCGTCACCGCCCGTGGCGGCCCGATGACCCGCCAGGCGTTCTGGGTACTGCTGGCGCGCTACGGAAAGAAGGCCGGCATTTTCCACGGTCTCAGCCCTCACGTGCTGCGTCATAGTTTTGCCACGCATTTATTGGAAGGAGGGGCGGACCTGCGCAGTGTGCAGGTCATGCTGGGCCACGCCGACATCTCGACCACCCAAATTTATACCCACGTCATGCGGTCGAGATTGCGCGAAACCGTGGACCGGCATCATCCCAGGGCCTGAGGCCTTCGCGGGGCGGCCGGCGCGCCGGTGGCGCAATAGCCCCGCTCCATTGGCGCCCCGAAGCGGCCCATGGCGATCGGAGAAGACGCTTGCGATGAGCGACTACACATACATGCTGGAAAGCCACCTGAGTCCGGAACAGAACCGGGTGGTAGCGGAAGTCCAGGCGGCGGCCAGTCAGGCCAATGCCGGCCTGTTTCTCACCGGCGGCGCGATGCGCGACATGCTGGCTGGCTTCCGCATCCGCGACTTGGATTTTGTCGTGGAAGGGAACGGGCTGAAACTGGCCCGGGCGATCGCCGAGGGAACTGGCGCGGGGCTGATCGCCGCCGACGAACTCCGCAAGTCCGCCGAGATGGTGTTTGCGGGCGGTGTTACCGCCCAGGTGGCCAGCGCCAGGCAGGAGCGGGCGGCCCGCCCCGGCGCCCGTGCGCAGATCGCGGCGGCTACCATTCAGGAGGATCTGCGCGGCCGCGATTTCACTTGCAACGCCATCGCCCTGTCGCTCAATCGCGCCTCGCGGGGCTTGCTGCTGGATCCTTTGAACGGCCTGGCCGACCTGCAGCGCCGTGAACTGCGCGCCGCCAGCACCTACGGCTTTTACGACGATCCGTCGCGCCTGCTGCGGCTGGTGCGCTTCCAGGTGCGGCTCGGCTTTACGATTGAAGAGCGCACCCAAATGCAGATTGCCAACGCCCGCGAAGCGGAGGTGGAGAAGACGATTCCACCGCGCGCGCTGGGAGAGGAACTGCGGCGCATTGCGGCCGAAGACAGCCCCGCCGAAATCCTGCTCGCGCTGGAAGAAGCCGGCCTGAGTACGCTGTTCTGTCCCGCCCTGGCCGGCCCCAAGCTGAATCCGGGCGGGCTGGCGCAGTGGGAAAAGTGCGCCAGCCTTCTGAGGGAAGATCCATCCCCCGATGCCATGCCTTCCCGCGCCTACCGCTTCGGGCCGTTCCTGTGCGTGCTCGGCGAGGAGCTTTCGCCCAAAGAGCGGCAGAGCCTGATCAAACGCTGCGCGCTCACGAAATCCGAAGTGGACGCCTGGACCGGGCTGGATGCACAGGCGAAGAAGCTCGAAACCGCCTTGCGTTCGTCGCGCATTTCGAAGCCTTCGCAAATCTATCGCATCGTGAATCCGGCGCCCGCCGACGCGATTCTTCACCTGCTTTATCGCTCCACCGCCAAGCCGGCGCAGGAGCGCTTGCGCACTTACTTCCAGGAATGCCTGCCCACCATCCAGGAAATCGGTCCGGCGGAGTGGGCGGAGGTGGAAGGAACTCCCGGAACGCCGAAATACCTGAAAGCCCGGGAGGAGTTCATCGCTCTCCGCCTGGACCGGCGCCCACCCCCGCCGCCGGAGGCCTCAACCGAAGCTGCCGCCGCTCCCGACGCTCCCGCTCCCGCTCCCGCCCAACCGGTCGTGGTAGTGGAGACGGCGGCCCGCCGGGCGCGCTGACGCTTGTGAATCTTTGGTCGCCGGAGCAGGTTGGCAACCGGGGTTCCCTCTCAGAACTCGCTGCCCTGCGCCGCCGCCGGTTTGGGAAAATCGTTGAAGTTCAGGATCGCGTTGGCCAGCATGTTGAACTCGCCCAGGTTCTGCCAGCGGTAGCACGGGTTGGTGGCGAACAGAACCACGCGGCCATGCTCCAGCGGGACGTCCACCACGGCGGGCCGGTTGCGCGTTTCCGCGATGCCCCTGGCAAAACCGCTCAACACGGAAGCTTCCGTGCCTTCAAACTGCATCAGCATGCCGGGCCGTGCTTCCCGTGTGAGCCGGAGCAGTGGACCGCCCGCGTAACGCACCGGCATGGTCTTGCCGGTATAGCCGTAGAAAATCGGATGCTCCGGGCGCAGAATGGAGGCCTCCACGATCGGGCCCGGAGCGTAGAATTGCGGGCTGGGGCGCGCCGCCTCCACGTTCGGCGCCAGGCCGAACTCCGGCGGAAAGTAGCTGGCCGTGCCCAGCGTAATCAGCACGCCGCCCTGGCGCACGAACTTCTCCAGCTCGAGCGCTCCTTCGAGCCCCATGCCGCCGGTGATATCTTCCGATTCCCCGTACATCCCCAGCGACGGAAACTGGGGCGTCTTGTCGTAGGCGATGGGCTTGCCCTTGGACTCGACATCGAACACCAGCGACTTGCCGCTGCCCCGGCCCTGCTCCGGCATCACGATCGCGTCGTAGCTCGAGCGCAGGTTTCCCTTGCGCACGCGGTCCTTGAAAATCAAATCGTAGGGAATCTCGAAGTGGTCGAAACCGTAGCGTACCCAACCCACGTCCTGGGTGTTGCTCCAGCTCGAATACATGGCCAGTCGCGGCAGGTCCAGGTCGTGCTTCGGCCCGGCCGGCGCGGACGCCAGCGCCACCGCCGTCAGTCCCAGCTTTTCCACCTCCGACCTCGCCCGCGCGCTGTTTTCCACCAGCATGGTTCCGGCCGGAAGCTCGGTTCCATTGGCCGTCACGGCTTGTTCGATGGCCTGGAATCTCAGATCGTGCAAGCGGTAGCGCAGGGTGACGATCGCGTTCGCCCCGTTGTGCAGCACCGCCAGCACCGGGCCGTCGCCTTTCACCGTGCCCGCAATCTCGAGCGTATCCACCGGATCTACCGGAACACTCAGAATCGCCCGGTCGCCAATTTCGCGCACCTCGGCGTGGGCCATCAGACCCATAGTCCAGGCCGCATCGTCATAGGTGCGCAGATTGGGGTCCGGATACTTCTGCACTTCCAGCAGAATCTTGGCCAGCCGGCCATACGGCTGGTCCCGTTTCACGATCAACGATCCCGCCGGGTAGGTTCCGTCCTTCAACTTCACCTCGGCCCTGGCCCGCCCCACTTCGATGCCTTGCAGGCGCAGAATATTGACGATGAAGGCTACCCGCGTCATATCCTTCTGCCCGGCCGGCAGCACGTATCCGAAGGGCGCTTCCGTCTTGCCCGATTCCACCGAATGCAGGCTCTTGCGGTAGAAGTTCTCCAGCACCGTCTGCGGGAAACCGCTGGCCAGCTCCAGCGCCGACAGCACGGCGGTTTCCATGTAGTTGGTGTTGTTGCGCATCGACCACACCACCTGCTTATAGGGCGGAAGCGGCCGATACCATTCGCGCGAGGTCATTCCGGCGCCGCGTCCGCCGGCCGGCTCCGGCGCGCCGCCGCCCTCCGGGTTTTCCACGTTGCGCTTCATGGTGTTGGCGCCGCCGTTGCCGAATGTCTCGTACATACGCAACATGCCGTTGTGGTTCGACGACATGAAACCCAGATACCCCGGCGACCACATATCCACGTAGGCGTGGTCCCACACCCCGGGCATACCGTAGCCGATCATCTTCGTCATTTCGAAATTCGAAAACCAGGGCAGCTCGGTATAGAGAATCGGGTCCAGCGTCGGATTCTGCGGCGCCTGGCCGCTGAAGGTGTACAGGAACGGCACCGATTCATGCAAATCGTGCAGGATGGGCGGGCGCCACTCCAGGTAAAACTTCAGCCAGTTGCGCATGGTCACCTGGGAGTAATTGATGTCGCGATTGTTGTCGTGGTAAATGTACTTGCCCCAGTAAGGCGGCGCCGGCTGCCGGTCCTCGTCGTTTTCCTCGGAGAGCTTGTAGCGGTAATACCAGTCCGCGTAGCGGTCGCGCCCGTCCGGTTCCGCGGTGACGAACATCATGACGATCAGGTTGCGGCGGATCTGGTCGTAAAGCGCCCCTTCCTCCGCCACCAGGCGGTAGGCCAGTTCCATCAGCATTTCCGGAGGACCGGTTTCGGCGCTGTGCAGACCGCCCATCAGCAGGTAGATCGGTTTCGCCTGGGCGATGGCGCGGTGCGCTTCCCGATCGTCCAGCCCGCGCGGATCGGCGAGCCGCGCCAGGTATCCCTTAAATCGGTCCAGGTCCCGAATCGTGGCCTCGTCGGAAATGGCCACCACGAGCTGCTCGCGTCCTTCGTCGGTCTGGCCGGCCGAAAAAACCTTTATCCGCTTCGACGCGGCTGCGAGCGCGCGGTAGTAGCGATAAATGTCCTTGGTGTAGGTCAGCTTCTTGGGCGTTCCAATGTGGTAACCCAGCACATCCTTGGGCTCCGGCACTCCCGCCGTTTTGGGCAGATGGTCGACCAGCGGGCTCGAGAATTCCGGCTTGGTGGTCCATTCCTTCACCAGCCGCGCGAATTCTTCGTCCTGCGGCTGCCCGCTTTGGGCCAGCGTAACCAGAGCGGCTGCTGCTGCCACAGCCGCGAAACCGATCGCCCGCGATACCTTCATCGACTGCCCTCCCAGGGAAACAGGTAGCTTCGAATCTATCATACCGGCTTGTCGGCGCACGGCCCGGCCGGGCGCACGGCAGTCCCCCGGCGAGGCGATACCTCACCCCCGGCCGCAAAGTCAGGCTGCCAATCGGAAGTTGGAAAGTCATTTGGGTCCATGCCATCGCGGCGTGCCATCTCCTCATGGCATAATGGAGGCTAAAAGTGACGCCATGAAGAATTTTCATCTGCCCCTGCCGGAGCAGACCTATAGCCGCCTCAGGGCGGAGGCCGAACGGACACGGGTTCCCGCGACCGCCCTGGCTCGCGAGGCCATCGATTTATGGTTGCGGCTCCAGTTGCGGAAGGCCAGGCACCAGGCGATCGCCGCCTATGCCGGGGAAATGGCGGGCACCAATTTCGACCTGGACCCTGTCTTGGAGGCGGCCGCAATCGAGCACCTGGCGAAAACCGGAAAGGAACCGCAATGAAGCGGGGCGAGGTCTACTGGGCCGATCTGGTCCCGCGATCGGGATCCGAACAGACGGGCCGGCGTCCCGTGATCGTGGTGTCTCACGATGGCTTCAACCAGGCTCCTGCATGGAGATCGGCCATCGTGATACCCATATCGACTTCCGCCTCGCAGGGCAAGCGCGGACTCACGGTTGTCGAAATCCCGGGCGGCGCCGCCGGTCTGCCGAAGACAAGCTTTGCCGTGTGCCATCAGGTCACCACGCTGGACCGCGCGAAGCTCACCAGGAGGCTTGGCTCGCTGCCTCCCGAATTTCTCGGAGTGGTGGAAGAGGGACTCAGGGCCGCGCTCGATCTCGAGTGAGCAGACTGTCGTCCGGCCCCGCCGTCGACAATCCGGGCGCGAGTTGGAGAGCAGGTTTCTCGGACTCAGGATTCGCCTGGAAGGTGAAGTGGCGTGGGGCTGCGGCGGGCTTCGTTTAGCGCCAGCGAGAGGTTCGCCTCGGCCCAAAGTAAAGGAGTGTTCGGACCGGGGGTCCAGCGGCCTCGCTTGAGGAAATACAGCTCCGGGCAATCGTTCGCGGGAGTGAGTTGGCCGATCGCTCTCCGTAAGTAGCGGGCTTGCTGCTCGCGGTCCCCATAGAATCTGCCGAAGATGACCGACAGCAGGCTGTCGAACAGACACCACTGCGCTTCGCAGCCCGGCTGGAGGTACTCGTCGCGCACTTCGATGCGCTCGCTCCAATCGATGCTGCGTAACCTGGGTGGGAACCAGCGATCGTAATCCTGGCAGTAGTAGGAGTCGCCGATGTAGCGGCGGAACCCTATTTCTCCTTCGAGACGAGCTTGCATGAGGCGAACGATCGGGTCCCGCGCGATCGAGTCACGCACGACTTCGAGAGGATAGACAAGGAAAAGCACCGCGGCGTCGGCCCCGCGAAGCTTGGGCGACTCGAGCGGCAACTGGCGGGCGAGGAGGCCGCGTCCGGCGGCGATCAGCGAACCGGCCACATCGGCTCCGGCAAGCTTGGCTTCTTCGAGACCGGCAAGGACCGCGCCGACGCTCGAGGAATTGACCTTCCGGCCCTCTTCCCATGCGCCGCTGTCGGCGTCTTCCCAGTAGCGTATGGCCTCGAAGTAGCGAATGAACAATCGAATGACTTCTTGTTCCGAAGCCTCAAGGCGGCAACAGCCGAGATTGTGGAGGCGCGCCCGGAACCAGAGCACGTAACCAAGAGCGTCGTTTTGCGCTTGAGGCCAGCTCCCGGAAAGCTCCCGTAGCGTATTGGCTTCGAAACGAACGTGGGGTCTCGATTCTACTGTCTCCTTGAGGGACGGCCGGGCGATCACCGCGGCGAAGCGCGGCGCTTGCGATTCCACGAAACGCATCAACCCCCGGGCACAAGCTACCGCCGCCTCAACGTCTCCAGCCTCAAGCCGCGAGTAGGCCACCATGACGTTATCGCGCAACCAGGCATTCTGATAGCCCGTCACGGACGTGGAATCCAAGCCGCCGGCGGCCGGATAAATCCCATTCGCGTTCGGAGCGAAGAAGCCTTTCTTCTCCGCCGCCACGCGCTCGGCGATCTCGCGGATGCTTAGTCCTTCGGGTTGGATACGATCCCCTGTATTACAGCCTCCGACCGCCATATCACGATAGACGCTCCGAGCAGGGCGATGAGGTTCACGGTTTTGAAAAAGAGGTCCCATTCACAACCAGCAGGCACTGGCCACCAGAGGGAGGCAAGATATGTAATGATCGCGGGAAGGAAAAAAACAGCGTAGCGGATTCTGTCGGTCCACAAGAGCAGTCTTCCGGTCGGATCGTCCCTGTGAATATATTTTTCCCAACCGAGCGCATCGTTAGGAGCAGTTAGTTTGGCGAGCCGCGGCCGGAGCGTAGTTTGAATATATCCGGCTGCCCGGCCGATGCGCGCGATGACATCGGCGTACAAGGTAGCCAGAATCGCCAACGGGAACGGAGTGGCCGCGAACGTCCATGGACGCATTCCTGGTGTTTGGCCGACCGCCACCGGAATAACGGCTGCTATAATCGCAACGGCCAAACCCAAAAAGAAGCTCTGAAGATTCAGGAAGGTCTGGATCTCGGCGCGCAGCGCGTTGAACTCCGCGAGATCCACCTCTAAAGAGGCGTCGTCGCTCGACATGGGCTTATTATGTCACACGAAGGATAAAGCGACGGTCCCAACATCAACCCTTCAGCCGCCTGAGTGCCGGCAACGCGCCTCACGCCGGCAGATCCGCCTCATGGGCGGGGGTCGCGGCGGGGGGAGCGGAATCCCAGCGTGCGGCGAGGTCTACGACCGGGACGACGGGGAACGCGGCGGGCTGCCACTGAAACCATTGCGCCAGGGCGTGGTCGGCCACGCGGCGGCGGGCCATGATGATCTTTCTTTGGGCCAGGGTGCGGGGCAGGCAGCGCAGCAGGCGCCAGAAAGCCACCAGCGAAGTGGGCTCCCAAAGAAGGGAGCCGCCCACCACCACGGCGTCGCGCAGGGTCATGGAAAGGCCGCAGCCGCGATAGAGCCCGCCGGTGGCGTTCTTGATGCGCATCAGAAAGCGGTTCTTCACCGAATGCATATTGAGCGCGGCCGGAACCGAGCGGCGGTTCCACGGATTGAGAGTGCGCACGTGATAGGCCAGCGCGCCGGGAGTGTAGAGGCAGCGCCAGCCCAGTAATTGCGCGCGCCAGGCGACGTCGGCATCCTCGCGGTAGACGAAGAAATCGGGATCGAAAAAAGCGCCGTCGATGGAGACGTCTTCGATCATGCGGCGGCGGTAGAGAGCGGCAGCGGCGGTAGCGCCGAAAACGTATTCGGGCTGGTTGTAGGAATCGAGGTCGGGCTCGTGCCAGCCGCGATCGAAGTGGCGTAGGGCGGGGGTGAAATAAATGCCGGTGGAATCGATGCGGGGGGAATCGAGCGGGACGAATCCGGGACCGATGGCGCGCAGCTTGCCGCAGACCGTTCCGGTTCCCGGATCCGTCTCGCCGGCCTCCACCAAAGCGCGCAGAAAACCGGGTTCCACCAGGACGTCGGGGTTGAGGGTGAGCACCCAGTCGCTGGAGCTGGAGCGGATGACGGTATTCTGGGCCTCGGCGAAACCCAGGTTGCGGCCGTGCAGGATGGTGCGGATACGGCCACGGAAGCGGCGCAGGATCTGGCGGGTGTCGTCGGTAGAGCCGTTGTCGGCCACGATCACCTCCAGGTTGACGCCCTCCTGGCAGAGGAGTTCCTCCAGGCAGCGGCCGATGTACCTGGCGCTATTGAAGGTGACGATCGATACCGAGACAGTCGGTTTGGCCACAATTGCTTCCATCAGAGTACTAAGACCGTGGGAAGGACAGTTCCACTACACTGAAAATACGCGGCCACACAATTCTTTTGAAAAAAAATTCCGTTAGTGTAGTGGAAAGCGCCGGTCGAGGGTCTTAGGGTCAGACAGAATCCGCGATGTCGGCTTATTCGATCGGTAACGAGTTGGTATCTATAGTGCGCTTGAGCCGCACCGCATCTCGCCTACAAACTCAAGTGGCTGAGTTGTTTGAAGAGTCACGCGAGGACGTATTCCGATACCTGCTGACGCTTGGGCTGGACCCGGGCTGCGCGCAGGAGGCGGTGCAGGAGGTTTTTCTGCGCCTTTACGCGGCGCTAAAGAAGGGCGCCCGGATCGAGAGCCCGCGCGGCTGGGTCTTTCGGGTAGCGCACAATTACGGTTTGAAGCTCAAGGCCCGCCAGGCTACCGAAACGCGGTTCGACGTGCAACTGGAAGCGCGGCTGGTGGCGACCGGTCCGAACCCGGAGCGGGAGTTGCTCGAGCGGGAGCGGATGGAGCGCATCCATCGGGGCATGGACGGCTTGTCGGAACAACAGCAGCGCTGCCTGTTTCTGCGCATGGAAGGGCTGCGCTATCCGGAGATCGGCGCGGCGCTGGGCATCAGCGCGTCGGCGGTGGGGGAGTTCCTTCGCCGCGCGGTGGCTCGATTGCGGAAGACCGACGCGGGGGAGGGTGAGCGATGACGCAATGGGCATCGGGACACCCGGATGACGGCGTGCTGTTGCGCTACCTGGATGGCGAGTTGCGGGGGCGCGAAACGCGCCGGGTGCGGGCCCACCTGGAAGCGTGCTGGCAGTGCCGGTCCGAACGGGAAGCTTTGGAGGCCACGGTAGGGGATTCGGTCGAGTATCGCCGCAAAGTGCTGGCGGCGGGTTTGCCGGAGCCTCCGCGCCCGTGGATCGATCTGTACGCGGCTATGGCTAGGCAGGATGCCCGCCAGGAAGCGCGGGCGGACAGGCTCGGGGCATGGTTTGGAATCGGGGCGGGATGGCGCTGGGCGGTAGCCGTGGTGGCGGCGGTATTGGCGGTGGCGGTGGTGTATCGCCAGTTTGAGCGCCCGCCGGCCGTGGAAGCGGCGGCGTTATTGAATCGCGCCGAGGCCGCGGCCGAGGCTCACCCGGCGACCCCGCATCGGGTGCGCATCCGCGCGGGGCGGCAGGAGTACGTGCGGAATTTCGGAGTGCGCAGGGCATCCCGAGCGGCCTTTGAAGAGGCTATGCCGGCGGGGATGAAGGCGCTATTCGAGCGGGCGCATTATGATTCCGGCGACCCGTTGAGCGCGCGGGCGTATGCCGACTGGCGCGACGGGGCAGGCGAAAAGCGGGATCGGGTGACGGAGTCGGCCGGCGCATTCGAGATCCGCACGGTGGTGTTCAGCGGCGAGTTGGCCGAGGCCAGCCTGACGCTGCGCGCCGCGGATCTGGAGCCGGTTGCGGGCAAACTCCAATTCCGCGGCGCCGACTCTTTGGAATTCAGTCGGGTTTCGGAACCTCCAGCTCCAGCCGACGGCGTTGCCGTGGCTTCTCATGAGGAGGTTCCCCTGCGGCCGGCCGTACCAAGCCGGCCGGCCGCAATTACGCCCAGGCCTTCGGCTTCGATCTCCGATGAGCTCGAAGTTCTTGCCGCGCTCCACAAGATCGGGGCCGACCTGGGCGATCCAATTCAAGTGACGCTGGCGGATGGAGTAGTAGCGGTGGAAGGGGCCGGCGTGGTGCCCGATCGGCAGCGCCAGATTCACGCCCTGCTGGACGCGAATCCGAACGTGGTGGTGAAGTTTTCCGAGCCGGCGTCGAGCGGCGGGATTCCGGTTGCGGGCGGGAATGGGGCGCTGGCCGCTCCTCCCCCGGCGCCGAGGCTGGAATCGCGCCTGGAAGCGCTGGCGGGCGGCCACGCGCAATGGGAAGAATTCAGTTCGCGCCTGCTCGACGCCAACGAAGCCGCCATGGCGCGCGCTTATGCGTTGCGGGGGCTGGCGCAACGCTTCCCGCGGGGCGGCGCGGCGGCGCTTTCGGCAGCCGAACGGCACACGCTGCAGGCTCTGGTGGCGGAACACGTGAACGCCATGGCCGGACAGGTGGAAGCGATGGCGAGCAGGCTGGGCCCGCTGCTGGCGGGGCTGGACGCATCGATTCCGAAGTCCATGCCGGCGGCGCCTTTTGCCGACTGGCAGACGGGGAGCGAAGAAACCTTCCAGGCCGCGCGGCGCGAAGAGATGCTGATTTCGTTGCTGCTGGGCGTGGCTCCGGGTACACAGCCGCCGGCTTTGCCGGCGGACCTGGCGCGCACGCTGGCGGAGGTTCGTTCGGACCTGGACGAGTGCCGGCGGGTGCTGGAGGAGTAGAGGTAGCACAGGCTTCAGCCTGTGATCTTTACCCAAAACCGGTACTAAGTACCGGTCTTATTTCCAAGAATCAACAACTTACGGGTGAAAACCGGTACTAAGTACCGGTTTTCTCGCCGACATCCGAGCTGGGCACGTGGCGCACGCACCCTGCGTGCCGCGTCGGCACTCGTGCCGACGCCTTGCTTCGACGCCGTGTAGCAACTGCCAAGACGTGTCGAGAATAGTCTCGACACGGCACGCAAAAGTGCGTGCGCCACAGCCGCGATCCGCCCGGGAGACCTCGTGGAGCAAGCCTTCGGCCTGCCACGACTTCTGCCACGGGCTGCTAACCGCCATGCACCTCGGTCATTTCGATGCCCAGCACCGTGCCGCAACTGGCGCAAACGACGGCGTTCGCCGCCGTCATATAAACGGCGGTGGAATCGCAGCGGGCGCAGGCGGCGGTGGGGTCGGACGCTTCCGGCAGCGGATCGGGGGGAATTACCCCTTTCAGCACGCCACCGATGGCGTGGGTTTCCGGCTCGAAGGTGGCGCCGCAGTTGCCGCAAACATGGTTGAAGCAGCAGCCGGGCGTGCAGGAATAGAAGACCTCTCCCGACCCGCAAAGCGGGCAAGCGAACTCCAACTTGCGGGTGGACAGACTCACGTTACTGTTTGGGCGGGGGGCTGGCCGGCCGCAACAGCGAGGGAGGAAGCGCGGGCGCCGCCGTTCCGAAGTAGTCCTTGTCCATGTCGACGCTAGCCTTTTTCGCCATCTCCTCGAGGGTTTTCTGGGCCTGCTGGGGAGCCATCTTCTGCTCGATTTCCGGCTTGGCTTCTTCGAAGGTCTTCAACTTGTGGGCTTCCACCTGGATGATGTGATAGCCGAATTGAGACTTGACGGGGTCGCTGATCTCGCCTTCCTTGAGGGCAAAAGCCGCGGTTTCGAAAGAAGGAACCATTTGGCCGTGGCGGAAGAGGCCCAATTCACCGCCGTTGGCGCCGCTGCCGGTATCGTCGGATTCCTGTTTGGCGATGGCGGCGAAGTCACCGCCCGCGACCAGTTTCTGGCGAATGTCCTGGGCCTTGGCCAGGGCTTCGGCGTCGGTGAGATCTTTCTGGCCGGGTTTGACGGGCAGAGAGGAGCCCTGGAAGCGGATCAGGATGTGGCGCGCCTGGACCTGCTCGAAGTCGTTCTTATGCCCGTCGTAATACTTGCGCAACTCCTCGTCGGGAGGTTTGCTTTCCTTGGCGATCTCGGCATAGGTCATGCCGGCCAGAATATTGGAAGTTTGCAGCGCCACCTGATCGCGGTAGGCGGCGGCCTGATCGAGCTTGCGGCGGCGGCCTTCCTCGGCCAATACGAGCATTTTCACCAGGGTATCGGCGAACTGCTTGCGCGCGGCGGGGGTCTGGCCGGATTTCACCTGGCTCATCAGCCGATCCATTTGGGCGGCGGTGAACTTGACGTCATCCACCGTGAGCACGACCTTGTCGGGCGGCACGGTCACGGCGGGGAGCACCTGGGTGTTGGCGTTGCCGGGCCTGAGCGTGAGCGGGACCACGTTACCGGCGGGCACCGGAGTGGCAGCCTTGGGAGCCTGGGAAGATGGCGCGGGCGGAGGGGTTTGGGCCAGCAGACAAGCCATCGGCGTCAAAAGGGACAACATGCGGAAAAACTTCATATCCTTCCATGATACCAGCGGGCAATCCGGCGTTGCCTGGCGTTGCTCTGCGGCCGCCGAACACAAGAAAAGAAACGGCGGTGGAGTCGAGGCTGGGCGCGGGCCGCTGAGCACAGTGGTCGTCCCGACAAGCTGACCGCTGACCGCTTAATTCACCGCAATCGTCACGCCCGGCTGGCTGGTCCAGCTTCCGATGGTTACCAACACATGGACGGACGAACCGGGCGTCACACCATTGGGGACAGTGGCGTTGACTTGCACCAAGCCGGCGATGGAGCCGGGCACGCCGCCCCAGTACGTGACTTCGGCGGGAAGTCCGCCGATGGCCGCGGTGGTGACAAGCGTCAGATAGGGCAATGGCAGGCTGGACGGGATAATCGAGGCGTCCGTGCTGGCGGGATTGGTCACGCCGCCGCCGGTGAGGTAGATTTGCACCGTCGAGCCGCGGGCCGCCGGGCGGGCCACGCCGTTGATGCCGAAATCCTGGTTCAGGATCGCCCCCGGACCCGAGCCGGAACCGTCCAGGGTGTAGATTCCCGGAGAGGCAGCCTGAACGTTCAAAATGCTGGGGGTGGAAATCCCTCCCTGGTAGATCACGGTCATGGCCGTGGTGGCTTTGCCGGCCGCTTCGAATGGCACCACGGCGTTCACCTGCACGCCCGAGGCGTAGGTCAGCGCCGCGGCTTTTCCATCGAACCACACTTGGGTGCCTCCCAGGCTGGTGGTGACCGCGGCACCGTTCGAGGTGAGCTGCAACCCCACGCCGGTGGATGGTCCGAGATTGTTTCCGAAGATGGAAATAATTTCGCCCGGCGCAACAACACCCGAGGCCCCCAGCGCTGGGACAAAACTGGCTGAGTGATCGACGGCGGCAATCTGCGGCGTGGGCGCGGCGGCGGCCTGTTGGGTGATCGAAAAAACCAGCGTTCCGATATAAACGTGGCCGGTTCGCGCCGCGCCCGTGTTCGCACTCACGCTGTAACTCAGGTTCCCCGGGCCATAGCCATAGTTGGTGTTGGAGATGCCGATCCAATTCACGTCGCCGTAAGCACTCCAGGAACAGCCGGCGCCGGTGGTCACCGTTAGCACTCCCGTGGCTGCGGCGGCCGCGAAGGACGCACTGGCCGGCGTGAACGTCAGGTTGCCCGGCGACCCCGCCTGATTGACGGTGAACTGCGGCACCGGATAAGCATATGCCGCACCGATAGGCACCTGGGTGCTGGAGCCGGCTTCCACCGTAAGAGATCCGGAGCGGCTGGCAACGCAGGCGTTGGCCGCCACCGAATAGCCGATGGTTCCGTTCGCCACCCCGCTCGCGCCGGAAATCACGGTAATCCAGTTGGCGTTGCTCCAAGAGTTCCACACGCAGTTGCTCTGGACCGCGAAGGTGGAAGACCCGCCGCCCACCGGGGCAGCGTAAATAGCGGAAGGTAGGGTGAGCGAGCAGGGAGATGCCTGCTGGGTGACCGTGACCGTCGCCACAGTTCCGGCCACCGAGTCCGCGATGGTGATCTTCGCCGTGCGCGTCGAAGGCTGCGTGTTGGCGGTAACGGCATAGGCGATCGCGTAACTCCCGGCGGATTGCCCGCTCGCCTGGCCGTTGAAGGTAAGCCAGGAAGAATCCGAGGCGTAGCTCCAACTGCAGTAGCTGGCGGAGGACGTCACGGAGATCTGTCCGGTGGCGGTGGTGTACGCCACGGTAACGGCCTGCGGCGGATTCGCCGTATAGGTGCATTGCGCGCACAACGGCATCGCCGCAACTAAAACGAGGAACAGCTTCATCAATAATATGTTATCGCCTGCGAGGCCCGGGCCAGGCCAGCTTTTGCGGCCCGAATCCAACCTAACGCCCTCCTCTCACTCGTTCCGCCACTCCTCCATCTCCGCCCGCATCTTCGCCGCGCGCGGCCAATCGGGGTGGTATTTTAGAAAGTTCTCCAAATCGTCGGCGGCGGCGCGCCGGTCGTGGCGTCGCAGGTGGATCTCCGCCATCACCAGTTGCGGCGTCGAAAAATGCGCCGGGTCTAGACTCACCGTCCGGGTCAGGTACTTCAGCGCCAGGTCGTAATTGCCCACCTCGAAATACGTCCGCCCCAATTGCGAATTGGCCAGCGGATCGTTGGGACGGGTCAGCACGGCGCGCAGGTTATCGTCCAGCGCTTCTTCCAGTTCATGCAGGCCGATCAACACTCCGCCCAGGTTCACCAGCGGCTCGTACGCGCCAGGGTCTGCCGCGAGCGCCCGCCGAAAACACTCCGCGGCGCGGCCGTAGCGGCGGGTCTGATAGGCAATCGTGCCCAGCTCGTTCCAGGCGTCGGCGAAACCCGGCGCCAGCTCCACGGCGTGTTCCAGGCTCCGGGCCGCCGCTTCCCCGTCGTGGCGGCTCAAGGCCTTGCGGGCATCGGCGTAGTCCCTCATCGCCTTGTCCGGAATCGCCAGTTGGGTGGCCGTCACCGCCTGACGCCGGGTTGCCTCGCCGAGCACGAAATCGCTGTCGGCGAAGTTCAGGTCGAGCCACACCCGCCGTTTGGGATTCGCCATCGATGGGCCCACTTCAATCGTTCGCCGCGCTTCCCCCCGCCCCGCCACCAGCACCGCAACCGTGTAGCTGCCGGCTTCGATTTTCTTGAATCGGAACCGGCCATCCTGGTCCGCCTCCGCCGACGCTGCGAACGGTTGAGCGGTCCCGAAAAGCGTTACCTGCGCCGGCCCCTGCGGCGTAATCCGGCCGGAAACCTCGTATTGCACAGCCTCCGCCCCATAACTGTGCAGAATCATGCAACAGGCTACTGTCAAATTAAAAACGCTTAATAGGTAACGTTTCATGCTATAAATTAGCCAGCGGTTGGCACTGGGACCGGGAGGTTGCCGATGCAATACCATACGTCTCGTAAGGCCGCTTTAGGCTTTGCTTGCTTTCTATTATGCGCCCCGCTCTACGCGGATACCGCCGCCGGGATGGAGGCGTTTCGCAACAAGGACTACCAGAAAGCATTCAAGGAATGGAAGGCTGCCGCGGACGCCGGCTCGGCCGAAGCTCAGTTCGACGTGGGCGTGCTCTATGCCCAGGGAAAAGGAACGAGAAGGGATTTGACGGAGGCGGCCTTCTGGTATCGCCGCGCCGCCGGCCAGGGAAACGGGGCCGCGGCCTTTGCCCTCGGCGAGATGTACGCCCGTGGCTGGGGTGCGCCTCGCGATGAGGTCGAGGCCATGCGCTGGTTCCAGATGGCTGCCGGTGGATCGGACACCGATCCGTTGCCCTCCAGTTGGGTCGCAATTGAGGGCTATGGCATACCGCAGGATTATGCCCAGGCCGCCTACTGGTACCACGCGGCAGCCATGAAAGGCCACGCCGAAGCGCAATTCGCATTGGCCTGGCTCTATGCCTCCGGTAAGGGCGTGGAGCGCGACCCGGAGCAGGCCCGCCACTGGATCCGCGCCTCCGCCAGCCGCGGCTATGCTCCCGCCCAAGCCCGCCTGGGTCTTCGCTACGCCGAAGGCGACGGCGTACTGCAGGATCATGAAAAGGCCTATTTCTGGCTAACTCTGGCCTATCAGCGCGGCGAGAAGCGCTTCGAAAAGCAGCGCGCCGCCGAAGCCGCCAGGCTCAATCCCGCCGACGCCAAACAGCTCGAAGCGGCGGCGCAGACCTGGCAGCCGCGTACGCTCTCGGCACAGAAATAAGTGGCACAGGCTTTCACGGCCACGCCGCCACCGGCGCCAGCCCGCTTGTTCGCTCCCGCCCGGTTTCGATCCGCAGCCGCCGCCCGTCGGTGCGGATGCTTACCGCCCCGTCCACATCCGTGCGGTAGACCGTTACGCCGTGCTGCGCCATGCGCTCCAGTACGTCGCGGTGCGGATGGCCATAGCTGTTTTCCAGGCCCACCGAAATGATGGCGTAGAGCGGCGCCGACGCGTTCAGGAACTCTTCCGTGCTCGACGTATGGCTGCCATGGTGCGCCACCTTCAGCACGTCCACCGGCGCCACTTCGTTCCCGTCCAGCATGCGCCGCTCGATCGGTTTCTCGATGTCGCCGCTCAGCAGGAAGCTGCGCTGCCCATAGCGGAGGCGTAGCACCAGCGAGTCGTTGTTCTTGGGTATCTCCGCCGGCACGTAGTCCGCGAACGGCGCCAGCACCTCCATTTCCGTGCCGCCATAGGCGAAACGCCGCCCGGTTTCCATCGGCACGATGCGAATCCCGGCCGCCTGCGCCTCGCGCCGCAGATTGTTCCAGGCCGGGCTTTCGGGAGTAGCCCCGGTCCACAATTCGCGCGGATGAAAATCCCGAACCAGCGCCGCGAGGCCGCCAATATGATCTTCATGCGCGTGAGAAAGCGCCACCACGTCCAGCCGCCGCAGGCCGCGCTGCCACAAATACGGCGCCACCACGTCCTCGCCGATATTCGTTTCCGCCGCCGGGCGATTCCCGAATGCCGGAATGCCGCCGCCATCCACCAGCAGCCGTTTGCCGTCGGGCAAAACCACCAGCAGGCTGTCTCCCTGGCCGACATCGATCGCCGTCAGCTCCAGTTGCCCCGGCCACGTCTCGGGTGCAAATGGCTGCCATACCAGCAGCGCCAATGCCGCTGCCAACAGCGCGGCCGTCCGCGCGCGCCACCGCTTGCCCCGCGCCGTCCCCGCCGCAACCAGCGCCAGCGCAAACACCACCCCCAGCCACACGGGCGGTGTCGGTATCCGCCAATCCGGATCGATTCCGGCGTGCCAGTGCACCACCGCCTGGGAAAGCCCCAGCAGCCATCCGCCCACCGCCGCCACCCAATGCCAGCCCGTCAGCACCGCCAGGAATCCCACCGGCACGGCCAGTCCCATCGCCGGCACCACCAGCGCATTGGCGCTCAGCCCGGTGACCCCCAGCCGGTGGAAATAGACGATCATGGGCAGCGCCAGCCCGGCTTGCGTCACCGCCGAGACCAGCGCCACTTCGTACAGAAAAAACAAAACGCGCGCCGGCACTGTCACCGCCCATTGCGCTACCCTCGCCGGCAGCCGCAGCGCCAATTGCAGGGTTTCGGCCAGCAACCGCATCTCGATCCGGAACTGCGCCACCAGCGGAGCCGCTCCCAGGTCGCGCCGCTTGTCGCCCAGGCCGGCCAGCCCCGGCCCCAGTGGCCCGGAGGTAGCCCGTATCAGCGGGTGGGCAAACGCGCCCAGAAACGCTACCGCCAGAAAGGTCAATTGGAAGCTGGCGTCGAAGAGCTGTTCCGGATCGAACAGCAGGAACCCCAGCGCCACCGCGGCCAACAGGTTCAGCGGGCGCCGGTCGCGGTAAAAGTAGCTGCCCACGGCGTATATCGATAAGCCCGCCGCCGAGCGTACGCACGGCGCGCCCCACCCCGATACCAGCGCGTACAGCCACGCCATCGCCGCCGTCGCCGCCAGCGCCGCCCCTTCCGGCACCCAGCACAGACGCAGCAGAAACAGGAAAAACGCCGCCAGAATGGCCACGTGCGTTCCCGAAATCACCAACGCGTGAAACGTGCCGGTGTTGCGGTAATCGTCCGTCCAAACCCGCCGCAATTGATACTGCTGGCCGATCAGGACGGCCTGCATCATTCCTACCCGATAGGCGTCCGGCTGCCACAGCTTCTCAATTCGCGCCAGCGCCGCCGCGCGCAGATTCATGGCCGCGCCCGCTAACGCGTTTCCACAGCGCCCCGGCAGCTTTCGCAGCCCTGCCGCCGCGCCCGACGCCGTCCAGTAGACGTCCTTCCGCGCCAGATAACGCGCGTAGTCGAATGCCCCCGGGTTGCCGTAGTTGCGCGGCTTGCGAACCTTGGCCTCCATCTCGATTCGCTCGCCGTATCCGAGCGCCGGCAACGCCTCGTCCGGTTTGGTGAACAGCGTGACCTGTGCCCGCGCCCCCGGCTCCAGTTCCAGCACAAACCGCTCCCGCTCGCCCGACACCGCCGGAGGTTCCACCACGCATCCGGAAAGCACCACCGTCTCGCGCGCTTCCGCATCGATCCGTGGCGCAGCTCCCGGTGCATGTTCCAGCTCCGTCAGCGCCCCGCCAAACACCAGCCCCACCGCGGCCGATACCCCCGCCAGCCACCGCGACCCGCGCCACAGCGCCAGCGCCCCCAGCGCCAGCAACGCAGCAATCGCAATCAGCAGTTCCGCCTGTCCAAACCCAACCAGCCGCGCCGCCAGAATCCCCAACGCCAACGCAGCCACCGGAATGAGCAGCGGATCTTCCACAATAGTCACCGAGCCGCGACCGTCAGGAAGCGGCTTCTTGCCATGGCTGCAAAATCTGCCAGATATGGAAGTGCCCGCCGGCGCCGGGAACTCTCAGCATCCGCGCAAAAATGCACAAAAGCGGCCCCGGTATTATCGGACGGACGGACTGCCATGTCGCGTGCGCGCCGGGCTTCTTCCAGCCGCTTCCGCCATAGTTCGACGGCGAACGATCAACTGCGCTACGCTCGCCTTGACTACTGCACGTAGACGCCGGTATTCATGGCAAGGGCCCAGATGAAACCGGCGTTGAGGGCGCCGTTGGAAAAGGACGACAGCGCGCCTGTGCCGAGGGAGAGCAAACCGGGTGCGGCGGAGGTCAACAGGATGTTGCCCTGGTAGGCGTAGAGCGGAATGGTGAAGCTGCCGGTGGTCGAATCAACGGTGCAAAGGGCGAAGAAGCCGGCATCGTCGTTATATGACACCGAGGCGATCACCGCCAGTGTGCCGCTGGTGCCGCCGGTCCAGGTGAGGGTAGGCGAGGTAACGCCCTGGAAGTTGGCGGTGCTGTTGGTCCAGGCGAGTGGGGCGGGCATGTTGAACAGGGCGGTGAAGGAGCCCACGTCGCCGCCGCCGCTGCCGTTGGAGACGGTGAATGGGCCGGGGCTGAGAAAGGGCGGGGCAGGAGTGCCGGATGCCGAGCCCAGGCCGGTATCGTACGATCCGTCGGCGTTGCGCGTAGCCTGGCGCATTCCGTTTCCGTTCGGTCCATTGATGGTGAGCGTGGTTCCGGCCTGAAGCGAGTAATTGAGGGCGGGGTCCACGGGAGCGGTCTGGCTGAGCGGCATGGGAGAGCTCACGCACGTGCCGGGCGCGGGAAGGCCGAAGATGCCCTGGGAACGAAAGAACGCGGCGGGGCTGTAGCCGCCAAAACCGCCGGATACGCTATCGATGGTCGCGGGCGTCAAACGCTGCGGCGCGCGCTCGAACGCCAGCGCGCCGAATGTCATGTCGATGCCGGCCTCGAACCGCGCCAGTTGCGCGGCATTCAAGCCACTGGCGTCGGTGCACGCCCCGCCATTGGCGGAGATGGAGAGGGTGGTGAAATTGCCGACCGCATGATCGGCGGGAATCTGCGTGTTTTGCGCCGTTCCGGCCAGCGCCGGCCCGGTTACCACCACCGGAACGTAACAGCCGGTAATACTGGCGCTGGGGACGACGATATTGATCTGGTCGACGCCGGCGCAGCATCCCGAACGCCCGACGTATCGAACAATGGCCGGAATGCCGCCGACGTAGACCGTGAGATTGAAGCCGCTCAAATTGCCGGGCAGAGGGCCGGCGGCTTCATTGCCGGACACCGGCCCCGCGCCGGTTCCCCATAACACCACGGTCTGGCCCGGCTGGACGGAGTTGACGGGCGAATTCAGACTGAGGGTGCCATCGGCGGCGGCATTTTGCGCGGCGGCCGGTCCGGTGCCTGCCTGGTTCACGGAGAAAACTCCGAAGTTGCGGGTGACGACCGTGACGGGTTCCGGCTGGCTGGAGGATCCGTTGTAATTCACCACCACGGTCGCACTGCCGAGCGGCGTGGCGGAGGGCAGGATGGCGCCGATCTGTCCGGTGGCGACGTAGAGTGGCAGAGCGCTCAGCACGGCGCCGCCCGAATGAATATCCACCGATACGCCGGCCAAGGTGGTCTCGACAGGGAAGCTGGTGGCCGTGGGGACGACGCCGGATGGTCCGAAGCCCTGACCGAAGATCGCGAACAGGCTGCCCTGCGCGATACCGCTTCCCACCGTGCCTTTGCCAAAGTAGCTGGCATTATTCACCACGCCACCGCTGGTGATGGAGGGCTGGCTCCACGCCGCGAAAAGCGTGCCCAACGCGAGCATGCCACATACGAATCGCATCGGCTCCAGCATAACCGGGCGCGGGGAGCGAGTCTGTGAGTTTATTCACAGAGTTCGCCGGGAGAGAACCTGTACTACTGCAAGGATGACATCGACGGGGGCACGGCATCCGGGGCGCTGCCCCAACTCTTATTGGGCGACGGGCCCATCCGGAAGATCAATCTGCCGCCGTTGCCGATCTCGGCGTGGCTGAACCACGGCCTTTTCAGCGGTTTTCCATTCAACGTCGCGGACTGGATGTAGACGTTCTTTTCCGAATTGTCGTTGGCAACGATGACAAAATCTCTGCCGCTACCCAGGTGGATGGTCACCTCATCGAACAAGGGGCTGCCGATGATGTAGTCGGGGCTCGCCGGGTCCACCGGGTAGAAACCCATGGCGCTCAGCACGTACCACGATGAGGTCGAGCCTTGGTCATCCATGCCGGGGAAGGCCAGGCCGTACTTGTCGCTGCCGTACATCTCGCGCAGAATGCGGCGCGCCAGTGCTTGCGTCTTCCACGGCTGGCCACCCCAGTCGTAGTAATAGGCTACCTGCTGATCGGGCTGGTTGCCTTGCACGTACTGGCCGATCATTCCCGTGCAGTCGCGGCAAATGCCCTTGGGGTTATATGGGGTGTTGAAGAACTCATCCAGCTTGGCGTCGAACTTGCCGCGCCCGCCGAGAAGGTTGATGAGACCCTGCACATCGTGAGGCACCAGCCACAGGGTCCCCCAGCCCGACGCCTCTTTCATCATGAAGTTGTAATACGGCTCCTTCGGATCGAACGGCGAGATCCAATTGCCGTCGGCGGTCCTGCCGCGCATTAACTCCACGGAGGGGTCGAAAACGTTGCGATAGTTAGCGGCGCGCTTCAGGAACATCCGGTAATCGTCATCCTTGCCCAACTTCCTGGCGTAGATGGCCAGGCAGTAATCGTCCCAACTGTATTCGAGAGTTTTGGCGACGCCCGCGTTGCCGGCGGCGTAGGGCGGGCTGGGGTTCGGCACCACGATATCGGAAACGTACCCCTTTTGCAGATACTCTTCCAGGTTGCGGCGCGGGCCTTTTGTGTCCACGGCATTCTTGCGCAGGTACTCCCAGGCCGATTCCCAATCGAACTTCAGGCCGCGCTGCCAATCACCGAGGTACATGAATACGCCGTGGTCGCCGTGGAAGGAAGTCTGGAGGTATCCGGACTCCTTAGCCATGTCGAGCGTGGAGGCGAGGATATCCACCTTCACCTCCGGCTCGACGAGCGTCAAGAGCACGATCTGGTTGCGGCCGGTATCCCAGAAGGGTACCGGGCCATAGCGGTCGTGATCGGCGATGCGCGGCTGTCCGTCGAGACCCGTCAAGCGATCGCCTTTGCGCGCGATCAGCCGGGGGCTGGCGAACGAGTGGTAGAGGTTGGAGTAGAACAGCGTGCGCTCTTTTTCGGTCCCTCCCTTCACTTCGATGCGGTTCAGCCTGGCCGCCCAGGCTTCCCCGGCGCGCTTTCTCATGGCATCGAAATTCCATTCGGTGCTCTCTTCCTCTAAGTATCGCCGCGCTGTCTCGTAACTATCGCCGGCGGCGATTTTGACCAGCACCCGCTCGCCTTCCGCGGTGGCGAAATCGAGATACGCGCCGGCATAATTGCCGGAATCGGTCCGCGAACCGGGGCTCACCGAATTGCCGCCCAGAATGGGGCCGCGGCCGGCTCCGGCGGGAGGGTTCTGATGGAAGGTGCCAAAACCGGCGAACGGCTTCGAAAACTCGGCCACGAAGCAGGTCCGCGCCGTGCCGCGCTGCGTGCCCGATATCTGGCCGCGCATGGCGCGCTCCGCGTAGCCACGAACGGTGTGGTCGCCCACCACTTCCACGCTGCCGCCGGCGCGCGAGAGGTCCATCAGCACGTGCGATCGCTCGCTCTTCGGGAAAGTGAAACGATACATGCCCGTCCAGGCGCCGGCGGTCAGTTCCACCTTTACGCGGTAATCGTCGAGGTACACGGTGTAGTATCCGGCGGCGGCCTTTTCTTTGTCCTTGCTGTAATAGGAGGCTGAGCGTTCGGGAGGAACCGTCCAATCGCCCACCACGGGCATCACCATCAGGCCCTCGATCGGGCCGGTGAAGCCGAGCATGGCGCGGTGCGTATAGTTGTATGACATGCCCACGCCCGCGTCATAAGCGAGGTCGAGATTCTTGTTCACCGGGCTCAGGTTGACGACGCCGTGCGGCAAGACCGCCCCGGGCGAGGTCATACCGGTGTAGAGCTCTTCTCCGGGCGGCGGCGCGTTTCCAATGAGCTTCGGGGCGTCCAGCGGCGCGGTGCCGACCAGCGCATTCACGTAATCGATCGGCTTCTTCGCCTGAAACGCGAGCGCGGCACAAATGCCGGAGGCGAAAAGCAGCACCACCTTTTTCATATTGAGTTACTCCTGAAGCGCACTTTATCGCAAGTCAGGCCGCTCTGTTAGCCGTTGTCCGAACGGCGGCCCGTAGGGCGGCAAGAGGAGGGCCTCAATCGTCGGACGCTTATTCTAAAGACCCGCCAAAATTCTCTGGCGATACGAGGTGCGCGGGTGTATAGTGCGGTCTGAAAGGGATACGCATAATGACCTTGCCGTCTCGCCGGGATTTGCTTCGGGCGGCCGCCTGGCTGCCTGCCGCCGGGCTGTTCGTCCGGTACAGGGCAATGGCGGCGCCGAATGTGAATCGGGTCAAGATCACGAACGTTCGCGCCATGGCGATCCGCAATATCGCCGGCAACTGTCTCATCCGGATCGACACCGATAGCGGCCTGACCGGTTATGGCGAGGCGGGAGCGACGGGGCCGATGGCGCGGGCGCGCATCGAGACGATGAAAAGTCTGCTGATCGGGAAGGATCCTCTGGCGATCGAGGTGCACTTCCACAACATGACAACACTGATGCATACATACATGGCGCACATTCCTACCATCAGTGGCATCGACCTGGCATTGTGGGACCTGGCCGGGAAGCTCATTGGCGCACCGGTCTCGACGCTGCTGGGCGGGCCGTTCCGCGACGCTATCCCGATGTACTCGCACGGCATCAACCTGGACATGCTGGACAAATCTTCCTGTCGCGACTGGGCGCAGCGCATCAAGGAGATGCCCGAGGGCTTCACCGCGTTCAAGAACGGCATCGATCCGCTACTGGGCGTGCCCGCGGCCCGATTCGCACCCACGCTCACGACCCAGCAACTCCGGAACGTGGCGCGCGGCTATGCCAACTGCCGCGAAGCCGTGGGTGACGATATCGACATTGCCGTCCATTGCCACAACGAACTCGACACTCCCAGCGCCATTGCGGTCGCCAAGGCCGTGGAGCCGATGAATCCGCTGTTCATCGAAGACGCGCTCAATCCGCCGTTCTCCGAAGCGTGGATGGCGCTGCGCCGCTCTACGCGTGTGCCGCTGCTGACCGGGGAAAAGCTCGAAATGGTCCGCGGATTCAAGCCGTTTCTGGACAACCAGGCGGTGGACATCATCCATCCCGATCTGGCGTTCGCGGGGGGGATAACGGGGGCGCGAAAAATCGCGGATTACGCGGCGCAGTTCCGCATTCCGGTGGCGCTGCATAACGTCGGGTCACTGGTGTTGACGTATGCCAATGCGCATTTCGGCGGATCGATCCAGAATTTTTACCGCTCGGAAAGCCAACTCGGACGTCCGGGCCGCTACATCGAGGGAATGGCGGCGGGCAGCCCGCCCGATGTGCGCCAGGGACTGCTTAAGGTCCCCACCGGGCCGGGTCTGGGGCTGGAGATCAATCCCGAATTCCTGAAGCAGAACCTGGCGGACGGCGAAAAGTACTGGGCATGAAACTCAGCCGGAGGCTGGAGGTGTTCGTGAATAAATTGATCGGCGAGATAGAAGACCTGATTCATCGGCCAGCGGACGTTACGGTGCAGGATGCGGGGGCTGAGGGTCCGGCTCCAATGGCGGAGGTCTCGCCGACCGCTCCATCAGACCGGTCGGCAACACCGAACCGTACGCTGCTGATTCATGGGTATTCGGCGTCGGGCAAGGAGTTTCAGGCGTGGAAGGACGCGCTGGTAAGGGCGGAGATCGATGTTGCGACGATCGAGATTGGAAACTACATCTCCCTAAACAACGAGATTACGATCAAGGATCTCGGCGAAGCGTTCGACCGGGCGCTGCGGTTGACGAAGTGGAGTGCGGGGTCGAAGGACGACTCATGGACCTTCGATGCGGTTGTGCACTCGACGGGGATGCTGATCGTGCGGCAGTGGCTGACGAGCGATCCGTTCGGAGTGAACGATCCGCGAAGCAGAGTGCGGCGGCTGAAGCATCTGGTGGGGCTGGCGCCGGCGACGTTTGGATCGCCGCAGGGGAAGAAGGGCAGGAGCTGGCTGGGTGCGCTGGTGAAAGGGAATCGCGATCTCGGGCCGGACTTCATGAATGCGGGCGACATGGTGCTGGACGGCCTGGAACTGGGGAGCGGGTACACGTGGGACCTCGCTCTTCACGACATGCTGGGTCCAAAGCCGAAGTACGACCAGGGACCGGAGACGCCTTATGTCGCCGTGTTCATCGGGAACGCCGGCTATAGTGGGATCTCCGCGGTGGCTAACTCGCCGGGGTCGGATGGTACGGTCCGGTGGGCCGGATGCGCGTTGAACACACGGATGGTTCAGCTGGATTTTCGGCGCCAACCGGGGCTAGTGGATGGCGCCGGCCAGCCAACGCGACTGAAGATTTCGGACTGGGTAACGGGGCGGCTGGAATGTCCGATCATCGCAGTGGAGGGGAGAAATCATGGGAGCATCCTATCGGCTCCGGACGATGGCGCCGTAGAGCGGGTGAGCGATTTTCTGCGGAACGTGAAAACGGCCGACGGCTACCAGAACTGGCTGACGAATGCGCTGGCGTATGGGAAGGATGCGCTGGCGAAGATGGACGCAAACAGCGATTTGGACGGGACGGGCGGCGCTGGATGGCAGCAATTCGTGATGCATGTGAAGGACGACCATGGCGATGGCGTCGCGGACTACAACGTGCAACTGTTTATGGGAGACGATCTGAAGCAGTCCGACGATCCGGAGTATCCAGCGGTGCCTTTGATTGTGGACACATATAGCGGCGACAGTAGCTATCGGTGTTTTTATGTGCGGCTTTCGGAAGACATGCTGAAGGTGGGCGGCGACGGCCATCCGAAGAAGGTTTGGATGGAACTGATTGCTTCGAGCGGGACCGCTTATCTCGAATACGAGGCATACAACAATCCGGAATTAGCGGACGCGAACGCGGTTGCGACGAGGCTCACGACGCTGCGGGGAGCGACGAATGCGGTGAAACTGGATGTCACGGAACTTGGGGGTGACGCAAAGCTGTTTTTTCCGTATACGACTACGCTGATCGAAATCGTGCTGGAGCGGGAGCCTACGCCCCTTGGCGAGGTTAGTTCGCTGTTTGCGTTTTGGCAGCCGGGCGCGATGCCTAAGGAATAACCGGGATCCGGTTCAGAGCAGTACGAGCCGATGAATTTCTCGAGAACCTGGCAGAGAGGCCGTTGACCGTGTCCGTGAAAGTTGTGGACGCACCGAGGCTAAGGCCATCGAAGTCGAAAACGGTGAAGGCATTCGCCGCGGCGCACAGGAGCACCATCGGCAGGAACGGCATTACCGGAGAAAGCTATGGAACCGTTGAATCGAACATTTTCGCGCCGGACCGCGGCTAAGAGCATCCTCGGGGCGGGAACAGCGGGGCTGGTCGGCGCCTCGCTGGCGGAGGCTTCCCAGCCACACATGGAAACCGCGCTGAAAGCGCTCCATAACGCCGCTGCCAAACTGCAAGCGGCCGCGGACTCCGCTCCGCAGCAGCAGTTTTCAAAGCCGGGCGCGGCAATTGAGAATAAGATGTCATCTATGACGCCCAACATGCTCGGCGCATACGGCGAATGGGCCGCGCAGTCGGCGCCCGATCCCCCGCGCCTCTCCTTCCGGCAACCCATGTTCCGCGACCTGGACGCGTGGCGGGCCGTGGCGCGGGCGCGCTTCCTCGAGGCGCTGCATTCACCCGGCGGCGCCGCTACGCCCGTCGCCACGGTGCGGCAGCAGTTGGAGTTTGACGGCCTGTCGATCGAGCGCCTCGAGTGGCAGTTGCCGTTCGGGCCTCCCACCGAAGCGCTGCTTCTCAAGCCAACCGGCGCCCGCGGCAAGCTGCCCGGTATCGTCGGTCTGCACGACCATGGCGGCAACAAGTACTTCGGCCTGCGAAAAATCACCCGCACGTCGAAGGATCCGCACCCCGCCATGCTTCGGCATCAGGAACTTTACTACGGCGGCCTAGCCTGGGCCAACGAGCTGAGCCGCCGTGGCTACGTGGTGCTGGTGCATGACGCGTTCACCTTCGGCAGCCGCCGCATGCGCCTCGCCGATCTGCCCGCCGCGATCCGCGACAACATGGTGGAATCGAGTCCCGAGGCCGAAGAAGAGATCGAGCGCTACAACCAGGTCGCCGCCAACCATGAGCACATCATCGCCAAGAGCCTTTTCTGCGCCGGCATGACTTGGCCGGGTGTTTATGTCTTTGACGACCGCCGCGCCCTCGACTACCTCGCCTCCCGGCCCGAAGTGGACGCAACGCGAATCGGCTGCGCCGGTCTCTCCGGCGGCGGCCTGCGGACGGTCATGCTCGCAGGCGCCGACGAGCGCATCCGGTGCGCCTGCTGCGCCGGCATGATGACCACCTGGCGCGACTTTCTCCTGAACAAGTCCTACACCCACACCTGGATGTGCTACGTCCCCGGGCTGCCGCTCGATCTCGATTACCCGGAAATCCTCGGACTCGCCGCACCCAACCCGGTGCTGGTATTAAACAACCGGCAGGACCAGCTCTTCACCATGCCCGAAATGGAAAGCGCCAGCCGCATCCTGACCGAGGTTTACCGTAAAGCCGGCGTGCCCGGCCGCTATCGCTCCATTTTTTTCGACGGCCCCCACAAGTTCGATCGCGACATGCAAAAGGAAGCCTTTGCCTGGTTCGACCGCTGGCTTAAGAACTGACCGCCCCGCGTCCATCCGCGCCGCCGCAGCGGGAACACACGCGGAATCGCGTGGCGCCGCGGGAAGCCCGCCTCCGGCGCTCGCGTCGAGGCTCCCCCCCGTTCCCTCGGCTGCATCTTTTGATAAGGTGTATAGGACATGAGTGAAGACTTGGTCGAGGTGGACTTTCAGCGCTTCTGGCGGCGCTTGCAGCAACTGGGGCTGAATGCTTACGAATCGCGGTCTTACCTGGTGCTGCTCGGGCACGCGAAGTTCAAGGCGCTGGAACTGGCGGCCCGCTCTCACGTACCGCGGCAAAAAATTTACGAAGTTCTCGACAGCCTGGTCGAGAAGGGATTCGCGCAAGTCGTGCAGGAAAAGACCAAGCTGTTCTCGGCGGTCGAGCCGGGCCTGGCGATCCCCGCCTTTCTGTCGCGGCGGCGGCAAATCCTGGAGCAGGAATTGATGGACAGCGGCCGCACCGGGACAGCGCTGATCGACGATTTGAAGGCTCTATACTCCGAAGGCCAGGGCGGCCGCGGCACGCTGGATTTCCTGCGCATCGTCACCGAGCCGGCTCAGACCGGCGCCGAATACCGCCGCATGCTGGAAGAGGTGAAGTACGAATATCTCGAATTTTCACGGCCGCCGTACGCCGTCGATCCGCTGGACGAAAAACTGGTAAAGCAGGCTGCCTCGGGCGGCGTGGCTTGCCGCTTGCTCCTCGAAGCCGCCACCCTCGACCAGGAGCATCGCCAGCGCCTCAGCGAATACGCGATGGCGGGCGTGGAAGTCCGCCTAGCCGATTCGCTGCCCATGAAGCTGGCGCTCTTCGATACCCACAACGGCATGATCGCGCTGCTCGATCCGGTAATCTCCAGGCCTTCCTGGACGGCCGTAGTCTTCCAGCACGACGGTATGGGCGAGGCCATGAAAGGCCTGTTCGAAGATCACTGGCGCCGCGGGCGAAATCTATAGCCTCGCCTTACTTTTCGGCAAATTCCACGACTGCGCCGTCCACTTCATCGATATGGATCACGAACCGCTTGCGCGCGGGCAGCCGATCGTCCGGTACTTCGAAGCGGGCCGCCACCATGTGGTCGGCGGTGGCGTGCGGCGCCACAAAATCGCGCGCCTTGAACGATTCGTTGTACTTTTCACCGAGCAGCGGGACGTTGACGAAGAGCTGGCGGGCATCCGGTTCGGACGCGGTCTGACCCTCCGTACCATTGCCGTTCTTGTCTTCCATAATGACGGTTACCGCCTGCGCCATGAACTTGAAATCGGCCGGATTTTCGATGCGATAATCGATCACCACCACCGAGCTGTGCTCGTCGAGCGGGGCCGTGCGCACTTTCAGAAATTTGCCGTGCAGGTCGATACGCGACCCACGCTGCATATAGAAGACGCCCGCCACGGCCAGAGCGATCACCGCCAGGCCTATAGCAAGGGAAATGGCCAGGGTACGCGACATGTCCGTAGATTAGCAGGTAGTGAGGCAGGCGAATCGCCCGCTCCACCCCTACAACCGGCTCACGATGTGCAATATCTCGTCCATCGAATCGTGCGCCGCGGCGATCAGGGTACCGTCGAAAATATGCGTCTCGAGGCCGATCTTGTACTTGTAGCCGTCCCGCTCCAGGGCTTCGAAGATGGCCTTCCAGTCCTCTCTTTCAGGGCTCGACGGCATCACCCCTTTGGCCTTGATCTGGATGTTGAGCAGGCGGCGCTGGGGCACGGCGTTGTAGCCGTCGGGAAACGCCGCTTCGCGGCCGTAGGAGTTGTGCGGGTCCCAGTTGCAGCCCACCCATTTGGAGGGAATCAGTTTCAGCACGGCCGCCAGTTCCGCCCCGGTCGCCACGTTCTGTGACATTTCGTTTTCGATCAGCAGGTACACTTTCTCGCGCTCGGCGGTGAGCGACATTTCGCCGAGATTGTCGGCGATGCGCTGGAACTGGGTGGCGGGGTCGTCCACGCGGCTGCCGGTGAAGACGCGCACTTTGTCGCAGCCCATGATCTGCGCGCAGCGGATGGCCTTCGCGAGATCTTCCATGCGGCCGTCCCAGCGGGCCTTTTCCGCGGCCAGGCGCTTTTCGCGCGCAGCCGGCTCCTCCGGCTTCTTCCGCACCGGCTCCATGCCGGGCCAGGCAAACTTCATCAGGCTGGTATTCACGAAGCTCACCTTGAGCCCTTCGTTGGCGAAGCGCACCGCGTCCACTTTGATTTCCGGCTCGGTGAGCGAGAAATATTCTCTCTTCGAGCCGGCGGGGTTGCGGATCTCCACGAATTTCAGCCCGTAGTGGTGGGCGAAGGCGATGGAGTCGTCGGTAGTGAGACCGATTTCGTCGGTGATGGCGCTGATCGAAAACTTGTCGATGTGGCTACGCGCCCACGCCCGCGTCGCGCACAGGGCGCCGGCGGCAATCAGTTCCCTCCGTGTCATGGAATGATTGTATTAGATTATGAAGCGGAGCTGCGGGAACGGCCGCGCGATGGAAGCGGTGGAAGGCGATATTACGCGCATCGCCGTGGACGCCATCGTCAACGCGGCGAATTCGGCGCTGGCGGGCGGCGGTGTGAGGATCCTAAACCAACCAGCACCACCGCCTTTCAGAGAAAGTGTCCGGTGCGCCGAGCAGAACCTATATGCTCGCGCGAAGGAACTCGTTGGCGACCGCGATCCTC
>JBKQIF010000117.1:0-17352 GCA_052148435.1 Bryobacteraceae bacterium
GAACAAAGATCCCAAGCCGTTCGTCTGGACCGCAACGGTTGAATCCATCACCGAGAAACTGTCCCGTTGCCGGCGGACACTGGAAAAGATTCAGCCCGGTTGCACCAGTCCCCGGCGCCGAAAAAAAACGAAGGAAATAGCTGTCCATCTATTTCGTGGACACTGCACTAGACTGTTGCAAGACCTCTTGTGACACCCCTGGGGCCGTCAGAGCAACCAGAATAATGCCCGCAAACCACATCCTGGCAGTACGAATAGCCGATCGCAGTCCCAATACCGGGCCGTCATTGTTTGACGCACATCGACGCTCATGCTAACGCTGGTCCTACTTGATTGCAATGGTTGTCGTTCTTGGACCGGCAATTCGCCTTGCCTGGCCCGCTTCCGGCCAGGAAGCCGTCTCGCAACCGTGGGACCGGAAGAACCAGCGAGAGCCGCCACGCTGCGAAAAAGTTCCTCCACGGCGGCGTATGCAACGGCCTGGGCTGTTGCCTGGGCAAACTGGTGCATCTCGGCATCGCCAAGGCCCCCAATAAATCCACCCTTTCCTATGCCAACGAGCACCGGCCTGCCCAGTTGTACGAGGATCTGTTCTACACCGCCCTCAACCGATTCCGCGACGAAGAAGGACTGGGGGCGCGCAAGAAGAAGTTCCGTTTCAAGAACAAGCTGCTGTCCCTCGACTCGACCACCATTTCGCTGTGCCTGGAGTTGTTCCCGTGGGCCAAGTTCCGTCGGGCCAAGGGGGGCGTCAAGGCGCACGTCCTGCTGGACCACGACGACTACCTGCCGCGCTACGTGCTGATCACCGAAGCCAAACGCAGCGATGTAAAGATGGCCGACGCCTTTACGCTCAACCCCGGCTCCATCGTGGCGATGGATCGCGGGTATAACGACTACGGCCTGTTCTTCAAGTGGACCACCGAAGAAATCTACTTCGTCACACGCCTGAAGGAAAATGCGGCGTACGAAGTGGTGGAGGAACTTGCCGTGCCCAAGGACCGCAACATTCGATCGGACCAACTGATCCGGCTCACTGGCGTCCAAGCCCAAAAGGATTGTCCTTGCCTGCTACGGCGCGTGGTGGTCTGGGATGCGGTGAACGAACGGGAGATCGTGTTGCTGACCAACCTGATTGCATTTGGCGCCACGACCATTGCCGCCATCTACAAAGACCGCTGGGAGATCGAGTTGTTTTTCAAGCTGGCCGCCCGCTGGGTGGTGATGACCGCGGCATTCATAGCGCTGCTGGCGAGCGGGCAGTTGAGCGGATGGGCGCCGTGGGCATTTCTGCGCGTGGTGCTGGCGCTGGGCGGAGTGTTGGCGCTCGAGTTTTCGTCGTTCTTCCTGCACTCCGTCTTCGCCGACGGACGGGTACTGCCGCGTTACCGGATCATTTTCGCGGTGCTGGCGACGGCGCTCCCGCTTTTCGTGATGGCGGCAGGGTTCCTGTCGTTGCGCTGGTTGTTCCTGGTTGGGGTTGGGGCCGCGATGATTGGCGGGATGTATGGCTCGGCGGGCGAGAAGACGTTTATGAAGATCAAACGCTCATTTCTGCCGGCTTCGAACCCGAACGAGAATATCGACTACCTGTTGCTATGGGCCAACCCGATGTATGAGCCGAACCAACTCCAGGAAGTGTTCGCGCGGATTGAACAACGGCCCGGTTGGATCGGGGAGGTGACGCAGCAACTCGCGGGGCCATCGCATCTGAGCGCGATGTACCTGCTGTGTCGGCAGCCGGCGCGGCTGGATGAGGCGCTGCAGGAGCGCTGTTGGACGGCGGTGGGCGCGGCGACGATGGAGTTGGATCAGCAATTCCAGAAAGAAGCGCACGTCACCACGTCGGAAGCGCTGAAGCTGGTGGAAGCGGTGAAAGGGCTGGCCGCGCTGCCGGGGCCGGTGCGGGACCGCCATCGGGCGGAATTCCTGGCGGCGGTGGAGTATCTGACGCGGGCGCGGGCGGACATGTCGCAGCTTCCGGATATGGGGAGTTTGGATTGGGCCGGGAAGTAGGGTGCAGTAGAGTGCCGTAATCACGTCTCTCTATCAAGTTGATCGAGCCAAACTCGGGTCTCGTCGACCTGCGGGTTTGGCTCTTCTGGGGTTCGCGCCACGCTAACTTGACGGAATTTCGCGCGACGCCACATGCCATGGACGTCGCGGGCGCTGCGATGTTCGAGAGGCCGCAGCGGCTCCTTCCGCCGGGACTCGCCGAAGGACAAACGACTCCCGCCGCGCTCCGTGCGGCGTGGGAAGGCCCACGCGGGCGCGCTCGGGCGCCTCGGCCGCTTCGTGCACGAGTCCCGCGCTATCGATGCGGTGCGGCGCGGCGAGGATTCGTGGTAACCGGTCAGTTTGAGGTGAGGGTCAACGCTATTGGATGCTTCGGCTGATAAGCTTTCAGGGGGGCCCAGCACGATCAGTGTCGCTGCGAAGAGCCACGAATTTCGCATGCCTCAGGTGCCGATCCGGCGTCCATTCCACGAACTCGAACTGCGCTGCCAGCTTCGGCAGAAGCCAGCGGCATTCCTTCATCTTCTCCGCAGTTAGGCCCTTGCCCCAGCGTCCGCCGCGTGCCTCTGGCAGGTTCGCAAACGGGCAGTCGGCGGTTTCGAGCCCCTGGAAGGCCCGCGACAACTTCTCGCGCGAGGTGGGGGTGAAGCCATTCCGCGTTCGCCCGGCGTACAGGAAGCGGTCGCCGTCGCGGTACCCGAAGATCACGGTGTCGAGCGTCCGCGGACCGGGCGTATACCCGCCGATCAGGAACTCTTGGCTGCGGTTGGTCCGCATCTTCTGCCACGCGCCCGAGCGGCGGCCCGGTTCATACCGGCTGTCCAGGTGCTTGGCGACCAGCCCTTCCAGGCCCTGCGCGCGGACCGCGGCAATCAGGTCGCTCAGCCCGGCGTCCAGTATAGGCGATTCCCGGACCGCCTCGAAGAGGGTGGGGAGAACGCGCGCACGAAGCAACTCGCAGCGCGCCGTGAGCGGTTCGGACATAACGTCCCGCCCTGCGAGCACCAGGACATCAAAGACGTAGCAGACGATGGGAGCGTGCGCGCCGCCGTGGTCCTGTAGAGCGTGGAACGATGGCCGCCCGGCGTCGTCCAGCGCGACCACCTCGCCGTCGATTACCGTATCGTCGGGCAGCGGGTCGAGCGCGCTGATGATTGCCGGGTACTGCGCGTTGAAGTCCTTATCATTCCGCGAGCGGAGCCGCACCTTGCCGTTCGACTTGATCGCCAGTGCGCGGTACCCATAGAGATTCACCTCGTAGGACCAGTTCGGGCCTTCCGGCAGCGCGGCGGTCGCTTCCAGAAGCATTGGCTCGATGAAGCGGGCGGCGGCTTTTGAGGACGGCATTGCCCGTAGTGTATCCTTCGGACGCCAGGCTACGCGCCCCCCGACGAAAGCCGCGGCGGGCGCCGAGGTGGCCGGTAAGAGGACCTCACGAGCGACGATCGAGAGATCTGGTTGGTATCTCACGCCGCGAGGTGTACGGGTGATACACTCTGCGGCACGGAGCTTACGGTTAACGGCCGATCGTCATCCCCCCGGCCCTGCGTTCCTTAGCAAACTCGAACTCGATAGTTAGCCGAAAGCGTCGGGCTTTGAAAGGAGACGCAATGTCTAATTCCAAGAATCACACACCAATGAGTCGCCGCCAGGCGCTGCTCCTGCCAGCGACGGCGGGTATGGGAGCCGCGCTGGCTCTGCCGGCCAAGGCTTCCGACAGCACCAAAACCGCTGCGCACCAGGCTCCAGGCAACTGCTCGACGCCTCGTTCCGCGGTCGCGAAAACACCATACGGCAAAGTGCGCGGGTATGTCGATGCCGGGGTGTTCACGTTCAAAGGAATACCGTACGGGCAGGATACCAGCGGCGAGAACCGATGGCTCCCGGCTAAGCCGCCCAAGCCGTGGGATGGAGAGTACCCCGCCCTCATCTATGCGGCCAACTGTCCACAGAGCCTTCATGACTATACCGCGATCGAGCAATCATTCATCCAGGACTGGGACGACGGCTACATGAGCGAAGACATGCTCAAGCTGAATGTCTGGACGTCCTCGCTTGCCGGCAAGCGGCCGGTGATGGTCTATTTTCATGGCGGCGGCTTTACCTTCGGCTCATCGTATGAGTTGCCCTCCCAGGAAGGCGCGCAGATGGCGCGGCACCATGATGTCGTGCAGGTATCGGTCAATCACCGCCTCAACACACTTGGATTCTTCGACGTGTCCGAAATTGGTGGACCCGCGTACGCCGAGTCGGTAAACGTCGGGATGACCGACCTGGTTGCGGCGCTTCGCTGGGTGCGCGACAACATCGCCAATTTCGGCGGCGATCCCGACAAAGTCATGATTTACGGCCAGTCGGGCGGCGGCTCCAAGGTGACCTGCCTGATGGGCATGCCCTCGGCGGCGGGACTGTTCCATCGTGCTTCGGTGCAGTCGGGCGGAGGCGGCAACCCTCCTAGCGCCGACCAGTCCAGAGAGTTGTCCACACAGATCATGAAGGAGCTGGGATTGGCGCCGAACGACCTCGTCTCACTGCAAAAGATGGAGTGGGCCAAACTAAACGGTGCCGCCATTGCCGCCGCCGCCAAAATCAATGGGCCCATGCCGCGCACCCTCGGGATGGGCGCGCCGACGGGGTCCACACCGCGCGTCGGGGTGGGGCCAACCCTCGATGGTCGAGTGGTGACGGTGCGCTCCTTCTACGATGCCGCTCCCGAGATTTCCAAGAACGTGCCGATGCTGATTGGGTCGGTCAGCGAAGAAGGCAATCACATGTCTTCCAAGCCGACCGAGGCGGACTGGCATGCTACCCTCGCGGCCACCCTGGGCGAAGCCAAGGCGAGCGCCCTGATCGCCGCCATGAAGAAGGCACACCCGGAAAAGAGCATCCGGACGCTATCCTACGGTGCGAGCGGCCTTCTGGTGCGCAACAACGTCACGCGCATGGCCAAGATGAAATACGACCAGCATGGCGCGCCGGTCTTTGGGTACTTCTTCACCTGGCAATCGCCGATGCTGGAGGACGCGGGCGCCTGGCACACGGCCGAACTCGCCTTCTGCTTCGATAACACGAAGCGCTGCGAACAGGGCACGGGAAACACACCCGAGGCGCAGGAACTGGCGAAGAAGATGGCGACGGCCTGGGGGAATTTCGCCCGCACGGGAAATCCCAGCCAACCCGGATTAACCTGGACCCCCTCCAATTCAACACGCTTCCAAACGATGGTGTTCGACAATCACTGTCGCATGGTGGACGATCCGGAAGGTGAAGTCCGGAAGATCCTGCACGCATAGCAGCCGAAAGTCCTCACTTTCCGCAACACCGGGCGGGATCGAGCCAGCCGCGTCCGATTTCAACAGCCGCGGAACTTGCGCTTTGCAAGTTTGGATCGCGCGCTACCCGCCCGGACCATTCAATCGGAGGTCTTCACAATCGATCAGGCGACTTTCGTACAGGTGCTGCGGACCTTCGGAAAGGCAGATCAGTCGCCAGTAATCCTCGACGGCGAACGATCAAGGCCGCCGCGCTCGCCGCGAACGCCGGCGCCGCCGCGTACATCAGTGCCGCTTGCGCTCAAGCTTGTCGGCCGGCAACGTCCGATGCCGCGCGCCGGTTGCACGCGTCGCGACTGGCGTGCCATCGCGCCAGGTGCTGATTCGCGCGGCGGCTCGCGGGGGGAGGCGCATAACGCCGGGAATCGCGTACTGGCGGGATGCTTGAGCCTGCGCCATCGCCACGGCGGGCGCGGAGAGGGTCAGAGACGGAGAGCGCTTTCGCCGGGAAGTAAGCGTGTCCGTGCGGGCGAGCGAAACCGCGCCGCCCTGAACCAAGGCTGAGTGTTTTCGTCGGGCGTGTTCAATATTTCATCAACTTTAGCTTGACGACTGTTCCCTCCGCCGGTAATCTCACACCGAAGAAGATCTCGTCGCCGCTTAACTGCCGACGCGGTTTCCACACGCCGTCTTCGTACGCACCCTCTTCGACACTAACGAAGTCGGCGCGCGGCGCCGCCGAGCCAAACCTCGGCCGGAAGTTCACCGTTGAATCGAAGCCGGCCACCACGAACTCCTCGGGCCCGATCTGCCCGATCAGCGCCCGTCCGGTGGTCTTCGGCGTTCCGGCCGCTCGAGCGCCGCCGTAGCCCCAGCGCAAGGGGCCGAACTGGGCCATGGCTTCGTACTCACCAAAGTCAACCACCAAAGCAGCAATGCCCGGCTCTTCCACCAACGAGTGCAGTTTGCCGTACTTCTTCGCTTCGGCCAGTAGCGGCGTGGCGGCACTGACGACGCGATAAGTGGCGGCCAGATCGCTCAGGCCTTCGGGAATCGTGGAGTTGGCGTCTTCGTGCGAGCCCTCGACGCCGAACGCCGACACGCCAATGCCCTTCAGATCGCCGAGAGCATAGAACATGCGCCGGCAGAAGCCCAGGTCGTGGCCAGTCTCGGGAATCAGCAGCGGGTTGTCGGGCCGGCTGTAGGGTGTGGCCTCCTCGATGTATTGCACGTAACTTTGTTTGTAAATATCGGGGGAAATCCAGTCAATTGCCGTCACAATCGCCTTGTAAAGAGGCAGCATGCGTGTCGTCGCGCCGCCGCTGGGGTGCGAAAATCCGGGCTCGTAGAAGCCGTCCTGGATGTCGGTCCAGACGTTCAGGAACATCGGCAATGGGAACTCGCGCTTTCCGGCCTCGGCTACGTGGTTGAGATATCGGGCTTGGTAATAGGCAGCGAAGGTCTCGCTGGCGTAGGCGCCGAACACCTCGGTCCAGGTGCCGCTGTTGGCCTTGCCGAAAGCTCTAACCACCGCGGCCGGCACCGACTGGGCAAACAGTTCGTTGGCGCTCTGGGAGTGGTCGCGATCGGTGCCCAACACGCCGGCTTCGTTCTCCACCTGGACGGCGATGACGGTGTGTTGCTCGCCGTCGATCTCCTTGAGATGGCGCATGAAGGCGGCGAACGCGTGCGCGTCGGCGGCCTGGGTCGCTTCGACGTGTGTGGCCAGCGTGCGGAGGGAACTGCCGGTCTGGTCGGTCATACGCGGGTATTTCTTGATGTCTTCCTTGACCCAGGGCGGAGCGAAGTGCATAGCCCCGTTCTTGAAGCCGCCGAACCAGGCCAGAATCAGGCGCAGTCCGTTCGCCCTCGCCGCCGCCACCAGCCCGTCGACAACCGTGAAATTAAAACGTCCTTCCACCGGCTCCACGGTCTGCCATTGAATTGGAATCTGCACCGTGTTGACGTGGATGCGCCTGGCCAACGGCCAGGTCTGTTCCAGTTCGCCGGGATATCCGCTGGAATTCCCGGTTTGAATTCCCAGGATCAGAAAGGGATGGTCGTCAACGAGAAAGCGAAAACCGCCACTGTCTTTGACTAGCCGTGGCATGGGAGCCGCAGCCAATGCCGTCGCGGCAAGCAGCAGAGCCGTCGTCGGGTTCACACGCATGAAACCTCCTCCATAAGCCGGGCGCAAGCATCCAGCGGCGCATGATCTCCGGCGCCGTGCGATTGCCCATCGCCACCAAAAGCATATCTCGCGTCGACTTTCGAAGGAAGCTCCCTGCCGATGTCGATAGCTTCCTCGCTGCCGCCCGCCCCATCGTCGCCCGCGAATGGCGCGAAGGACAGTTGGAATCAAGGCGGCGCCGTCTGAAGCCCACGCGGACGCGGCGAGGAGGATCGAGCTAAACCCCGCCGCCCTGCGACGACGAACGATTGACTCCCGCCGCGCTCGCCGCGAACTCCGGCGCCGGCGGGTCCATCAGTGCCGCCGGCTCTCGTGGAACGCGCGGGGGCGCCGGATTGCACCGCTCGAAGGCCGACGCGTTCGCGCGCGGGCGCCTCGGCTCGCGAAGTGCACGGGCCGGCGCACGCGTCAACCCGGCGCGCCATCTCTCCGGTGGACGCGGCGATGGTAGTCGAGTCTCGATCAACAGCCGCAACCGCAGGGATTCGATTGGCGAACGATCTTAATCGGCGGGGTGATACCCTGCGCCGCGCGGGTGTAGAATTCCTCCATAAACAAATGACGGTGCGAATGAAGAGCACACACCGGCTAGCGGCGATTTTGTCTTTGATTGCAGGCGCTAGTCTTGCTGCATCGGAGATTAGGCCGGCGGAAATCTGGCGCGACAACCGGGGTCAACATATCCAGGCGCACGGAGGAGGCATCATCCGCCTGCGCGATACCTACTACTGGTTCGGTGAAGACCGTTCGCAGGGGCTCGATCCCGCGAAGCGTTATGTCGCTTGCTATTCCTCCAAGGATTTGGTGCACTGGACCTTCCGCAACCAGGTCATCAAACTCTCCGACCCGGAGATGTTTGGCCCGACCTGGGTTCTCGAGCGCCCCAAAGTCTTCTACAACGCGGAAACTAGGAAGTTCGTCATGTACATGCACATCGACGGGCCCGAGCCGGGCCAGACTGGAACCTACAAGCTCGCGCGAGTCGGTGTCGCCATCTCCGATACAGTGGACGGCGATTATCGCTACCTCAAGAGCTTTCGCCCCCTCGGTCACGAGAGCCGCGACATCGGCCAGTTCATCGATGACGATGGAACGGCTTATCTGATCTTCGAGGATCGTCCCTTCGGTTTCCGCATCGCAACGTTGTCCACCGACTATTTGACGGTTGAAAAGGAGGTCTGCCTGATTCCATTGCATCTCGAAGGCGGTGCGGTGGTGCACTACAACGGACTTTACTACGCGATCGGCTCGGGGTTGACCGGTTGGAGCCCGAATCCCAACAAATACGCGACGGCCAAAGTGTTGGCCGGCCCGTGGTCGGAATTCAACGACATCGCGCCTCCTGAGGCCAAGACTTACGGATCGCAGTCCACGATGATGTTGAAGGTAGTCGGCAAGAAGGCGACCACCGTGATCTTCATGGGGGACATCTGGAAGCCTCGGGCCCAGTGGGATTCGCGGTACCTGTGGATGCCCCTCGAAATTGGGGACGGCAAATTGCGGCTGCCCGAGCCGACACCCTGGAGCCTGGATTTAAAGTCGGGCAGGGCTGCCATCCGCAAATGAATGCGTAGGGGGCCTGATTCAATAATTACTTTAGGCCAGGAACTCGCGCGTTACTGTTGTGACGCCGCCGGAAGGCCGGCGCGCTTGAACGCGGTGCGCTATCGACGCCGCGGGGGGCCGGCGAAGGTCGTTGAGTCACGGTAAGACGGGCTACGTCAGCGACTTGCGCCGCGGTTCGACGGGTACGACGTTGAATAGGCGTTGAATAGGCTCCGGCTTGGCGACGTGGTTCTGCTAGAATTCGCCTTCTGGGGCTTCGCAATGACATTTTTCCGACGCACTCTGTTAGCGCTGGTGCTAGCCGTTTCACTGTTCGGCCAATCCACGCTGGCCATCGTCGAAAAGAAGGCCGGCAAAGTGGGGTTTTACACCGAGGAGGGCCCGGCGCCTCGGCGAAGTCCAGGTGGGCCGCTACCCGCATGAGATGGCATTCTCGCCCGACCGTCGTCTGCTTTACGTCACAGACAACGGTATGCTCTGGATGACCGACCCGGGCGAGGGCGGCAACAGCATTTCGATCATCGATGTTCGCTCTCGTAAGAAGATCGGCGTAATCGATCTAGGGAGTTTTCGGCGCCCTCACGGGATCGCGGTTCTTCCGCGAAGCGGCGAAATCGTCGTCACCATCGAGAATCCTTACGGACTGCTGCGCGTCGATCCGGTGGCGCGGAAGGTGGTCCGCAAGTACGACGTCGCCGGTGCCGATACGCCAGTTCCGCGATTGCCGACGCGAAGGCCTCGGGCGACAGGTCATGCCCATTCGGTTTGAGCGATGGAAGAAAGGGATGCAAATGAAAATCTCACGAAGGGCTGCGATGGGGTTCTTGGGCGCAGCCGGTGTTGCGTCACGGCACAGCGAGGCGCAGGCGATCATCGATGTTGAGATTGCTAAAGGCCCGTTTCAGGCCGCCGGCGATTCGCTCAGTGCTTACACCAGTCCACAATGGTTCCACGATGCCAAGTTCGGCATCTGGTCGCATTGGGGACCTTCGTCCGCCATTGGCGCCGGCGACTGGTACGCTCGCAACATGTACATCGAAGGCAGCCGTCAGTACCAATACCATCTGAAAACCTACGGCCATCCCTCACAGTTCGGATACAAGGACACCATTCCGCTATGGAAGGCCGAGCTCTTCGCTCCGAAGTTTCTCGCGCGCCTATACCGCGAGGCCGGCGCAAAGTACTTCGTCAGCATGGGCGTCCACTGCGACAACTTCGATCTGTGGAACTCTCGCAACCACCGCTGGAACTCGACGAGGATGGGGCCAAAGCGTGACATCGTCGGCGAGTGGCGCGAGGCCGCGCGCACTGAGGGTCTCCGCTTCGGTGTCAGCGAGCACGTATGGGGCAGCTACAATTGGTGGGAGACCAACAAGGGCGCCGACAAGCAGGGTCGCTACGCGGGCGTTCCCTACGACGGCAATGACTCCGCCAATTGGGATCTCTATTTCCCGCCGCATGTGCCAGCGCGCGAAGCCTGGGCCGAGCAGGGCAACGAGCCGGAGGAGTGGAAGCGCGAGTGGTTCCTGCGCGCGCGGGATCTGATCGATCAGCACCAGCCCGATCTCTATTACGAAGATGGCGGCATCCCCTTCGGCCGCTGGGGCCGCAGCCTGGTGGCGCACTACTACAACCAGAGCCTGCGCGGGCATCCAGGGCAGGTCGAGGTCGTCTATACGGGGAAGCGCCGCAGCGAGTGCGCTTCGGGCCTCTGCGTGCTCGACGTCGAGCGCGGGGTGGTCGACGAGATCGAGCTGGAACCCTTCCAGACCGACACCTGCATCGGCGACTGGCACTACAATCGGGATGCGGTCTACAAGCGGCCCAAGACGATAATCGATCTGCTGGTCGATATCGTCAGCCGCAACGGCAATCTGCTGCTCAACATTCCGCTGCCGGCCAGCGGCATGCCGGACGAAGCCGAGTTGAAGATCCTCGCAGCTATCACGGCGTGGATGAAGGTGAACTCCGAGGCGATCTATGCGACGCGGCCGTGGAAGATCTTCGGCGAAGGCCCGGGCATCCGCAAGACTCCGCCCGGTAGCGGCTTCGCTGGCACGGTCGAGCACTTCAACGAGAGCAAGCGCGTCGACCTCACCGGCGAGGACATTCGTTTCACGACCAAGGACGACCGGCTCTACGGCTTTGCGATGGGCTGGAATCCACGCGAGACACACATCAAGGCGCTCGCGCAGTCGCGCCGCCTGGAACAGCGCAAGATCGCGCGCGTCGAGCTGCTCGACTCGCACAACCCGCTGAAGTGGAAGCTCGCAGACGACGGGCTGCACATCGAGTCGCCGCAACAGTGGCCGAGCGAACACGCAGTGGCGTTTCGGATTTTCTTCGGCTGAGGGCGCGCCCTCGCTGCGGCGGGCGCGGCGACGGCCGCCGAGCTACGGCGCGGGGCTGCTTCAGCCCCTTGCGCCGCGGTTCGGCGGCGTACGGTCAACCGCCCCCGCGCTCGCCGCGAACTCCGGCGCGGGAACGTCCGTCCGTGCCGCGTACCCGCGCAGCACGTGCCGCGCCGCCGGAAAACGGCCGCGAGCGCACAGACGCACCTCGTCCGCGAACTGCGCGTGCCAGCGCGCCATCGACGCGGTGGACGCGGCGAGGAGCGACGGACCACGGCGCGCCGGGCTCCCTCCACCGCTTCCGCCGGCAGTCGCGGCATCGTGTGGTGCTGCGGGAAGGCCCAGCCGGCGCTCGGGTGCCCGTTTCACGAAATGTGCGGCCAGCGCGCCACCGACGCATGAGCGGCACCAGTACGGTGATATCCAAAGCGATATGCCAGGCGTTAACCAAAACGCCTGTTGTTCGGCGAGGCGCACAGGGCCTATGCTCTTGACCAAGGCGGCAGAACAGCGAAGGAGTTCGCCGACTGACTCTGCGTTTGACAGGGCCATCTACAGTGAATCTCCGTCCCCCTCGGACCTGGGGCATGCTCCTTCGGCACGCCCCAGCGTCTGTTCTGGGTAGCGAGGCCCGACTGCGCTCGGGCGCGGCGCGGATCGGCGAGCTGCGGCGCGTCGGGCTGCGTCAGCCGCTGCTGACGCGCGCTTCGACGGCGGACGGTCAACTGCCGCCACGTTCGTCGCGAACTCCGGCGCCGGCGCGTCCCTCGGTGCCGCAAACCCGCGCGGCATCGTGCGGCGCCGCCGGAAGACCGACGCGGTCGCGCATGCACGCCGCGCGGTTCGTCGGGGAACGATCAACTGGCGCCACGCTCGCCGAAAACTCCGGTGCGGGCGCGTCCAGCGGCGTCGCCTATGCTGGCATGGAGTGGCGCCCTTTTGAAGAGCGGGCAAAGGCAGACTCCGCACCCAGCGCGAAGAACTCGTCCGGCAGCTCGCCGACATCGACGCCGATATCGCTGCGCGTCCAGCCCCTGAGGCCGGACATTCCGTGGAAGAGAAGGTGAGGTGTTCGAATCCGAATGTGTGGACTTCACTGCGTACCAGCGGGCCAAAGTCGCTGCTGTTCGCGATGAACCTGTTCAATGCGCCGATGGAAGCCGAGATCCAATGCCGCCCGTCATGGAGTGATCATGTGATCGCGCTCGGCAACCGAACCATTCCCGCGATGACGGTGAGTGAGATTGAAGTCCGGTGACCAAAACGCCGCCAGGCGAGTCGCTGAGGCTGGACCCGACTCAGCGCTTGATCGAGGTCCGCGACAATCTCGGCCGGATCTTCTAGGCTAGTCAATCATGACTCGAAGTATTCGTGGCTACTCGCTTCTCTGTAGTGTCCTTCTTGCCGGAGTCGGCGCTGCGAAAACTTTAAGTTTCTAACTCAAGTTCGCGGTGGAGATTCCGGGTCCCGACGGATTTGCGGCCAGTGTGCTCGCACTGGACGGCCCACTAACATCCAGCCCGCCCAGCTACGTGACGCTTGCCAGCAAGGGCGGGGAAAGCCCACAATGCCCCAGATTTGAACGCTAACGTATTACACGCAATGTTGGCCGCTAGGCAAGTTAAGTCGCACTCCTGCAGTGACTTATGAAACAGGCACAAGAACATCCGCGTCAACTCCATCGTTCCCGCCACCATGGACACCCCGATGAACGGCCACCTGCTTGCCACCCCCACCGTTCGCGAACGATGTTGCGATGACGTTCCCGTCGGCCGCCTCGGCACGCCCGCCGACATCGAGGGTATTGCCGTCTTTCTCGCGTCCGATGAGCCGGCTTATTGCACCGGCGGGACTCTACATGTACGATGGCGGCCTGACCGCCGTCCAACGCGCTTTAGGAGAAGGTGTATCTGGTTTCGCTCCAGTCGCGCCGAGGCGACCGCAAGGAGCGGTGGCATCCATCGGAGGCAGAACCGGGTACAGTATTTCCTGAGGCGCCGCAAAAATCAGCCTTCACCGAGGAAATAACATGCAACGTACTGTTAGCACCATTCTGACGATCCTTGCCGCTTTTGCGCCCGCATCGCTCCGGGCAACTCCTGGCAGCGTCACGTTCTCCCAACCCGCCGCTCAGATCGATCGCTACGACTTCGTCGAAATCGCCGCCACCGTCAACTCGCCCGACGTGGGCAACTGTTTCACCGACGCTTCGCTCACGGGCACGCTCGATAGTGCCGACGGCGCCCATCACTGGAACGTCGAAGGCTTCTGCGATGCCGCCGACAGCAGCGTCTTCCGCATCCGCTTCATGCCGCCTCTTGCCGGAAACTACAAGTACTCCACCACTTACAAGCAAGGCAGCTTCACCAGCTCCACCACCGGCGCATTCCAGGCCGTCGAAGCTCATCGCCGCGGCATCCTCGGCGTCGATCCGCAATACCCATGGCACTTCATCTGGCAGGGCACAGGCGAGCACTATTTCTTCAACGGCACTACAGCCTACTGGCTCGTCGGCTGGCGCGACGATCACGTCATTCAGTTCAGCGTCGATCGCTTGCATCGGCTTAAGGTAAACCGCATCCGCGTGACAATCGCCGGACGCGAGGATGTGACGTTCTTCGGCGAACCGCTCATGACCGGTCCCAACTTCACCGTCTACACCGCTGCATGGCCCGCGCAGAACGCAGACGATCCCCTTCACCCGGGCTTCGATTACACACGTTACCACCTGACCTACTGGCAGCGGTTCGATCGAATGCTCAAGTTCGCTCGTGAGCGAGACATGATCATCTCGGTTGTCCTCGATATGGGTGACAGCAAGGTCCATCCCGACGCCGGAAGTGAAGATGAGCGCCGCTTCATCCGCTACGCAATCGACCGCTTCGGCGCTTTCTCCAACATTACCTGGGATCTCGGTGATGACCTCGACGCTTACCGCGACGAGAAATGGACGCACGACACCGGCGTGTACATCCAGGAGCGCGATCCCTACAAACATCTGGAGACCAGCCATCCCGCGGCCAGCAACGCTCACCAAGATCGCGCTTCCTCGTGGTTTGGTTTTACGTCTTATCAGCAGTGGGGTCGCGATCAGCATCACCTCATGCTCGAATCGCGCAGGCTTCAGGAAAAGACCGGCCGTATCATTCCGCAAACGAATGAAGAGTATGGTTACGAGGACCACTATCCGCATTGGGCGCTGCCCGGATCCGACTCCGCCGATGCGCTGCGCCGCACAGCCTGGGACATCGTGATGGCCAGCGCTTACCAGACCGCAGGAGAGACCGTGCGCCGGGGAACGAATGTTGGCGCCGACATGGGCGGCGGATGGTTCAACGGCCGAGGCGACGACACCATGACCATGTTTCTCGGCTATGGTCACATGGTCGACTTCTTCACCGGCTTTGAATGGTGGAAGACAAACCCCCACGATGAACTCGTGAACAACGGCGACTACTGTCTCGCCGATCCCGGCAAGACTTATGCAATCTATCTGCCCAAGGGCGGCCAGGTAACCGTGCAACTAAAACCCGGCCGCTACCGCGCGTTTTGGTTCAGCGCAGTGACGGGAGAAAAGATCAATCTTCCATCGGTCGACGGGCCGTCGTGGACGTCGCCGGCTCCGCCCGACGCAAACGATTGGGCCATTCTACTGCAGCGGGAGAGCTGATTTCCCGAGGCCGACGCGAGCGCGCTGGGGCGTCTCGTCCGACAGGCGCGCGCGCCTGACGCCATCGCCTAGGCTGACGCGGCAAAGGGCGGCGAGCTACAGCGCGCCGGGCTGCTTCGGCGGCTCGCGCCGCGGTTCGACGGCGTATGGTCAACTCCCTTCACGCTCGCCGAGGCGCCTGGCGCCGGCGCCCATGCGTGCCGCGAACCCGCGCCGCATCGTGTGGCGCGCGCTGGAGGGCCGCCGCGGCCGCGCTCGGGCGCCTCGTCCGGGAACTACAGCGTGCCGGCGCACGCTTGAACGCGGCACGCCATCGATGCGGCGGGTGCGGCGAAGTTCGTCGAGCTACAGCGCCCCGCAGGGTCCGTCAGCTCGACGGCGAATGGTCAACTCCCGCCGCCATCGCCGAGAGCCTGGGCGCCGGCGCGCCATATTCAGCGCGCAACGATAACCGCCAGATGATGTGCAGGGATGGTGACGCGCGCCGGCAGCACCGTGGTCCGGTCCGGCTGAAACGGGGCGCTGACCTCGGCTTGGTGGCCCTCTTTGCCCGCGAACGCGATTTCGGCCGAGGCCTCACGCTCTCCGTAGTTCACCACCACACAAGCGCGCCGAGGGGAACCCACCTCCAGCGGCTCGAAGATCGAGAACCGCATGTCGCGATCCATCTTCACCTGCCCGCCCAGGGTGTCTTTGAAGCGCCCGTGGAACAGCAGGTCCGGGTACTTCGTCCGGATGCGGATCAACTCACTCACGTATTGGGCCAGCGGCCTCGTCAGGGGTTCGTCGAGCGAATCGTTGTAGTGCCGCGGCGCCAGGTCCCACACCAGGCCGTAGCGCATTCCGTTATTCATGGGATTGATGTCGCCCGGGCTTTCGCCGAAGATAGTGGCGGTCCATTCCGGGAATGTGTAACGCACGGCCGGCGAATTCATATCGATCTCCCCCATCCGCAAATAAGAGACGTCCACATAGGGAAACGTCCGGTCAGTGAAGATCTCTGAAGCCAGGGAAAAGTTCGGATTGATTTTGCGCGCGGCGGGCAGCAGCTCCCGGTAGGTATCGATGACCCCTTCGATCAGCGACTTGTCTGGCGAGACGGGCAGCCGTGGGTTGAAATCGAGCATCCCGACGGCGTTCGTCTTATCTAACTGGAAACCTTCCGCGCCGTCTCTTACCAGTTGCAGATACTGGTCCATCAGAAACTTGCGGTACTCGGGATGCGACGGGCTCACCAGCGTCATATTCGAGCGCGTCAGCCCCATGCGGGCGCTGGCGGTACCTTCGCCCCAGCCCATGAGCGCCAGATCCTCCGCCCACTTGCCTTCGACCGCATACTGCCTGAGCTTGTGCCTGAATAGCGGCGGCGCCGTGTCGGCGAACTGGATGTTGGCGAAAATCAGCGGATGCACCCCCAGTGCGCGAATGGCCGCCAGCGCGTCGCGAAACTCTTGCGGCGTGCCCAGGCGCGGGTCAGGCCGGTATTGCGGGTAGCCACGATCGATGCCGCCCATGTCCCAGCCGAGAATCTCAAACGTGGTCACCCCGTACTTGCGAGCGTCCGCCGCCAGCTTGGGCAGTTCGTTGAAACGGTGCACGATGACGTCTTCGGAGTTGGAGATGATCACCGATTGCCAGGCCATCTCATTGCGCAGCCAGTCTGGCTGGCGCGCTACCGGAAACGAGCGGTCGAACCACCGGCGGTAAAGGTCGCTGCCGTGATGCCAATCGCCTTCGTGCACCTGAAGCGCAATCGGGCCCGAGCGGAAGGCGCCCTTCGAGGCATACGGAAAGTTCATCCAGCCCATCGTAAGGCCAATGGGCTTGCCGTTGGGAACCTCTTGCCGCGCCGGCCAGTTGTCGCCGACCACGGCTGTCTTGGTGAACGGCCGCATTTCGAAGTAGAGCGCCGTCAGCCTGGTTTCCGGGTCCTGGTTCGCATAATAGAGACCGATGCCGGCCCGCGGATTGTAAGCCTCCATCCAGCCCATGCTCATGCTGCCGGGGTAAGTGAATCCGGCGGCATCGTAGCGAATCCCGAGGTTGCCGCCTCCGTACCCTCCGCCGCGGAATTGCCGGAACAGGCTGGGAGCGAGGTTGGAAGTCACGGCCGGCACCAGCGTCTCGGTGGTCAGGCGGTCACCGATTCCCTGCAGGCCGCCTAGCAGCCCGTGGCAGAAGTCAGTCTTTCTCAGATGGCGAGACGACGCGTTACCTGAATTGTGCCGAACGGCACGAGATCGTCGGCGTCGGGTAGTTCACTTTGCAATGCAAAGTGGCCGGGGC
>JBKQIF010000118.1:0-22540 GCA_052148435.1 Bryobacteraceae bacterium
GATCCACAGGTCCTGTTGCCGCTCTCGTTTCCGTCGGGTTCCCATCGCCATGCCTTTTAGACGCTCCAAACATTTCCGAGGTCACATGTATTGGCAAGGAATCTGACTATTACCACGGGCTGCTAGCTATAGGCTAGCCGATGGTAAGCTCTGCCGGCGCTCCGGTTTCGCATCCCACTGCCTGTGCGGCCGAGGCCTGATTCAGGGAAACTTCCAGGTATCCCGAACTGCCGGCGATGGCGAACAACTCTCCGGGGCCGCATTCGGCGTAGGTGCGGGCCAGAACGTTGACCTCGCGCGGGCCCATGTGGAGGGCGAAGTTGCGCATTTCGAGATCGGGGAAGTCGGCGGATTCGAAATTGGTGACGATGTTGCCGAAGCGGTCGATGTGCAGCACCTGTCCGGTCCAGGTGCGTTTACCGGTGCGTTGGGGCTTCCAGGAGGAAGATTTCAGGTGGTCGTGGATGAGCTTGCCCAGACGGGCGGCGGGCACGCCGGCGGCGAGGTGGGCTGCCACCGGTGCGAAAATGTCGCGGCCGTGGAAGGTGCGGCTTACGGGCTGGCGAAAATAGCGCTCGGCCGAAATCAGCCGCGCCTTGTGCTTCTCGCGGTTGTACACCATCGACAGCACGCCGTTGTCGGGCCCGATGAAATATTGGCCCGCGGCTTCGATCAGGATTGGGCGGCGAGCCGAGCCCACGCCCGGGTCCACCACCGCCAGGTGCACCGTCTTGGGCGGAAAATAGCGATACGCCTGCGCCACCAGGTAGGCGCCTTCGGCGATTTGGTACTGCTTCACCTGGTGGCCGATGTCGACGATACGGGCCTGGGGGCAAATGCCCAGGATGACGCCTTTCATCACGCCCACGTAGTGATCGGCCGCGCCGAAATCGGTGGTCAGGGTAAGAATCGGTTGAGCCATTGCTAAAATGAAGGATAGTGCAGCGTTTCTACTTCGACCACAATGCCACCACACCGGTCGCTCCCGAGGTTCTCGACACCCTGGCGGAGTGTGCCGGTCAAGTGTATGGTAACGCGTCGAGCATTCACTATTTCGGGCAGATGGCCAAGCAGCGCCTCGAAGGTGCGCGGCGGCAAGTAGCCCGGCTGATCGGCGCCCATCCCGCTGAAATCGTTTTCACCAGCGGCGGAACTGAAGCCGACAATCTGGCCATCCTGGGCGTAGCGCGCCTGGCGGGAACGCCGGGCCACGTCATCACCACGGCCATCGAGCACCCGGCCGTACTCGCAGCCTGTCAAGCGCTGGAGCGGGAAGGATACGAAGCGACGCGCGTGGCCGTCAGTTCCGCCGGGGTAGTGGATCCGGACGACGTGCGGCGCGCGCTGCGTCCCTCCACCAGGCTGATCTCGGTGATGCACGCCAACAACGAACTGGGCACGCTGCAGCCGGTGGGCGAGATTTCCGCGATCGCACGAGAGGCCGGGGTACCGCTGCACGTGGATGGGGTGCAGGCTGTGGGCAAAGTGCCGGTGGACGTGAACGAACTGGGCGTGGATCTGTACAGCTTGAGCGGCCACAAGCTCTATGCGCCCAAGGGAGTGGGCGCTTTGTACGTACGCAAGGGAACGCGCCTGGCGCCCATCGCTTTCGGCGGCCACCATGAGCGCGATCGGCGGCCGGGCACGGAGAACGTTCCGGGAATCGCCGCCTTAGGGCGGGCAGCGGAGCTGGCCGGCTCCCGGCTGGCGGCGGAAAGCGAGCGGCTGGCGGGGTTGCGCGACCGGTTGGAAGCGGCCGTGCTGGCGCGGTTGGGCGGCACCGGCATCAATGGCGCACGGGATAGTCGCGTGCCCAACACCAGCAATTTGTATTTCGACGCGGTGGATGGCGAAGCCATGGTGATCGCCCTCGATCTGCGCGGGTTTGCGGTCTCCACCGGATCGGCCTGCTCTTCCGGGGCGGTGACGCCTTCGCACGTGCTCACGGCGATCGGCCTCAGTGCCGACCGGGCGCGTTCCAGCCTGCGCTTCTCCCTGGGCTACGACAATACTGCCGAGCAGGTGGATGCGCTGGTGGACGCGCTGGAGGCATCCGTGGCGCACCTGCGGCGGATTTCCGTACATGCCTGACAGCACACTCAATGCGGTGGGACAGGCCTCCTGGCCGTGGCGCGGGCCTCTGGCCTGCAGCGTCGGCTTTCGAGCCGACGTTTTCTTCCTTCGCAGCGCCGGTGTCTTTCGGTTGCGGCTATGCTGCTGTGTGGGGCAGCCAATCCTGCCTGCAGCCGGCTTTCAGCTGGCCCTTGACCGGCGGGAATGCCCTCCCAGGGTCCGAAAGAGCCGCCTAAAAAGCGGCTGCAGGCAGGATTGCCCGCCCCACCATTCTTCGGCGCCTGGGTCGGAGGCAGGCGTACATGCTTGATCGCACCCCCAACGCTCCGATTGCGGTAGCCATGAGCGGAGGGGTTGACAGCTCTACCGTGGCCGCCATGCTGGCGCGCGAAGGCCGCGGCGTGATCGGTCTCACCATGCAGCTCTGGAACCAGCGGCGCCTGCCGGAGCTGGCCAACGACGGGGCTGCCGGACGCTGCTGCTCGCTGGACGATGTCTACGACGCGCGGCGCGTAGCCGAGCAGATCGGCATCCCGTATTACGTGGTCAATTTCGAGAGCCAGTTCGAAGAGCACGTAGTTAAGCCGTTCGTCGACGAGTACCTGGCGGGCCGCACGCCCATCCCGTGCACGCTGTGCAACAACTACATCAAGTTCGATCGGTTTCTGGAGATGGCCGATTCGGTGGGCGCCGGACAGATCGCCACCGGACATTACGCCCGCATTCAATATGACGGCCAGAGGGGCCGCTACCAGTTGTTGCGCGGCGTGGATACGTCCAAGGATCAAACCTATTTCCTGTTTGGCTTGACCCAGCCGCAACTGGCGCGCACGCTGTTTCCGCTGGGGAGCCTGAATAAGCCGCAAGTGCGCGCGCTGGCGAATTCGCTGGGGCTGGCCGTGGCCGAAAAGCCCGATAGCCAGGAAATCTGTTTCGTGCCCAACGGCGATTACGCCGCATTCCTGACCGCGTACATGAAAGAAACCGGCGTGGAGCCGGCGCGAACGGAAGGCGAAATCGTCACCGCGGATGGCCGCGGCCTGGGCAGGCACGCCGGCGTACACCATTTCACCGTGGGGCAGCGCCGCGGCCTGGGCGTGGCCACCGGGGAGCCGCTGTACGTGATTGCCACCGATCCTGAATCGCAGCGCGTGGTAGTGGGGGGCAACGACGCCCTGTTGCGGGGCTCGTTTTTCGCCAGGGACGTCAACTGGGTTTCGATCGCTGCCCCGGCCGGGCCCGTTGCCGCAAGCGTCAAGATCCGCAACAAGCACGCGGCCGCGCCCGCCCGCCTGTTGCCCACTGGCGACCAGGCGCGCATCGAAGTAGTTTTCGAAGAGCCGCAACGCGCCGTGGCCCCCGGCCAGGCCGCGGTGTTCTACTGCGGCGACGCGGTGCTGGGCGGCGGCTGGATCGAGTGAGGGCAAACGGGAACTAAGTTCCAGTTTTACCTCGTAAGTTGTTGGTTCTTGGTAGAAAAACCGGTACTAAGTTCCGGTTTTTCTCTTTAGGGAACACACAGTTGGAGGCCAGAGGCCATCTCCCGGCTTTATAATGAAGCTGCATCGAACGTCTGGTTTCCTCAGGTGCGGCATGGCGGTGATCATCAACAACATGGACACGATGCTCTTAGTAGGACAGGCTTGGTGGCCTGCCTCTGGTGAGGCCCAAAATCACAGGCTAGAGCCTGTGCTACCGCCGACTGCAGCGACAGGCCGGGAGTCCTGTCCCATTTGAACCGCCGCGGCTTTCTGGCGGCACTGGCGGCGGGAGGGCGCACACTGGTTGGCCAGCCTGCCGGGCAGGTGGATTTCACCCTGCGCATCGGTGCGGTGGAAGTGGAGATCGCGCCCAAGCGGTTCGTCAAGACGACGGGCTATAACGGCTCGTTTCCCGGGCCGCCGCTGCGCCTCACCGAAGGCCAGCCGGTTACCGCGGCCCTCTACAACGACACGGCGATCCCGGAGTTGGTGCATTGGCACGGGCTGTTTATTCCCCCGGATGTGGATGGCTCCGCCGAGGAGGGGACGCCGTTCCTGCCGCCGCACGGCAATCGGACCATCACGTTCACCCCGCAGCCGGCCGGCACGCGCTGGTATCACTCCCATATCTATGCCGGCCGCGATCTGCATCGGGCCACCTACACCGGCCAATTCGGGTTTCTGTACGTCGTGCCGAAGTCCGAACCAGGGCGCTACGACCAGGAAGTTCTGCTCGCGCTGCACGGCTGGAATCCGTACCTCAGCACCAAGGGGGGCGCCGGAGAAGGCAGCGAGGGCATGCTCGAAGTGAGCTATGGCGCCTTCACTGTCAACAGCCATGCGCTGGGCGGCGGCGAGCCCGTGCGCGTGAAGCCGGGCGAGCGGGTGCTGTTTCGCATCCTCAACGCCAACGCCACCATGATTCACCGGCTGGCGCTCCCAGGGCACCGCTTCCAGGTGATCGCTCTCGATGGCAACCCGGTGCCGGCGCCGCGCGAGGTCAACGTGCTGGAAATGGCGCCGGCGGAGCGAATCGACGCGGTGGTGGAGATGAATCAGCCGGGCGTGTGGATCCTCGGCGAGGTGGATGAGAAGATGCGCAAGCTGGGCCTCGGCACGACGGTGGAGTACGCCGGCCATTCCGGCGAGCCGCAGTGGACCGCGCCGCCCAGCGAGACCTGGGATTACACTCCATTCGGCGGCGGCGGGACAGTACCCGAGCCCGACGAGCGGATTCCGCTGGTGTTCAAAAACAAGTGGGCCGGCAACCGCTGGGTGGACCACTGGACCATCAACGGCAAGGAATACCCCAAGACCGACCCCATCCGCGTGCGGACCAACGGAAAGTACCGGCTGGTCTTCGATAATCAAAGCGACGACGCCCACCCGGTGCACCTGCACCGGCACTCCTTCGAGTTAGTCCGCGTCGCCGGCAAGCCGACGGCGGGAATTCTGAAAGACGTGGTGAACGTGCAGCCGCACACCCAAGTCGAAGTGCATTTGCTGGCGAACCACCCCGGCCCGGCGCTGTTCCATTGCCACATGCAGATCCACATGGATTACGGATTCATGACTCTGCTGGAATATCTGGACGCGCCCGGCGGCGCGGGAATGAGGCACTCCCACGGGTAGGATCACTCACAGGCTAAAGCCTGTGCGACCTCTAATGCTGGAAATAGGCCGGCTCGTTGCCGGGGCGCCACTTGATGTTGCAGCCCAGCGACGGCTTTTGTTCGGCTGGCGCCGGCAGGCCGGCGAGTACCGCGTCGATGGCGCGGCGCAGATCCGTGCCGCTGAGCGGAACGCCGTTGTTGGGGCGGCTGCCATCGAGCTGTCCGCGGTAAACCAGCCTGCGGTCGGCATCGAACAGGAAGAAATCCGGCGTGCAGGCGGCGGCATAAGACTTGGCCACCTGCTGGGTTTCGTCGAACAGGATCGGATAGTTGAGGCCCAGTTCGGCAGCCATCTCCCGCAGCCGCTCGGGAGCGTCGTCGGGGTACAGGGCCACGTCGTTGGAAGCGATGGCCACGATGCCCAGCGGGCGGCCGGTGTAGTCCTTGCCGAGGCGGGCCAACTCCCGCTTGACGTGTTGCACGTAGGGGCAGTGGCGCGAAATGAACATCACCAACACCGCTCTGGAGCGCACAAAATCGGCCAGGCCGACGTCCTTGCCCGTGGTGACGTCGGGCAACGAGAATTCGGGAGCCGGAGTTCCCAGCTCAGTCATTGTCGATTCAGTTCTTGCCATGAATTACCCTTCCGATTCGAGCATAGCAAAGGACGTGGCGCAGGCACTTGTGGCGGCATGGCGCTTTCTCCGGTAGTTTGGATAGGGAGGTCTTGATGAGAGCCGCCATTCTGAAGTCGCCCGATAGTGTGTGGAAACGGCCGCTCGAAATCGGCGAGGTACGCCAGCCCGAGCTCCAGCCGGGGCACGTGCTGATTCGGGTACGGGCTTGCGGGGTTTGCCGGACGGATCTGAACATTGTGGAAGGCGAACTGCCGCCGCGGCTGCGGCCGGTGATTCCGGGCCACCAGATTGTGGGCGAGATCGCGGGGGGATCGACGGCGGAGCTACCGGCCGGCACGCGGGTTGGGGTATCGTGGATCGGCGGCACGGACGGAGACTGCCGCTATTGCCGGCGGGGCAGCGAGAACCTGTGCGACTCGCCCACCTACACGGGATACACGGTCAACGGCGGCTACGCGGAAATGGCGCTGGCGCGCAGCGATTTCGTGTTTCGGCTGCCGGCGGCTCTGGACGATCTCGACGCCGCGCCGCTGCTGTGCGCCGGTATCATCGGCTTCCGCAGTCTGCGGGTGGCGGGGGTCGAGCCAGGGGACCGGGTGGGGCTGTTCGGGTTTGGGGCATCGGCGCACCTGGCCATCGCCGTCCTCCGTAAATGGAACTGCGAGGTGTACGTTTCCACGCGGGGAGAATCGCACCGGAAGCTGGCGGCTTCGCTGGGAGCGGCTTGGGTTGGCGGCGAGAGGGACCGGCCGCCGGTGGAGCTGGATCGCGCCATCACGTTCGCGCCCAGCGGAGACGTCGTAATCGCCGCGCTTTCCAGCTTGAGAAAAGGCGGCGTGGTTGCCATCAACGCGATTCACCTGGACCGCATTCCGGAATTCGACTACGACCGCTTGCTCTGGGGAGAGCGCCAACTGCGCAGCGTCGCGAATATGACGCGCGCCGACGCGCGGGATTTTCTGGAAATCGCCGCCGAGATCGGGCTGCGGCCCAAAGTGACTACGTTTCCGCTGGAACAGGCAAACGAAGCGCTGCAGGCGTTGAAGAGCGACTCCATCGACGGGGCGGCGGTGATCGCGCTATAGGGGTAGAGCGGGGACTGGACGACAAGCCTGGAACGAACGGTGACCCTGCCCCGATTCTGTGGGGGGATCGGGACTAACGATTGTCCAGTGTGGGTTTTTCCGACCAAAATCGGTATAAAATAGGTTTGACTCCGTTTAACCGTTTTCCAGAGGTGTGACGTGGACCAGAGGCCTTCGCGCGCCAATCATCCCGCGGCCGATTTCAACCGTGCCCTCGACTGCTCGAACGACGCCGATGCCTTCGACAGCCTCCTCGGCGCCGCCGAGGCCGGCTGCCTGCGCGCCCAGTTCCTGGTCGGCCTGGCCTACCACACCGGCCGGGGGGTGGCTCTCGATTGCGAGCGGGCCGGAACCTGGTACCGGAAAGCCGCCGGCAGCGGCGACAGTCACGCCATGGCCAACCTGGGTGTGATGAGCCTGCTGGGCCAGGGGGCGCCCGCCGACGACCTGGACGCCTACACCTGGGTTCAATCCGCCGTGGGACTGGGCCACGCGTGGCTCCGCCCCGTGCTCGACCTGCTGGAACGGCGCGTTACCGGCGGCGGCGACGCCGGCGACAGCGACCGTATCCTCGCCTCGGTTTCGCCGGAAACCCCGGCTCTGGGCCCCTGCACCCAGCCGGGTTGCGATCCCTCCCGCTGCAACGTGGCCTGAATTCTATGCGCAAGGTTCCATTTCAAGAATCGCTCAAGATCATCGGGCGCGGCTCGCTCAACTGGCTGGCCGACCGCCCCATCGTGGTGTCGTTCGAAGTAACCGACTCCTGCACCTGTCACTGCCTCCACTGCGATCACGGCGGCCCGCGTGACGACTCGCGCAATCTCCGCCCCAGCGAGTACCGCGGTTACATGCAGGAGTTGCGTCCCTGCGTGGTCCAGGTTTCCGGCGGCGAACCCCTGCTCCGGCCCGACCTGGTCGAGATCGTCCGGAGCATTAAGGATGGCTCCGGTCTGCCCTACACGATACTGGTGTCCAGTTGGTCGCTCATGACGGCGGAGTTGTACCTCCAGTTGCGCGAGGCCGGGGTGAACCAGTTCTCAGTCAGTCTGGACTTCCCCGACGAGCGGCACGACAACTTCCGCTGCTATCCCGGACTCTACCGCCATCTGGAGGACCTCATCCCGCGGTTGGCCCACCTCGGGTACGACGATATCGTGCTCAACTCCTGCATCACCAGCGAGAACCTGCGGGAGATCAACGCCATCGCCGATAAGGCTCGCGAGTGGGGCGTCAACCTCTGCTACAGCGCCTACTCGGCGCGCCGTACCGGTTGTCGCGATTTTCTCCCGGCATCGCCCGAACAACTTGCCGCGCTGAACAGCCACCTGGACCGTGTGGAGGAGCGCCGCGACAACACCAACTGGATCGTCAACAGCCGAAGCACCCTGGATGCCACGCGCCGCTACTTCGAAAACTCGGGGATGCCCGGTTGCAAGGCGGGCCAAAGGTTCCTGGTGGTCACGGCCGACGGCGCCCTGCAGCCCTGCTCCATGCAGTTCCACCGCTATCCGCTCGAAGAGCGCGGACGCATGATCGGCGAGTTCACCCGGCATAACGCCTGCGATGAGTGCTACGTCTCCATCCGCTCCTACCTCGACAAGAGCTTTCCCCAACTGCTGTGGGAAAACGTGAGCGGATTTTTCTCCGTCAAGGCATAGCAGGCGCCGAGTTGGCTTAGAGGTTCGCGGACTTAAGACGCCCGACCCCCATTTCACGTTACTATTTGCAGTGACCGCTATGAAGAATGCGCTTTTCCTCCTGCTTGCCCTTCCCCTCGGTTCGCTGGGTGCGACCCACCGCTTCGAGGTTGTAGTCTACGGTGGCACCGCCGGCGGCGTCATGGCGGCGGTCTCCGCCGCTCGTGAAGGCCTCGACACCGCCCTGCTCGAACCCGGCCATCATGCGGGCGGCATGGTATCGGGCGGCCTGGGCTGGACGGACTACGGCAAGAAGGAAGTCATCGGTGGGTACGCGTTAGAGTTTTATCTGCGCGTCGGCCGGCACTATCAGCTGCCGCGTTACGGACAGGAGATCGGTTGGATCCACGAGCCGCACGTGGCCGAGGACATCTTTCGCGAAATGGTGCAAGAGGCGGGTGTCCAACTCTTTGAGCGAAGCCGCTTGAAGGAGAAGCGCGGCGTGCGCAAAACCGGCGCGGAAGTAGCCGAGATTTTTGTGGAGAACGGCGACTCGTTCACCGCCAAAGTGTTCATCGATTCCAGCTACGAAGGCGACCTGATGGCGCAGGCCGGCGTCACGTACACATATGGACGCGAAGGCAGTTCCCAGTACCAGGAGACCCTCGCGGGCGTGCGTGACCGCACCCCGCTCCATCAGTTCCTGGTCGATCTGTCGCCCTACGGAGAGGAAGGCAGACTGCTGCCCGAGATCTCCGCGCGGCGCCCGCCCGCGCCGGGAACCGCCGACAAGGCGGTCCAGGCCTACAACTACCGCATGTGCCTTTGCGAGGTCCCCGAAAATCGCGTTCCTTTCGCCGTTCCGGTGGGCTACGATGCCCGGCGCTACGCCGTGCTTGCCCGCTTGCTGCAGGCGCGCCAGAAGACGGAAGGACGCGCGCCCGCCCTCGATTCGGTGATCAAATTGGACCGCCTCCCCAACGGCAAGACCGACATCAACAATCAGGGCGCCTTCTCTACCGACTACATCGGCGGCAGTTGGGACTATCCCGATGCGAGCTACGCCCGCCGGGCCGAGATCTGGCAGCAGCATAAGGACTATCTCCAGGGCTTCTTCTACTTCCTGGCCACCGATCCGCAGGTGCCCGAGGGCCTGCGGCGGGAAATGGGTCGCTGGGGTCTTTGCAAAGACGAGTTCACCGACACCGGCAATTGGCCGCACCAGTTGTACATCCGCGAATCGCGCCGCATGGTCGGCGAATACGTCATGGTTCAGAAGGATCTCCAGACCGACCTGACCAAGCCCGACCCCGTCGGCATGGGTTCCTACAACAGCGATTCGCACAACGTCGAGCGCATCGTGGGGCCGGATGGATTTGTACGCAACGAAGGCGACATGCAGGTGGCGGTCAACCCCTATCAGATCCCCTATCGGATCATGCTGCCCAAACCGGCGGAGGCCACCAATCTCCTGGTGCCGGTGGCCTTCTCCGCCAGCCACGCGGCCTATTCGTCCGTGCGCATGGAGCCGCAGTACATGATTCTCGGCCAGGCTGCCGGCGTGGCCGCCAAACTGGCCATATCGGGCGGCACGCCGGTGCAGGCAATCCCCGTGGGGACGCTGGTGGACATCCTGAAGAAGCAGGGGGCGGTGCTGGAATATGTTCCCTCGGCCCAGGCGCCGGCCATCCAGCTTTTCCAGAAGCGGATGAGCCGGAAGTGAGCGTCCCAATTTCCCGTTCAGGGAGGACTTCGAAGATCATTCGTCGATGACAGCTCAATCGCCTACAGGTGTTGCGCTGCTATTCAGTGCGTTGCCAGCGCTGGCGGCGGAAGCATTTACCGGTACTGGAAACTCGACGTGGCCAGCGCTAGGAGAGCGGCGCGAAATAACCGACACGGACGGCGTTTTGGGAAAGACCGGTTTGGATCACTGTTCCAGGGGCTTCATCCAGCGCTCCAGAATATCGCTCACATCCACTCCGGTTGCGGTGGCGAAGAATCGGGGCAGATCCTCGGTTTGGAACGGCTTCTGGTTCTCCGCACTCCAGCGCAGCAGCCATCGCAAGGCATCGCGCAGAGATTTCTTGCCCTCACTCCGTGCGCGGATGCGATCGTCCATTTCGGCGGCCATCAAGGCGCCGCGCGAAAAGACATTCTTGCCGGTACGGAAATCCACCGCATACAGAAACGACGCTTCGCGGGACAGCACGGTCAGCGACATCCTGCGAAGGAACGGAGCCGCCGAATCTACAATGCCGCGCAAAGCGGCGAGTTGGCGATCGCGAAACGCCTTGCCTTCCGTAGCGGGCATGGCCGCCGCTACCGCTTCAATGGCCGCGTATCGTCCGAAGCCCTCATTGAACCAGATGGTGTCGATCACGGGCGTCATCTCCCACGTGAACGGACGGTAGCCGGTTCCGTAGGCTCGTTTGGGAATCCAGCAGTGCGCCATGTGGTGTGCGTAGTTAAACCGCGTGCGGGACTGTTGCTGCGCGGAGGATTGCGCGGTGGTGGCGGCATCCACGGAAAGGCTGAAGGTTCCGCTGTCGGCATGCTCCTGGCTGAAATTGTAATCGTGACCGGCGAGCGGGCGGAGTAGTTCCAGTTGGACGGTGTATTGAGGGAATGGCGTGTCCCCAAAATAGTCCTGCACGCCATCGAGCGCCTCGCGCGCCAGGCGGCCTTCCAGGTCCGTGTCCACAGCGCCTTCGGCGTAGATCGCCATCACCAGCGGGATCTTGCCTTCGAGCGTCGTCACCCGGAGATCGGGGCCCATCAGGATTTCGGAATCGGCGAGCGCGTAGTAGTCCGCGGCGGTTGCCGGCGTGGTGGTCTTGGGTGGGGGCACTACGGGGCTGAGGGTGGTGAGCGCCGGCCATCCCTCGGGAGCATCCACGCGTAATACGATCCTTCGATCCGCAAGACCGTCCACGTAAGCGAAAACAGAGTATCCCAGAAGTCCCAAGTAGCCCTTGCGAATTTTGGAGGTCGAGACGGCGTCGACGGTCTCCGCCTCCATCCGGCCGATATCCACGCGGTACTCGATTCGGTGGACGGTGTCGCCGGCTTGTCCGAGGTTCCAGCGAGGCCCATCGGCGTCCTTCGCCACCGGCAACGATTGTCCGCCGGGAGAAAGGGCCACGACACCGCTCACGAAGGAATCATACGGCACCTGCACGTACCCGCCTGGGTACGTCCGCGGCATAACCAGCGCGGCAGGCGCTTTCACCGGTTCGGGCAGCGTGACGGCGACCGACACCATTCCGCCGGCGGATTCGGCGTACCGCAACTGGTACCCGATGGGATTCTGCGCCTGAGCGACGCCGAAAAAGGCTGCCAGGCAAACGGTCAGGAGATGCGCTTGCAAATTTTGGTCCCCCAGTTATCAATACCATTACCCCCGGAGGCGTTTCAGGGACTATAAGGGACTATACAGGCCACCTGCGCTCCGTTCGGCGAGGGCCTATCGCGCCACCGTCGCGATTGTACAGCCATTTCGGGGCGCCTGCGAGACACATAGGCGTCGTGGTCCTTCAAGCGCGACCCCTATCGGCCGGGCGTCAGCCCGGAATCAGCGCGCTACCCGAGGGGCTCCGGCCCTCGTCTCCCTTGTTGTTAGAATCGAATCATCCGATGCCCACCCAGGCTCCTACCGCTTCCGCGCGCCAGTTCTTTTCGCGGCACGGCACGTTGTCGAAATGGCATCCCAACTACGAATTCCGGCAGGGACAGGTGGAGATGGCCGAAGCCGTCGAAGCGGCGCTGCACGACCGGCGTCACCTGATCGTGGAAGCCGGCACGGGCACAGGCAAGACCCTGGCCTACCTGGTTCCCGCGCTGCTCTCCGGCAAGCGTATCGTGGTTTCCACCGGCACCAAGAATCTGCAGGAGCAGCTCTTCTTCAAGGACGTTCCCTTCCTGCAGAAGCATTTCCCGCGGCCGCTCAAGGTCTGCTACATGAAGGGCCGCAACAACTACGCCTGCCGCCAGAAAATCTATGAGGCCGAAAAATCGCCGGTGCTCAGCGGCCTGGAAGAAGTGGCCGACTTCCAGATCGTTCAGGACTGGGAGAAGACTACTGAGTTCGGCGATCGCGCCGAAATCGGGAAGCTGCCCGAATCCTCGACCGCCTGGGCCAAGCTCGATGCCCGCGGCGATCTTTGCAGCGGCAGCAAGTGCCCCAACTTCGATCGCTGCTTCATCACCGCGATGCACCGCCGCGCCGCCGAAAGCGACATCGTCATCGTCAATCACCACCTGTTCTTCGCCGACCTGGCTTTGAAAGACGAGCACGAAGAAGGAGGCGTGCTGCCCGAATACCACGCCGTGGTGTTCGACGAGGCTCATGAAATCGAAGACACTGCCGGACAGTACTTCGGCGTCTCGCTCAGCAATTACCGTATCCACGACCTGCGCCGCGATCTCGCCGTCGTCAGCCGCATGAAAAAATTCGGCACTGTGGAGCTCGACCGCATCCTGGAACGGCTGGAAGAGCTGACCAACGACTTCTTTGCCCTGTTCGGCGACGCCGACCGCCGCATCGCCTTCCACGGCCGCGACGGTTTTCGCGAGGCCAATCTGGAAGCCTATTCCGACCTGGTGGCGATCCTCAATTTGCTGGCCGCGCACTTGAAGCTCATCGACAAGCCGCCCGACGAAATCGTTCCCCTCCACCGGCGCACCCTGGAACTCGCCCTGGCGCTCCGTTTCGTGATCGAAGAAGACGACGAGAGCTACGTTTACTGGATCGAGAAGCGCGGCCGCGGCTGCTATCTGCAAGCCACTCCCATCGACGTGTCGAGCATTCTCTCCGAGCGCCTGTTCGGGCGCGTGGAGACCGCGATTCTGACTTCCGCTACCCTGGCCGTCGCCGGCGGATTCGAATTTCTGGAATCCCGGCTCGGCATGCGCAGCCCGCGCAGCCTGATTGTCGAGGGCCATTTCGACTACCGGAAACAAACCCTGCTCTACGTGCCGCAGCACCTGCCCGAACCGCGTAACCCGGCCTTCTCCGCCGCCGCGGCCGAGGAAGTGGCCCAAATTCTCAGCCATAGCCGCGGCCGCGCGTTCGTGCTCTTCACCAGCTATCAGCAGATGCGCCTGGTGCACGACAAGGTTTCGCTGGCCATCGACTTCCCTATCCTGCTGCAGGGCACCGGCCCGCGCCGCGTCCTGCTCGACCAGTTCCGGTCCACCCCCAACGCGGTGCTGTTCGCCACCTCGTCTTTCTGGCAGGGCGTGGACGTGCCGGGGGAGCAATTGAGCTGCGTTATCATAGATAAGTTGCCCTTCGCGGTGCCGAACGACCCGGTAGTGAACGCGCGCATCGAGAGCATCCGCAGGGCTGGCGGCAACCCGTTCTACGATTACCAGGTCCCGCAGGCCGCCATCGCCCTGAAACAGGGCTTCGGACGCCTCATTCGCGCCAGGACCGACCGCGGCGTGCTGGTGCTGCTCGATAACCGCATTACCAAGCAGCGTTACGGGCAGGTGTTTTTCGATAGCCTGCCGGATTACGGATTTACTACCAGCCGGAGCGACGTAGAGAAATTCTTCCGTATTTGAAGCCACTATGTTTGAAGTAACCATCGAAGAGAGCTTTTCCGCCGGACACGCCCTTCGCAACTACCACGGCAAATGCGAAAACGTGCATGGGCACAACTACCGCTGCCAGGTGACGCTGGCCGGCGAGCAACTGGATGAAATCGGCCTGCTGGTGGATTTCGTGGCGCTGAAAAAGACGGTCCATGCGGCCCTCGACCGGCTCGACCATCAATGGCTCAACGACCTTCCCCCTTTCGACAAGCTGAACCCGTCGGCCGAAAATATCGCCCGCCATATCCACGATGAAGTGGAAACCGGTCTCCACCTGCCCCCAGGCGTGCGTATCCAGTCCGTAAGACTGTGGGAAACCGACACCTGCAGCGCCACCTACCGGAAATCCTGACCCGCCCCGCTTCAGGCCTGGAGGGCCCGGCGCTACACTGATACAGATCGCCAGCCACTTCGAGGTGCATTCATGAATCGACGCCAGTTCGTTTCTTCCGCCGGAGCCGTCGCTCTGGCCCCCGCCGCCGGCCGGCCGGCCGCGGCCGACACGCCTGCGCCTGGCGCCCGCATGCGGCTGGGATGCCAAAGCGCTCCCACCACCGACGCCCACCTGAAATACCTTGCGCGCTACGGCGTTCGCGATATTTGCGGCTATCCCGAAATCCCGGCCGACCGGCTTTACGCCACCGTCGACGAGCTCAAGCGCATGCGCGATCTGGCCGAAGCGAACGGTATTCACGTGGAATGCGTGGCGCCGCCGTTCCTCGCTTCCAGCCACATCGACAAGGAAAAGCACGGGGCCATCATGCTGGCCGAAAGCCCGGAGCGCGACCGCGACATCGAACAACTGCAAACCTTCATTCGCAATTGCTCCGCGGCCGGCGTTCCGTCGTTCAAATACAACATGAGCATTCTGGGCGTGGTGCGCACCGGCCGGGTTCCGGGCCGCGGCGACTCGACCTACAGCGCCTGGAGCGTGGCCGGAGCCCATCCCGAGCCGCCCCTCACCCGCGCCGGCCGCGTGGATGCGGATCGTTTCTGGGAACGAATCACGTATTTTCTCGATCGGGTGGTTCCGGTGGCCAATGAATACAAGGTGCGCATGGCCTGCCATCCCCACGATCCCGGCATGCCTCCCGAGGGCTACCAGGGCGTGGTTCGCGTGCTCGGCACCGTGGACGGCTTGAAACGTTTCGTCACCATTCGCGAAAGTCCCTATCACGGCCTGAATTTCTGCCAGGGCACGGTCTCCGAAATGCTGCGCGATCCGGGCAAAGAAATCTTCGACGTGATCCGCTACTTCGGCGCGCGCAACAAAATCTTCAACGTGCACTTCCGCAACATCCGCGGCCACCGCGACGAATTTGTGGAAGTCTATCCCGACGAAGGCGACGTGAATTTCGTGGAAGCCATCAAGGTTTACAGGGAAGTGGGCTACTCCTACCTTTTGATGCCCGACCACGTCCCCCAAGCCGCCTCCGATCCCGACGGCCTCCAGAGCTTCGCCTTCTGCTACGGCTATATCCGGGCTCTGATCCAGGCGGCGGACCGGATCGGGTAACGTTGATCTTGCACTTTTTTCGTGCTACACTGATTTCGTGAACGCAACAGCCACGAAGAAGATAACAACCAGGAATGTAACCATCAGGATCTCGGACGAGGCTGTTCTCTGGGCCCGGCGCAAGGCGGCCGAGGAGAACACGTCGGTATCCCGGCTGGTTGGCGAAATGCTGGAACGGCAGATGCGGTTGTCGGACGAGTATTGGCAGGCGTTCGAGCACTGGAAATCGAACCGCGTCATGGCCGCCGCGAGCGCCGCCGAACGCCTCAGCCGCGAGGACGTTCATGAACGCCGGTGACGGCTTCTTTGTCGACTCGAACCTGCTGCTCTATTACATCGATCCTGGAGACCCGGCGAAGCGGGCGCGCGCGACCGAGTGGCTGGAAGCTCTCTGGATGGCGGGCTCCGGCCGGCTGAGCTGGCAAGTGCTGCACGAATTCTACTGGAGCGCCGTGAAGAAAATGCGCCTGGCACCGGCTAGCGCGCGAGAGATCGTGGAGGATCTCAGCCACTGGAGACCGGTGGACACTTCTTTAGGCCTGGTGCAACAAGCGTGGCAATGGGCCGATACGGCGCAACTCACCTACTGGGACGCCCTCATTCTGGCGGCTGCCCAACGTTCCGGAGCGCGGTACCTGCTGTCGGAAGACTTCCAGGCCGGCCGCCAATATGCGGGCGTCGAAGTGCTGAACCCGTTCGAACATTCGCCCTCGGCATTTGCGGCCTGATCGAGTTCCTCCTTGATACCCGACCACGTCCCCCAAGCGGCTGCCGATCCCAATGGCCTTCAGAGCTTCGCACTCTGCTACGGCTATATCCGCGCCTTGGTCCAGGCGGCCGCCCAGTGGAAGGGACCGATGCGGGCAAGACCCGGCTACGACTAGCAACTGTAGGTCGGGAGCGATTCGCCTGAGATCGACTGCGCCGCTGGTGACGACGACCTGTCCAGCCCTGCGCGCACAAACAACAACGTGGGCATCGACGACGTCCCACTGAACGGGCTCGTTCCAGCCTACGCACCTGCGGAGACTCGCGGCGGCTCAGCGTACCGTCAAACTGAAATCCACGTCCAGCACCAGCGCGTCGCCATTGGCTGCGATGGCGGTCACTTTGAAATCGCGCAGATCGCGCGGGTAGGCGGGCTGGGTGTTGGGGTCTTCCAGCATGCGCCTGGCGTCGGCGGCCAGGTTGTAACGGAAATCGCGCGCCAGGCTGGCGGCCAGGGCGGCGCACACCCGGCGGATATAAAACCCGGTCCTGCCGTCGCTTTCCGCGGTGACGTTGGCCAGGCCGATATTCCCGTCTTTGTATGTCGGCCTGGCGCCGATGACCACCGTAAACGCGTCGCCCAGCCCCACGCATTGGCCGAACATGTTCAAGGCGGAACGGCCGGTGAAACGCGCCCGGACGCGCAGCAGCCCGTCCTTGCCCTGCATCTGCGGATGTTCCAGATAGGCGAAACTGCACTTGGTCTTTTGGTCGCCCTTCACGTAGCGGCGGCCGTCCTGGGTGAAGACCTGGCTGGCCAGAATGCGCTCCAGCGCGGCGTAGCGCACCTGAATTTCGACCGCGGAGACCGGCGCCACGGCAGCCAGGACCAAGGCAAGAACGCGCATCAGGCCGGTTCCGCGAACAGCGCAAACTCCGAAAGCACCGGGCTGGCCGAGGCTTCGGTAACGCGCAGCCGCAAGCGCGCGGCGGTTACGGGACGGCGCAGGCGGATCAAGCGCCGCGCGCCGATGCTCGTGACCGCGGCCAATGGCTGCCAATCGTGGCCGTCCCAAAGGTCGATGGCCACGGCATCCACGCGCTGGCCGAAGGCGATAGCCTCGCGCAGGCGCACCACGTCAAAAGTCACCGGCCGGGCGAAATCGAAGACGGCTTCGGCACGAAGCGTGGCGTCATCGGTCGCCCAATAGGTGTCTTCGCGCCCGTCTAACAAATGCTGGGGCCCGAACCGCTCGCGCGGTGCGCGCGCGTTGGCCGCGGTGACGCGCGCCCCCGCCGCCAGATCGCGCGCGAACGTGGCGTGGCGCCACCGGCCGAACGCTGCGAGCGACGCGATATCTTCCGAGGAAAGCAAACCGTCGCGATTGGGCGGCACGTTGAGCAACAGGTTGGCGCCGCGGCCCACCGAAGCGAAATACAGCGCGGCGAGATCGGCCGGCGTTTTAACGCGAGCGTTTTCCGCTTCGTGCCAGAACCAGCCGGGGCGGATCGAAACGTCGCATTCGGCCGGCAGCCAGCGCGTGCCGTGGCGCGTTCCGGCCGGCGAATCCTTCTCGCGTAGGTTGCCTGGCGACGCCGGCCCGCCATCGATGCCCAACGGGTCGTAGGTTGCCCAGCATGGATCGCCGGCGATGCCGCGCTCGTTGCCCACCCAGCGCACGTCCGGCCCGACGTCGGAGAAAATGACGGCTTCGGGCTGCAGCCGGCGCACCAGTTCCCAGGTTCCCGGCCAGTCGTAGTAGGTGTTCTTGTCGATCACGCGCTTCTCGCGCGCCCCGCCGTAATAGCCGTCGCCGCCGTTGGCGCCGTCGTGCCACACCTCGAAGATGGGGCCGTAATCGCCCAGCAACTCCGTCAACTGGCGGCGGTAGATGGCGATATATTCCGGCTTGCCGTAGGCCGCCTGGTTGCGATCCCAAGGCGAGAGATAAACGCCGAAGCGGAGCTTATGCCGGCGCGCCGCGGCGGCAATCTCGCCCACCACGTCGCCTCTGCCGCCGCGCCATGCGCTGGCGCGCACGGAATGCCCGGTGGTCGCGGTGGGCCAGAGGCAGAAGCCGTCGTGATGCTTGGCGGTGAGGATCACGCCGACGATGCCGGCGGCGGCCAGCGGCTCGACGATCGCGTCGGCATCGAATCGCGCGGGGTTGAACACCTTCGGATCTTCGTCGCCGAATCCCCATTCGCGGTCGGTAAAGGTGTTGACGGTGAAATGAAGGAAGGCAGTGGTTTCGAGCTGGTGCCAGGCCAGTTGGCGGGCGGATGGCAGCGCCCCGAAAGGCTTTGGCTCCCCGGCTGCAAAGGCCCGGCCGGCGGTGGCTGAAACTGCTGCCAGAAACCTGCGGCGCGTCATCTCAGCGTCGAGACTTTCCCGGAGCCTTGGGCTTGGCTTTGACTTTGGTTTTGGCTTTGAGAACGGGGGCGGGTTCCTCCTCTGCCTCCTCCGCCGCGATCTCCGGTTCCGCTTCGGCCGCCCCGGAATCCGGACCGGCCTCGCTCAGCGGATCCGGATCCGGCAGATCGTCGGGCACCTCCACCAAAACCCCGGTGGCGTCCGGATCCACTTTCTTGAGCACTTCGTTGAAGAGCGCCGCCTTGCGGGCGTCCACCTTGGGAGGCGGCGCCTGCTCGTGGCGGTAGTCGTGATCGTTGTAACAGGTCCGGCAGCGCACCTTGGCCGGTTCTCCATTCATCACCGACACCACCACGTGGTTCGTAATTCGCTTGCAGCGGACGCAATAGTCGTCGATGTCATCGCCCAGGCGTGGTTCCCGCATGTGGCCTCCTAGTTCGAGCTGCTGACGCTGGTGGAAACGGGGGCCTCGGATTCGACAGAAGTTTTGGACTCTGCCACCAGCCACTCGGCCGGTTCGAACCCCACATACTTACAAATGCGTAACTGCCCGTCCGCCGCCTCCAACACATCGCCCACCCTCAGCGGATCGTCCGATTCCCGCATCGCGCACCAGGCGCCGTATTCGTTCAACGCCTCCACTTCGCCGCGCGGATCGTAATCCTTCGGCTTCACCGAAGCGCATCCTCCCACGTGAGGGGCCCAGCGGAACTGCTGTCTTGGCGAATCCTTCATTCGGTAGATCCGATAAAGCGCCATCGCCCTACATTGTAATCGATGGAAGGGCAAGTGTTGCGTCCCGCTCGCCCTGTTCGATCATTCGGGCGACGGCGTCCCGCGACCAGCACACCGACTCTTTCAGCGAGCCGAGCGGAGTGGAAGGTTCCAGCCTTATCACTTCAAGAGCCGCGCTAGGAGCGCGCACCGGCAGCGCCCAGTGGAGCAGGCGGAACGGTTGGATGGTCAGCACGTTGAGAGCGACCGCGCGGGTGGCTCCCAGCGCCTCGGCCGCCCACACGGGCAGCGCGCCCGCGAGGCCGCCATCCACGTAGCGGCGTCCCCCGATGCGCACCGGCGGAAAAGCGCAGGGAATACTGCACGCCGCCGCCAGGTGCTCCCACCCGATCTCCGCTCCGCCCACGACCCGGACTCGCAGGCGCGGCACTTCCACCATGGTCAAAGCGAAATCGATTTGCGGCCGAAAGCGCACGAACAGGCGGTGCGCCTCGCCGTTCAGCGCCTCCGGCCGCAAGATGCCGGTGGGATGCAGGCCCAGCCGCATGATCCCTCCGATGCGCGGGTCGAGCCAGCTTTCGATCAACTCGTCGGGCGCGCAGCCCCCGGCAATCGCCCATCCGTTCCAGGCGCCGGCCGAAGCACCTACCACCAGATCGGGTTTCAACCGCCGGCTGAGAACCTTCCAGAAGCCGGCTTCCCAGGCGGCGAACATTCCGCCCGCGGAGAGGACTAAAGCGGTGGGCACATCACCATCGTAATATGGACCGTCCTACCGCCCGCGCGCCTTGGCCACCATCTCTTTCACCTGCGCCAGCAACTCCGGCGCATGGTAAACGATCCCGTCTTTGATGGTCCATTCCACTCCGCCGGTATGCACCGCCTGGCCGCCGCGGGTTTCCTCCACCCCGGTTGGATACAGCACCTTCAGGTTTTCGAGCGGGTTGCCGTTCACCACGATCAGGTCCGCCATCCAGCCGGCGCGCACCCGGCCCAGCCGCTCTTCCTCGCCCAGAATGCGGGCATTGTTGCCGGTGGCCTGCTCGACGATTCGGATGGGATGGAAACCCGCTTCCTGGTGCAGTTCCATGCTCCGAATCAGGCCGAAGCCGTACATCTGGTAGATGAACCCCGCGTCGTCGCCCATGCCGATCAGCCCGCCCAGCCGGTCGAACTCGCGCAGTGAAGCCATCCAGATGCGATAGTTTTCTTTCCAGAAAGTTTCGTCGGTCGAGGTCCAGCCGAGAAAATAGGAACCGTGGTTGGCCGGGTTGGGCCGGAAGTAATCCGCCAGCGCGGGATGCAGGTAGTCGGCAAACCAGGGCTGGGTTTGCGCCCGCTGCAGGTCCCGGCTGGCTTCATAAATATCCAGCGTCGGCACCCACGCCACGTGGGCATCCGCCATCGCTTGCAGCACCTTGGTCAGACGCGCCGGATCCGCTTCGCGCCACAAGTGGCCGGCATAACGGAAGCGGTCGGTCTCGTTGTTGTAGTTGTAGGAAGAGGGAAAGTTCTGTACCCCGTCGGGTATCGCCGCGTCCGGGATGCCGTACCAGTGTTCGATGCTGGTAGTGCCGAAGCGGATATCGTCCCAGGCGTTGGTCTCCTCCACTCCCACGTGATGCGCGATGCGCAGGCCGAGCTTGTGGGCTTCGTCTTCCATGGCGGCCATGGTGTCGCGATCGATCCCCAGCAGCTTGATGCCGTCGGCCCCCATCTGCTTCAACTCGCGAACGTGCGCGCGCGCCGCCGCCCGATCCCGTGGCCGGCCGAACATGGGATAGATAAAGATGCGCGGCGCCGCGATCTTGCCCTCAGCCGATAGCCGGCGCAACTCCACCGCGCGTTTGGTGTCGCTGCCCACGTCGCGTATGGTGGTGATGCCGCAGGCCAGCCAGATATTCAGCTCGTATTCGATCGGCTGCGGTTTCCCGCCCCGCTCTTCCTGCAAATGGGCGTGAGCGTCGATCAGCCCCGGGAGCACGTATTTGCCGGTGGCGTCGATCACCGCGTCCGCCTGCGCGGCCTCGCGCGCGCCGCGTCCCAGCGACACCGGGTCGAGCGCGATTACATCCGCGATTGCGTTTCCCTCGACCAGGATGTCCTTCGGCCCGCTCGCCGGCGTGCCGTTGCCGTCCACCACCGTGGCGTTGTGAATCAGCAGCCGATGGTACCGTTTTCCCGAAACCGGCGCCTGCGCCGACGCCATACCGGCGGCCAATAAAAGAGTAAACCCAAGCTTGGGCGTGAACCGTAGCGACGAAAGCATAGGCCGATTGTGTCATAAACCACATTGGTATTACAGCTTGTCCCAGCTCAGTGGGGCAGGCGACTCGCCTGCCCTGGCGAGCGTCGCCGCGAAGCGGCACGCTCCAGCCGCCCCGCTGAAAGCTGACCGCTGACCCCTTCCGCTACACTGGATCTCGTGACCCCGCCCACCAAAGTCCTGTATTTCGACCAGACCCCCGGCGACCCGTTCCGCCCGGGCTGGCAACGCCGCCTGCTTCATACCGATCACCTCATGACGGTGGTTCTGGATATCGATAACGGCCCGTGGTCCGCGCCGGACCCGTTCCATTCCCACCCGCACGAGCAGATCACCTACGTGGCTGCAGGCGAGGTGCTGTTCCTTTCCGAAAACGAGGAGCCGAAACGCCTGCGCGCCGGCGACGTCGTCGCAGTCGCGTCGGGCCGCCCCCATGCCATTCAGTTGCTCTCGCACCGCGCTCGCCTGGTGGATAACTTCAATCCCATTCGCGAAGATTTCCTGAAGTAGATCGAGTCGGCGAGTGCGCCGATTTATCCTTCGATTGCCTCCGCTCCACCGGTCCGGACCAATGGGCAATTCATGTGCCGCTCGACAAACTGAACACGGGCGCCATTCCGACGTGGCGCACGCACTCTTGCGTGCCGCGTCGGCACTCGTGCCGACGCTCGGCGTCCCATGCCCAAGCGCGTGTCGGTAGAGTCGAGGATGGGCGCGAGAAACGGACGTTGAGCGCCCGCCCCGTTTCCCATCCCCGCTCATCAAACCGGACGTGCCCATTTCAGGCATCCGGCTTTCCGACTGGCTTCATCGTAG
>JBKQIF010000119.1:0-7933 GCA_052148435.1 Bryobacteraceae bacterium
ACGGCACCGGCGCCAGGAATCTGACCAACGAGTACCAGCAGCGCAGTATTCCCCGCTTGCAGCCAAGGGCGGCTACAAACACGGCGGTACGTCGCCGCTGGACGCGATGGTTCACGCGCTCAATCCACGCGATGTGAATCTGGGTGCGGTTTGGGAAGAGCGCCGGCGCGTGTGGTTGGAGAACGCCGGAGCGAACCGATATTTCTGGTACAGCTTCGGCGCAACGATCATCGTCATCTTGAGCTGGTTTGCGCTGGCCTGGGTGCAGAATGATCGAGTACGCGAACGATGGCAGCTTGCGGAACATGCCGCGGACGCTTTGCGGTACGCCGAGTATTGCAAGCGGAGGGCAAAAGAAGCGATCGACCGCTACAACCTGCATATAGAGACGTGCAACCGCGTCATCGAATCCGGCGAGTCCGGAATTGCTACGCCGGAGACGGCGAATCTTGAAGATTACAAGCGCGAACTCCAACGGCTGAAGAGTGACAACGACGCAAAGGAATTGCAGATCACCCGCCTGAGCGAACAACTGGAGCAGAAAGCCGTGGAACTGAACAGTCTAACCGAGCGTGTGACGGGCGCGGAACAGCGGCTCAAAACCCGGACCGCCGCAGGATCGGACAGCGCCAACGCGGCGCTGGTTGAGCGAATTCAGCGACTCGAATCGGAGAATCGGCGATTGAAGCAAGGGAAGGCGGTGGCGGCAAAGGCAGCGACTACCGCGGACAACGGGACCGGTGCGGAGGAAGCGTGATGCTGGTTGCGATGCAGAGTTTCGGCAGCATTTGGACGGCGAGGGGCGCAAACGCTGGCTGCGCTGGTTCCGCTCGGCGAGGCGCGTACTACAACACGAGTGGCGTGTTGGTGGGGAGCACATTGCGGAGCCGGTCGTGCATTTACGGCCACGTTCGCGTGGATGAGTGCGCGGGGTTTCATCCACAGTTTGCGGACCGGCTCATCCATCGCGTTTTCGAGTCGGAGGGTGTGACGGTCTGGAACGGACGGAATAAGCTCTTCCTCCGGCGATTGACGCCGGACGGTACGCCCCCCGATGTTTACCTGTTCCGGATCAGCCCGGCCGACACCGGATGGATCGACCGAGCGGGCGCCTGGAAGTGCGATGCCGCGCGGGTGATTTCGTTCAGCGAAGGCAACGGGCAACAAGAAGCTCTGATCGTCTTGCCGCCATTTGGATGGGTGCATGGCATGCACGGAACATTCTGCGCGGAGCCCCGGCGGGATAGGCCGTGGATGGCAGTGTTGTCCCGCGCGGTGAAGTGAGGTCGCCATGCGCTATTTCAGAGGAGCAATCGCGCTCAGCCCAACTCAGGATTTGCCCTTGCTGCGCCAGGTGATGTACAGCAAGTTCGTAACGCAAACCCAGTTGTGGCAATTCATGCGGCACAGCGGGAACGAGTTGAGCAGAGGCTCATTCTGGTGGCGCGTGAAGCGCCTGGCGGACAATGGCTTCATCACGCGGCATTTGCTTCCGATGGTACACTACGATCCGATCTTTGCGATCGCATCGTCCGGGCTTGTGTACCTCGTCGAGAATCTTGGCATACCCTATAGCGGTCCGGAGGATGGACCGGAAATGCGCCGGGGTGGCTTAGGCGTCGCACACGCGCTCGGTGTCAACGCGGTCCACCTGGATCTGCTGCGAAGTCGCTCCCTGGTGTCGTGGGAATACGAAATGGAGATCCGTTGCCGCAACGAACTGACGGTCGGCAAATACGCGAAAGACTACGACGCGATCATTACACTTTCGCTGGGTGGCCGGCAGCTTCGATTTGCACTCGAATACGAGCGCACGCCCAAGACACAAACGGAATACGGCCGCATCGTGTCCATCCTCGAAAGTGAGCGTAACGTGGACCGCGTGTTGTATCTGGCCGGCACGCGCCACATTCATTCGTTGCTGAAACAGCGCCTATGGCGGATCCATCAGCGGGTCCTGATCGGTTTGGCAAGTGATCTTCCGAAGATCGAGCCGGCGGAGCTCGAAGTTGTCGATGTGCAGACCATGCAGGTTTACCGCTTGGCCGATATCCCGTAGACTCGATGCTTTGCCCTGATCTCGGCCTGATTTCGTGTTGATTTCGGCCTGAGCAGCCACCCCGTAATCCGCTGCATTCAAATCCCTTAAAATTTACTACCCCCTATTTTGATGGACTTCGTAAGGGCAAACGGAGTAGAGGACAGAAATGCCTGTCGGGCGGGCCAGACGGAGCCGGTCGCGGCTAGAACCGCGTGCCAGGTGTGGTAGCGGCGTAGCACCGGCAGTTTGTGGAGCGCGCGGACGGATGGTGTTGTTCTGTAGACCCTGCGATTTGAAACGTTGGATGAGGAATGGATCGACGTGGAACCGCGGTGCAGCGGTGGTGTTCAGCCACAACTGCAATGTGGCGCGCCGTGGCGTGGGTTCGAAGTTCCGGTGGAGTTTACGACTGGGAAAGTGTGCAGGGAGTGTGCTGTGCCACCGTTGTTCGGTGTAGCGCAAAGCTGTGGACAGTTCGTCAAGTCGGGCGTTCGCAGATCTCGCATAATGGAAACGTGGCGGCGACAAGCACGGCAAATCGTGGAGAGTACGTGCGCCACGGTCGGCAGTTGGAGTACTTCACGATCGGCTACAACAGCCTCGAAGGCGTGACATCCATTGTCGCCGGGTTGATTGCTGGCTCCGTGTCGTTGGTAGGCTTCGGCCTGGACAGCGTGATCGAAGTCGCGTCAGGCTTGGCACTGCTCTGGCGACTCCATCACGACCTAGACGTTTCGCGGCGCGAGCAAGTCGAACGAATTGCGTTGCGGACAGTCGGAGCGTGCTTCGTTGCTCTGGCGTTGTACATCCTCTACGAATCCGGCTCCGTGTTGATCCGGCACGTTGCACCGGAACGAAGCATTGCAGGCATCGTGATCGCCGCCATTTCGGTGGTCGTCATGCCGCTGCTGGCCCGAGCGAAACGGCGTGTCGCCCGCCAGATTGGCAGCGGTGCGATGCACGCCGATTCGAGACAAGCCGACTTCTGTAGCTACCTTTCCGCGATTCTCCTGGTTGGCCTGCGGTTGAATGCGTTGCTCGGTTGGTGGTGGATGGATCCGGCTGCCGGACTGGTGATGGTTCCGATTATCGGGAAGGAAGGCGTTGACGGCCTCCGAGCTAAAGCATGCGGCGGTTGTTGCGCCCACAATTAGGGGCCGGTGTACTTCCGTAGAAGGTCACTGGTTCCGAGATGGAGCGCAGTACATGCAGTCGGGTGATCACCTCGCCAATCACAGGCGCGACTTGAGAAACGCCAGTGTCTTTTCGTCGTCAGCGCCGCGCAGTTCCGGGAAGCGGTCCTAGACAAACTTGACCATCTCGCAGCGAATACGCAATCGGGCCGCAGCAGGCTGGGCGTTTCTCTCCTGTGGGGTGTCCGCTTAGCCAGTGAAGCCCTGCTCTGAGCCCGAGGTCCGCGCCAAAACTCGAAAGCAGTACTCCGGGTACGAGTTGCGCCGGCTGGTCACCCCTGACGGAAGCATGAGATCCGCGCGAAAGACAGGCACTCCAGACTTCGCTCGCAGGTTCGTTGCACGGACTTCGCCTGAAGCCACTACCTGAGAAGAATCCGCCACCATTGTCGCTACCCGGCGCCGTATCACCAGAGCCGTCACGTCAGTGTTCACGCAATTCAAACGCGGTCACTGCTGGACACCGGGATTGCGGCGGCCGTGGTTACAGCTTAATTCTCGGTTGGTCTCTCAACGTGTTCAATGATGAGGATCTCTATCGGAACTCTTTGCGATTCCAATTTCAGTCCAAGACCCGCAAACACAGCGAAGAGAGATGGCATTGTGTCGAGATCCGCTCCATTCTCGGCCTTCGCTCCTGGTGCAGGAGGCTTCCGGAGCGGTATCCAGCCCGTCGTGTCGATTTGGAACAGTCCTTCGACGCCGGTCTTGTCAATGACAGGGCGGTCTGCATAATTCTCGACGTACACGGCAAGGTCGGACATGTCAATCGCTTGGCCGTGCAGCCCGAATCCTTGCCCACCAAGGAGTGCGTGACAGGAAACTGGCTTGTTGGCCGGATCGTTGGGAACGTCTGCGGGCGTGTTAAAACAGTCCCTTTCCTCAATTTTCGATTTCTGCAATTTCAACCCATTCTTCGCCACCACCATTACATATACGGGCAGTTCCTTTGTCTCACGCCGCATCATCAGCTTGAAGCGATCGGCTAGAAGTTTCTGAAGCATCAGTCTCATCCTGGCCCGTTTTACCTCGGAAGGAAGCCCGGTCGGAAGGGACTCGCCGTCAGCTTTTGCCTCGATATCGTATCGATCGGAACGCAGCCATTCCGGACCCCCGATAAGCCTGGGCGACTGGTAGGGCAGGTGGTAGGCGCCTGCAATGAGCACTTGAAGAGGATAGTTCGTCGCCACAACTCTTCCACCTGGAAGAAATTTAATCTCCTCCCGCCGGAAATCGGTAGCCTTGCTCACCTTCACAGAGGCGACCGCGAATGCCGAATCTGGCGGAAGGCGCGATTGGGCGAACACACCGTGAGCGCCGACAATACCAATTGTTGCCGCCATGACGATGCTGAGAAGGCTCGCAGATGCCCACGGAATGTTCTTGGACAAAACCATCAGGGATGACATTTGACACTTCGCAATCATCTCGAATTACCCTCCTGAATGTGCGCCGTCTTTGGAAACAACCACACTTGAGGGATTGGACTCCGCCCTGGAGCCGGATGTTCCCGTAAAGCGATCGGCCTCAGGCTAAGGGCCGCAACAGGGTTGTGTCCGGTTCACTCGGCGGAAGACCGCGGACGGAGAAACATGCCATTGCTTCCACAACGGCAACATTATGTTCCAAGTCGCACTTCGTAAGATGCCAGCCGCGATTCGCCAAGATGTTCGCGGCTTCGAAATCTATTGAGCGGTGGATGTTGCGGCTGCCTCGGGAACGGTCCGCGTCTTCTTTCGAGGCTTGCTGGATGTCTTGGCTAACGTCTTCTTCTTCGGGCCGGACGTCTTTGTAGCTTCCGCCCGCTTGAGTGCCCAACGCCTTTTGGTGGCTTCGCTGATCGCCTTTCTTCCGGCGGCGCTGAGCTTCCTCTTCTGCCTTGCAGGTTTCGGCGCGACTAGTGACGACGCTGGCTCCGCATCGCCTCTGATCTTGGCCCACCTTGCCTTCTGAGCTGCTGCCATTCTGCGACGTCCCGCGGCGCTTATCTTCCGCTTGGGAGCGGGGGCTGCGGATGCCGGGGTGGTTTCCGTGCCGGCAGGATTAAGCAGTTGACGCAGTTCGTCAATCTGGGAGTCAATCCGTCGCTTTTGAGACTCAAATCCTTCAATGGCTGCATTGATTATTTCAGCTGTGAGTTTCTGTGGCATGTGAGTTCGGAACTGCGCTCGAATCCGTTAATGTTTCGAGACTATTCTACATCCTTAGCCGGTGAACCGGATAAACAGGACCAGTGAACGGTGGTTGAGAAGGTTGAGTAAAGGAGGCGGGCAAGATGTGCCCAAAAGGAACGTTTCTATTTCGGCCACATGGGACACCGCAAGCGCGCCTTTGTGGTTCGGCTTTTGTTGACAGACAAGGAAAGGAGATGAAATGCAAGCGAACACAGCTACCGCGGGCACCGCCGATGGGTTGTTGCCCGCTAACGTACCGCAATACCCGTCGGCCTTACAGAAATACAGCGACGAAGAGGTCCGTCAGTTTGTCGCCGCGATCGAGAACCCGTTTGACCCCGGCGAGATCAAGTGGCGGGTGACGAATACGAGTTCAGACAGACGCCGAGGTCAAGTGATTGCCTATGCCGATCCACGCGCTTACACAGACCGCCTGAACGCGCTCTTCACAGTGCGCGGTTGGACACGGGAGTACGCAGTACAGGTGATCCAGAACTTCGAGCGTAAGGACCGAGCGAAAGACGAAGCCACCATTTCGGGAAAGATCGTGGTGACATGCAAGTTGACAATCGATGGCCTTGGAACGCATTGCGGCCTTGGCGAGGAATGGGCTGATAACGAGAACGCCGGAACTTCGGCGGAGGCGCAGGCATTCAAGCGGGCGTGCTCATGTTTCGGATTGGGGCGATACCTCTACGATCTGGGTGGTAATTGGGTCGATCTGGACGATCGGAGGCAGCCGCTGTGCAGACCGCGGCTACCGGACTGGGCGCTTCCGAAGCGCAAACCTGGCGTCACGCCAAGTCAGAATGGAAATGGCCATGCAAGCACGAATGGGCACACGCATGACAATGGTGTGGCTCCAGTCGATTGGCCAACTCTCAAGGCACGAGTGAAGTCGCTCTGTGAACAGGTGGGGTTTGGTCTGGCAAGATCAGTGACAAAGGCGGTCGCCGCGACCGAGGATCCGGAGCAGATTTCGAACGCGGCGGTGCTGAGTGCCCTGTCGGCAAAGCTGGAGGACACCGTTCGTGGTGTGGAACGACTTCGTACAGCCACCGAACTAGTCGGGCAGGCGAGTTTCTCGCGACTTTGGCGGCAGATGAATCTGGCTGGCGACGGCCTGGACGATATCCCGGATCGCAGCGTGCTTAGGCGACTGATTGAAGCTCTTGAAAAGGCGACTGGCGCAACGACTCGGCGCCAGAATGGTGCCGGACAGATCCCGGCCACGCGGCTCACCCGTGAAGAAATGAAGATCCTCGGCACGGCACGCGGAGATCTGATGCGCGAAGCGCAACGTGTGGGCAGGTTGAGGAACATGAAGGTCTCCGATGTTGTGGATCGGGCAGCCAAGGGGGATTTCCGATTCGGTGGCCTCCAGAGGTTGACGATGGAGGCACTACCAAAGATAAGAGCGGCAATCGATATTCTTCGGCAGGTCACGTAATGGCTAGGTGAAGGCAATCAGCCGAATTCGACACCCTATATATAAGGATGGGCGCCGAGGTCACCACACAAGAGGAGGAGGTCCTCAAATGGACGCAGTAAAGATAGACGACATCCTGCGCTTGCAGGATTTTGGTTTGGAGCGGCTCGACGAGGATGAAGCCATCGTGGGTTTCGCCAAGCGCGCCGAGGCAAGAATCGCTCATTGGCTGGACTTTGCCAAAGGTGCGCTCTTGATGTTGATGGTCCCAGATGATCCGGAGTCGGGGTGTTTGTACATCTACGACCGCAGCCGGGAGACGTTCTACTCGCTCGCTTTGCCGATCGAGGGACGTTTCGGCGGATTCCGGGAAGAAGAGTTCGATGGGCTGTGCCAAACATTTGGGCTGAAGGCACTTGCGAGCAATCCTCGACCGTTGCGAGCCTGAGCGCTGAACCGGTTTTTGGAGGAATGCAGCGCATGCCTTATACAGAGAAGAGGAGCGCAACGGTGGACCTCCAGCGACAAGCAACGGCCGACATGGCCACTCAATTTCATCACCTGTTCGTAAACCGCCGCGCCTACACGCTTCAGTCTGTGAGGCCGCATCCGGAAACGGGGCGCCACTACTATTTCCGGCCGAAAGCACACGAAGGGCAGCCACCTCCGGCCCTGGGCTTGGAAACGTTGCGGAGACACCTTGCCGGCGACCTCACGCTCGGCTTGTATTCGATCAATCCAAAGACTCAGCGGTCAAAGTGGGTGGCCATCGACGCCGACTACAAGAACGCCGTCGAGCATCTGCTGAAACTTCAATATGAGCTGACTCAGGACGGCGTGGAGCCCGCGCTGGAGAAATCAAACCGCGGCGGCCATCTGTGGATCTTCTTCGAGAGGCCGGCGCTCGCGAGAGACTGCCGGGTATACATCTATCACACCGCTCTGCGACTGGGTCTGCCGATAAAGGGTGCCGGGCTGCCAGAAGGAATCGAAATCTTCCCGCGTCAGGATGAGATCGGTCCCGGTGAATTTGGCAACGCGATCCGCGGACCGCTCGGTATCCATCGAGGTGCCAAGGAAAGCCGCGGCTGGCGAT
>JBKQIF010000120.1:0-4777 GCA_052148435.1 Bryobacteraceae bacterium
GGCCGGTCACGATCAGGAAGAACAGGCTCCACATTTTGGTGCGGACTTCCTTGGCGATCTCCCCCATTTCGGGAAGGCGCGCCATATTGCGCTGGGTTACGGTGGTCTGGAATTGCGTATCGAGACCGATGTCGCGGGCATAGCGTAACGCGAAAAGGGCCCGCTCGAAGGTGCCCGGGATACCGCGAAACTCGTCGTGCGTGGCGGCATCCGGCCCATCCAGACTGATCGCCATGCGCGATACGCCGGCTTCCTGGAACCCGTCGATGGCCTTGGCCGTGAGCAGCGGCGTAGCGCTGGGGGTGACGTTGGTGCGCAGACCGATTTTGGCCGAGTAGCGCAGCAGCTCAAACAAATCCGGGCGCTTGAGCGGATCGCCGCCGGTGAAGACCATCAGGGGCGCTTCGCCGGGATGGAACGGATGGCCGCCGGCATGAGCCGGCTTGGCCGCGGCGGCGGCGCCAGGGTCGGCGAAGCTTTTGATCTCATCGAGCAGCCGGTATCCCTGCTCGGTCGAGAGCTCCTGCGGGTGCCGTTCCGACTGAGCCGAAGCGCGGCAATGCACGCAAGCCAGATCGCAAGCCTGCGTCACTTCCCAGATCACCAGCATCGGCGCCTGATCGAAATTCATGAGTTCCCCCCTCAGGACAAACTCACGAGCATTTTCGATTCCATATGTAAGTCTCAGAAGTGCGTAGCAATATTCTACAACTCAGCACCTTAATGGCCTCAATTGGGGCAAAACACCCAGTATGACCCACTCGCGGCAGGCTCGGGCCTCTCATTGCCGTCCCAGCCTTCCCTGAGATGCGGCTTGAAAGGCATGGGCACGAAAACGTTGGGCTCGGCGCCGACAGTGGTTGGGACTGCCCCGGCGTCAACAGTGCCACAATCCGCATCCCCGACAAGGCGTGAACAGAACAGCGGCGACGGGCATCACGATGTAAAATAGAGCTGTGCCGGAGCTCAGCCGGTTCTTCGGGATCGTTATCCGTATGTTTGCCGAACCGGGATCGCCACACCACGCGGCTCACTTTCATGCATACTACCAGGGCGAAGTCGGCATCTTCAGTTTTGGCCCCGTGGAATTGATCGGCGGTTCCCTGCCGAGGAAGCAGCGGCGCCTGGTGGAAGCGTGGGCGGAACTGCACGAAACCGAGTTAACGGCCGATTGGCAGCGTCTGCAGGAAGGACGGAGTCCTATCTCCATTGAGCCGTTGAAATAGCTGGTTTATGAGTCATCCCATTTATCGAATCCAGTCCTTCCACATCGTTGGTCCGTACACACTCCGTGTTTGTTTCGACGACAACACGGAACAGACCATCGATTTTCAACCCGCTCTGGCCGGCGAAATGTACGGCCGCTTACGCGATCTCGAGTTGTTTAATCAAGTGCGGATTGATCCTGAGGTGGAAACACTCGTTTGGCCTAACGGAGCGGATTTCGATCCCGCAACTTTGCACGATTGGCCCTCCCAGGAGCACGCGTTCCGGGAGCTCGCGCGCCGCTGGGAGGCCGTGCAAGCGTGAGCCGCACGGGACGGCCGCGCCTACTCAAAGGACGGTAAGTCTGAGCTCGCGGCTGTTGGTCTGAACTGAGCGGGCCGGTAGGCCGCGCGAGTGTGTGTTTATCAAGCGTGTGGAGCGCGCCCTCGATGAAAACAAACTCCGGTAGCGTGCCCGCAACCACTCCCTTATTTCACGAAAATGGTCGAGCCGTTGTACTGCCCGCCCGCGTTGACGGTCAGGAGGAGCGCTCCGGATGGGGCATTTATTGGCACCACAATGTTGAACTGGTCTATTCCGCAGAGCAGCGTTGGCGCGCCGCCCTCATACTGCACGGCCAGGGTGACGGCCGGGGAACTTGCTGGGGCTCCGGTGTAGTAGAGGGGGACCGGTCCGGGAGGATTGAGACCACCGGTCGCGCAAGAGGGCACAAGCGGACCGTAACCCGTGCCGTAGAGCGACACGATGGAACCGGGGGCTGCTGGACTCGAGGGGCCGTTCACGGTGCCGTCCTCGTTCGTAGCCGCGGCTTGTGTGGAGGCTCCGGGCTTGAGCCGGAAAAGGCCTTGTATCTCGGCCAATGGCCAGAGTTGTTCCACGATGGGACCGAAGGTGGAGTCGCCGTATGTGAGCGTCATCGAGACAGCCGGACCGCTGACTTCGAATGGGACTTGGGCGTTTACCTGCCGCGACTGAACATAAGTCAGTGGCGCGCGGATGCCGTTGAAAGCAAGGGTGACTCCGCCGAGCGACGTCGGAGCCCGTCCTTGCGGGCCGGGCTGGTAGACGGCCCCGGTCTCCGGACCGATACCGAATCCCGTAAGGCTGACAAACTCGCCAGATGACATGCCGGCAGTGAAATTGGCGGCGTTGAGGACGGCGGGAGACAGGCAGGCAGGTGCGGTCCATCCCGGTTGTCCGAATGTAATTTGGTCCACCGCCGGTACGTAGTTCAGAGACGTTGGGTCTATGGCAGCCGTCGCAACCAGAACCGAACCGTCGCCGGGCACGGACATGCCGAAGGGAGCCGATTGGGCCCCAAGATACGTCGAATCCGCCAACGCGCCCTTTGCGGTGAGATGCACCACGGCCGTGTCGGCGTTGCCGCCGCTGAAGCACGGCTGCGGGGCGGATGCCGTGGGCACGAACCCGGCACGTGTGCCGGTGGACAGATACACATCGCCCGTGGCGCTCACCAGCAACTCGATCGGGTCGAATACCGGGTAAACGGCAGTGGGTGTAATACCGTTCGACACGGTGTAGGTTGCCCAATCGATAGCGGCGGCACTGGGGGTAAGTTTGGCGATGAAGCCGGTGGTGCCCGAACTCCAGAGCGGCATGATTGGGGTGGGCTGGTAAGTGCCGGGCGTGGTGGGGAAGCCGGTTCCAGCGACACCGGCGGCATAGATATTGCCGGCGGAATCGAGTTGGATGGCTTGGCCGTAGGCCCCTCCCGATCCACCCAGGAAGGTCGAAGAGACGATGTTGCCGGATGCGTCCAGCTTTGCGATAAAAGCGTCGGTCGGACCGGCGAATGTCGGCTGCAGGGCTCCAGGAGTTACCGGGAAATCGGGGGAATTGGTCGATCCGGTGACGAGAACGTCGCCTGAGGCGTCCACGGCGAGTGCGAGGGCCAGATCGGGGTTCGCGGCGGTGGCTGCCGATCCGGTGAACCTCGTCGTATATGCGAACGTCGTTCCATCGGCGGAAAGTTTGGTGACGAATGGATGAAAGTCAGAGGTCATCCCAACAATGTACGCGTTGCCTTGGGAGTCGATCTGGACGGCCTGCGGCGACAGCAGCGAGGAGGGAAGCTGGGTGAAGTAGAGGAATCGGCTGCCGTCGGCGCTCAGTTTCGCGGCGAACGCGCCAACGGTCAGGCGAGTACCGATCACGAAGACCTCGCCTGCGGAATCGACGGCCAGGCTGCTGGGCGACGTGCCATTGATATTATCCGAGTAGCTGAATACCGTGCTGCCCGCAGCGGCGGCTTTCACGATGACCATTGGAGGACACTTGACGGGGCCGCCAGGCGAAATTCCGCCCGCGCATCCGCCCCCACCGGCGATGTAGACGTTCTGTTGGGAGTCGATTACGGCGACTCCCATCTCGGGAATGCGATGGGAGGCGATGCTGCCCGCACTTTGGGCGTTTAGTTGGAAGGCGGCGAGCGCGACCAGGACAGTGTGGCCAATGGCCACTCGGGTGAGGCGATTCGATGCAGCGGCGCGGCACGCTTGTAATAACCGAGCTGATCTCATAACTGTCGCTGAAATTCGACGGCCTTCGGTGGAGCAATCGGTGCACCAAGACATGCCGCGGGCAGACAACCCCAACGCAAGAGTGCGTGCGCCACGTCGCCCTCACTGCCTGTCGGCCCATATGGACCGCCACGAAAAGCCGCGACCCGCGCTTAGCCACCCGTGGCGGACGACGAAAGGCGACCGTCTGTCCCACCTGTGAACGTCAGTTCGCCGCCCGAGACGTCCACGTGGACCGTTTGCCCGTCGCGGATTTTGCCGGCGATTAGCAACCGGCCGAGCGGGGTTTCGATCTTCTTCTGGATAGCGCGCTTGAGCGGGCGGGCGCCGTAGGCGGGGTCGTAGCCGGAGCGCACCAGCAACGTGCGGGCGGCGTCGGTGAGCTCCAGGGTGATGTGGCGATCGGCCAGGCGGGCGCGGAGGCGGCCGAGCTGGATCTCGACAATCTGCTTGAGGTGCGCTTCATCGAGGCGATGGAAGATGATGATTTCGTCGATGCGGTTGAGGAACTCGGGGCGGAAGTGATCGCGCAGGCGCTCGGTGGGAAGGTTCGAGGTCATGATGACGATGGTGTTCTTGAAATCGACGGTGCGGCCCTGACCGTCGGTGAGGCGGCCATCGTCGAGGATCTGCAGCATGATGTTGAGGACGTCGGCGTGGGCTTTTTCGATTTCGTCGAACAGGATGACGGCGTAGGGGCGGCGGCGGACGGCCTCGGTCAACTGGCCGCCTTCTTCGTAGCCGACATATCCGGGAGGGGCGCCTAAGAGGCGGGCGACGGTGTGCTTCTCCTGGTATTCGGTCATGTCGATGCGGATCATGGAGCGTTCGTCGTCGAAGAGGAATTCGGCGAGAGCCCGGGCCAACTCGGTTTTGCCCACGCCGGTGGGGCCGAGGAAAATGAAGCTGCCGATGGGGCGGTTGGGATCGGCGAGGCCGGAGCGGGCGCGGACCACGGCTTCGGCGACGGCGGTGACGGCTTCATTCTGGCCGATGACGCGCTTGTGCAG
>JBKQIF010000121.1:0-7051 GCA_052148435.1 Bryobacteraceae bacterium
GCCGCTCCCGCCAGCAAAATAATCAGGATTACCAGAATACGTTTTTTCATTCTTCACCGTTCTTATTTAGCGGGGCAGAGGTGGCGCACGCACTCGTGCGTGCCGTGTCGCGACGCGTCTCGACACCCGCTCGCGCATGGTAGTCAATTCCCGACAGTGCCTTACTCATGCGCTTACCGCCCCCTTATTGCACCAAACTCCGCACGCGGCCCATGGCTTGTGCCAGATCGATGCGCGCCAGGTTGTAGTTATAGAGCGCGGCTGTCTGGTTGTCCCGCGCGCGCTCCAGCCGCGTCTGCGCGTCGGTGACTTCAATGCTGTTGGTCACGCCGGCCGCATAGCGGCGGCGCGCCTGGGCCAGTTCGTTTTCGGAAAGCCCCAGCCCCTCCCGAGCGACTTTCACTTCGTCGTCGGCCGACCCCAGCTCGTCCAGCGCCAGCCGCACGTCCAGCTCGATCTGCTCTTTCAAGTCGTTGCTGCGGGCCTGTTCGGCGCGAAGTCCGGAGGCCGATTCGGCGCGGCGCGCGTCCCGCCGGCCGCCATCGAAAATCGGCACCCGCACCGAAATCCCCACCGTCCGCGTGGGCAACGAGTTGTCGAAGCCCGTGCCGCTGGCGCCGTAATCGCCGAACGCCGAAACCGTTGGCAGCCGCTCCATCTTGGTGGCGCTGGCCGAAAGCCGCGCGTTGGCTTCCCGCTCGCGCTGCGCCTCGTAATCCGGCCGCTGTTTCAGAGCCGCGGCGCGCGCCTGGTCCAACGTGACGGCATCCACCGGAAGATACTGCAGTTTGTCGGTCAATTCGAGGGCCCCGTCCAACCGCAGGTTCATGGCGCGCAGCAGCCGCAGATAGGCCGCCCGGCGCGCGTTCCGCGCTTCCAGCAGCCGCTGCCGGTCGTTGGCAAGCTGCACTCGCGCGCGCGTGATTTCAATGCCCGTCCCCGTGCCTGCTTTCTTCTCATTGTCGGCCTGCGTCAGTAGCGCCTCGGAAAGCGCGACATTGGCTTCGGCCGATTCCAGGTCGGCGTCGGCCTTGATACCCGCCAGGTACGCCTTGGCCACTTGGGCCGCCACCTGTTCGCCAGTGCTGTCCAGGTCCGACCGCGCCGCCTCCGTGCTTCGCTTGGAAGCCTGAAAGCGGCGGATCGAGCTGAAGTCGAACACGCTTTGGGTGGCGCTCACACGCGCGTCCATGATGGTGAACGGACCCACAAAAGTCGGGAACTGAAAACCGGGAACGGGAAAGTTGAAGAGCTTGGTGGAGAGACCCTGAGCCGCGAGATCCTCCGTCCGGCTCTCGGTCGTGTAGGCCGCTTCCACGTCGGGCAGCAACGCCGCGCGCGCTTCCGCCGAACGGTCGCGCGCCTGCGCCAGCGATTCGCCCGCCAGCTCGATGGCCGTGTTCCCCTCGCGCGAAAGCGCGATATCCACGGCGCGCTTCAGGCTCAAGGGTAGCGGCCCGCGATTGGCGGCCACCACCCCGCCCGCGGACGGCTGCGACTGCGGCTCGGCTTGCTGGTCCGCGGCGGGAACCTTCGCGCCGGATATTTCCTGTTGACCCGCCGCCGCCGCTACCGTTACCGCCGCGAGGCAGATCCATCGCATCTTCATATCACTATCTCCCCGCTCCGCTGGTGGCCGCCAGCGCGGATGGCGCCCGAAAACCCGCCGCCAAAAAGGTCACCAACTCCTTCACCATCTCCGCGGAGTCCAAGGTCCGCTGCCCCTGCCAATCCTCCGGCCCGCGGCACAGGCAATGCGCCATGGCGCCCACCAGGAAGTGCACCCTCCAGGCGACTTCCGCTTCCGAAAGATCCGGCAGCTCCCGCCGCAACGCAACCGTGAAGCGCTGCCCCACCTCGGAAAAATGCTTGCGCGCAACCGCCGGCATCAGCCCTTCACCGATCAACCGCCCCATCATGCGTGGAAACTCGGCGTCTTGCGAGGCCGCCAGCATCGCCGGCTCCAGAAACGCCTCCAGAATCTCCTCCAAAGCCGCCGGTCCGCCGGCCGCGCGGGCTTCAATTTCCCCAAGCCGCTTCAGACGTTCTACGTTTGCCGGCCTTACCTTTTGCCCGATCGCCGCGTCCAGCAGTTCCTCTTTGGAGCCGAAATGGTAATGGATGGCCGCCAGGTTGACTTGCGCCTCGGCGATGATGTGACGCAGCGACGTACCGCCGTAGCCTTGTTCGGCAAACACCCGAACCGCGGTGTCCATGATCTTTTGCTTGGTGTCAATCACTCAATTTAATCGTTCGTTTCAATTATACGTTTTAATGATGCATCGTCAAGTTTTTTCTGTGGTCATCCGATTGCATGAATTAACGGCAACGGGTCTGGCCCCGCATCCTTGCGGTGAACCCTCGCCCACTGTCGGTTGGAGGAGGAGAAGAAAATGACCGAACGAATTGCCGGTTTCTGGTGCCGCGTGGCCCACACCAAGGCTATGTGGCCGATGCATGGAAAATACATCTGCCCGCAGTGCTTACGGGAGCACCCGGTATCTTGGGAAGAAGTCGAAGCGCCCGCTCCGGTCGCAGCCGGTAAGCCGGCTCGCGAATATCGCGTGTCCACGGCCGTTACCGTCACGCATTGACAGTCTGTCCACGATGTAAATCGCGCCAGGGATTTCCAGGGCGAAGCCCTGGCGCGGGTTGGTACGATGAAGTTTCCGTACCAATATGCCCGAAAAGCCATACGACCATCGCGCCATCGAGCTGAAGTGGCACGCCCTTTGGCGCGACGCCGATTTTTACCAGGCGGAAGAGAATTCCTCCAAACCCAAATTTTACGTACTCGAAATGCTCCCGTACCCCAGCGGGACCCTCCACATCGGCCACATCCGCAACTACGCCATCGGCGACGCCCTGGCCCGTTACAAGTGGATGAGAGGCTTCAACGTCCTCCATCCCATGGGCTGGGACGCCTTCGGCCTACCCGCCGAAAACGCCGCCATTGCCAACCAGCGGGCTCCTCGCGAATGGACCCTGGCCAACATCGCCGCGATGAAGAAGACCCATCGCCGCTTCGCCTTCAGCTACGATTGGAACCGCGAAGTCACCACCTGCGACCCCGCCTATTATCGTTGGAACCAATGGTTTTTCCTGCGCATGCTCGAACGCGGTCTGGCTTACCGCAAGAAAGCGCTGCTCAACTGGTGTCCCAAATGCAACACCGTTCTGGCCAATGAACAGGTAGTCGAAGGCTGCTGCTGGCGTCACGAAGATACGCCTGTCGAACAACGCGCCCTGGAGCAGTGGTTCCTCAAAATCACCGCTTACGCCGACCAGTTGCTGGACGATATGGCCAAACTCGAGAGCGGCTGGCCGGAGCGCGTCCTCACCATGCAGCGCAACTGGATCGGCCGTTCCGAGGGCGCCGAAATCGATTTCACCCTGGCAGGCGCCCCCAGCCAGCCCATCCGCGTCTTCACCACCCGCGTGGATACTATCTATGGCGCCACCTGTGTCATTCTGGCTCCCGAGCACCCGCTAAATGACACTCTGCTCGACCCCGCGGCGCGCGCCAAAGCCAAGGCCATGGTCGACGCCCGCTCCAATCGCGACCTCGGCGACGTCGAAAAAGAAGGCTTCTTCACCGGCCACTTCGCCGTCAATCCCTACAGCGGCGGCGACGTTCCCATCTGGGTCGGCAACTTCGTACTGATGGGTTACGGTACCGGCGCGATTATGGCCGTTCCCGCCCATGACGAGCGCGATTTCGAATTCTGCCGCCAGTACGACATCCCGATCCGCCCCGTGATCCGCCCCGTCGGCGGCGTCCTGGCGCAGGAGCCCGGCATGACGGAGGCGTTCCTCGATTACGGCGTGGTGGAGAACTCCGGCCCCTGGTCCGGCCTCGCCAGCCAGGAGGCGCGCCGGAAGATGGCCGCCTTTGCCCTGGGAAAAGGCTTCGGCCAACCCGCCGTCACCTTCCGCCTCAAGGATTGGGGCATCTCCCGCCAGCGCTATTGGGGCACGCCCATCCCCGTGATTCACTGCCCCGCCTGCGGGGTGGTTGCCGTGCCCGACGACCAGCTCCCGGTGCTGCTGCCCGACCATGTCGACATCGCCGGCGCCGGCCGCTCGCCGCTCGAAAGCGTTCCCGAGTTCGTCAACGTGGCCTGCCCCAAGTGCGGCGGCGCGGCGCGGCGGGAGACCGACACCATGGACACGTTCATCGATTCGTCCTGGTATTTCTATCGCTATTGCGACCCGCACAACGACCGCGCGCCCTTCGATTCCGCCAAGATCGCCTACTGGTTCGAGATCGATCAGTACATCGGCGGAGTGGAACACGCGATCCTGCACCTGATTTATTCGCGTTTCTTCACCAAGGTGATGCGCGATCTCGGCCTGGTTGAAAACAACGAGCCGGCCCGTCGCCTCTTCACCCAGGGTATGGTGATCGCCGAAGGCGCCAAAATGTCGAAATCCAAAGGCAACGTGGTGGGAGCCGACGCTCTGGCCGAGCAATTCGGCGCCGACAGCGCCCGCATGTTCGTGCTCTTCGCCGCGCCGCCCGAAAAGGAGCTCGACTGGCGCCAGGAGGGCGCCGAAGGCATCTACCGGTTTCTCGGCCGCGTCTACCGTTTCGTCACCCGCAACGCGCAGCCCGCGGGCACCGCTGGCGCCGGCGACCGCGCCGCCCTCCGCAAGCTCCACCAGACGCTGCAAAAGATTACCGAAGACTTCGAAACCCGCTGGCACTTCAACACCTGCATCGCCGCCATCATGGAGTTGATGAACCTGCTGACGGAGCGGGAAGCTGCCATCTCGGCCGCCGTCATGCGCGAAGTGCTCGAAACCCTGGCCCTGATGCTGGCGCCGCTCGCGCCCTATCTCTCCCAGGAGATCTGGGAGGAGATCGGCAACCAGGGCCCGGTCTTCCGCCAGCCCTGGCCTGCCTATAATTCGGAACTGGCGCGCGAAGACGAAGCCGAGATCGTGGTGCAGGTGAACGGCAAGGTCCGCGGCCGCATCGCCGCTCCCTTCGGCGCCTCCGCCCAGGAGCTCGAGCGCCGCGCCCTGGCCGATGACAAGGTCCGCGCCGCCATCGCCGCCAAGACCGTGGTCAAAACGATCGCCGTGCCCGACAAGCTGGTCAACATCGTGGTGAAGTAGCCGCCCCTCGGCGCCGTAATGCAAAGGTCTCCACTACATTTTGAGTTGGGGGAAGGGACCTGACGGAGCGTCAGTGGTGATGCGTGGCGCCGGTTGTTGCGGCAACTCGGCGGGGTTTGGCTGATTGCCGGCCGCTTATCTCCGCACTTCCACGCGTTCGGCCTGGCCGCTGGCGGTATCGTAGATCACGTAGGTGGACGCCACATCGGTACGCGTGCCATCGCCGGCGAACGCCGCGCCCATAACGGCGCCCGGATTGATGGCCAGTGTCTTCCCCATGGGCGTGATTTCGTAGCGGTGATTGTGGCCGAAACACACCACGTCAAACTGGCCGCCGGCGGCCACGGCGCGGCCGATGTTGTCGTAGTGATTGGCGGCGAAGCTGCGTCCGCCGAAATCGCCGCGGAACCATTCGGCATGGATGGTGACGTGCGGATACCGGCGCGCGACCGAGGCGATGCGGAACGGGTCGCCGTCGTTGTTGCCGAACAGGATGTGAATCGGGCCGGCAAAGCCGCTGCCGAGTTGGTGCGCCACGAAGGGCGAGCACAGATCGCCCAGGCACAACAACGCGTCGGCGGTACGTGCGCCTTCGAGCGCTGCCGCCAGTTTCCACACGTTGTCGTGGATGTCCGATAGAATCGCTACCCGCATCGGCTCACGCTCCCCGCCGCACCCGGCCGGCGAACTTCCGGCGAAACTTCTGCACCTTGGGCGATACCACGAAGGTGCAATAAGGCTGGTTGGGGTGGTTGGTGAAATACTGCTGGTGATAGTCCTCGGCGGGGTAGAAGGTAGCCAACGGGCGCACCTCGGTGACGATGGGCAGGGAGTAGACGCGCTCGGCCGTCAGCCTGGAGATCGAAGCTTCGGCCGCGGCGCGCTGCGCGTCGTCGCGATAAAAAATGACCGAGCGATACTGCGGGCCCGAGTCGTTGCCTTGCCGGTCCCACGAGGTGGGGTCGTGAATGGCGAAGAAGACCTCCAGTATCTCGTCGTACGAAACCGTGTCGGTATCGAAAGTCACCTGAGTCACTTCCACGTGCCCGCTGGTGCCGCTGCACACTTGTTGATAGGTGGGGTCTGCGACATGGCCGCCCATGTAACCGGAAACCACTTTCCGGACCCCTTCCATCTCCTGGTAGACGGCTTCCAGACACCAGAAACAACCGCCGCCCAAGGTCGCTGTCTGTTCGGTCGCCACGCCGGATCCTCCCGCAACCAGCGTAGCAGGGACTGATTGGGGCTGGTTTACGGACATTTACGAAGCGGCACCGCGACTCCTATATCCGGCGGGAGTTATTATTCACTGGAGGGTTTTGGGATGGGTGCTTCCGCAACTGTGGCGCTCGTTTCCGCGTCGATCTTAGCTGGGCTCACGGCGCTGGAGGCTTGGAACACGTCCGCTGCCGAGCCGCGGGTGTTCGTGGCCCAGATCGCACCGGCGGACAAGATCGAGCAGGCGTTGAACCGCCTGACCTATGGGGCGCGTCCCGGCGACGCCGAGCGGGTGCGTGCCGTGGGGCTCGATAGGTGGATCGAAGCCCAACTGAATCCCGAAAGCATTCCGGAAAACCCGGTGCTGGCCGAAAAGCTGCGTTACCTGGATACGCTCGATCTTCCCAGCTCTCAGTTGGTGCGCGATTATCCGTCCCGGCAAGTGATGCGGCAAATGGTGAAAGGCCAGATTCCGTATCCGGCCGATCCCGAAGTTCGTATGATGATCGCCAAGATGGTGGCGAGAGACGAGCGGAAGCAGGGACAGGATGGGGCGACGGCCGATTCCATTGCGCCAGAGCGGGCAGCTCTAGCAGCCCGTGGTAATAGTCAGATTCCTTGCCAATACATGTGACCTCGGAAATGTTTGGAGCGTCTAAAAGGCATGGCGATGGGAACCCGACGGAAACGAGAGCGGCAACAGGACCTGTGG
>JBKQIF010000122.1:0-10744 GCA_052148435.1 Bryobacteraceae bacterium
GCCCGCAGAGGCGTCGAGTAGAGACTCGACGCGGCACGCAGGAGTGCGTGCGCCACGTAAGCTTGGTCGCCTGCCTGGCTCTGCTAGCCATCGCCGGCACTCCCCCCGCAACGGCCAAAAACGTAGCCTTGGTAATCGGCAACCAGAGCTACGCGCCCGGCCCGCTCAAGAGTCCGGCGGGAGATGCGCGGCTGGTGGAGCGTGCCTTACGGGACGCGGGCTTCGCTACCATTCTGCGCGAGAACGCCGGCCAGGCGGAATTGCTGGCAGCCGAGTCCGAATTCGTGAACCGCCTCGAACCCGTCGACACGGCGCTGGTTTTCTTCGCCGGTTATGCGGTTGCCGTCGAGGACGAAAATTTTCTGCTGGGAGTGGATTCCGGCGCCGGCAACATCCAGGCGAAGGCTGTTCCTCTGTCGGAGATCTTGGAACGGCTGCGTGGCCGGGCCGCACGCAGCGTCGTGATTCTGGATGCCAGCCGCATGTATATCGTGGCGGCGCAGCGAGGGCTCAAACCGGGCCTGGCGATGCCGCGCAACCTGCCGCCGGAAACATGGATGGCGTTCGCCGCCGGTCCCGGCCAGGTTGCGCCGGACAACCTCCGCCTGGACAACAGCTCATTTTCCAAAGCCCTGGCCGAGACGATCGCCCAGCCTGGCCTGACCCTGGAGGAAGTGTTTAGCCGCACCCGCGCCCGTGTCCTGGGCGAAACCGAGTCGCAGCAAGCGCCGTGGTGGACATCGACCGGGACCCGGAATTTCTACTTTCACCCGCCCGAGGGCCCGCAGCCCCGCACCGATGCCGCCGCGTCCGCACGCTCGATGGAGACCGCGCGGCAGAGTGAGCGGCGCGAGGACTGGGACACGGCCATCGATCTGCTGATCCGCGTGCTGAAGAGCGCGCCCGGCGGCGAAACGGAATCCGTGGCCAGGCACATGCTTCCTTACTTAATGGAGCGGCGCGATGGCGACCTGCGATACCGGGTGATGGACTTCAACGGCGCGGCAATGTTTTATGGGCAGGCCGTGGCCGCCCAACCGTCTGCCGTGGACGCTGCTTTCCGTCTGGCGGATGCGTATCTGCTGGCCGGCCGGGTGCCTGACGCCATCCGTGTGTTGCAAGCCGTGCGCGCGCGCGGCCCCTCCCCCGCCGCTGAAAAAGCTGCCGCCATGCTGGAAAAGCTGGCGGCGGTGCGATAGGTGGGACTGACCATCGGTCCGTCTCGGGAGTTTGCACATTATTCACAGGCTAACTAAGGCATTCACAGGCTAAAGCCTGTGCCACCTCTTATTGGCCGGCCAAGCTGGCACAGACTTTTTATTGGCCAGCCACGGTGGCGCAGACTTTAGTTAGCGCCCGTGATCCACTTCACGATGTAGTCCACATTGTCCTGGGACCAGAAATTCGAACCTCCTCCAATCCAGCCGGGAGCGGTCCACTCGAGCGCCACCAGCTTGATGTCGGGGTTTCGCGCCTTGGCTTGTTCCATGAGCCACCATTCGTAGCCGCGGTAGTAATTCTCGTCACTCGCCGAGTGCATGTGGCTAGGCTCGGCACCGCTGGTCGAGTTCGCGTCGCCGCCGATCTCGACTTTGAGGATCTGCAGCGACGCGCCGTAGTTGGGCTTGAAGAGATAGTCCAGGATCTCGCTGCGGTTCGGCTCCGGGTAATCGATCAAGAGGCGGGAGTTGCCGCCTCCGCCGCTGATTGCGCCGAGACCATCAAAGGTGCGCCCCAAGCCGCCCCCTTCGATGATGACGGTTTGTGCGCCACTGCTCGGGAGGAAGGCAAGCATGAACGCGCACGGCAAAACGGGCCATGCGGTCTTCATCGCCCCGATCCTGACCGGAATTTCCATTTCGGGCGCCCGGGTCTGACTCAGTATACACCGGCAGCTTTTCTTTGATTCCTGCGGTTGCGAGTCACCTTCATTGCACCGGGGTCCGTCTTTGCCTCCAGCATGGGTTTCCGGAAGGAGCCTGGTGCCGTTATCCCGATCCGGCGGGGGCACCCGTGGGAGCAGTGTCGCGGTCAAAGGTCGCGGTGAATTCCATCGAGAACGGATAGGCGCCGCGATTCAGGCAGCCTCCTGTGATTAGCACGTCTCCGCCGCCGGGATAGAAGAAAGTGGCGTGAAGCAAGTCGATGCCAGCATGGTCGTCGCTGGCGCCGGTGGCGGAAAGCGCCTCCGGTTTGCCCAACAGGTGCAGGACAAAATCCACGTCATGGATCAGCAGGTCGAACGCCCCGCCGCCTTCCCAGTTCCCCCACGAAGGCGCCGCGCACCGGCGGCGGAAGACAGCGCCGCGAAGTGCACCCAGGCGGCCGCTGCGCACCGTATCGCGCAGCGCGGCATATTCCGGCCAGAAGCGGATCACCTGGGCAGCCATCAGCGCGCGTTCCTGCCGCTCCGCCTCCTTCACCATGCGGCTGGCCGCTGGCCCGTCGAGCGCCATGGGCTTCTCCACCAGGACGTGCTTGCCCGCACGGAGCGCGTCAATCGCCACTCGCTCATGCATTCCCGTGGGCAGGCAAATATCTACGGCGTCGATCGAAGAATCGGCCAGCAGCGTGCCGATCTCCCCGTACCGGGTCACGCCCGAAAGATCTACTTGGCCGCCGGGATCGCCGATATTGCCGCGAATCTCGCTGAAATCACCGGAGAGTTTCTTCGGGTCACGGCTACAGACCGCAGCCAACTCCACGCCAGGCACCGCGCGCACGGCTTTGACATGGGTGCTGCCCATGAACCCAAGCCCGAGGATCGCCAGTTTCACAGGCACATTATTTCACTGCTGCGTGAAAATAGACACCATGGCTCGTATTCTCGCAATTCACGCGCACCCGGACGACGTGGAAATCCTGGCCGGCGGAACACTGGGGCTGCTGGCCGATGCAGGGCACCGCCTCACGATCGCGACTTTCACGCCCGGCGACTGCGGCTCGCATGAGTTGGGCCCCGAGGAGATCGCGGACCTCCGCCGGCGCGAGGCGGCCGCAGCGGCCGCTCACATCGGCGCAAATGACGCCATACCGCACCTTTATTTTATGGACCCGGTGGGCGGGTGCGATCGTGAGGAGAATCTCGTCCGGCCCGATTTTGTCGTCAATGTCGCAGTCGTATTCGAGCGCAAGCGCGCGATGCTGGCCGAGCACGCCAGCCAGCGGAGTTGGCTCCGCAAGCATCACGGAACCGACGAATACCTGCTGCAAATGGAGCAGTGGACGCGCGAGCGGGGCGCGCTCGCCGGCGTCTCGTATGGAGAGGGATTCCGGCAGTACCGCGCGTATCCCTACCCACGGACGCCGCTGCTACAGGAGTTGCTTACCGGAGCCGCCATCGGTCTTCGCTGACCCCGGCGTTCTCTTCGGTCCACGTACCACCAGACTTCCGGCCCGTTCCGCTCGGCCACATCCACGGGCCGGGGCTTTCAGCCAGGTGACCTCCTTCTGAGTGGCGCGTCATCCGCGCGGAACCACTGGCGCGAGGTTCGCATCTGCGGACGATCCTTGGCTGTCGCTTGCCCTGCCAGAACTTGCCGGACTGTTCGCGTAGACATGCGCGCGCATGGTGCGGTAGGCAACCTGGATGTACGAAATTGGTGGATTAAGAGCGCGCCTGGCGCCGCTTACAGGCGAGATAGTAAGTTCGGCAGCCCTCCGTGGTCACGGGATCACCGGTGAAGAACGGAGCGGCATCCCACACTTTGATCTGGCCGAAGCCGGCGGCGGTCAGCGCATCGCGGATCTCTTCTTCCGTCCAGCAAACCTCTTCGACGCGCTCAGTGTGGCGGCGCCAGAGACGGCCTTCCTGCACGAACCACTCGCAATCGCACCAAGCCCTGCGGCGTTTCAGATTGTGGCCGTTGTTCGTGACAAGAACGATTCCAGGCTTCTCGATCCACCACGTGCCCCGCCAGTACTTGTCAAATGCCGCTAGATTGTTCACGTCGAAGAAGAACCATCCGCCCGGATTGAGCGCACGCGCCACCGCCGAGGAGACACGCCGCAGGTCGGAATGACGCGGCACGTGGTTGATGGCGTCATACTCGCTCAGGATCAGGTCCACCGGTTCGGGCAGCCGAAAGCCCCGCATGTCGGCCTGGATCACCCGCAGCGGCAGTTTCCGTTCCCGCGCATTGCGCCGGGCGGCGCGGCACATGCCCGGCGAGAGATCCACGCCGTACAGTCGGAAACCGCGGGCCGCCAGGTCGAGCGCCGTCATGCCCGTGCCGCACGCCAAGTCGCAGGCGACGCGGACCTGGGGCAGGATCGGTTCCACGATGGAACGGTGGGCGGCATCGATAAATCCGCGATAGCCGGTAAACACCCGGTCGAAATGCTCGGCGAGCCAGCGGTACGGCTGCACACCGGCCAGTTTGGCCATGACTTCATCTTGCGACGGTGCGTCGAACGGTAGCAAGTTCCGGGCTCGATGCGTCACGGTGCGCCTTGCGCGGAGTGGCGTCTGCGATCCCCCGCGATTTCCGCTTAAATGAGAGGCGGTCAACGCCGTGAACGAAGACGTTACGGGAAACGGACAGGCCACGGCTCCAAGAAACGACTGGCTGGTTTGTCCAGCATCCAGAGCCGCGGTTTTGGCCGGATGGTCGCCCACTCGGAGAAAGGCGCCTTCACAGGGTTGCTCCCCTTCCAAACGCGCAACCCCGTTGGTGAGAGATAACCAAACATTGGACGTGCCCGGCGAGGCAGTGAAAGGCTCGGCGGGCAGAGCGCTACCGATATCACGCCATAACGGTGCGGCGCCACCAGACATCGGCGCCCACAACTAAGGCAGCGGCGCCGGTCGACACTCCGGAGTGAGGCAAGATCCATCCGTTGGCCGGTTGGCAAACCACATGTCAGCAATGGGTGATGCGACTAAGCTGATGATTCCAATACGCCTCACTCGCGTCCAAATTAGCTGTTTGACCGCTCTTTGCTCATTGAAAACGCAGGCGTAACCCGACTCTGCGCCTGGACGTGCGACCGCGCTTCAACGCTGCCGAAGTAAGACGGACCTACTTTTATCTCTACGTCATCCTGGACGTCTTCAGCCGCTACGTCGCCGGGTGGATGGTTGCGCCCCAGGGAAGGCGCGGAACTGGCCAAGCAGTTCATCGAAGGCTCATTTGCCACTGAAAGAATCAGCCCTGCTGCAACCGGAGGATTTCAAAAGCGGGATCGGGTTCGCTTCGTCATCTACTCTTCATTTGACAATCATCCCGGCAGCGGCGGATTCTCGCCTCACAGCCATTTCAGTGGACAAGAGTGACGCGCGCGCAGCGCCAAGAAACATACGCTCGAAGCTCAGGCGAGATTTCTTGACCAGCACCTGGGTTGACGGATTGGCACCGCCCCGGCCTGCGTCGGCACCTGGACAGCAACAAGCACGCCGAGTGCCGTGACATAATGCTTCAAACGACGGTCACCTCCCGCCCCTTGTCGTGGCGCAGCGACAGGGCAATCAGAGCACCGATCGCAGATACCCCCGCCAGTATCAGTAGGCCGATGCTGAAGCTACCTGTCGCGTTCTTTGAATAGCCCAGTATGTATGGGCCGAGGAAGCTGGACAAGTTGCCTAGCGAATTGATCGCGGCAATCCCGGCCGCTGCCGCCGTGCCGGTCAAAAAGCTTGCCGGCAAGGTCCAAAACAGCGGCGGGAGCGACGAGATTCCGATCTGGCTGACGCAGAAGCAGGCAATCTTCAGCACGGGATCGTCAAACAGCACCGACATCGCCGCGCCAAGCGCGGTCAGGAACAATGCAAATGCAACATGCCGCTTGCGTTCGCCAGTCTTGTCGGAATGGCGTGTCAGCAGCAGCATGCCTGCTGTTCCGAAAACAAATGGGACTGCAGTGACCATACCGGTACGGAAATTCGAAATTCCAAAGCCTTTGACGATGGTCGGCAAGAAGAAGCCAACGCCATAGCTCATGCCGCCTAGCGAGAAATACACCGCCGCCAGCGTGAGAATTCGTGGATCCGATATCGTCTTAAGAAAGCTCGGCCGGCCCACTTTCTCCTTCCGGTCGTGCTCGCTGTCCAGGTTCGCGATCAACCATTGTCGCTCGTCGGCCGCCAACCACGCCGCTTTGTCAGGCCCGTCGGTCAAGTAACCCAATACGACAAAGGCCATCAGTATCGCCGGAACGCCTTCCAGAAGAAACAGCCATTGCCACCCTGCAAGTCCGGAGCCGGTGACGTTCAGAAGGGCGCCGGACAGCGGCGCGCCGAGCATTGAGGAAAACGGCGCGGCCAGAGTAAATAGGCCGATGATCCGCGCCCGGTAGAGCGCAGGGAACCACAGCGTCAGGAAAAGCACCACGCCGGGAAAGAAGCCCGCTTCCGCCATGCCGAGCAGAAAGCGGAACAGGTAAAATGTATACTCATTGGAAAGACCAATGGCGTGTCCGATCGGTTCGAGGAAGGCGAAGCAGGCCGAGATCGCCCCCCAGGTTGTCATGATACAGGCGATCCAGCACCGTGCCCCGACCCGGCCGAGCACCAGATTCGACGGCACGCCCAGCAGAAAATAGGCGATGAAGAACAATCCGGCGCCGAGGCCGAACATCGAATCGTCCAGCCCCAGACTTGTATTCATCTGTAACTTGGCGAAGCCGGTATTCACCCGGTCCAGATAGGCGATGAAGTAGCAGAGGCAAAGGAGCGGCACGAGCCGCCACATCGCGCGGCGCATTGCACGCTTTTCGATATTCTCCACCTGGCATTCCCTTTACCATAATTCCTTATTTGTAATCCGCGAAGAGGTAGTAACTCTGCAACTCGGAGAAGGCGCGCGTCTTCACCCGCACTACAAGACCCCGTGGACGAAACGTTGGGCATCGACAGATGCCGCATCAGTTCCCGGACCGAGGGTGTTCTGCCTTCCAACCGCGAAAAATCTCACGGGCCTGCTGCAAATTAAGCCCTATGCGATTAGCGCCCGCTTCCAGCATGGCGGCAAAACGAAAGTAATTACCAACCCGGCCGGAAGCCTTGACCCCCATGTTGGGGCCTACGGTGCGGCGAATCAGGCGGATGTCCTCGTACAGAGCGGAGGGATCGGGGCTGAATCCGGTGCAGGTTTTGACAAACGCCGCGCCCGCCGCCTGCACCACGCGGGAAGCGTCGGCCTTCTGTCCGTCCGTCAGGAAGGGAGTTTCAATAATAACTTTGACCACGGCTCCGCCGGCGGCCTTGACGACTGCGCGCACATCGCCTTCCGCAGATTTGAAGTCGCCATCGAGAAACACACCTATATTCAGGACCATATCAATCTCCGCAGCGCCGTCGGCCAGGGCATGCTCAGCCTCGAATACTTTGATTTCCGTTTTCACCGCTCCCAGAGGAAAACCAACAGGGGCAACCACCTTGACGCGGGAGCCCTTCAGGGCGGCAGCCGCGCGCAGGATGTGAGCCGTATTTACGCACATCTGCCCATACCCTTCATTGCGCACTATCAGGGCCACCGCTTCAACTTCTGTGGGCGTGGTGGTGGGCGTGAGCAAAGCTACATCCAGCATCCCTTTGACTTCTTCAGCAGTGACGCTCATGGCTCTTATCCTCCGGCAAGAAACCTTATTTCGCTCGCATCGAGTTTAGCTGGAATCTCTTTTTTCGACCCAGCCGGAATTTCCAATTTGGACTTCCAACTCTCATTCAGTGTAAACCAAACCGCCATCCTTTGTTCCTGCGAGCGGCATTCTTCTTCCGGGAGCCGCTTTCGACCCCGCAAGACGGGGCTCCCGCGCTGCTCGCAAAATCCAAAATCGCGAACTCCCGTCTTTTCACTGCCTTCCACAAACACCCCTCCGGCTCTCGCGTCCTTAGTTGCCCGGTTTCGCTGTACCATCGCCCGCCCGCTACCCGGTCGCCACCGCCAGCGCATCGATCCGCCTTACCATGCTCCCGAACAGCCGCCGTGTGAGATGGCTCTCGGCCAGCATCAGCCAGTAGTATCGGGCGTGCTTGACCAGCCTGCCGCCTGTCTTCACCAGCCGCTGCTGCAAACTGGTCAGCGACCAGTTCTCGATTTTCTTCGGTAGCATCAGCCGCCAGAGGTTTCCCAAGTTGTAGGCGATCAGGCTCAGCCATAGCCGCACTTCATTCGACCGGAACCGGTGGCAGCTCAGCCGAGTCATCTTCACCGCCTGCTTGCCTTCCTTGATGCACTGCTCCGCCGTCCCCCGCTTGTTGTAGAACCGCACCACTGCACGGCTGCCGGACCGCAGTTTTGCCGCCAGGCAGTCGCCCTCGCGGTTGAACAACAACAGCGGGTGATAGCAGGTGGATTCGACGTGGCCGTTGTAGGCGCTGTTCTCCTGCTGGCCGTAAACCGGGATCTCGGTCGAGTCCATGTCCAACACGACCCGCCGCGGGGAATCCACGGCTTCTGCCTTGCCGATGAGTTCCCGGTTAATGCGGGCCAGCTCGGCGAAGTTCTCTTGCTCGGCCAGCATCTCGGTTTCGAACGTCTGCAAGCGTGAGGTCAGGGCCGCCCCTCGTTCCCACTAGCGCCGCGATTCGGGCAGATAGCCAACATCATTGATAAAGTCGGATATTCCTTCTTGTTCCACCAATTGACGAAAGAAATTGGCCGGAAGTGCGAACGCGCAGCTACTGTTCTTAATAAAAGGCCCATAGTACTCATGCCTCGCGCGAGCAGGGAAGACAATCGATAGGAGCCAGACGCCCATTAACTCTGGGGTATTCGCCATCACCCGTTCCAGTTCGGCCCTTAGCTGTTCATCGCTTACGTTTAAGCCCTCACTCGCCAGCGCAGTGACATCCAGAATTACAAGCCGGGGGTCATCGACTCCTTTGAGTTGCCGCTTTTGCTTTCGTAGTTTCTTAGCGATTCTTCCCGATAGAGTTTCTTGGTCAGGCCGAGGATACCTTAAGAATAGTCGCACAGACTCGGGTCCCTCTGGCCCTGCGAGCGCCTCGTAAGCAAAGCTCCCCGGAGGCTTTTGTCTCGCGCAGACGCGCATACATAAGCTCCAATCGGTGGCGCCGATCGGCGCCGGTGTACCGGTCGAGTCGGTGATGGTCTCGGTCTCGCCTGTGATCTGCTCGGCATCGACTGAGCAGAAAACGAAGTTCCCCGACATTTTCCTCGCGCCTTCGCCGAGCGCGCTCAACAGCGCCGTGCAGACCTCTCGAACAGCCTTTCGCAGGTTCCCCTCGAAATCCCCTTCTGTGTGCTCATTGATAACAACTTTGATCGCCACCGGGACCCGGTTCTTGACGACGGATTCTAACGTCTCTGCAACAATCGTGCCAGCGCGGACCTGCAACTTTGAGAAGTCATCAGCCGGAAACGTGCTGGCCTCGACTACAAACCGAGTACCGTCAACAACGGCGGCGAAATCCGCTACTCCGCTAGGAACGGGCGGTTGCAGCGTCACGGAAGCACCAGCCTTTTTCCACCGGTGTGCCAATGCTAACTCCAGAAACGTCGCTTCAAATTTGTCGGAGCGGAGGTCGTTAACGACGGTGGTAATGGCCGGGTCCGAGGCGAATTCGCGCAGATACCTTGCCAATTCGCAAATGGCTACAATCGCCCCGTCGTTTGAGGAGTTAAGGTGTTGGTAGAGCGGCGGGACTGTCTGAACGGCCGCACGTTCACCGGTTGGCACGACGGGCGTCGCAGCGCTCCGCTCCAGCCGCCCCCAAACGCCCGGGAACAACGGGCTACGGAAGGCAGCAGTGGTCCCCTTTTCCTCCGCCTTGGTGGGAGACTTTCACTCCGCCCAACTTTCACTCCGCCAGCAGCTTTCACTCCGCCCTTGACTATGGCCAGTTTTTGAGCTTCAATTTGGAAAGCCGATCAATGCCATAGGAAAGCCTGCTTAATTGCCAAACCCTGGGTTATACTCGACGACGTTCTGAATGCAAAGGCTGGAGGAAAAGTATGTTTCACTTAATCTGGTATGTTTTTATTGGGCTAATCTCGGGGATTATCGCGAAATCGGTGATGCACATGCACATCACGATCTTCTGGACGATCGTGCTCGGCATCATCGGATCGATCGTCGGCGGCGGCGTTACCCACATGTTTTCGCGCCCGACAAACGAACGATATCATCCCGCCGGCCTCATTTTTTCCACACTGGGCGCGATCCTGGTTCTCTTCATTTGCTATAAGCTGAAGATTCATTTTCCCCAGATCGAGCTCATCGAACGCTAACCTCGTATTCCGATAGGACGGTCACGTTTTGGGCTCATGGAGCCAGTGGCCTGCTTTTTTCACGCCCTTTGCCCCCAGAAAACGATGAGGCAACCATGAAGGAGGCAGGGAGGGTGCTGGTAAATCCCGCGCGAAGTCCCGGATTCTTGCCGGACCCACCGCCGCATGGTCCGTGTACGGCGCCGCGAAGGTGCCGGGCGTCGCGCGCCCGCCGCTGTCGAAGCTGCTCAACGGCCGCGCCGACCTGTCCGGCGAGCGGTATCGTTCCTCTGGTACCGCTGATGCGCAGGTCTCGACAGAGGCGGCGGCACGGAGTGGTCGAGTATCGCCGCACGTGGATGCCGTCGGGTCTCGCCAAGCTTGCTCCAGCAGCAAGTGCGCGAGGGAAAGACCTCGGCCCTTGTGGCGACGAAGTTTCTGGTCACGGTGGCGCGCGTCAGCACGGAGGAGTGCGAAGGGATGGCTGCGGCGTTCGCCCAGCATTACTGCGATACGGGGCAAGAACGGCGATGCGGCACCTGGCCTCACGGTGTGGTGCGGAGGCTGGCTGG
>JBKQIF010000123.1:0-41080 GCA_052148435.1 Bryobacteraceae bacterium
AGCCCCGGCCACTTTGCATTGCAAAGTGAACTACCCGACGCCGACGATCTCGTGCCGTTCGGCACAATTCAGGTAACGCGTCGTCTCGCCATCTGAGAAAGACTGACTTCTGCCACGGGCTGCTAGCCCGTCAGGCCTCACTACTCTCGGCCGAGGCTCCGTTGGCACGGTCCCGCATCCACAGATCTCCCCATCCCTCGCCAACCCGTCAACAAATCCCCGTATCGTTGTGGTATCTTATAGCACAATAATCAGTTGCATCGATTTTGAGGCGCGATGATCATCTGCGAACCACACTTCGGCTTGGCTTCTGAAGGAGCGAATCGCCCCTCAGTGACGTGGCGGGGTGATTTCTGCGCCCTCGGACACTCGCCCTGCGCCGGCAAGCCAACCGGAGGTGCCTCGCCCCATGGTGTCTGATGACCCCGAACTTCATTTGCCGATTCTACCTGAGCCATATCAAGCAGCAATCAAGCTGTCATTCCTCGCACCGAGTGGCTATGGCAAGACGACGGCTGCTGGAATAGTGGGCGCCCTTTTCCACGCAGTCAATATCCGACTCGCCGCACCACTTTATGATCTGCAACGTGTTATCTACAACTTTATCGGCAAGGAGAATCACGATCAGCAGGATGGCGAACTACTCCAATTCTTGGGCGCCAAGATCCAGCGGGAGAAGCCTCATTTTCTGGCCCTCAAGTTCTTTGATAACGTCTTACACGCAAACATTGGTCAGCGTTCCTCGATCATTACAAATGATGACTGCAGACCTCACAACTATCCGTACCTGAAAGCTTGGGGGTTTAAGTTCGTTGCTATTCAAGGCGTTCGTCGCTCGCGCCTAGATCACACTCCCATCGACCCACAGAACGAAATAGAATGGCGCGTTGATCAGATTCCGCACGACCTTCTTCTATGCAATACTGGCGATCTCGCTCAACTGCGGTCGGCTGTCCAAGAAATGATGGAGAACCATTTCAATGTTCAAGAAGTGTTACGTCATACCGACACGAATGGCATGTAACGCCGACTGCGTGTTCTGCTCAAGTAGGTTCCGAGAAGCAGAGTTCGCTGGACTTCCAGAGCACATGGCAGTCGATGCTGACTTTTCCCGCGTACTTCATAGTCTGACTTCAGAACCCGTTCTGAAGTACGAGATAACAGGCGGCGGCGAGCCCTTCCTGAATCGCCATCTCCAAGCAATAGTCAACAGCATCAAGTCCGCACTGCCCTCGGCCTACCTCAAGGTCTATACGAATGGCCACATATTTCGGCGAATCGAAGGAATTGATGAATTGAATATTTCGGTTGCTCATTGGGATACATCCCTAAACAATGCCATCTTTCGCCTCCACCAGCCGAGAAACATCTTCAGCGTCCTTGACTTCTTCTCGCCGGAACGGACTTACAAACTGCGCCTGTCTATTCCAATGATAAAAGGTGGGATCGACGATCCAGCGAAAGCGCGGGAGATGATCGACAAAACGTGCCTGCACGTTGATGGCTATGTCTTACGCCCCTTGTTCCCATTCACACCACAGAGGGCGGATTATGACGGCGAGTTTCATATCGATGACCCACGAGTCGAACTCGACTATGGGGCGTGCGGACATGACAATGTACTACTTTGGATGCCGAACAACAAGACATATAGGGGCTGGAATCTAGCGAGAGAGCGAAGCTGTGGATCAGTCTGAATCCTCTTCGTCTGGTTGGCTCACTGGTACCGAGATTCGGGAGCAGGTCAGCCATGGTCGGATCATAATTTCACCATTCGACCAGCACCTGCTGAACCCGAATTCGTATAATTACCGCCTCGGGCCGTGCATTAGAAGGATCAAGAACGAGGTTATTGATCTGAAATGTGAAGATGAATATGAGGAGCTTGAGATTCCTGAGAAAGGCCTCGTACTTATTCCAGGGGAATGCTACTTGGGTTGCACTGTTGAGGAGTTTGGATCAGACTACTATGCTGCTCTACTCACGGGGAGGAGTTCTGTTGGACGGAAATTCATAACAAATCACATTACGGCCGGACTTATTGACCAAGGCTTCTTTGGGAAGCTCACACTTGAAATCGTCGTTTGCAGGCCCACGCGGGTCTATCCCAACATAGTGTTTGGTCAGATTTTTTGGTTCACGGTTGCTGGCCGTCCATTTCTATATTCGGGCAAGTATCAGAACCAGCACGAACCCACTCTTTCCAAACTCCACTTCGACGGCTTTGGAAGAACATGACGGTGACACGACGGGCGCAAGGCGGTGGTGGCGAACGTCCAGGCGGGGGAGGCTTGGCTGCTGGATCTTCTCTTTCTGCCGGAACATCGCACGAGAAGAGGCCGGATGTACCCCTCCTAGTCGATCGCACTATTGTGGGTTGGAGCGGGAAACTTCGGAGTATTGGCAAGCAACGCCTCGCCGATATGTTTGACACGGACATCGTCGAAGACTTCAATCTCGTCAAAGCACTCGGCTTGCCTACCTATGATGCGTATCTAATTCCTTGCGTCGAGTTCATTAAGAAGTTCGCTTGGTTTAGAAAGAACTTTATCCACACGCACTACTATCTGAACCTCCTTCCCACAGAGACAGGCTTCAGGAAGCTATCACTGGTCGGATTCGGCGACCTTGATGAAGCGCGGCGATTCATTGGCTCGCATCTGGATGGACGCCATGACAAATACATGCTGCGGATTTCAGAGTTCGAGGACAATGTCTACGGCGGTTCAATTATGAGTGAATCAGACATTGTACTTGCAGAACTGTCCCAAGGGCTACAGCAGAAGGTCGCATACGGCGCCGTCCCCGTGGTGGGTCTAACGCTGACATCGTACCGCAAGACCGCTAAGTACAGTACAGATGATCCTTTCGAACGGACGCTCTTGTGGAGGGCGATAGAGGCTATCATGATTCGGGGACAAGCCGGCGCGAGACTGCCAGCCTGTGCCTCGCTCGTGCACGAGTGCGGGCGCTACTGGTTCGTCAAGGGTTACTTCGAGTTCGCATACACGAGATGCACGGACGGCGCGCCACTTCGCCTCGTGTTCTTTGATGTGAAACTGGGCCCGGCGTACTACAACGTCGAAGCGATTGGGTAACTAATGTCGATGAGCAGAAGGAGTTATTGCTTCTCGGGCTGTGATACATGTGAAGCATTCGTTGCCCTCCCGGGCGTGAAAGAAGTGAGGTAATGGCTGATCAAGGTCGTGGCGGGGAGACGAAGCGCGTCCTCTCCGGACCAAGCGAGACAGTCGCCATCAGGTTTGACACACTAAGATACCTGCTGCATGTATTCGTCGTGAAAGTGCGCCGGGCGGACGATTGGGTTGGACCGCTCGGTATTTTAGCCACCGTGACGTTTACGTTGTTGGTGTCAGATTTCAAGGATCGGCTTGGGCTCACGGGCCCGCAGTGGCAGGCTGTCGCGGGAATGACGTTCCTGGCTTCCCTGATTTGGTTTCTGTATGCGGTCATTCAGCGTTTTCGAGTTCCTTCGACGGACAGCTTGCTCAAAGAAATTTGCGCCAACGCTATCCGAAGGGACGAGTGGCGCGTGCTGTTCTTCCTTAAGGGAAATGCTCAAGACCGTCTGGAGAGATTCTTGGTCTTTCGCGATGTAGTCTGGGACTGTTTTGTTCTGCCTCACATGCGATATGCTCATGACGTTCCACTTGAGCTTCAGGAGGCATCTTTCGTGCATTGCATCGCGGCATACCTTGGACTCGGAACCAAGCAGGTATCGATTAGATACATGGACGGTGTAGACTCTACTTCTGTCAAGCACTCTGAACGAGCTCACCAGGAGACCTGTTATTCCTTCAAGTTTTATTCGGTGGTCATTCAGGCTGAGGATCAAAAAGAGAAGGCGCTTGCTCGGAAATCGTTCGAGATCGGTGGAAAGGAGTTCAGTTGGCTTACCCTCAGCGAAATAGAGCGGCACAGCAACACGCTAAAGAGGAATGCAGACATTCTGAACCACCTCACGGTTAACTACGATCTGTTTTTCAACAAAGCTCCTAATGCCATCAAACGGCTTATAGCGACTGACCCGGAGGTTGGCGGAGGACCACATCCGCACAAGGACGACCGTTCCATGGGTGCAAAGACGTAGCCGAGGTTAGAAGGTGCCTGTGCGTGCTGCCCCAAAGCTGCGGCAGTGTCACTGTACCGGAGCGGACTGAGCCGTCACCTGAGCCGAAAGCTGCCGTTTTCTGTCTCCTCCCTCCGCTTCTCGTCGGAGGCCCGCTGCCGTGCCGCGATCTCGTCCAGCGCTCGCCGTTTCGCTTCCATCCGCACGTGCGAATAGCGCGAGAGCATGGCGCGCGAGACGTGGCGGGCAATGTTCATGGTCACCTCATCGCCAGCACCAGATTCCCGGAAGTTTCGTGCCCAGCGTGCGGCGGTTGTCGTGCCACTGGCTATTGTTGGACGCCAATACGTCTGAATTCCTGCCGCGCTTTTGGGGCAGACTGTCCCCGACTCGTACAGAGGTCGGATGCCGCAGGACCGCCAGGCGGAATGGAGGGTGGCGCGGATCAACTCAGCGTAGGCCGACGGACGGTGTGCAGTGAGGAGTTCTCGCGAACTGCACACAAGTGCACACAAATTTCCGGACCGATCAAAAAGCGAACGCCGCAAACTACTGAAAAATCAAGTAGTTATGGTCGGGGCGGGGCGATTTGAACGCCCGACCCCCTGCGCCCAAGGCAGGTGCGCTACCAGGCTGCGCTACGCCCCGACAGGTGTTGCTCTCTCCATCCTAAAACACTTCTTGACTCGCCGCACTCCGCGACGGGGTGCAAAACTGCTCAAGACAGGCCCGAGCGTGGCAAAACCGTGACAAAACCCATCAGTTGAGCCTCTCCGTGTCCAAACTCCGTCCAGGATCCGGTGGGCGGTGAGGTCGACGTGGGCGCAGCCGCCAGAAAAATCGCGCAGTTCAGGCTGTCCCGGTTCCGGTTGTCCCGGTTCCCGGGGCTCTGACCAGCCCATCGATCTTGTTGGCGAGCAAGCGGGGGTCCACCATCATTGGTATCACCCACCAGGTCGCATCGATCGAAAGCAGCAGGTGGCGCGACCCGGCCTCGCAGTCGTACTGCAGTCGCGACTCCATGACGCGGCGTACTTCGGGTTGAACCTTGTCCACGGGGCGAGGTTGCAGCATCAGCAGAACCGGGCCAGTCCACCGGAAGAGCGAGCCCTCACATTCGAAGGACCGCTTCACCGATTCCGCCAGGAAGCGCAGGGCCATGTCGCCCACATCCCGGCCGTACCGCTGGTTGTACAGCTTAAGGCGATCCATCAGCAGGACCACCACGCACGCGGGGGATTGGGACGCGCAAGCCTCGGTCAGGGCCGCCTCCGCGGCGAGCCTGCCGCCTAAATCCGTGACCGGATCCCGCGCGGCCAAATCGGAATTATCGTGGGACCGGATTTCAGCGGCCTGCCGGATTTCGGAAATGCACTTCGCGAGATCTGCTTTCCGTTGTTGGAGGGTCGCCGGGTCGCCCGCAGTATGCATCTTTTGCGCGATATCCTTTAGTTGGCTTGTGTATTCCGGTTTGGCCACCGCCAAGTCGGATAGTGTGCCCACTAGCAGGTCGATCGCCGCTGTCAGTTCGGAGATTTGCGAGAGGAAGTACCCATTCGTCCGGGCACAGTGGTGCTGGAGGAAATTGATGGCTATTTCGGCCTTCATCGTGAGTTCCGGAACGCACTCTCGCACCTCGTCCACGTCCGCGACCTTCTGCATTTTGGCGCGGTATTGACGGTACTGTTCCGGATCGCCTTTGATGGTGTTTGCCGCGATGCCCTGAAGCAGGGTTGCGAACACCGGCAGAAGACTCTCCTGGCCGGCCGCCTTCGCGGGGGTGTTCAGTTGTTTGGTAGCCACGGTCTTAAGTCAACCAAATCGATATCTTTGTCTCTTATCGGCTGAAATTGAATTTTTCTTGTGTCGCGGCCATTAAACTCGGCGGTAAGTGACTGGGGATGAAGGAGATTGAAATTTGGAGAGCATGTGACCGCCGCGTGGCAGGAGAGGAAGCAGCGCCCGGCGAGCAGCCGATACGCAGGCGATCTCCCTTTCCTTTATTGCATCAGAGCAAAGCTAAAGATTCCGCCTTCTCCGGCAAGAACCACGTATTGTATACCGCCGGCCATGTAAGTCATCGGTGAAGCCCGCCAGGGCTGGCCGGTCTCGAAATGCCAGACGGGGGTTCCGGTTTTGGAGTCCAGCGCGGTGAATGTGCCGCCGTTCTCGCCGATGAACAGTAGCCCGCCAGCCGTCGCGAGCGTGCCGGTGCCGCCGCCGTTCAGCAGCGGATAATCCCATGCCTTCGAGCCCGTGTGGATGTCCACGGCGCGGATATAACTCTTTCCCCCTTGCCACGCCATGCTCCCGCCCCAAAACCGCTGGCCGCTTTCGGTGGGGGTGGGATCTTTGCGGACTGTGTCGCAGTCCTCGGAAACCCGCGCGAAGAACAACTTCGACGCCGGATCGAATGATGAGGAGGGCCATTTCGCGGTTCCGGTCCGGCAGGTCAGCGTTCCCTCCAGGGTGGACTCGAAGTGATCGGTCAAAACAGGGTGGCCATCCTTGCCGTATCCGGTAGTCCAGTTTTGTGGGCCAAGAGGCGCGGCGAGGAGCAAGTTTCCGGCGGTCCGATCCAGCACGAAGAAGAAGCCGTTCACATCGGCGTGCGCCAGCAACTTGCCGGGACTCCCCTGCCATGGTTCGTCAACCAGGATAAGCGGGCCATTGGCATCCCAGTCGTGGGTGTCGTGGGGCGTGAATTGGAAGTACCATTTCAGGACGCCGGTCTTGATGTCGAGCGCGGCAACGCTGTTGGTATACAAGTTGTCGCCCTTGCGCTCATCGCCGTCGAAGTCCGGGCAGGGATTGCCTATGGTCCAGTAGACCAATCCGAGGGCCGCGTCGTAGGAACCGGTGACCCAGGTGGCGCCGCAACCATGCTCCAGAGCGTTTCCGACCCAGGTTTCCGAGCCTTTCTCGCCAGGCGCCGGGATGGTCCAGAAGCGCCAGGCACGCTGGCCGGTGTCGGCGCGATAGGCATCCACAAAGCCGCGCGCGCCCTCCTCCCCTCCGGCAACACCGGAGAGCACCAGATCGCCGATCGCCAGGGGAGCGGCGGTCGCGCTGTAACCCTCTTTTATGTCCGCCATGGTGACATCCCACAGCTTGCGGCCGGAGAGGCGGTCAAGTGCAAGCAGATGGGCGTTGTCGGTGATCATGAATACGCGGTTGCCGGAGAGCGCGACGCCGCGATTGGCGCCGGCACCAGCCTCGCTGAGCAGGCCCGGAGTACGTGGCGTGCGGAACGACCAGATCTGGCGGCCGGTGGTTGCGTCGAGGGCGTAAGCCTCGTTCGCGCCGGTGATGTACATGACCCCGTCTACCACGACGGGGGTGACCTCCAGCCGCGGCGCGCCCGCTACCGGAAAAATCCAGGCGGGGGCCAGGCGCTTCACATTGGCGGTATTAATCTGTTCGAGCGAACTGAAACGGTTGCCGGTATAGCTGCCATCGTAGCTCGGCCAGTCGAGTTTTGGCTCGATCGGGCGCTCCGCGTATATTTCGCCGCTGCGCTCCAGCAGGTGGAATTTGCCGTCGGCGGTCAATAGCGTGGCGCTGAACGGGGTCGAACTGGTCAGGGTGCCCTGAAGAGCGCGGCCATCCTGAAGTTTCAGCGTGGCGGGGTGCGCTTGGAAGGCTCCGCGGCGGCCAACGCGCGCCGGTACCGCGGCGGAGCCGCTCGCGGCAGAGACCAGACCACGGAGGCGAGCAATCAACTCCTTCATCTCGGAGTCGTTAAAATCGAATTTGGGCATGCCCCTGTCGAGGCGGCCGTTCCGCACCAAAGTGGAGAGTTCCCGGTCGGAATGCGAAGTGACGAAGGGGAGGATGCCGATAGCGCGGTCCGTGCCATTGGCATCGCCGCCGTGGCAGACGGTGCAATGCGTGGCGAACGTGGTGGGGCGAGCCTGCGGCTGAGCGAGCAACAGCGGCGTCAGAAACAGGGAGTAAAAGGATGTCTTTCGCATGGCAATGGTTTGGCTACCCGGGTGGTTGCGCCTCTCTAATCAAGATGGGCTTTTGGTTGCGCTTACCGCAGCGGCGCCGGAGCCGGCGGCATCGCTCCGGCAATCCCGGTCATCCTGACGGATGCTGTCGTATTTCTCACTAGAATCAATTCTATACCGGGGAGCACGCGTTTCGCGCGAAAGTGGGTTCTGGGAACTCCCTGTTCCGGGAACTCCCGCTGCGGCCGGGCGGGAACGTGTTAAACTGGAGGCTTCCCCTACCGAGGTTTTCGTGAATAGAGTCACGCGTAAAGAGTTAAGAACGGATAAGTTCGCCCTCGAAATCGGACACACGGTGAGCCTGTTCGAGGAGCACCGGAAAGAAGTTATCCGCTACGGGGCGATCGGCCTGGTGGCGATTGCTCTGGGCATAGGCTACTGGTTTCATCGTGGGCGCGAGCACGCGGCGGTGGAGCAGCAACTGGCGCAGGCGATTCTGGCGCAGGAAGCTCCGGCCGGGCAGGGCACATCGGCGACGGGCGGTTTGGTATTTCCCACGGAGGAAGCCAAACAAAAGGAAGTCGCCAAGGATTTCACCCGGATTCGAAGCGAGCATGCGGGGACCGCCGAAGCCGCGATCGCCGGGTATTATCTGGGCGCGAGCGAGGCCGACGGCGGCAACCTGTCCCAAGCCGAGAAGACGTTTCAAGAGGTGGCGGAGCACGGGGATGAGAGGTATTCCTCGCTAGCCAACCTGTCGCTGGCACAGATTTGTTTTTCGATGGGCCGCGAGGCGGATGGCGAAAAGATTCTGCGGAGGCTGATGGATCACCCGACGGTCTTCGTCTCGAAGGAGCAGGCGACGATCAGCCTGGCCCGTTACCTGGCCAAGAAGAACCCCGCCGAAGCGCGCAAATTGCTGAAGCCGCTGGTGACTGAAACCGGCGCGGTGAGTCAGGAAGCGGTCAGCCTGCTGGGCCAGATGGGGACGCAGTAGGGCGGCGGCTCTGCCATGCTGGAGCGCCTCAGGTTCCCGGTGGAACGGAGCCGGGGCCGGCGCTATCCGGAGCCCTCTCACCCGTACCGCAACGCTTTCCAGCGGGATCGCGACCGGGTGATCCACTCGCGCGCGTTTCGCCGCCTGGAAGCCAAGACGCAGGTTTTCACGCCGGCGCTTTCCGACCACTTTCGCAACCGCCTGACGCACACCATCGAAGTGGCCCAGATTGCGCGCACGGTGGCGAACGTGTTGGGCCTGAATGAAGACCTGACGGAAGGGCTGGCGCTGGTGCACGACGTGGGGCATCCGCCGTTCGCCCACGCGGGGGAAGCGGCGCTGGACCGCGAGATGGGCCGCTTCGGAGAGCGGTTCGACCACAACTGGCATGGGCTGCGCGTGGTGGAGAGCCTGGAGCAGCGCTACGTGGCGTTTCCGGGCCTGAACCTGACGTTCGAATTGCGCGAAGGGATGGTGAAACATTCGCGCGATTTCGGCCCGGGAGAATCGCCGGAGATGGACGAGTACCTGCCGGGACTGCGGCCGCCGCTCGAAGCGCAGTTGATCGACCTGGCGGATGAAGTGGCCTACACGGCGGCCGATCTGGACGACGCTTATGCGGCCGGTATCCTGACGCCGGAAGCGGTGGCATCCGAATCCGGGCCATGCGCGGCCATTCTGGAGAAGATTCGCGCCGAGTATCCGGCGGCAACCGAGCGCGAGTGGGTTTGGGAATCGGTGCGGCAACTGATCGACCGGTTGGTGACGGGGCTGATCGACGGCACCGTCGAGGCGGCGCGGCACGCCGGGTTGGAGGACTTCGAATCGGTGCGCGCTTATCCGGAGCGGGTGGCGCGTTTCACCCCGGACACCGGGGCACTGACGCGCTCGCTGAAACAGTTGCTGTATGCGCGGGTGTATTCCTCGGAACCGTTGGCGCAGGACCGGCGGCGGTCGATGGAAAGGATCGGCGAACTATTTGAGTTCTTTCTGGAATCGCCGGACTCGCTGCCGCCGGGATATCGCGAACGGGCCGGGAGCACGCCGGTCCACCGGGTGATCTGCGACTACCTGGCGGGCATGACCGACGGATTCTTCAATCGCATTTACGGGCAGACGGTCGGGGAAGGGTAGGCCGGGGCGTCTCGGGGCGAGGCGGCACGCAGGCCGCACTGGGGTGAGCTACAGCGCTGGCCGGCTGCGGCGGCGCTGATCGGCCGGCCGCCTGCACCAGCGCCACGCCGCCGTAACTGCCGATGGCGTGATCGCGCCATTTGAACGGCGATCACAAACCAAAGTTTCCTTGAGGACATTCGGCGCGGCGCTACAAACGCCTGGCGAATGCGCGCGGATGGTGTGAGTTATGCTGATGTCTTGTTGACAAAGCTTTACGTCCTGATCGCGTGCGCTGCAATTGCGGTTCCCGTGCTGGCTGGGGAAGACCAACCCTCCGGGGGCTCGTGGAATGGGACCCTGCGTGACGCCCACGGCGCGGCGATCGCCGGTGCCGTCGTCCGCGTACAGTCAGCCGGCACGAAGGCGGCGGCCACCACTCGCAGTGACGGCCAATTTGAGTTTGCCGGGCTGCCGGCCGGCGAGTACTCGGTCTCGGTGGAGTACAAGGGCTCCACGGCAACGTGCTCGCAGCAGGTCCGGCTGCCGGGCAGCGCGTCCGCGGCCGTCCTCGAATTATCGGCGGAGGGCTCTGTCTCGCTCCTGGCCGGCACGGAATCTCCCAAGGGCACCGGCGGCGAGCAGTTGTCCGCGAAGACGGTCTCGGCGATGCCGCTGAACAAGCGCGACTTCAGTCAACTGCTGCTGCTGGCGGCGGGCACCATGACCGACACCAACGGCGCGTCCAATTTCACCCAGCAGTTCGCGGTGAACGGGCAGCGCGGCACCGCGGCCGTATTCGCCATGGACGGCGCCGACAGTAGCGATCCCGAAATGGGAGGAGCGACTTTCACCAACTTCAACGTCGACGCGGTGCAGGAGATTCGCTCCAGTTCGGGATGGATGCCCGCCGAAATCGGGCGTGGAGCGGCCGGCTTCACCGACATTATCACCAAGTCGGGAGCGAATTCCGTGCATGGCTCCGCGTTCGAGTTTCTGCGCAATGCCGCACTCGATGCGCGCAACTTCTTCGACTACCGCACGGTCGCCAGCCCGGCCCGCATTCCGCCCTTCATCCGCAACGAATTCGGCCTCACCGGCGGCGGCCCCGTCGTGATTCCGCACCTCTATAACGGCCGCAACCGGACCTTCTTCTTTGCCGAGTATCAGGGGTTCCGCCAGGTGCTCAGCGTCACCGAGGTGCTCCCTGTCCCCTCCGCCGCCGAACGCCAGGGTCTCGACACTACCGCATACCCCGGTGACACGCTGATTGTGCCGGTGGATCCGCGCATCGCGAAAGTGCTGGCACGCTACCCTCTGCCGAACGACGCCGAGGGCCCTTACGGTGCGCGCACCTGGGCGGGCTCATCGAAGGTAACCACGGTGGCCGATCAGTTCTCCACGCGCATCGATCACAACCTATCCGACAAGTCGAAGTTGTTCGGGCGGTTCACCATGGACAACAGCACCGGCCCGACCACCAATCCCAGCCAGACCGCCATCTCTCCCGAATTCGCCGTGGGATTCCTCGATCGCCAGCGCAACGGCGTCATCACCCTGACGCGCACGCCATCTCCCGCCTCTACCCAGGAGTTCTCCATCGGCTTCACTCGCACCACGCCTTCGTTCCCCACGCCCGATCGCACCGACCCCTCGCTGATATTCGGCGATGGACTCTATGAAGCCTTCAACGCCGCCGGCGGCTCCGTCATGGCGGCATACGGCAACCTTTTCCAGGTGCGCGCGAACTTCACCCGGATTCGCGGGAAGCATACCTTCAAGGCCGGTGGCGAGGTTCGCTCCAATCGCGATACCACGCTGTTCGGGATAAGTCCCAACGGTCAGTACCAGTTCGGCGGCGGCGTGGCGTATTCGCCCGTCGAGATCCCCTCCGTCAGCGGCGCGCACAACATTCAGGTGGGAGACCCTCTGCCCGATACGCTGACCGGCCTGCTCACCGCGAGCGCCTTTACCTATACCATCGCGGTTGCGCCGCTGATGTTCGCGCAAGGGGATTCGATCGGCGATTCGGCCATCCACCGCGATTCGTACAACGCGTATTTCGAGGACGCCTGGAAGATCTCCGGCCGGCTGACGCTGAACTACGGCCTGCGCTACGAAATCACTTCGCCCATCCGCGAGACGGACAAACGCACCTCCGCACCGGTGCTCTCGGGCGGAACGGACCTGCCCGGGTCGCAGTTGATCATCAACCCCCAGCCCGGATACAAGCTCGACAAGAATGGCTGGGGCCCCCGGCTATCGGTGGACGGGCGCATCGCCTCGAACACCACGGCGCACGTGGGCGGCGCCATCACCACGCTGCTGGTCAATCTCTGGCAGGACAACTCGCTCACCGGCAGCACACCGTTCGTCATGTATCCGCGCCTCACCGCCGCGCCCGGCCAATCCATTCGCTACGGCATGACCATCACGCCCCAGCAATTGCCTGCCGTGTACACCCCGGACGGGAAACTGGTGTTCCCCTCGGGCGACTCGAAACAGGTGGCCCCGAACACTCCCATGGACGTGCTCCGCTTCGAGCAGGACCTGGCGGCGCTTTCACCCGATCATCAGATCACGCCGCTGGCCGTGAGCGGTATCACGCCCAACTTCAGCGGCGGTTACGTCGGCACGTGGACGGCGGGCATCGAACACAAAGTCCGGGGCGTCATCCTGGATGGAACTTACGTGGGAACCGAGGGGATCAAGCTGCCGGTCATGGATTTCCCCAACGGTTACACCGGAGCGGACCCCTCCTTCGCGCCTTATACACAGTTCGATTCATTGGGCCGCGTGACCGGCGGGTACGGGCCGGTCAGCGAGATAACCAACCGTTCGCATTCCACCTACCATGCCCTGCAACTGTCCGCGCGGAACAACCTGACCGCGTCCGGCCTTGGGTTTCAGGCCAGCTACACGTACTCGAAATCGATCGACGATTCGAGCGCGGTGCTGGGCGGCTTCATCACCGGATCCTCGGGCGCCGTCGCTCAGACCGCGCCGATGAACCCCTTCGATCCGGGCGCCGACAAAGGGCCGTCCGGCTTCGATATCAGGCAGGCGTTCACTTTCAGTCTCTTCCAGGATCTGCATGCCGATTCAGTGGGCCTTCTGCGGCCTCTGGGCAAGACGCTCACGCGCGGCTGGCAATTGCTGGGCATGGGGACATTGCTCACCGGCCTGCCCTTCACCGTCTACTCGGGGGTGCAGCAAACCGGAGTCGGGGCGGGCGGCACCGACCGGCCCGATCAGATCGGAGTCCCTGACCTTTCGACCAGCCGCAGCATACGCGAAGACTATTTCGGGCTGGGAGCCGACAACGCCTCCCTCTTCTACGTTCCGATCGATGTGTCCGGCGGAACCGGACCGAATCACGGGCGCTTCGGCACGCTCGGCCGCAACACGTTTCGCGGCCCGGGGTTCCACAATGCGGACGTGGCCCTGATCAAGGACACGCCCATCGGCAAGCGGGGAACGGCGGAACTGGGCACGCTGCAATTTCGCGCCGAATTCTTCAACCTGTTCAACATCGTGAACTTCGGCTTGCCCTCCAATACCGTAACGGGGCCCGGCTTCGGCATGATCAGCCGCACCGCCGGCTCATCGCGGCAGATCCAGTTCTCACTCAAGCTGATCTACTGACGGCAAGGGAAGAAGTCATGTCAATGCCCGCGCGGGCAGAACTCGAAGGCGTTCCACGCCTGTCCATCCGAGCTCTCGGATTTGGAGGAACAGTTATCGAGAAAGCGGCGTTCCTGGAGGAATATTTCGTAGCGAGCTTTCAGCACGGCGATGGCTTCGGGCTTCAGCTTGAACTTCTCAGTTATTGATTATTAGAGAAATGGAGCCACCCGCCGGGGTCGAACCGGCGACCTGCTGATTACGAATCAGCCGCTCTACCAACTGAGCTAGGGTGGCCCGAATTTATTTTGAACAACTTACGGGCGGCGCCGAAAGAAATTGGATTCAATTGGCCTGTCCACCCTCAACGGTTCCCGGTCTTGATTTTAGCAGATGATCGAGCGATTCGACAGCCACCCGGACGCTCTCGGGAACCGCCTTGATGTAGTGTTCGTTCGCTGTTGCGACACCTTTGAAATGCCTATTGACGGAATCGTGCATGCGGGGCTACAATCTGGTTGCACACGTTATCATATTGAGTTTAGAGGTTTCGATGGCACCAGCCGACACCCTCACTTCTTACAAGAGCCCCTTGTTCCAAATGACGCAGACCACTCCCACCTGCCTGTGGAACGACTCTGCTGCCCTCGATGAATTGGCCTATTCCATCGAGCACGGCGCGGTTGGCGCCACCTGCAACCCCGTCATTGCGCTTTCCATCCTGAAAAGGCAGATGCTTCTCTGGCGCGACCGCATCGAGACTCTGGTTCAAGAGATGTCCACCGCCACCGAGGATCAGATCGGCTGGAAAATCGTGGAAGAGATGTCCGTCAAGGGCGCCGCGCTTCTGAAACCCATCTTCGATGCCCAGGGAGGCCGTAACGGCCGCCTTTCCATTCAGACCGATCCGCGCTTCTACCGGTCCACCCGGGAAATCGTGGACCAAGCCGTCCACTTCAGCCAACTGGCTCCCAACATGATCGTCAAGATTCCGGCCACGCGGGCCGGCATCGCGGCCATGGAAGAGGCCACCTATCGCGGTATCAGCATCAACGCTACGGTTTCATTCACCCTGCCGCAAGCCATCGCGGTGGCCGAAGCCGTGGAGCGCGGCCTGGCGCGCCGCGAGAAGGAAGGTCTGGACATCGGCTCGATGGGCCCCGTCTGCACCATCATGGTCGGCCGGCTCGACGACTGGCTGAAGGTACTTATCGATAAGGACAACGTCTGCATCGATCCCGGCTATCTGGAGTGGGCCGGTGTGGCTGTCTTCAAGAAGACCTACGGCATCTACCGCGAGCGCGGCTACCGCCTGCGGCTGCTCTCCGCTGCGTTCCGCAACCACATGCACTGGAGCGAGTTCATTGGCGGGGACGTGGTGATTTCCCCACCTTACTCCTGGCAGGTCCGCTACAACGCCAGCGATATCGAAGCGATTCCGCGCATGGATAAGCCGGTCGATCCGGCGATCGTTCGCGAACTGACCGCCAAATTTCCCGACTTCGCCCGGGCCAATTCCGAAAACGGCATCTCGATCGACGATTTCGACACCTTCGGCTGCACGCGGCGCACTTTGCGCCAGTTCCTGGCGGCGGGCGCCGACCTGAACGCCGTCATCCGAGATTTCATGGTCCCTAACCCTGACAAAAGCTAACGACGAGCCACGAACATGAAACCAAGAAAACTTCGATTCGGCGTTCTGGGAGCCGGACGAATCGGCAAGATTCACATCGGGAATCTGGCGACACGCATTCCCGGAGCCGAGCTTGTGGCTGTCTCCGATATCGCCGCGGCAGAACTCGAGGCCGTTGCCACACGGTACGGAATTGCCAGAACGTTTGCCGACTACCGCGACCTGCTGGAACTTCCTGAAGTGGATGCCGTGGTCATCTGCAGCCCGACCGACCAGCATTACCAGATGATCGTGGATGCGGCCGCGCGCGGCAAGCAGATCTTCTGCGAAAAGCCGATTGACCTTTCGCTCGAAAAGGTGCAGGCCGTCAATGAGGAAGTCTCCCGCCGCGGAGTCCGCATGATGGTCGGCTTCAACCGCCGCTTCGACCCCAACTTCCTGAAAGTCCGGGAGACCATCGCCGCCGGCCTGGTGGGCCAACCCCATATCCTGCGCATCACCAGCCGCGACCCCGGGCCGCCGCCGGAAGTTTACATCCGCGCGTCGGGCGGAATCTTCCTGGACATGACCATCCACGACTTCGACATGGCGCGCTACCTCATGGGAAGCGAAGTCACCGAAGTGTACACCCGGGCAGCCGTGTTGGTGGATCCAATGATCGGCAAAGCCGGCGATTGGGATACGGCGGTGATCACCCTCACCTTTGAAAACGGCGCGTTTGCCATGATCGACAACAGCCGCAAGGCCGTGTACGGCTACGATCAGCGCGTCGAGATGTTCGGTTCGGGCGGGATGGTGACCGTCGCCAACAACACTCCCGACACCCATATCCTTTGCGACCACGCGGGCATTCACACTGCCTTGCCCCTCAACTTTTTCCTGGAGCGCTACGCCGAATCCTATGTCCGCGAGATGCGGGCTTTTGTAGATGCCGTGGAGAATCACAAGCCCGTTCCCGTCGGTGGAGAGGACGGACTCAAGGCCGCGGCGATTGCTCTGGCTGCCGGGAAATCCGCCCGGGAAAACCGGCCGGTAAAGTTGGCCGAAATCTATCCAGAGGCGGCACGCATATGTCCAGTGTCCTGAAGGTGGGCGTGATTGGATTGGGAAGGCTGGGCAGCGTCTATGCGCGCAACCTGGCACAGCGCGTTCCCAACGCGAGGTTGGTCGCAGTAGCCGACCGGAAGCCCGAACTCCGCGAACAGTTCGGCAGGGAACTGGACGGGATCAAGGTCTATGACAGTCATCCGGACCTGCTCCAAGACAAGGACGTGGATGCGGTGGTCATTATCACGTCCACCAGCACTCATAAAGAGGTGGTCATGGACGCCGCGGCCTGCGGCAAGGCCATCTTTTGCGAGAAGCCCATGGCTTTGTCGCTGGCGGACGCTTACGAGATGCTCCATGCGGTCGAAAGGGCCGGGGTGTTCTTCCACATGGCATTCCAGCGCCGTTTCGACGCCGGCTACCTGGCGGCCAAGAAGAAAGTGGACGACGGCGTCATCGGGACTCCCGTGGTGATGACCTCCATTTCCCGCGACCCGTTCCGTCCCCCGCTGGAGTTTTGCGATCCAAAGGTCAGCGGTGGACTGATTGCCGATATGGGCGTTCACGATTTCGACCTGGGCCGCATGTTCATGGGCGAAGTCGCCACCGTTCACGCCATCGGCGGGGCGCTGGCCTATCCCGAAATGAAATCGGTCGGCGATATCGACAACGCTTTGGTGAACATGGTGTTCGAGAACGGAACCCTGGGTACCGTGCAGTTGAGCCGCAACGCCGTGTTCGGCTACGATATCCGCACCGAAATCTGGGGCACGAAGGGCTCTCTTCAAATCGGTTATTTCCAGCACACGCCGATTCTGGTGATGACGCAGGAAGGCATCACGCATGACGTGGTGCCGCACTTCATGCAGCGTTTCGAGGGCGCTTACCTCACCCAGATCCAGGATTTCGTGGACAAGGTGAGGAAGGGCCAACCGCCATCGCTCACCGGAGCGGACGCCATCGCCGCCATGCGGATCAGCCTTGCCGCAACCCTGTCGTGCCACGAAGGAAGGCCTGTCCAGGTGAGCGAAGTAGATGCTACCCTGCATAAGACCCCCGGTTAGAATGGCAGTGACTGGGAGTTCCAAGACGAACATGGCAAATTCGAAGCAATCCCTTACGCGGGCGATTACCACCGACCCCCACCTGTGGTTGCCCATCGCAGTCCTGTTCATCGGCATCGCTGTGCTGGTGCTGGTGAAATGAGCAGCTTAGTATCCAAAGCCAAATTTTCGGCGTACTCCCTCCACGCACTGGGAGTATTCTGCGGATTGGCGGCGGCCACGTGGCTGGCAGCGGCCGAGGCCCCGACCAAACTGGTGACGGCCGGTTTTTCCCCTTTCCTCATCTCGCTCGGCATGGTGGCCGGCGTGTTCGTCGCGCGATGGACCGTGCCGGTGGCCTTGAAAGGAACCGGCTATGTCCTGATGGATCTTCGCGAAAAGCCGCACCTGATCGTCTGGGCGGTCATCGCGGGAATGTTGTGGGCGGTGGCCAATACCCTGACAGTCTTCGCCGTCCGCAACGTCGGGCTATCCATCGCCTTCCCGCTCTGGAATATCAACAGCCTGGTGGGTTTGTTCTGGGGCTGGCTGCTGTTCAATGAGTTGCGCGGATCCGGCTGGGGGCGGGTAGTGGGAGGCGCGGTGGCGATTGTGGGCGGGGCTTGCCTGCTGGCCTATGCCACTTCCCAGCAAACGGGCCACCGGCCACCGGGCGGCGCGGCGCTCGGGATCGTGGCCGCCCTCAGCGCCGGATTGCTGCTGGGCACCATGTACATTCCGTACCGCAAGGCTTACATCAGCGGCATGAACCCGCTCTCTTTTGTCACCGTATTCACGTTCGGTGAATTGGGCACGGTGTCCAGCCTGGCCGTGGCCTTCATGCCCGGAGGAGTGCACGGCGTCATCGCCGAACTGGTCCGGGCGCGGCCGGTGCTGATCTGGCTTTTTCTGGGCGGGTTCTGCTGGGTAGTGGGAGATCTGTTTCAGAATTATGCCGCCAAGTACATCGGGATTGCCCGCGGGATTCCGCTGTCCAACACGAACCAGCTCTGGGGCCTGGCATGGGGAATCCTGGTTTTCGGCGAACTCGCCGGACAAGGTGTCTGGGCTCACGTGCTGGTATTCACGGGCTCGGTAATCATGATTGCGGGGGCCGGAGCGATCTGTTCGGCCGAGGCATCCGAGTCCGAGCACGTGTCATGGAAGGCGGCCGTGGCGCGGGAGTGTGCCCGTTACGGTCTCGACCCCGGGCGCGTCGCTTCGAGCCTGCTGGGCGAAGACCCCCTATCCCGCGAAAAACCGGCTCGTCACTGGTGGGAACTCATCATTGCGGCCGGCGCCGTTGCCATCTTCGTGTGGTTGGCCATCGGCGCCAAACATCAGCCGGTGGCGATGAATCTCCCCTGGACGGCGGTGTTGGTGGTTACCACGCTGGTGTGTCTGGTGGCCTGCGGCCTGCTCTTGTGGAAGCGGACGAGATTCTCGTGAAAAGCCGAGATGACTATCCGGACTCCCGATCCGCGTCTCGCTTCGATGACTGAGAAAAATTGGATGAGCCACTCTGTTCAACTGACCAGGTAGTTCCGGGCCGTATCGTTAAAGGTGCGCAGTTGTTCGGCCTGCCAGTCCTGGTCGCGCTCCAATTCCCGCGCCATCAATTCCACCGCGCGGGGCGCCATGCGGATGGCGGCTTGCGCGTTGAGAAACAGTGCTCGCGTGCGCCGCGCCAGAGCGTCTTCCAGGGTGCGCGCCATCTCATGACGCACCGCCCAGACGATTTCCGCGCCGGTATAGGGAAGCGCGCTATCGAGCGGCTCGGCCCACGCCGGCTGGCTCTCTTCCAGTTGCCGCACCATCGGCGCGTCGGATCCGTACACCCGCAGGTGGCCGAATTTCTCGGAAGCGGTTTGGAATCCGTGGACGTTGAGATAACCGGTCACGCAGGGCCGTTCCGGCAACCGGGCAAGCGTGGCCGCCTGGTTGACACAATCTTCCGCCATGTGGCGATAGGTGGTCCACTTGCCTCCACAGATCGTGATCATGCCGGAATTCTCGATGCGGATGGTATGGTCGCGCGAGAGCGAGGCGGTGTTCCCGGACTCGCCCGAACGCACCAGCGGCCGAATTCCCGCGAAGACGCTGAGGACGTCGCCGCGGGTGGGCTTCTTTTCGAGATACAGCGAGGCCGTCTGCAGAATAAATTCAATCTCCTGTTCCTGGGCAATGGGCTCGAGTGTGGCCTCGGAAATCGCTGTATCGGTGGTTCCGACCACTGTATGGCCATGCCAGGGTATGGCGAACATCACTCGCCCGTCACTGGTATGCGGAACCATGATGGCGCTGTCGCCGGCCAGGAAGGAGCGGTCGAACACCAGGTGAATGCCCTGGCTGGGAGCGATCATCGGTTGAACCGAGGGGTCGGCGCTGCGCCGCAGGTTGTCGGCGAAAGGTCCAGTGGCATTGACCACCACCTTGCCCTGCGCTTCGAATTCCTCTCCGGTCTCGCAGTCGCGGAATCGGACACCGTCGACGAAACCTTCACCATCTTTCGTGAGCTCGGTGACCCTGGCATAGTTGAGCGGAGTCGCGCCCTGTTCAAAGGCGGTCGCCACCAGGTTGATGAGCAGCCGCACATCGTCGAATTGGCCGTCAAAGTAAATGACCCCGCCCTTGAGCCCTTCGGTCTTGATGGTGGGCAGACGCTCCAGCGTTTCTTCCCGGGAGAGTATCCGCGAAGCTCCGAAGCCATACTTGCCGGCGAGCAGGTTGTACAGCTTCAGCCCGATCCCATAGAATGGCGCTTCCCACCAATCGTAGTTCGGCACCACGAAGCCCAGATTGCTCACCAGGTGCGGCGCATTTTGCAGCAGCAGGCCGCGCTCCTTGAGCGCCTCCATGACCAGCGACACGTTGCCTTGTTCCAGGTAGCGCACGCCTCCGTGGACCAGCTTCGTGCTGCGGCTCGAGGTCCCCTTGCCGAAATCGCTTTGTTCCAGCAGGAGCGCATCGTAACCGCGAGTGGCGGCGTCGATCGCCACGCCAACACCGGTCGCGCCTCCGCCGGCGATAATCATGTCCCAACGCCCCGTATGAGCGCGGAGACGACGGTACATCTCGGACCTTTTCATCTAATTCATGGTGGCACAGACTAAAGCCTGTGAAAGAACGGCGAGAGAGCCTGCCAATCACAGACTAGCCCTGCCGGGCAATGACCATTCCAGTCCCCGGCAACCGCTCCTTACGGTCGCGCCTCGGACTCGGGCCGCGGCCAGGGAGCGATTGGCACCTAAAGACTGTGCGGCCCAAATCAGAAAATCACCTTTGCGGCGATCTGGCCCTGCCTCGACGGGAAGGTGGTGCGGATGGTGCCGAAAGCGGCAGCGGTCGATACGGTGTTCGGTATGCCGAAATTCGTGTGATTGGTGATGTCGAAAAACTCCGCCCGGATTTGCAGCCGGATTCTTTCGCGGATCTGGAAGTTCTTATCGAGCGAGGCGTCCCACTGGTCGAAGTCAGGAGCGCGGAACGAATTGCGGCCAACATCCCCAAACGGACTGCTGGCGGGAGGGGTGGAGAAGGTATAGCCGGCGAAATAAGTGTTCAGCATGGCCGAGCGGCTCTGGCTGACGGATTGGCCGGTAACATTGGGGCGCACGTACGGCTCGCCGCGGTAATCGTTGGAAAGCGAGCTGACCTCGTTGTTTCCGCTCGCCGCGTAGGACACGTCGAGGGGCTGGCCCGTGTGAGCGGTGTTGATGGTGGTAAGCTCCCATCCGCCCAGAACCGCGTCGACCGCGGCATTCACATGGGCGCCGTATTGGCGGCCCTTACCGAAGGGGAGTTGGTAGACTACGCTGGTGACATCATTCAACTTCACGTCGAAGCTGGACGGTCCCTTTTCCGCGGCCAGGTTGTGAATGTTCTGGGGATTGGCCTGATAGTAGCCCGCGAAATACTCGAGCGCCTGTTCGGAATCGCCCATCGCTTTCCCCCAGGTGAACGAGTTCAGGATGTACAGGCCTTTCGAGAAACGGTGCTCGACGCGGGCCGAGAGACCGCTGTAGTGATTGTCACCGGTCGGGTCGAGCCACGTGATCGGCCCGTAAGTCGGTATCGGCACGCGGGCGGTGTATGCCAGAGGGGCGCTCGGGTTATAGGGCGCCGCCTCGTTGTAATCGGCGATGATCGGCAGCCGCAGACTATGGTTTCCGTTGTAGGACAGGTCGATGACCGTGTCCTTCGGAAGTTGCCGCTGCACCGAAAGGAACCAGTTCTGTATATACGGCCATTTGCTGTCCGGCGGCGTATAGACGACGTTGGAATTGGCGGGGTTGAAGGCCGAAGGGCTGGCGATGTTGGTGGTGAAGCTGTTCTGGGTGGCGAGGAAACTCGGCGACGTGGGATTCGACTGGCTGAGGACGCCGAACAGGGCCTGCGGCGCATTGATCCCTTCCTCCGCGCTGCCCGGCCGGTTGAAGAACGTGTAGCTGATGCCGTATCCACCGCGGACTACGGTCTTTGGGCCGATGCTGTAAGCCATGCCGAGCCGCGGCCCGAAATCGTGATAGTCGGGATGGACCAGAGCGCGGTTGTACAGGCTGCCGCCGGTGGCTTTGATCATGGTGTCGGTGGTGGGATCGAAGTTCGAGTAATTGTTGTCGCGCTCGAAATCCGGCGACGCGAACTCCCACCGCATTCCCACGTTCACCGTGAGTTTCGAAGTCACTCGGTAATCGTCCTGGAAATAGAGCGAGTCCACGAATTGCCTCAAATTGACGACCGTATAGCTGCCGAGGTTGATGGTGTTGGGAAGCCCGAAATAGAAATCCGCCAGGCTGTAGCTGGTCGAATCGCTGGTGATCGTGCAGGTCGAAGGCTGGCCCAGTTGCGCGCAGGTGGGCTTGCTGAATGCCCCGCTGTACGAGTCTTGACCATACAGCGGATTGGTGTCCAGGATCTCGGTGTGGACCGACAAATACTCAAAACCCATCTTGAAGGAATGCCTGTTCCACTGCTTCGCGAAGTTGAGTTTGGGATCCCAGGAAGTGGGGTTTTGAAACTGCGGATTGCTGGTCTGGCGGCCCATGGCGGTGAGCCCGGTGATGGTCTGAGTATCGAGTCCGCCGGTGAGGTTGGATGTCGTGGGCAGGCCTTGAAAGCCACCGTACTCACTCTGCATACTGGGGCCACCCACGTACGGCGGTTCCTTGCCGCCCAGGATATGGGAGAAGCCCACACGGGCTTCCAAGACCGAGGTCGGGGTGACGGTCCAGGTATACCCGGCCGAAGCGTTCTGATCGACGACGTGAATGTAGCCGTTGCCGTCGCCGCCGGAGGGCCCGGTGAGGTCGGGCGCGTAATACTGCAGGTCTTTGCGCTGGCTCCAGCGGAGGAAAGCCGTCATGCGATCGTTGATCTGGCCGTCGAGTTTGGCGTCGTATTTGTCGCCGTAATCGTGGATCAGCAACAGTGCTTCGTCGTTGTTGGAACGCCCGGGGCCGTTGGTCGGCGGCAATTGACTAAGGACCGTGGAAGCGAAGGGATTCAACTGGGAGATCGGGATCTGCGTGTTCGCCGGGTAAATGGAGCTGGTCAGCGGGTCGATCACGGCCACCGGTAGAATTCCCGCGCGGTCGGTCGCGTCCGGAATCGAGTCGAAATTGAGATAGCGCTGTAATTGGCGGTAGCCCTCATAATCCGTGAAGAAGAACAGCTTGTTCTTGATGAACGGGCCGCCGATGGTGGCTCCAAACTGGTTGCGCTGCAGGGTAGGCTTTTGGAACACGGTCGGACTGAACAGGAAGCCGGTGGCGTTGAGGTCGGTGTTGCGCGCGTACTCGTAGGCCGAGCCGTGAAACTGGTTGGTTCCGGATTTCATGACCGCGTTCACCACCGCGCCGCCCACGCGCCCATATTCGGCGCTGTAGTTGCTGGTGATCACCTTGAACTCGGCCAGCGCGTCCGGCGACAGCTGCACCAATTGGGCCGAGTAGCCCTGGTTGCTGGTCCCATAGGCGTTGTTGTCCAGGCCGTCCAGAAGAAAATTGTTATAGGTGCTGCGCATGCCGTTCACGTTGAAGGCGCCTTCCCGCGGCGTGCCGCTGGGCGAGAAGGTGGCCGAGATCGGGCTCTTGACGGCGTTGGTCGACAACAGCGCCAGGTCGGCGTAATTGCGGCCGTTGAGTGGAAGTTCGGCAACCGCCGCCGTATTGATCACCTGGCCGTGATCGCTGGAGTCGGTCTCCAGCGCGGCGGCTGCGCCGGTCACCTCGACGGATTCCGTAATGGCGCCCACCTGCAACGAGACGTCCACGCGCTGGCGAGCGCCCACGTTCACAGTCACATCCGTGGTCGTGAACTTCGAAAATCCGCTGTGCTCAACCAGGACCGAGTAGCGGCCAACCCTGACGTCGAAAAAATCGTAGTTGCCGTTTTCGTCGGTAGTAGTCTTGGCTTGAGTGCCTGTATCGAGGTTGGCGAGCGTGACGCTCGCCTTGGGGATTGCGCCGCCGGTGGGGTCGCGGACCGTTCCCAGCACCTCGGCGGTTTCAAACTGGGCGAAAAGCGACGTGGCGATCAGCAGGCACCCGATCAACAACGGGATTTTTCGGAAACTGTTCATCTTCCAACCTCCAAGAGTTGAAAACGCATCTTACAAAATGCACCGTTACGGGGATGTGACAGAATCATGGGCACGCGATTCTTCCCGGCGAACGGGACCTTGCCGTTCGTCTTGTGAAGGATCATGCGGCACCCCTGCCGGAAGCCACCGCCGATTCGACCGCGGTCCGCTGCCCCGGCCCGACAGTGCGCGGTTTCAGGTTCCAGGTCCAGGAGAGTATTACAATTCCCAGGAACGTTGAAACCAGAATGACATAGAACGAAGCATTCCACCCGTACCGCTCCGCCAGGGTGCCGAGAATCTTGCCCTGGACCGTGCGGCCGAGATAACCAAAAAGCCCGATGAAGCCGGCCGCGGTGCCGATGGCTTTCTTCGAAGTAAAATCGAGGCCCATCACCGGCAGCAGCATAACCGGAGGGTAGACGAAAAATCCGACGATCCCGAACAGCGTCAGATTCAGCCACAGCATTCCCGCGGGAGCATAAAGAATGCCGGCGAACGCCAGGAAGACGGGAACCATGCAAAGCACGGTGATCATGCCCCGCCGGCCGCCGGCCTTGTCGGACAGCCAGCCCATCAGCAGCACGCTGAAGATGCCCCCCAACTCGAAAATCGCGGTGCTGAAGCCGCCCTGTTCCAGGCTGGCGTGCTTGACCTCCTTCAGATACGTCGGGCCCCAATCGAGCATGCTGTATCGGCTGATATAGACAAAAAAATTAGCGGCCGCAAAAAGCCACAAATAGCGATTCTTCAAAACGTAGTGGACCAGCAGATCGCGGGTTCCCAATTCCGCTTCGCTATCGCGTCCGCCATCTTCGGGATAGTCGTTCCGGTACTCTTCGATGGGCGGCAGACCCACCGACTGTGGTGTGTCCCGGAGTCTGACGATCAGGTAGACGGCGCAGAGTACAGCCAGTACTCCCGGAACATAGAAAGCCGACCTCCACCCCATCCACGCGGTGCTGTATGCGGCGATGAGGCCGGTCAATCCGCCTCCGACGTTGACCGCGATGTTCCAGAAGGCGAACACCGTCCCCCTCTCCCGCACGCTGTACCAATGGCTGAGGGATCGGCCGCAGGGGGCCCATCCCATCCCCTGCGCCAGGCCGTTCAGCGTCCAAAGCACAAGATGCACGGGATAACTGTTGACGGCGCCGAAAGCGAAATTGCACAGCGCCGTCGCCAACAGACCGGCCGGCATGAAATAACGAGGGTTGCTGCGGTCGCTCCAGGCGCCCATGACGAACTTGCCTATACCGTAGGCAATCGCGGTCAGCGCAAGCAGGTCGCCAATCTGGCTCTTGGAGTAATGGAGAGCTTGCCCCATCTCCTTGGAGACCACGGGTAAATTATTGCGAACAAAGTAGAAAGTGGCGTAGCCGATGAAGGTCGCTTCGAGGATTTGCCAGCGGAACTTGGGGTACAGTCTGCGGACCTGCTCGTCAGGAAGCCTGACAACGTGTGCAGCAGGCCGGAACAAATCGCTCAACCGCCTCATTCCAGATTCCCCTTAGCCCTTGCGAGTTCACGTCAATAGTATAGCTATCGGAATGTTAAGGTCAAGCACTCTGGGGAAAAATGTACACGTGTGCAATTTGGCTAAATCGGCCCTCATGCTACCAAAACTCAAATGGGATTTGTCGCGGCTCCTGCGAGAGTCCACCCGGGTTCCCCGGTAATTCACCGCGCGGATCGCTTGGTTCCACCCAATTCCAGCGGCTTCAGATCGGCGGACGGAAATGGGAAACCGAGATACGCAGCCATCGTCGGAGCGATGCCGCGCATGTCCATCTCACCGAGTGTGAGACCCTTCCCCACTTCGGGCCCCATCATGAAAAACGAGGCCAGCATTTCCGGATGCGACGGCGAATAGCCGTGGGTGCCTCCTTTATTCGAGGTCACCTGCTCCCCCGCCGTGTTCACGACGGAGAAGTTCGATTGCATGTCCACCCAGAATTCGGCCCCCGGATTCCCGCCCATTGCCGCAATGGCCGTCCGGTCCAGAATCCGGGCGATGCCATTGGCCCGATCGGCGGCAAGCCGCCGAAGCAGTCGATCCACTTTGACGCGCGTCGCATCGTCCTTTGGATCTCTTAACACAATGGCTGCCGAGCCACCATCCACCTTCGCGAACGCCTTCCAATCCAGCACCAGCGGCGCTCCCCGGAAACCGCTGCCCTGTCCGAGCGTGACCAACCCTTCGCCAGCGAAGGCTTTCATCAGGTTCAGACTATGGTCGATGCCGGAAAAGCCGTGATCGGAAACCACGCAAACCGCGTAGTCCGGAACCGCACTGCGCGCCGCTTCCTCCAATTGCCCGAGCATTTCGTCGATCTGTTCCAGCGAAATATTGGATTCGGGACTAAACGGTCCCGTGGCGTGTTGCAGGTGATCGAGCGCCGCCAGATGGAGCGTCATGAATTGCGGTTTCCCGTGCCGCAGGATCCAAGCCGCATAGCGCGTGCGCGCCCAGTCCCCGGCAATGGCGTCGTCCAGATCGTCGATATATGGTCCCGCCTCCCTGGCGATCTCCGCTACCAGGCCCGGTGTGCTCAATGCGCGCAACAGTTTGAGGTCATCGGCCGATTTCGACGCGCGCCAGTATTCGGGAACGTTGTAGCGGATTCCTTTCGCGCCGACACTGACCGGCCAGGAAACGCTTCCCACGGTTAGTCCAGCTTTAGCCGCGGCCTCCCACAAGGTGGGTATGGCGATGTCTTCGCTGTACCAGTACCAGCCTTCGAAGTTCTTCCCAAGGGGATCGAAAGTGAGATTGGAATAGATTCCATGCTTCGCCGGCCAAACACCCGTCACAATAGTCGTATGGCTCGGATAAGTTACCGTGGGCAACACACCGCGCACGCCGGACGCATGGGCGCCCTCCCTCAGAATGCCGCGCAAGTGGGGAATCTTCAGGCCATGTTCGTCGGCCTGGAGAACGTAGTCGGGCCGGAGGCCGTCAATGGAAATGAGCAGAAGCGCCCGCCCGCAAACCCACGAAGGGGCCAGAATCGACAAAAGAATGAGGAAAAGGCGACTCTTCATGGGGCCATGGTAACTCCCGGGGGCCGGAGGCGCTTCCGGTCACGAATTCAGCCCCAGTTTCGCCGCCGCCTCTCCGAGTTTCCTGTCGAGTGTCCAGAACCCGCAATGCGACAGCAGTGCCGAAGCGAGCAGATGCACGTCAATCCAGCCCAGTCCTCGCCCCCCAAGCCTCCGATCTTCGATCAGTTGAAGGACCTCTGGGTTAGAAGCCAGTTGGGCCGATGGCAGCGCGCACAGATCGGACAGGATTGCGGCCCGGCTTTTCAAGTTGCCGCACGCCAGCTCACCCGATACGAAGGGATGCATCAGAACGAGTCCTTCGGCCAGACGATCCGCTAGTCTTGGCTCTGTTTGCCGGAAGTGCCGAATCCAGACGGAAGTGTCGGCCAGCACCATCAGGCAGGCCGCCGGCGCGGAATGCTCGCCATTTTGGGGTGCGTGCCGCCAAGCGCGGCCAGACGTTTACCGGCTTCACGCGCAATCAGCGCCTCCAGACCCGCCCGCACCAGGGCGGTCTTCTCACGAATGCCGGTCAGTTCCCGGGCACGCTCGATCAGGCCCGCGTCGATGATCAACGTAGTCCTCATATATGCATAAGTATGTATGAATTATGCATATGCGTCAACCGGCCCTCAAACGGCTGGCCTCGCGTGCGAGTGCTCAAACAAACGCAAACCAAAGAGCCAGCCCGAGAGCGGCGGCCGCCACGGCTCCGATGAGAGCTCCAATCAGGCGGTTTGGATCTATCCTTTGCGCCATCCTGGTGTTGGTGAGAATGAATCCAAGCCCGGCGAAAAGAACCAGGTCGGCCAAACCGTGGGTTGTCCAGTGATGTCCGGTCAGCGACTGCATGAGGCCGTTCAGGGGAGCGTACGCATCCTTCGCCCAGGCGAGGGCGGTATTGAATAACACCGTGACCGCGGCGGCCAGGACGAAGCCCGAGGTTGCGGCTGTCAGCTTCCCCGATGCCGGAGCCGTTGCGGAATTCACTGTTGAGCTCCAATCGAACCGCCGCGGAGCAGAGCGACTTTCGCCCCGTGTTCGATTACCGCGCCAGCGCCTTCCACCGCCAGTCCCGTAATCGCGATCAGCGCCGCCACGGAAAGAACCAGTTTGCGGGCGGCGGCATTGGCATACACTTTTTCCCGAGCCGCCACTGGAAGCAGAAAGGCCAGAATCGCGGTGATGAAGAACAGGTGCTCTTTGGTCTCCATAAAGAGATTGTGGGCGAATGGCCAGGGTCCCCTGAGAATCAGTGTCTTCTCGAGCGGATAGAAGTGCACGTACCAATATCCGCCGCAGATCCATGCGCCGGCCATCGAAAGCGCCGTCACCAGAGCGGCCGTCCGCATGCGACGGGCGTTGGCGGGTTGTGCGTTGAGCGCCTCGACGAACACCCACACCGCCGCCAGACAGCCGGTGACGCCGAACCCGGCGTGCGCCAGAAGTATGATGTCGCTGGTTGAGATCGCCATTGCTTTCCTTTCGCAAGCCTTAACTTCGGCCCATCAGGGTACCGGGAGCCATGCTATTGAAAGCGGCGCCGGCCGGCTTATCGGGGTCGCCCTTGCCGCCTTTACCCCAAGTCCAATACAGACCCAGGTAGGCGTAGTTTTCCCTTTGCCCCACGGCGGTGTGGCCGTAGCAGAACAGCAACTGAAAACCGGGGTCGCGAAATTTGTAATAGCCGCCGACATCGACCAGTGTCGCCGGTCTCGTCTGCGCGGTCGCCAATCCTTCCGGCCCGTGATAAAAGATTTCCGATCCCAGCGTCAACTTTTTGCCGATATCCCGCTGCGCCAGCCAGCCCGCGAATTCGTAATTCCTATAGCCGGGCGCTGACGCCACCGTTATGCCCGCGCCCCCGTAAGTGGTCCATGGGCCAAAACTTTTCTGCGCCCAGAGTGGCACCTTATACCATGTTCTGCCTTCTCCCAGGCCTCTTCGGGGGCTGCCGGTCGGAATCTCGAACATGGTGAACGTGCCGATCATGGGACGATGCTTGGTTTCCTGCACAAACCGGTACTTGATTCCCAGCTCGATGTCGCCAATGCCGAACGCTCGCGGGCCGGTGCCGGCCGGCGCCAAGCTGGGATTATTGGAGGGGAAAATCGCCGCGGCGGGAACGATAGCGTGGAGGTGCAGGTTGGGAAGCGCGCCCCAATTGAACTCCAGGGCGGGACCGGATGTGTCGGTTTCCACCGAGGTGCCATCCGAAGCCGCGAACGTATAGAACTCGTAGTGCCTGAAATCAATCGGTTCCGGATCGTCGGTCTGAAACGGTGGACCGGCCATCGCAGCCGTGGAAACGCAAACGAGCGCCGCCAGCGCCCGGGATATTCGTGCCGTAGCGAGTTTGTACATCCGGCTACCTCGTTTCGTTAAGCTCTCCAAACAACTCGCTCACTTTTACCTTCATCGCTTTTAGAGCCCTTCTTCCCAAGGGTGTGGCCCGGTACACTTTTCGAATCGTTTGTCCGTTGCGCTTCTCCGCCGAGCGCAGGTATCCCTTCTTTTCGAGGCCGTGCAGAAGGGGATAAAGCGTTCCCAGGCTGATCCGATAACCGTGCCGCGCCAGTTCCCCGGCCATTTCCAGCCCAAAGATGGGCCCTGCGACGGCGTGATGAAGAATGTGAAGGCGGATGAGGCCGGAGTAAAGATCGTGGTACTGAAAGCGATTATCGATATCGTTCTTCAGCATCGGCATTCGATAATGGTAATCAGTGTACGCGGAAGCCGCGGCCGCCGTCAATCGGATTCGGCGGCGTCCCACCGGCAGCGCCCCTCGCGCACGCTCCCATCGGCGGCTGGTACAATCTTTTCTTCACATGTCGCTGGTCGTAGTAGGTTCTGTCGCTTATGACGGCGTAGAAACGCCGCACGGGAAAGTGGACCGCATGTTGGGCGGGGCGGCCACTTATATCGCCCTTTCCGCCAGTTATTTTACAGCGGTGAAGATCGTGGCCGTTGTCGGCGACGATTTTGCCAGCGAGGACGTGGACCTTCTGGCCTCGCGGCAGATCGACCTGGCGGGCCTGGAACGCGTGGCCGGCGGCAAGACGTTTTTCTGGGCGGGCGTCTATTCCGCCGATATGAACGACCGCACCACGCTGCGCACCGATCTCAACGTGTTCGCCGATTTTGCGCCCAAGCTGCCGGAGTCCTATCGCCACGCGCCTTACCTGCTGCTCGGCAACATCCAGCCGGCGCTGCAAAAGAGCGTCCGCGCCCAGATGGACAGGGTGAAACTGGCGGGCGGCGACACCATGAACTACTGGATCAGCGACTTCCGCTCCGAACTCGTGGATACCATCGCCGAGTGGGATTTCCTGCTGATCAACGACAGTGAAGCGCGCATGCTGTCGGGCGAGCACAATCTGCGCCAGGCCGCCCTCCGCATCCTCGACATGGGGCCGCACACACTGGTCATCAAGCGCGGCGAATACGGGGCGATTCTGTTCCGCAAAGACGCCCATTTCATCGCACCCGGCTACCTGCTGAATGAAGTCTTCGACCCCACCGGCGCCGGCGATTGCTTTGCCGGCGGTTTCATCGGCTATCTGGCAGGGCGGGGAATCGATCCGGCCGCGGCCGATTTCGACGCCTTCGAACTGCGCCGCGCGGTGATCTACGGTTCGGTGATGGGCAGCTTCTGCTGCGAGAAATTCGGCGTGGATCGGTTCCGCACGCTGACCCGCGCAGAAATCGACGCCCGCTACCGGGAGTTTGAAGCCTGCACAGGGTTCTGACGGCCGTCGCCTGCCTGGCGGCGTTGAGCGCCGCGGCGGCGTGGTTTGTCTTCGCCCACGGCTGGACGTGCTATTACGGCGACGCCGAAGCCCACCTGAACATCGCGCGCCGGATTTTCGATTCGCGCACCCCCGGCTACGATCAGCTCGGCTCGCCCTGGCTTCCTTTGCCGCACCTGCTGATGCTGCCGCTCGTCAGGGTGAACGCCTGGTGGCATAACGGTCTGGCGGGAACCATCCCTAGCGCCATTTGTTTCGTGCTGGCCGGGACCTTCCTGTTCGCGGCGGCCGGCCGCTTATTCGGCGCCACGGCGGGCGCGGTGGCCGCGGCGCTGTTCGCCCTCAATCCCAACGTGCTCTACCTGCAAGCCACCCCCATGTCGGAACCCTGTTTCTGGGCGGCGTTCCTGGCGCTGCTCTACTTTACGGTGCGGTTCCGGTCTACCCAGGGCTGGCATACGGCGATTGCCGCGGGGGTGGCCGCCGGCGCGGCTGCCATGTCCCGCTACGACGGCTGGTTCCTGTTGCCGTTCGTGGCGCTGTACTTCTTCCTTACGGCCAGGAAGCGCTGGACGGCGGCAATCCTGTTTTCGGCGATCGCCGCCGCCGGGCCCCTATGGTGGCTGCTCTACAACTGGTGGCTCAGCGGCCGCCCGCTCGACTTCTACTCGGGACCGTATTCGGCGCTCGCCATACAGGGCAGCACTCACTATCCGGGCCAGGGAAACTGGCCCATAGCATGGCTCTATTACCGCACGGCCGTCGAATTGTGCGCCGGTACGGGATTGGTAATCGTGGGGCTGGCCGGTATCGCGACCGCCCTCTGGAAACGCGCCATCTGGCCGACGTTGTTCCTTGCCTTGCCGCCGGTGTTTTACATCTGGAGCCTGCATTCCTCCGGCAATCCGATTCACTTGCCCGTGCTGCCGCCGTTCTCCTACTACAATTCGCGCTACGGTACCGAGGCTATTCCGCTACTCGCGTTCGGTGGCGCGGCTCTGGCCGCGGCCGTGCCGGAACGCCTGCGCCGCTTGGCCGCCGTAGCCCTGGTAGCCGCATCCCTGGCCGTTTGGATTCTGCATCCTTCGCCCGAGCGCTGGATTACCTGGAAAGAATCGGTGGTGAATTCCGTGTCGCGGCGGGCCTGGACCCAGGCCGCGGCGGATTATCTCGCGCCCCGCTACCGGCCCGGCGCCGGCATCCTGACCTCCTTCGGCGACGTAGCGGGGATTTACCGCGCGCTAGCGGTTCCGCTCCGCGATACCTTGACCGTCGATAATGGATTAGTATGGGTGGCCACCGTGCAGCGGCCGGAACTGTGGCTGCACGAGGAGTGGGCCGTAGCCATTGCCGGAGATATAGTGGAACAAACCGTCGCGCGGTCCGGCCGTTATCGCCTGGAGCGCGAGATCGCGGTGCCGGGTGCGCCGCCGATCCGGATCTACAAATGGTAGGAGAGTGGAACAGGCCGGGAGAAGACGTGAAGAAATATGGCCACAGATGAACACAGATGAACACAGATAAGGAAACTAAAGAATTTATCCGTGTTTATCTGTGTTCATCTGTGGCTAAGAATTTGATTTTTCACAGCTCCGGGAGGCCTGTCCTACAAGGAGGACAGCATGGTAGCTCATGACAAAGTGACGACGGCATTCGACCTGCCGGGATTTCGCGTCCGGCGCAACTTCGGCCTGGTGCGCGGCATCGTGGTCCGCTCCCGCTCGTTTGTGGGAACCTTGGGCGCCAGCCTGCAGACCATCGTCGGCGGCAATATCTCGCTGTTCAGCAAACTGTGCGAACAGACGCGCGAGGAAGCTTTCGACATCATGATCGAGCACGCCGGTCAGTTGGGCGCCAATGCCGTCATCGGTATGCGCTACGATGCCACCGAAATTATGCAGGGCGTTACCGAAGTGCTGGCCTACGGCACTGCCGTGGAAGTGGAGCCGGAACATCAATGAGCGCGGGCAACCCCGCCGGCTCCCTTAAGATTCCCTTCACCAAAGCGCACGGCGCCCAGAACGACTTTCTGCTGACCTGGGACCAGGCCGTTTCGGCGGCCGGGCGCCAGGCGATCGCCCGCGCCATCTGCCACCGCTACACCGGCATCGGCGCGGATGGCTGGATGCTGGTTTCGCGGTGCACCTCGGGCGACGCCGACGCGGCCATTCAGCTCTATAATTCCGACGGCAGCATTCCCGAAATCTCCGGTAACGGCACGCGTTGCGCGGCGGCCTTCCTCATTCAGCATGGACTTGCCGGGGAAACCGTGCGCATCCGCACCGGAGCGGGCGTCAAGACACTGCGCCTGCTCCGCCGCGACGGGCTCGAATTCGAGTTCGAGATGGACATGGGCCGGCCCACCCTTCTCGATCCAGCCTTTCAACTGCCCCTCGCCGGCGGCCCACGCGAAGTGGTGTTGCTCAACGCCGGAAACCCACAGTGCGTGGTGCCGGTGCGCGATTTCAATTTCGACTGGCGCGCCATGGGCGCGGAGATCGAACGCCATCCCCACTTTCCCAATCGCACCAATGTTTCCTTTATCCGCGGGCTCGATGAACACACCGTGGAGGCGCTGTTCTGGGAACGCGGCGCGGGCGAGACCATGAGCTCGGGCACCGGCTCGACCGGAGCGGCAGCCGCGGCCGTGGCGCGCGGCATGGCACAATCCCCGGTGGTTGTAAAGACTCCAGCCGGCCCCATTAGTTTGCGCCTTACCGATAGTGCTTACCTTACCGGTCCGGCGGCTTTGACCGGCGAAGGCCTATACTTCCTGTGCGAGAATGTGCTTGGATGTCTGAAGCAATCCTAACAGCCGCCGCCGCCGCGGCTGCGCTCAAAAACAGAATTCAGTCCCGCCAGGCGCGCGTCGGGATCGTCGGATTAGGCTACGTGGGCCTTCCCTTGGCCGTGGAGTTCGCCAAGGCCGGCTTCCCCGTAACCGGAATCGACGTCAGCGAGGAGAAAACCCGCCGCGTCAATGCCGGTGAGTCCTACGTGGGCGACATCTCCACCGCCACCCTCAGCGAACTGGTGAAGGCCGGCAAAATCGCCGCCACCAGCGATTTTTCCGTGGTCGGCGAGCTCGATACCATCAACATCTGCGTGCCCACGCCCTTGCGCAAGACCAAGGACCCCGATATGAGTTACATCGTGTCGGCCTGCCAGGAAATCGTCAAGTACTTCCACCAGGGGATGCTGGTCATTCTGGAATCCACCACGTATCCCGGCACCACCGACGAATTGCTGCTGCCCATGCTGGCCAAATCCGGTCTGGAAGTCGGGCGCGATTTCTTTCTCTGCTTCTCCCCTGAGCGCGTAGACCCCGGCAACCCCAGGTATCAGACCTATAACATTCCCAAAGTGGTGGGCGGCTGCACGCCGGCCTGCACCGAAATGGGAAAGCTATTCTATTCCCAGGCGTTGGAGCGCGTCGTGCCGGTAAGTTCCACCCAGGTCGCCGAGATGGTGAAACTGCTGGAAAACACCTTCCGCATGATCAACATCGGCCTGGTGAATGAAATCGCCATGATGTGCGACCGCATCGGCATCAACGTGTGGGAAGTGATCGACGCCGCCGCCACCAAACCGTTCGGATTCATGCCGTTCTACCCCGGCCCCGGCCTGGGCGGCCATTGCATTCCCATCGATCCTTTCTACTTGTCGTGGAAAACCAAGCAGGCCGGCATCGAGGCCCGCTTCATCGACCTGGCCGGCTACATCAATGGTCAAATGCCGCACTTCGCCGCCGATAAGGTCCAAAACGCTTTGAACGACGCCGGCAAACCGCTCAAGGGCGCGCGCGTGCATGTGATGGGCGTAGCCTACAAGCGCGATATCGACGATATGCGCGAATCCCCCGCCATCGACGTGATTCTGCTGTTGAAGCGCCGCGGCGCCATCGTCACCTACAGCGACCCGCACGTGCCGGTTCTGCGCACCGAAGGCATCGATCTCACGGCATCGCCGGAAACCGCCGCGGCCGGCGCCGACTGCGTCGTGATCGTCACCGATCACTCGGGCTTCGATTACGCCGCTCTGGTCGAGCGCTCGAAGCTGATCGTCGACACCCGCAACGCCCTCAAAAACTTCGCTTCCGACAAAATCGTCCGGCTGTAGGCTGCCGCTACCGCCCTCCGGTGCCACTCGCATTGGCCGACGTTCCCGGCCGCGGCCGCACGGGCGGGGCGGCTTTGGGGGTGCTATTGTTGGAGCGGCTGGCGCTGCGCGGCTCGCCGCGCGGCTCGCCGCGGCTGATCTGCGCCCGCCGGCGTCCCTCCGCCAGGTTGGCCGACGCGCGCTGCCTGGCCGCGTCGCTCAACTGGATCCGGTTGCGAACCGTCAACGCACCCGCGGACTTTGCCATGCGTGTGGCCGCGCCTTTGTGCTGCAGCACGCCGGTTTTCCCATCGATCGTCGCAACCCCGCCCTGCACATGGATTAGGAATTTATCCGCGCCGATTTTCGATCGCGCCAGGCGGGCACGTATCTCGGCCTCCAGTTGCGCGTCCGTGAGGTGGTCCGCAGCCGGCCGGGCAGGCGCCGGCCGGGCTCGCACCGCATTCTGCGCCAGGCCGGGCGGCGCGGTCGCGATCATGGCAAACGCCAGCAAAACTCCCAAGCCGGCGGCCAACCAACGGCCCGGTACCCGGCGTCCGGCTTTTCGGCGGCCTCCCGAGGCTGGTCGATATCCCATGTAAGTAGAGTCGGCTGAAACCGCCGTCCCTCTCAGGATTCTGTGCTACAGTTATCATTTCAAAAGGCCCCCGTTACATGGCGGAACAAATCCTGCTGCAAGGCAAAATCCTGGGGACAGAAGAATTTCTGTTGGCCGGCGCTGCCGAGGCACGCCCCGCACGGTCGGCGGGTGAAGACCTCGTCACCGGCCGCTCCCAATGGATCGCCCTGCTGTGCGAAGTCCTGCCGCGCGCGCTGCTGGCCGATCTCGGTCTGGCCCGAATTTTGCTTGGTTCGAGCGGAGGCGGCCAGTTCCTGGTGGTCCTGCCCGGGGAAGCGCGCGCGGCTGCCGAAACGTTTTTGTCCGCCGCCGCCGCGCAAGTCGCGGACTGGAGCGCCGGCGTGGTCCGCCTGATCTGGGGCATCACCGACAATCTGGGGGATTGGGCCGTGATCCGCAAACGGCTCAACGAAGAGCTGGACCGGAAACGCAACGCTCCCCTCGGCGCCTCGCCGGCTGGTGCCTTCGATCCGCGCGCGCGCGCCTCCAATCCCACCGCCGACGCCTATTTCGCCAAGGAACTCGGGGCCAGGCTGCGCGAAGCTTCCGAAGTCGGCTGGTCGCCGGAAGAACCCGGCAAGGTTACGCCCGGCCCAGGCAAGTATAGCTGGAGCATCACGCCCAATCTGTCGCCGGACGGCATCCTGCTGGCTCGCCACGCCGCGCCCTCCGACGACGGCAAGACGGCCGCGCCGGTGCAAACCCTGGCGCGCCGCGCCCAAGGCCGCTCCGCCTGGGGCGTGCTCCGCGGCGATGCGGATAACTTCGGGCTGCGCCTCCGCCGCGTCAATTCCATCGAAGAGCACGTGCCGCTGTCGGTGCTCTACAAGCAGTTTTTCGCCGGCGAGCTGGAAGTCATCTGTTCGTTGCCCGAATTCTGGAAGAAGGTCAGCATTATCTATTGCGGCGGCGACGATTTCGCGGTCTACGGCGCCTGGGATGCGCTCATCGCCCTGGCCCGCGAGGTGCAGCGCCTCTTCCACCGCTTTACCGAAGAAAATCTGAAGGACTATCCCGGCCCCGAGGGCAAAACCATTTCCATGGCGATCGCCCTGGCCCCGGAAACCTACTATCCGCTGGCTTCGGTTTACGAGGAGGCCGGCCGCAACCTCGAGTTGGCCAAGAGCGCCGACAAGGATTGCATTTATCTGCTGGGGCGCGTGCTCGAATGGCGCCGCCTCTCCGACGCGTCGGAGCTGAAGGATACCGTCACCCGCCTGGTGCGGGATTTCCGCATGTCCAAGCAGCTTCTGTACCAGTTGCGCGCCTTCTACCGGCGTGACGCCGACGACGGCGAGACCCAGCATAGCTGGCGATTTCAGCGGCGTTTCAACCGCATTTTGAGCGGCACCCGCGATCGCGAATTTCAAAAACTGCGTTCCCACCTGATCAGCGAGCTGGCGGGACGTAAAACGGCCGAAATTAAGCTTCGCCCGGCCGGCCTGGTGGCGCTCGAATGGGCCCGCCTGGTGACGGAGGTTTAACCGAGCCGCGACCAAAAGGGAGCGGTGTTGGCATTGGGAACGGACTCTCGGCTCGTTCCAAGAGGTTTAGCAGATGGCACAGGAAACGGAACAACGTAATCGGGAAAGCCGTCCGCCGCGCGAAGGGCGCGGTCCCGGCGGTGAGCGCGGAGGCGACCGCGGGGACCGGGGAGACCGGCGCGGCTTCGATCGCGGACGCCCCGAGGGGCCTCCCGAAATTGACCTGGAAAAGCTCATCCAGGACAGTCTTTATCTCGACAACCAGGCGCACGCGGTCGTCAGCCGCATGCGTGATATGGATTCCGGCACCAAGACTCAGTTGCGCCGCCTCTACAGCGCGGTCCGCCGCGCCGTCCGCGCCCCGGAGGGCGAGCGCCAGCATGAGTTCGTGATGCTGCGCGCGCGTTTGGCCTACACCATCGCGCGTCACGGCCTGCGCAGTCTCGACCAGCTCGAAAAGCTGCTGCTGCAGGTCACCCGCAGAAACGATTCCCGCGGCTACGAGCGGTTCAAGGACCTGTTCGAGGCCATTGTGGCCTACAACGAGTAAAGCATGAGCGCACATACCTCTCAAACCGAGTTGAAACTCATCGGCAAGCTGATTCTGGAAGGCGTCCTCGCGTGCGAGACCGGCCTGCACGTGGGCGCCGGCAAGGGCTCGCTCGAAATCGGCGGTTCCGACAATCCCGTGGTGAAAGACGCGTTTGGGCGTCCCTACGTGCCCGGCAGCTCGCTGCGCGGCAAAATCCGCTCGCTGCTCGAGCAATCCTCCGGCCTGGCGGTTCCCGCCGAGCTGGTTTATCTTTCCCGCCGCAAAGGCCAGGAAGTGCGCATTCACCAGAGCGACCGGCCCGACGACGAAATCTGCCTCCTGTTCGGCCGCAGCCCGGGCCGCATGGAGCGCGTGCAGGGGGAAACCCTCGAAACCTCGCAGGCCACTCCCGCCCGCCTGGCCGTGTTCGACGCGCCCCTCGATCCGGAAAGCATCACCCCGCAGATGCGCGAGAACCTCGACGACGAGCTGACCGAAGTGAAGAGCGAAAACGCCATCGATCGCATCACCTCCCAGGCCAACCCCCGCACCCTGGAGCGGGTTCCCGCCGGGGCGCGCTTCAAGGTCCGCCTGGTGATGGACGTGCTCTGCCAGGAGGATGCGCCGCTGTTCCTGCGCGTGCTCGAAGGCCTGCGTTTGCTGGAAGACGATTCGCTCGGCGGCGGCGGTTCGCGCGGCAGCGGACGCATCGGCTTCTCCGGCCTGCGGCTGGCTTGGCGCGGCAGGAACTATTACGCCGCCGGCGCGACCGAAAAGGAAATCGCCGCCGGCGCGACCCTGGCCGCGGTGCAATCCGCCGTACAGGAATCCGCCTTCGCCTTCCTGCGCGAGGAATAAGGAATCCGGGCTTTCATGCAACCAGGTTCGAACAAGCCAGGTAAACCAGGCGTGACTAGACCGGGGATGATAGTGCGGCTCACTCCCACCAGCCCGTGGCGGATCGGTCCCGATTCCGGCGCGCGCAATCACGTCGATCCGGTGTATCACAGCGATTCGCTGTACGGCGCCGTTTCCGCCGCCATGGACCGGCTCGGCGCGTTCGACGAGTGGCTGGAAGCTACCGCCCGCCGCAGCGTCGCGGCGGTGGCGTTCAGCTCCTGCTTCCCGTTCGTCGAAGAGGTGAACCTGGTGGTTCCGCCGCGCACCTTGTGGCCGCCCTCGTCCCCCGCGCTGCTGTCTTCGCGGGTGCGTTGGAAGAGCGCCCGCTTTGTGCCGCTTAGCCTGATCCCGTCGCTGCTTGCAGGCGCGCCGCTGAGCGATTCGGCTTGGAGCGTCGATGGCGCCAGCCAGTGCCTGCTGCCGGCCGGCAAGCCCGGTCCGTTCCGTTCCAGCCTGCGCTTTCACGCTGCCGTAGACCGGCTCACCGGCCTTGGCGAGCGGCACTCCGTGGCTTGTCTGGAATTTCGCCCCGGCGCCGGCCTGTGGGCCTTGGTTTCCTTCGCCGATGAAGCTGCCCGCGAGCGCTGGAGCGATCGGGTCAAGGCCGCCTTTCGCCTGCTGGCCGATAGCGGCTTCGGCGGTGAACGCTCGCAAGGATGGGGCCACGCCGCGCCGCCGGAATTCACCGAAGGCCGGCTGCCGGAAATGATCTTGCCCGCTCCGGCCGCCAAACCCGCCGAAGCCTCCCTCCAGCAACCGGTTGACCTGGCGCCGCTGCTTGCACCAATCCCGAGTCTGAGCCGCGACAGTGAGGGAGCGGTCCCCGAACCGCCGCCCACGCCCGGCCCCGAACCCGCGCCCTCCGAACCGCCCGAAACTCCGACTCTGACCTCCGGCCGTGAGGGAGCGGTCCCCGAACCGCCACCCAGTCCCCACGCCGAAGCCGCGCCGGCCGCCGCCCACTGGCTGCTTTCGCTCTTCACCCCCGCGCCGTCGGACGCCGTGGATTGGACCCGCGGCAACTATACCCTGGTGGCCCGCGCCGGCCGCGTGGCGAGTTCCGGAGAACTGAAGAAAACCGCCCAACTGGTCGCCGAAGGCTCCGTGCTCTACGCCTCGTCGGCGCCGAGCGGCAGCGCGCGGGACGTGGCCCCGGATGGTGCCGCTTACCCCGTTTTCCGCGCCGGCTTCGCCGTCTCCGTGCCGCTTCCGGAGGTGGGTTGATGCGCTACCGCCTGACCTGTCTCACCCCGCTGCTGGTGGGCGACGGCCGCAAACTCAGCCCCATCGACTACATGGTGTGGAAGGACCATGTCAATGTGCTCGACCAGTGGCGCATCTTCCGCCTGCTGGCCAAGGGCCCGCGCCTGGAGGGCTATCTGGCGCAATTGAAGAAAGCCGAAAAGCTCGATTTTGCTTCCTGGGGCGGGTTCGCGCAGAATTTTGCCGGCCGCCGCATTCCCTTCGAAAACGCCGCCAGCTCGCAGTATTGGAACCGCGCCGCCGGCGACAGCCTGCACATTCCCACCTTTGCCGCGGGCGCTTCGGGACCGTACTTGCCCGGCGCCTCCATCAAAGGCGCGCTGCGCACCGGCATGCTGTTCACCAATTGGCGCGCCGGCCTGCTGGAAGATACGCTGAAGCGAATCGAGGGTGAGCGTCCGCCGCGCCATCCGGCCGAAGCGGTGGAAGAGCAGGCTCTCGGACCGGCCGGCGGCAACCGCATGCATTTCGTGGGGACCGGCGATTCCGCTACCGTGGCCACCGGCCAGTTCAAAGTCTATCTGCTGCGCACCTCGACGCTGGCGCCCCGCGGCGCCGGCTACGCGCTCGGTTGGAAGCAGAGCCCGCGCGGCGCGGTGGACGGCAACCGCCCCGAAGACGCCACGCCGTTTTTCGCCGAAATGGCCGTTCCCGGTTCCACCTTCACCGGCCGCTGGGATGAAAGGGCGTTTTTCCTGCAGCCCGAAATTCGCCGCGCCGTGCGCTGGCCTGACGCCTTCGGCCGCGCCAAAATCTTCGAAGCCGCCAACATTTATGGCGCCGGCCTGCTGGCCTTGCAGCGCCAGTACGCTTCGTGGTCCGGGCTCGGGTTGCTGGACCAAAGCCTGGCCGGGCTGGAACAGCGTCTCGCTTCCGCCCGCGAAAAAGGCGCCTGTCTGATCTGCATAGGCTGGGGTGGCGGCTTGCCCGCCAAGAGTTCCTGGCTCGACGCCACCAACGCCGAATACCGCCAGATCCTCAGTGCCTACAACCTGTACAATCGCGCGCTATCGAGCAACCTGCCGTTCCCCAAGACGCGGAAAATCGTCTTCCTGAACAACCGCCCCGCGACGCTGCCGGGCTGGGCCGAACTGGCGGTGGAAGAATCTACACCCTAAGGGCCCACGTAAGAATAACTTCACATTCCCCCACGGGCAATCGTGGCGCACGCACTCGTGCGTGCCGTGTCGAGACTCTTCTGTGTGCCCCAAAGGGGCAGATTACCAGTGGGGGAAGGACCCACTCGAACAGTTGATGGTTAGATTCGATAGCTATCGAGCGGTGAG
>JBKQIF010000124.1:0-55558 GCA_052148435.1 Bryobacteraceae bacterium
TTTCTTCCCCCAACCCGCCTGGCTGCTGGACGCCATCCACGAGCGCATCCTGCCCTTGAAAGGCCATCAACCGCAGACCAACCAGACCCTAGGCGAACTGGCCCGCCGCGCCCGGCTGGGAATTTAAAGACCGAACTCGGGCTGCAGTCTTTGCATTCTCCGCATTCCTGACGGGCAGAGGTGCCGACTCGGCGTCTGGGGCGCGTTTGGCACCGAATTCCGACTACAAGCCCATCTGGGAGGAGGCGCGCAAAAACGCGCGGTAGCGCCGCCCCGAAACGACCTGCGCTACGCCTTGGGGAGCTCGCTCAGCCACTTCAACTGCTGGTCCACCTGGTCGTGCAAGCGGTAGGTTCGCTTCACCGCTTCCGGTTTGCTCCCCAGCACGTCGATCTTCGCCAGGTCGTATTGGCCCAGTCCCAACTGCGCCGCGTATTGCAGGTAGCCCACCGCATAAGCTGGAATCCCCATGGTCTCCAGGCCCACGCGGTCGGCGGCGAAGAAGTCGGTTGACGCCAGGGCGATGCGCGAGGGTACCGGAGTCCCGCCCGAGGGGCCGTTGCCCTCCATTCCCTCGTATCCGTCAATCACCGCCACGCCCCAATGCGGCCTTAGCCGGGCGGCGGTGATCGCCATGTTGTAGTTCATCTGGTGCGGCCCGGCGTGATATTTCCGCTTGTCGTGCCAGGCCTGGGTGTCGCCCGGCGCGCTGTGCAGCGGCGTCCCGATCACCATATTCTTCACCGAGAGCGTTGCCACCACGGCATTGTGCGTCTTCAGCATGGCCGAGCACACCACGAAGGCATCCGGGTCCAGGAGCCTCGCGGCCAGGCGGACGGGGATCGGCCGGATGTTTGCATCGACGATCGAGAAGACCTCGTATTTCCCCTCCCGGTTCAGATCCACCAGGCTGACCTGCCGGGACTTGAACTCCGCCGCCACGCGGCTGTAATGGTTGTTCTCGAAGCCCTCCATGCTGTCGCGGGCGGAGGCCTCGGCGATCACCACCGGCCCCTTGAAGCGCGGCGCGAGGTAGTCCATTATCCCCAGCAGCGCGTCGGCGTGGGTCCCCGCCAGGGGCACCTTGGGCTCGACGATGTTGGGCTTGATCACGACATATTTCTTCGCCTGAAGCAGCGGCCTGATCTGGTCGTCGATGGCCAGCAGCGCGTTGTACACGTTCTTGCGCCGCTCCTGGCCTTCGACCAGCGACACTGTGGCGCGCTTCGCATAAGGGTAAATGGCAGGCGCCGGAACCGCCGGCGGGTACTGCTGTTCCGCGAAAAGGCCTCGTCCGGCCGTTCCTGCCAGGGCGCCCGCCCCGGCGAGGTGCATAAAATTCCGTCTTGAAAAGCCCGCCATGATCGCCTCCCGATCGTCGAATCGACCCGGCCTCCATTTTAAGCCATTCACCGTGCGCATGGCGGGACAGGCGAGCCATTCTTCCCAGATCCTGTCCTGTGCCGAGGGCTGCACCAGGCCGCAGATCTCCGATGGGGCCCTCGATAACGGCAGGACGTGACAGCGGATGGGGCAAAAGCGGATAATGTTCTCGTCCCCATCGCGGAGCGTGTTCAATGAGGCTACGTTGCGCCGCATACGCCCAATATTCAAGCGACCGGCAAAGTCCTGCGTCGATTGAAAACCAACTCCGGAATTGCCGCCAGCACCGAACGAGAGACTGACTCGAACGGACGAGTGCCGGGCCGGAGGCCGCGGTGATAGTCTGAGGAGGTTCACCATGATACGCAGATTCGCCGGGCTGGTGGTTGTCTTGGCCGCCGCTGCTTCCAGCACCATCGACTTCCGGCCGCCGGTAACTTCGGGCCATAAAGAAGGCCGATTTGTGCAGATCGAGGAAGGTCTCTACAAAGATGGCGTCTGGACGGCGACCAAGTCCCAGCCCGCGGCTTCTCCCGCCCGGGGCCTGACGCTGCCGAAGGAAGGGGCCATGTTCCGAGTAAAGCTACAGTGGGACTGATCGGAGAACTTAAACCGTGCGATTTTCGTCTGCGATTGCCATTGTGGTCTGCGCCGCGGTTACCGTGGGCCAGGTCCAGTTCAGGGAAGTGGCTGGGAAATCCGGGCTGCATTTCCAACTTAATAACGGTGCCGCCGGCAGCTTCCGACAGGTCGAATTGATGACCGGAGGGGTGGCCGCATTCGATTACAACAACGACGGCTGCACGGACGTGTATTTTGCGAACGGCGCGGCGCTGCCCTCTTTAGAGAAGATTTCTCCCCAGTTCTACAACCGTCTCTATCGCAATAACTGCGACATGACTTTCACCGATGTTACCGAGGAAGCGGGCGTGGCCGGCGCGGGTTACTCGATGGCGGTCGCTACCGGCGACTATAACAACGACGGCTTCACCGATATTTTCGTGGCCGGGGTGAACCGCAATATCCTGTACCGGAACCTCGGCAACGGGCGGTTTCGCGACGTCACCGTGCAGGCCGGCCTCACCGGAGTGGATGCCAAGCGGGGCAAGATGTGGGCTGTGGCAGCCGGCTGGTTCGACTATGACAACGACGGCTGGCTGGACCTGTTCGTTTCCAACTATGTCGCCTGGGACCCCAGGACGGAACCCTCGTGCGGAATTCCGGGAAACCCGATATACTGCCATCCGAACGACTATCCCGGGGTTGTGAACCAACTCTTCCACAACAACCGCGACGGCACGTTTACGGACGTCTCGGAAGCCTCCGGCATCGCCCGCTACGTCGGCAAAGGGATGGGCGTGGCCTTTGCCGACTTCGATCAGGATGGATTCACCGACGTCTTCGTCGCCAACGACTCAGTTCGTTGCACACTGTTCCGCAACCAGGGAGACGGCACTTTCAAGGAAATCGGCCTGGAGGCCGGCGTTGCGCTCCGCGAAGACGGAACCCCGATCGCGGGCATGGGCGCCGATTTCCGCGATTTCGACAACGACGGCTTGCCCGACCTGGTGGTCTCGGGCATGATCGGCGACACGTTCCTGCTCTTCCGCAACCTGGGAAAGAGACACCAGTTCGACGACTGGGGCGAGCGCTCCGGCATTCAGGCGGGCACGCGCCAGCTCACCGGCTGGAGCCTGGGCATGTTCGACTTCGACAACGACGGATGGAAGGATCTTTTCTTTGCGCTGTCGCACTTTCCCAACCTGGAACGCTTCATCGGGCGAAGCGTGGCCCTTCCGAACAAGATCTTTCGCAATCTCGACGGCAAGCGCTTCGAAGACGTCTCCGCAACCGCGGGGGAGGACTTTCAGAAACCCGCGCTGCACCATGGTGCGGCGTTTGCCGACTTCGACAATGACGGGCGGGTGGATGTGGTGGTATCCGTTCTGAACGGACCGGCAAAACTCTATCGGAACGTGACGCCCAATGCCGGGCACTGGCTGGCGTTCCAGCTTCAGGGAACGCACAGCAACCGCCAGGGGCTGGGAGCGGTCATACGAGTCACGCTTCCCGACGGACGGGTCCTCACGAATCACGCCACCACTTCGGTGGGGTATGCTTCATCGAGCGAGGCCCTGGTGCGCTTCGGTCTGGCGGGCAACCAGCGGGCCAGCAAAGTGGAGGTGCGGTGGCCGGGCGGCCGGACCCAGGTGATGGCAGACGTTCCGGCGGATCGCATCGTCACCGTGAAAGAGGCTTCCACGCCATGAGACCCGGAATCCTGCCCGCCCTGGCGCTCCTCGTCGCAGGGGTGGCCGCCGGACAATCGCCGGAGAGGAATTTGGGCGGGCCCGCCCCCGCTTCCGCGCGGGCTCAACGGGCCTATGAGAAGGCAAATGGGCTCTTCGAACAGCGTAAGTTGCCGGAGAGCCTCGCGGCCCTCGAAGAGGCGCTCAGCGCAGACCCCAGCCATGTTCCGGCGCTCACTCTCAAGGCGAAAATCGCCATTGGGGCGAACCGGCTCGACATAGCCGGCCAGTGCCTGGAGCGGGCCGTGGCGGCCGATCCCTCCTCCTGGTATGCCCGCTTCCTGTTTGGGTTCTGGTACTACCTCCGGGACGATTGGTCGCACGCCCTCTCCGAATTGGGAGCCTCGCGAAAACTGAATCCGCGGTACGCGCATGCGCCGCTCTACCTCGGGTTGACGTACGAACGCCTGGGCGACCCGCGAAAGGCCGTCACCTTTGCCGAGGAAGCCATACGGCTGGAGGAAGCCGCCGGCGCGCCGGACGCCAACAGCCTCCTCGCTTACGCACGAGTTCTGCAAGTGCTCGGGAGGTTGACCGACTGCGGCAATGCATTGAACCGGGCGCTCCAATTGTATCCGGACTCACGGGACGTCCACTTCGCCATCGCCAGGCTGTTGCTTCGGAAGGGAGATCCCAAGGCCGCGGCCAAGGCTGCCGAGGAAGCCCTTCCGCTGCCTCCTGGAGATGTGACGGATGTGCAGATTCGCTATCTCCTCGTGCGGGCCTATTCGGCCGCCGGCCAGGACCAACTCGCGGCTAAGCAGGCGGCTGCCATACGCGCCGCCGAGGCCCAGGAAGCCAGATAGACGCGTCCTGTTTTGTCTTGGCGCACCAGGCAACCCGCGATTGGCTCATGATTCCCGAGTAATCGGCTCGTGGCCGTATTTCGATACAGGTGCCCATAGCATCAACAACCTGCTGATGTTAGTAAAGTGCTGTCCCCCAGCCAGTTTGTAAACGCACACTTTCTCCTTGACTCCCCGCCGTGCCGGTGATAACATTGCCACCAATTTGGCAAGTATAGGAGGTGTAGTCCTTTGACACTGACGTGAGAAAGCGGGATCTTACCGCTGGCCGACGTGCCATGGGCGATACCGTTCAGTTCTCCGCCGCTAATGTAAGAAAACTGATCCTCAGTTTGGGCTGCGACGCCAGAATGAAATGTCTGGCGTGCTGACAGCATGGAAATTCTGACTTGATGAGTGGTTTAACTTAGCTAAGGGAGTGGTGCTATGAGACGAAGTCTGCTATCCCTCTATCACGGAACTAAAATCTGTCACGGAATTAAAATCGCGCTTCTGCTTCTGATTGTTCCGGTTTCCATCATGGCCCAGACAGACCGCGGGTCTATCACCGGCACCGTTTCGGACGCGACAGGGGCGATGGTCCCCGCCGCCAAGGTGGTTGCCACGCGCGCGGATACGGGAGGGGTGTATGAAACCGTCACCACCTCCACGGGGAATTACACACTCCCGTCGTTGCCGGTTGGCACCTACGATCTAAGCTTCGAAGCGCGTGGGTTCGAAAAGTACATTCAGAAAGGCATCAACGTCCAGACTGTGCAGACCGCGCGTATCGACGCATCTCTTCGAGTCGGATCGGCCACGGAATCGGTGATGGTGAATGCCGATGCGCCGTTGCTGAAAACCGAAAGCGCGGAGCAGAGTGCGACTGTAAGCGGAGACGAAATCAACGACCTCCCGCTGACTTATGCGGGTAATGGCCTTCGCAACCCGACGGCATTTACGGCGCTCCAGGCGGGCGCGAACGTCACCTACGATGCGGGTTCGAACTTCGAAGTGAAGGTTAACGGCATTCCCAATGGAGAATTCCGGGTTCTTATGGACGGCCAGGACATCACCAATGGAATCGACCCCACGCATCTTTCCGAAAGCCACCCGTCCTCTGAGGCGCTCCAGGAGTTCACCCTGCAAACCAGCAACTACTCCGCCGAGTTTGGCCAGGTTGCCGGCGGGCTGTTCAACTTCACTTCGAAGTCCGGCACGAACCAGCTTCATGGCAGTGGATACGATTACTTCGTCAATGAAGCTTTCAACGCAGGCGAGGCATACACCAATAACGGGTCGGGGGGATTGGTTCGCCCGATAGACCGGAATAACGACTACGGGTTCAGCCTGGGCGGCCCGGTCTGGATCCCGAAAATTTACAATGGCAAGGACAAGACTTTCTTCTTCTTCAACCTCGAGCAGTTCCGTACTAAGGTGGGATACTCGGGCGTGTTAGGAACCGTGCCTACACCCGCCTATCGCGCGGGTAACTTCAGCGCGGCGTTGACCGGGACAACCCTTGGCACAGACCCGCGCGGCACCTCCATTATGGAGAATATGATCTACGATCCAGCCACGACTACCGTCGTGAATGGCCAATCGGTCCGCACTCCGTTCCCCGGCAATATCATCCCTACGGGCCGGATAGACCCGGTTGCGGCCAAGATTCAGGCGCTCATTCCGAGTCCCACCAATTCCGGGACCGTTAACAACTACGCGGAATCCGATACACTCCCGACGGTGAATTCGATCCCCAGCGTCAAGATAGATCAGTACCTGGGCTCCAAGACGAAGCTTGCTTTCTATTGGTCGGACTGGGAGAACGATGTCTCCAAGAATTTCGGGGACGGCCTGCCCAGCCCGATCTCCGCCGCACGTTACTACAAGACCCGTACGAACAGTTACCGGTTCACTGTGGATGAGACGATCACGCCTACCCTCCTGGTCCATATCGGTGTCGGCGAAGAGCGGTACGTTCATACCGATTCCGCGCCGCCAGGCACCCTGGGCTATAATGCGCCCCAGAACCTCGGTTTGGTGGGAGCGTCCAAGACCCCGTCCGGGTTTCCCCAGATAAATATCACAACCAACGCGGATGGGGGAGGGTTCAATCCCAGTTTTACGGGACCGGGCTCGACTGGCGCCACTGCTACCATGGGGCCGACTAACGCCGGCACGTACTACGATGACAATCCCACGGTCAACACGAGCGTGACGTGGGTGAGGGGCAACCATACATTCAAGGCCGGAGCCGAAGGGCGAAAGAACATCTGGAGCGACGTCAATGTCGGCGGAACCTTCGGTGTCTATAACTTCAACAATTCCGAGACCGGCCAGCCTTACCTGCAATCGTTGACCCTCAATGGGGGCTCGGTAGGGTTCGCGTACGCCAGTTTCCTGCTCGGCGCGGTGGATAGCGCCTCGGTAAGCTCCGGCCAGGATCCCCAAATGCGGAAGAGGGGCTACGGGATTTTCATACAGGATACGTGGAAGGTAACGCGCAAGCTTACCCTCGATTACGGCTTACGATGGGATTACCAGACGCCTTGGCACGAGATGGACAACCGCCTTTCCGAATTTGGGCCGAACACCCCTAACCCTTCGGCCGGCGGCTTGCCAGGCGCGGTGATCTATGAAGGCTCCGGCACGGGACGCTGCAACTGCAGCTTTACCCATGCGTATCCCTACGGCGTGGGCCCGCGGCTGGGCGTTGCCTATCAAATCAATTCCAAGACGGTCCTGCGCGGCGGCTGGGGCTTGATCTACGGTCCGACCGCGGGCATCCAGTACATGACAGGTTCGCCCATGATCGGCACCGGCTGGAACAGCCTCGCTTTTACGAGTTCCTCTTTTGGCGTTCAGGCGCTTCAGTTGAGCGGCGGACTGCAATACAACCCGGCATCGTTGTATAACGCATCGTTCAATCCCGGCATTCGACCCGATCCCGGCGAGGTCGATCCTCCTTCCTATTATCTCGACCCCAACGCGGGCAGGCCGCCGAGGATCAACCAGTGGAATATCTCGTTACAGCGCCAATTGACGCGGGATCTGATGCTCCAAGTCGCCTACGTGGGTAACCGGGGTGTCTGGCTACAAGCCGACAATATGGAAGATGTTAACGGAATCTCGAACCAGGACTTGGCTGCCCACGGTCTGAATCTCAACAGCGCGGCCAGCCAGGCGCTTCTGGTTTCGCCCATGAATTCCCCGCAAGTGATTGCAGCGGGCTTCAAAGCGCCATACGCCGGGTTCCCCATGTCCCTAACCCTGGCGCAGGCCATCCGGCCCTATCCGCAGTTCACCAGCATCACTGCCAAATGGGCGCCACTGGGCAACACCTGGTACGACGGACTGCAGACCACGCTGACCAAGCGTTTCTCGCATGGCCTGCAGGGGACGATGGCATTTACCTACGACAAGGAAGAGGCCCTTGGGGCGATGGACGCCGTGGGCTGGAACCCCAACCTCTTGAACGACGTCTACAACCGCGGCATAAACAAGGGGATCTCGAGTGAATCGCAGCCCTTAGTGTTAACCACCGGGTTCTCCTACGCTACGCCCCCGATAACCAACAGCAAAGTGGTGCGCACCGTAGTGCGCGACTGGACGGTTGGCGGATTCTTGCGGTATGGCAGTGGAATGCCAATTCCGTCGCCATACGCGGACAACAATCTCAACACCCTGTTGCTGCGCAACGTCGGTACCGGCTCGGGCACCTTCTTCAACCGGATACCGGGTCAACCCCTGTTCTTGGATAACCTCAACTGCCACTGCATCGACCCAAGCAAGAGCCTTGTACTGAACCCGGCGGCGTGGTCAGACCCGGCTCCAGGGCAATTCGGGGGACAGCCCTACTACAACGACTATCGCTACCAACGCCGTCCCTCGGAGTCGCTCAGCATCGGCAGGGTCTTCCGCATTCGGGAAGCCGTGTCGCTGGAGATTCGAATGGAGGCCTTTAACGTGTTTAACCGGACAGAAATGAACAATCCCGCCGCGAGCAACCCCTTGCTCACGCCGACGTCTAGCAATGGGACTGTTACTTCCGGTTTCGGGTACATCAACCCGGGTTCGCTATACTCACCTCCGAGGCAGGGCCAACTCCTGGCGCGAATCAGATTCTGAGCGCGTTCCAAGATCGTTAGCTTAGCTAAGCTAAGCTAGCTGGCAGCACCCCGGCAGCCCAGGTCCGTCACCGTCGTGACGGGCTTGGGCTGTTTGCATTAGGGGTCCCTGCCACTGGCACGGCTGACGAGAAGCTCAACGGTGTCTATGTCTCGACGCGATCGAGCATGTTGTGGAGCGCGTTGTAGTCGAACTCGTAGCCGAGACCCGGCTTGCGGGGCGCCGGCACGTAGCCGTCCTTGTCGATGCGGAGTTGGTCCTTGAAGTACGGGCGGTCGGTAATGCCCATGGGCTGCGTCATTTCGAACCATACGTTATTGGGCATAGCCAGCTCGCAATGGAAGTGAACGGCATGGTCTAGCAGGTCGCCCCAATTGTGAGGCTGGCAAAGCATGCCGAAACACTCCGCCAGTTGGGCCACTTTCATGCCGCCGGTGATCCCGCCCAGGTTATCGACGATGAACCGCACTTCGTCGAGCGACCCGTAGCGGATGTACTTGGCGTAATCGTAAGGCGAGAGAATGAATTCGCCCATGGTAATCGGGACGTCCAGCGCCTTAACCAGTTCGGCGAGCCCCTCCAGATCGTCGGTCGGCAGACAATCCTCGAAGGAGACGTAGTTCAGCTCGTCCAGCGCGTGGCCAACTTTCATGGCCTCGAGCCGGGTGTAAGCGCCCACCCGATCGAACAACAGCGCCATGCCGTCGCCACCGGTCTTGCGGACGGCCTTGGCCACTTCGATATCCAGCTTGTAATCCACCTCGTTGCCGGCAAGCCATGGCGGATGGATCTTGTAAGCGGTCAAGCCTTGTGACTTGGCGTGCTGGACGTCCGCCACGAAGTCCTCCACCGTGTGCAGATGCTGCGAGCTGGCGTAGGCCCGCACCCGGTCGCGATACGCGCCGAGGATGCGGTATACCGGCAGGTTCACCGCCTTACCGAGAATGTCCCAGAGGCAGTTGTTCATGGCGGATGCGTAGGAAAGCTGTCCCACGTTGCTGTGGAACTGGTTGGTGAACTCGGGCAAGTCCAGAACGTTCTTCCCGACTAGCTCGCGCTTGGCATAGGCCAGCCATCCAAGGTTGCTCCAGTTGGAGTGGCTGTAACGGTTGGTGAGGACATAGTTGCCCTCAATACCGCTATCGGTCACGACGGAGGCATACTGTTCGCTGCGGCGGAAGTTGGCGCCGCCCTGCCCGGCGTTAGCCTCCTCGGGCTTCAGAACGTAGACCTTGGCTTCCTTGATGGTGAGGTCGGGCAGGTCCCCGGGTTTGATGCCGGCCGACTGGGCCGCCGCGCGGCCCGGATCGGATACGGCGGAAGCCGCCGTGAGCGCGCCCGCGGCGGTGGCGCCGAAGAATTTGCGCCGCGAAAGATTGTGTTCCGACATGGCGGTTTCTCCTTAACTCTCCACCCGCAGCATCATGCTATCGAGCACGCCGCGGTCGAGCTCGTAGCCCAGGCCGGGCTTGACCGGCGCGGGGACGTAGCCTTCTTTGTCGAGCCGGATCTTGTCCTTGAAATAGGGTCGGTCGGTGATCCCCATGGGCTGCGTCATTTCGAACCAGATGTTGTTAGGCATGGCCAGCTCGCAGTGGAAATGCACGGCATGATCCAGGGTCGTGCCCCAGTTGTGAGGCTGGCACATCATATTGAAGCACTCGGCCATGCGAGCGACTTTCATGCCGCTGGTGATGCCGCCGATGTTATCGACGATGAACCGGACCTCGTCGAGCGCCCCGCGGAGAATGTAGGGGACGTAATCGTAGGGCGACGGCAGGAACTCGCCCATGGTCACCGGCACGTCCAGGGCGGCGGCCAACTCCACCAGGCCGTCGATGTCCTTGGTGGGCAGCGCGTCCTCGAAAGAAACGTAGTGCAGTTGGTCGAGCAGGCGCCCCACCTTCATGGCTTCGTCGCGCGTCAGCACGCCCACCGGGTCGTACAGCAGGGGCATGTCGTCCCCGCCGGTCTTCCGGACGGCTTTGATGACCTCCATGTCGAGCTTGTAATCGTGCCAGTCGGAACCCCCGGGCGGGTGGATTTTATAGGCCGTGAAGCCGTCGGACATGGCATGCTTGACGTCGGCCACGAAATCCTCGACGGTCCGCAGATGCTGGGAACTGGCGTAGGCGCGAACGCGGTCGCGCTGCGCTCCCAGGATGCGATAGACCGGCAGACCGGCAGCCTTGCCGAGGATGTCCCAGCAGCAGTTGTCCACGGCGGCGGCATAGGAAAGCTGGCCGTAGCGCCGCAGGCTGGGCCGCCATTGCGAGGTGAGGGCCGGCAGATCGAGGACGCTCTTGCCCGGCAGCGCGCCTTTGGCATACTCAAGCCACCCCAGGTTGCTCCAGTTGGGATGGTAGTAGCGATCCTCGAGGATGTAGTTGCCCTCGATGCCGCTATTGGTGACGATAGCGGCGAACTTCTCTCCGGTGCGCTCCCCCGGCGGCCCTGTAACGCCGCCACGCCCGCCGCGGCCGCCGCCACCGGGAGCGCCGGCATTGGCCGGAGATCTGCGCTCTTCCGGCTTCAATACCAAGACCTTTACCTGCTTGATGGTCAGATCGGGCAGGTCGCCGCGCTTGACGCCGGCCGCCTGGGCGGCGGCTCGGCCCGGATCCGCCAGCGCCACCGCTCCCAACGCGGGAGCGGCAACGGCCGCGCCCAGGAAATTCCGCCGCGATCCCTTCTTCCCGGACATAAGAACTTATCCTCCTGATCGATGCCACTATACTAGTTGCTCAAGACGCAAGTTTCAACTCGAACTGGATCTAGCGTTGTCCACCCCCGTGAAACTGACCTTACCGTTACCCCCGGCAGCGCGGGGCGGGCGCTCCGCGGCCAGAGCGTCTGGGGTGTGTGTATTCTGACATGGAAAAATCCTTGAGAGTCGTGAACGAGAACCAGTTTCTAGGAATCTTGTGGTACGTTCGATCGCGCTCTGGGGAAAGGGCCCGGCTCCTTATCCTACCGGAACCTGTTCGACGATCTGAATTCCGAAGCCTTCCAGGGCCACGATGCGGCGGGGGTGGTTGGTTAGGAGGCGGATGGTGTGGAGACCCAGGTCGGAGAGGATCTGGGCGCCGATGCCGTGTTCGTGCTGCAAGAGGCGCTGGCCCTCGGCGCCCTGGTAGTGGCGGAACTCGCGATTATGGGAGACGAGGCGGGCGGGCTGGCCGTCTTCCGGGCTCAATTGGAATCCGGGGCCGCTTTCGTGCAAGTAAACCAGCACGCCGCGATTTTCGGCCGCGATCTGCCGCAAGGAGTCTCGCACCAGGCGCTGGCAGTCGCAGCCGGTAGAGCCGAAAACATCGCCATAGAGGCAACGGGCGTGCATGCGTACCAGGACGTTTTCAGTTCCGTCGATCTCGCCGCGCACCAGCGCCAGGTGGTATTCGGGGTTTAGCTCGCTGGTATAGGCAATGGCACGGAAGCGACCGAATTCGGTATCGAGGACGCCCTCGCCGGCGCGCCGCAGGAAGCGCTCGGTCTTCATGCGGTAGCGAATCAGTTCGGCCACGGACAGCATCTTCAAGTTGTGGCGGGCACAGAACTCTTCCAGTTGGGGAACGCGGGCCATGGTGCCGTCGTCGTTCATGATCTCGCAGATCACGCCGGAACTGTCGAGTCCGGCCATGCGCGCCAGATCGACCGAGGCTTCGGTTTGCCCGGCGCGCACCAGCACGCCGCCATCGCGGGCGCGCAGGGGGAAAACATGGCCGGGGCGGGCCAGGTCCTCGGAGCGGCAATCGGGGGCAATGGCCTGGCGAATGGTGAGGGTGCGGTCGGCGGCGGAGATGCCGGTGGTCACGCCTTCCCGGGCGTCGATGGATTCGCAAAAGGCGGTGCCGAAATTCGAGGTATTGCGCTCGCTCATCGGGAGCAGGCGGAGGGCGTCGCACCGGTCGGCCGTCAGCGGCAGACAGATTAGGCCGCGGCCGTGGGTAGCCATGAAATTGACGATTTCGGGGGTGACCTTTTCGGCGGCGATGGTGAGGTCGCCTTCGTTTTCCCGGTCTTCGTCGTCCACCACCACCAGGATCCGCCCGGCGCGGATTTCCCCGAGCGCCTCGGGCACTGAGACAAAAGGCATCGGTTTCATTGTAGCCAGCATCCAACAGGGTAGACGATTTGCGTTATCGTAACGGTCAGATGGGAGATGCTTATATCCGTGTCTCGAACCTCGAAAAGTCGTATCGCTCGGGCGATGGCCTGCTGACGATTTTTTCCGGGCTGAACCTGGAGGTGGAGCGCGGGGAGATGTTGGCGTTGGTGGGGGAATCCGGAGCGGGGAAGAGCACGCTGTTGCACCTGCTGGGCGGTCTGGACAGTCCTTCGAGCGGTACGATATACTACGGGGGAAGAGAGATATCGGGACTCGCTGAAGCTGGCCGGGCGGACTTTCGAAACCGGGAAATTGGATTTGTTTGGCAGATTCACTATCTCCTGCCGGAGTTTTCGGCGGTTGAGAACGTGATGATGCCCCTGCTGATTCGGGGCGTGCCGCGAGAGCAGTCCGCGCGCGAATCGCTGGCGAGGTTGGATGAGGTTGGGCTTAGCGCGCGGGCGTCTCACCGCGCCGGGGAATTATCGGGAGGCGAGCAACAGCGCGTGGTGCTGGCTCGTGCCCTGGTGGGCAAACCTTCCGCGCTTCTCGCCGATGAACCCACGGGGAACCTCGACTTTCGGACCGCCGAGATGATTTTCGAGCTGTTGGAAGATCTGCACCGCTCTCACCGTCTTACCTCGATCTTCGTCACGCACAATCTCGCGTTTGCCCGGCGGTGCAGCCGGGTTTTGAGCCTGGAAAACGGCGTACTGGTCCCGGACCGCGCAAACGGCACGAAACCCGAAGGCGGACCGGAGTATCTTTAGAGTTTAGGGGGCGTCACAAATTTTATGTTTGAGCGATACACGGAGAAGGCGCGGCGGGTGATCTTCTTCGCCCGCTATGAAGCCAGCCAGTTTGGCAGTCCCTATATCGAGACCGAGCACCTGCTGTTGGGCCTGCTGCGTGAAGACAAGGCGCTGGCCAACCGGTTTCTCCGTTCCCACGCCGCGGTGGAATCGATCCGCAAGCAGATCGAAGGCCATACCACGATTCGGGAAAAGGTTTCCACCTCGGTGGATCTGCCGCTGAGCCATGAATGCAAACGCGTGCTGGCTTACGGAGCCGAGGAAGCCGAGCGGCTGAGCCACAAGCACATCGGCACTGAGCATCTGTTGCTCGGGCTGTTACGGGAAGAGAAGTGCTTCGCCGCGGAGATCCTGCACGAGCGCGGCCTGCGGCTTTCCACGATCCGCGAGGAACTGGCGCGTTCGCAGAGCGAAAAAGTGGCCTCGGCGCGCCCCAAGGAAAGTTCCCTGCTGGCCGAGTTCAGCCGCGACCTTACCCAGGCGGCCATGGACAGCACGCTCGACCCGCTGATCGGGCGCGATTACGAGCTGGAGCGCGTGGTACAGATCCTCTGCCGCCGCACCAAGAACAACCCCGTGCTGATCGGCGAGCCGGGAGTGGGCAAGACCGCCATCGTGGAGGGCCTGGCCCAGCGCATCGCCGAGGGCGACGTGCCTTCTTTCCTGGCCGATAAGCGGATTCTGGCGCTCGACCTTTCGCTCATCGTGGCGGGCACCAAGTACCGCGGCCAGTTCGAAGAGCGGCTCAAAACCATCATGAAGGAGCTGATGGAGAATCAGAACGCCATCATCTTCATCGACGAGCTGCACACGCTGGTGGGCGCGGGATCGGCGGAAGGATCGCTCGACGCGGCCAACATTCTGAAACCGGCGCTTTCGCGCGGCGAAATCCAGTGCATCGGCGCCACCACCCCCGCCGAATTCCGCAAGTCCATCGAAAAAGACCGGTCCCTGGAGCGCCGCTTCCAGGCGGTGAAGGTGCCGCCGCCATCGGAGATCGACGCGGTGAAAATCTTGTTCGGCATCAAGGACCGCTACGAGAAGTTCCACGCCGTGGCGTACACCGATGAAGCCATCGAAACCGCCGTTTACACTTCCAGCCGCTACATTCCGGACCGCTTCCTGCCCGACAAGGCGATTGACCTGATCGACGAAGCCGGGGCGCGGGTCAAGCTGCGCCAGACCACCCTGCCGGCCGAGCTGGCCGATATCCAGAAGCGCATCAAGTTCATCGTCCACCGCATGGAAAACGCCATCGCCAACCACGAATTCGAGAAGGCGCGCTTCTACTCCGACGAGGAGCGCAAAGAGCGCGAGAACATGCGCCAGCTCCGCGAGAAATACAACCTGGACGATTCCTCGACCGGGTGCGTGACCAAGGACGATATCGAAGACGTAGTGGCGCGCTGGACCGGCGTTCCCATGACCTCCATCAAGGAGGAAGAAATCACCAAGCTGCTGCGCATTGAAGAGGAGCTGCACAAGCGCGTCATCAGCCAGGAAAAAGCCATTTCCGCGCTGGCCCGCGCCATTCGCCGCTCACGCGCCGGTTTGAAGGCCGGCAACCGGCCGGCCGGCTCGTTCCTGTTCCTGGGCCCGACCGGCGTGGGCAAGACCGAGGTTGCGCGCGCGCTGGCCAGCTTCCTGTTCGGCAGCGAAAAGAGCCTGGTGCGCTTCGACATGTCCGAGTACATGGAAAAGCATTCGGTTTCGAAGCTGATCGGCTCGCCCCCGGGATACGTGGGCTACGAAGAGGGCGGCCAATTGACCGAGCGGGTGAAGCGCAATCCCTATTCGATCATCCTGCTGGATGAAATCGAAAAGGCGCACCCGGATATTTACAACATCCTGCTGCAGGTGTTCGAAGACGGCCAGTTGACCGATGGCCTGGGCAACCAGGTGGACTTCAAGAACACCATCATCATCATGACCTCGAACCTGGGCGCGCGTTTTCTTGAAAAACGCGGCAATTTGGGCTTCTCGGCTCCGGCCGGCGAGGGCGTCTCCTCGAAGATCGAAGATATGGTGCGGAGCGAAGTGAAGAAAGCCTTCAATCCGGAATTTCTGAACCGGCTGGACGAGGTGATCCTGTTCAGCTCTCTCACCGACGACGATCTGATCCAGATCATGGTTCTGCTGGTCGATCTGGTCAACGTAAACCTGGTGGCCAAGCAGGTTAAGATTCGCCTGTCGCCCGACGCCGCCAAGTACATTCTGGAGAAGACCTGCGCGGACCGCAGCTACGGCGCGCGCCCGCTTCGGCGCGCGCTGCAGAAGTACATCGAGGACCCGCTGTCGGAATCCCTGATTCAGGGTACGCTGCCGCGCCCGTCCGAGCTGGAAGTTTATCTGGGCGAAACCGGCATCTATTACCGGCAGGTGTCGGGTGAAGGGGAAGCCGCCGTAACCGCCGGGGCCCCCGCGGAACCGGTGCCGGGTACGCTGCTTTACACTTTCTGAGCGTCAGCGGGGCCAACCCCTGCCAGCCATGCTGGAGACCGCTCCCTGCGGAGCTGTGAAAATTTCGAATGCTAGTCACGGATGAACACGGGTAAGACGGACAAATCCTTTGCTTTCTTTATCCGTGTTCATCTGTGGCCATATTTCTTCACACCTTCTGCGGCTGCGGCTCGGTTAAACTTTTCGTCATTTGGAGATTCTTGTTTCGGGTGAAAACCCGATACGGGCGCCAGTCCCCAATTTTTTGACGAGAATAACTCCCTTGCGCCGGCACCTTTTCATTCTGATGTCTCTCATACCCGTTCGCAAAAGCATGGGCGGCGCTGGCGGACCGGCTGGCGCCACGTTGTACCGCAGTGAGCTGCACGCGCATCAGTGGATTGCCTTCGTCCCGGGGGCGGGTTGGTGGATCTTCCCGGACGAAGTCAACGGATGGTGCGACCGGAGGGTGGCGATCGGCTTGGATCGGGGCCTTCTCCGTCCGGTAGGAGCGCGCCAGGCGGCGCAGACCGGCTTCCGCGAGGCGATTGCGCAACGGCGCCTGCGTGCGTTGGGGGTGAGTGCATGACGAGCGCTCGGTTGTTGGATTGGCGCGGAGTGAACAGGTTGGAAGCGAGCATTCGGCGAGCCAGGCGGCTGGTGGCGTATACACGCGAATCCGACCCCAGCTTCGAACGCCGGCTACGCCTGTTGATGCGCCTGGTCAGCGAGCGCGAGAGTGGCAGCCGTTAGCGCGCATTTCTCACGGCCGCGAGCCGCCGTGGCGCGGGTATTCGTGCCTGCAGTGTCGAGATTCGTCTCGACACCTCACGACGCCGCACCGGAACACTCGTGAGAAATGCGCGTTAGCGCGCCCGCTCCGGCTATGCCAGGCGAAGCTGGCGGAGGCCGTGTCATGATGGCAGGAGAGCGGCATGTACTCCGACCTTCTGCTCGATCATTTTCAGCGCCCGCGCAACGTGGGCGAACTTCCGGCGCCGGCCTTTACGGTGGAAGCCGGCAACCCGGCCTGCGGGGACATCCTGAGGCTCTCGGTGCGGTTTGAAGACGGGACGGCGGAAGACTGCCGTTACAAGGTTAAGGGCTGTACGGCTTCGATCGCCGCCGGGTCGGCCCTCACCGAATGGATTTTGGGCAAGAGCGCGGACCAACTGGCCGCCTTCGACACCACTTTCGTGGAACAGGCGCTGGGAGGGTTAGAGGCCGAATCGAAGCACGCGGCCGTCCTCTGCGCCGATGCGCTCAAGTTGCTGCTGAAGCGATCCACGCAACCAGGTGTGGCGGGCGGGCGGCCCGTGGCAAAAACCTGACGGTCGCGGCTATGCTGGCGACCCGTCCTCGAAAGCGGCGTTGACTTCCTCTCGCAGGGCGTCCAACTCGCCACGCAGGGCCGCCAAGCATTGGCTGCATGCCTCGATCTCACCGTCGGTTGCGTGCTGTTCCATGCGCCGGCAGACCGCTGCTGCCCGTCCCGCCCCGACATTGGCGCAAGCACCCTTGGAATAGTGCGCCAGGCGCCGGCAAACAGCCATGTCGCCCGTTTGAATCGCCGCATCCAACAGGAGCAACTGACTCCCGGTATCGTCGAGCAGCACACCAAGGACCTCGCGCATCAGTTCCTCGTCATTCATCGTGATTTCCTTAAGCTGCGCCAGGTGAAGGACGGTATCGGCAAGCACCCGCATATCTTCAGTCTGACGGCAGGATGGGAGCCATACAATGAGTGGAAAGGCCTAGTTGCGGGGCGGGATACCCCTTAGCGCACAAGCTTTCAGCGATCAGCTCCGGTGTGGCTGAAAGCTGACCGCCGATGGCTGACAGCTTTGACCGGAGGTCAGCGCGGCCGGGGGAGGCCCCATTGGAAATTGGCGTGGACGATGTGTTGCCGCGCATCCACGGTAGCGGATGCCATGGGGCCGGGCGCCAGCGGCGTGCCGAATCGCAGGTCGAAGACCTCCACCAGCTTTCCGCCGTCCATGTCGGGCGCGGGCGAGATGCGCCAGAATGGAATCTCGGCGAAGGCCAGGAACTGGCGGAAGATTTCCGACTGCCGTGCCGTATCGAGGGCCGGATCGGGCTCCGGCTTGATGAAAACGGCGGCGCGGGAGGGATCGAATTCCGAAGCCAGGTTGAGGTCGGCAACCGCATCGAAATCGGCCGTTTCGACGACGCCGCGCCAGCGGAAGGGATTGGCCGCATCGGGGATTGCGGAAGTCCGTAGCGGCGAGGACTGCCGATAGAGGCGCGAGTCCAGCGTGGCCGCGGCGCGGGCGTGGGAGGTCGCACGCCCACCCTCGTAAAGCAGCAGAAAGGCCAGTGCCGTCCATGCCGCGGCGCGGCCATGCCGCCGGTTCAGGGGCGCTCCGGAAGCGATCTCCGAACCCACCAGCCGTGCCAGAAAAGGTCCCAGCAGGCAGATCCCGAGCCCCGCCCAGATCCACAGATCGATCACGTTGGTCCAATCCAGGCGCAGCCAGCGAGGCGAGAACGGCAGCAGGAGGCGGATGCCGTAACTGTTGGTCCAATCCAGCAGCAGGTGCGATGCCACGGCGATCATACTGGCGCACCACGCCCCCAGCCAGTTCACCGGCTTGCGGCCGATCAGCCGCACTACCAGCACGGGCAGCAGCGCCATCGCCGGCATTGCCACCAGCGAGTGGGTCAGGTGCCGGTGATAGTGCAGGTAATTGAGGGAACCGCCCGCCGCGGTCACGATATCGATGTCGGGCGCGTTGGCGGCCAACATCAGAATGGCGGCTGCGCACGGAGTCCAGCGGTTCAGGCCGGCACGGCTCAGAAGTAATCCCGTGGCCGTGTGTGTGAGCGGGTCCATTGGAGGAAAGCTCTATTGTAATTCGGAATGGACAGGCCCCTGTCGCCGACGCGGGTCTGCGACAGGGGCGCGCGGTGGACGCTCGAACTGCGGTGGACAGATGACTGGGGACAGGACTGCGTAAGGACAGGTGGTACGGGGAAAGACCTGTGCTCGCCGGAAAATGCGAGCTAGGCGGACAAGGGTAGTTCCAGTGGTTCCTCCTCCCAGCCCCCCGGTTGGGCCTTGTTGACAACTCCGGCGAAATACTCGTTGACGGGATAGAGGGGGTACGGCTCTAGGTCGGCGAATCTCCGGCCCAGCAGCTGTTCGATCCGGTATACTTCATGAAAAAAAGTCCCGCGATCGATCTTCAATTGCCGGCAGCATAAGCGCCAGTCGGCGCCCAGCAAGAAATGATACCGGAAAAGCGTGTATTCCGGTTCTGTCAAAACACGACGACTTACCAGACAAAAATCGGCCGCGTATTCTTCCTTTTTTCGAGAATAAGAACGGCGGCCATTCCGCCCTCCCAGATGGTCCCAGGAAACCGTACTGGTGTGCGCGCCCAGCTCCACGCACTCGCGAAAGCGGTTGTAACAAGTTCGAAAAATACCCCGAAAGACGCAGTAACAAGGAACTTCTTTGTCGCGGCGGACAAGGCGCGTGCCAGCTCCCTGGCAATAGACGCAGGTGGCACGCGCCAGACCAATTGCATTGGAACGACTCCAATCCATAAATTGAATCCATTTCCTTTCCCGGGGATGGCCTGTGCTGCAAGGCCTCCTCTATTTCTGGTATTTAATCTAACATTTATTAGAATTCAGTCAATTAAATCGGATAAATTATTCTTATTATTTTTAATTTTCGCGCGAATCATGCTGCATAAACTTCCTCCGAATAAAGACTTACCGCCCATTTGACGAATCCGAAACGTTTGCTATAGTGAACATAGTTGATTAAAAAATAAGGAGCAATCTTATTACCTATTTCAAATCGAAATATATCGCGAGGGCCCGATGCTAGGTCTGGTGGAACTGCGTGGCCACCTGGTCCAACGGCTCAGGGACATGGTTCGTAATGGTGAGCTGACCGAACGGGCCCTGGCGCGCACCACGGGAGTGTCGCAACCGCATATCCACAACGTTTTGAAGGGTAAGCGAGCGCTGTCGGTGGAAATGGCCGACGTGATTCTGAACGCCCTCAATCTGGACGTTCACGATCTTCTCAAGCAATCCGCTCTGGGCCAGAACAACCAGGCGACCGCCGGCAAGTAGTGTCCAGTGCGCTTCAGGAGTCCTGTGCCGCCGCCGGAATCCATCTACACTGGTGGTATGGACACCTTCGAGCACGTCTTCGAACAGTTTAAGGTTGCCGGCAAAGACCTTGCCGCCAAGGTGCGCGAGCTGATTCACGAAGGCAATGTACGGCGCATTATCCTCAAGAATGAAAGCGGCCACACCTTGGTGGAAATTCCGGTCACGGTAGCCGCCATCGGCGTGGTGGCTGCGCCGGTGCTCGCCGCCGTGGCCGCGCTCGCGGCGATGATCTCGATGGGAACAATCGTAGTCGAGCGGAGCCAGCCGCCTTCCGGTGGCGCTTCCGGTTCGGACGGGGGCACTTCGCCCGAAGGAGGGCCGCAACCGTCTTGACCGCCTGGTGTCGATCCCTCCAACTGTTGTTATGGTAGGGAGGGAGGAAAATTGGCGCGCTCCGAACGCGTGGCTGAAACCTGGAGCCTGCGGCTTGAGCGGCTCGCCCGCAATATCGAGCTGCTGGCCGAGAAAGACGAGCGCTCGCTCGAGCGGGTGATCGAGATAGGCGCTTTGCGCCGCGCCGCGGCCGCCGAATTGCACGCCATCTGCGGCCAGTTCGTGGAGGCGCTCAACGGTTTGCTGGCGCGTTCCACCGTGGAATTGGACCCGCCGCAGTTTCACCCCGAGGCCTTTCAGGAAGACGGGGCCAACCTGGTGCAGATCAACGTGCGCGGGCGCATTCTTCAAGTGGAATTCCACGCCACCCCGGATCTCCTTTCCACCGAAGAGTTCCGCGTGCCCTACACTCTCGAAGGCTTTGTCCGCGCCTTCAACCAGGAATTGCTCGACAAGAACCTGATCGAGCAACAGCTTCTCTTTTATACCGTGGAGCCGGACCGCCGCATGTGGCGCTACTTCGATGCCCGCACCTACCACACTGGCCCGTTCGACCGGGGATACCTGCTGTCTTTGATGGAACGCATCGTCAACTGAACCGGATGGCCTCTGCTGGCGGCTCGGCATCCCGGGAATAAGAAAATCGAATCCGGCGTATCCAAAATTCCGTTTGGTTCGGTTGCGGAGCTGCGCGAAAATGTGTGGTTGCCATGTTTGCAAGACGGAGGGTGCCACGGATGCACCGAATTGTACGAACGCTTCTTTTCCTGCCGTGCCCGGCGATGCTGCTGATGGGGCAAACGCCGCCCGACGTTTCCGCCCGGCTGACGGCGGTGGAAGCGGCGGCCAAAGCGGCGCAAAGCGCCGGCGATAATGCCTGGATGCTGGTAAGCGCGGCCCTGGTGCTGCTGATGACGGGTCCTGGCCTGGCGCTCTTTTACGGCGGGTTGGTGCGCCGCAAGAACGTTCTGGGCACCATGATGCAGAGTTTCGTGCTGATGGCGCTGGTGACCGTGATCTGGGCCGTGGTGGGATACAGCCTGGCGTTCGGCGGATCCGGACCGTACCTGGGCGACTTGCGGTTCGCCTTCCTGCGCGGCGTGGGCAGCGCGCCCAACGCAGACTACGCGGCCACCATTCCGCAGTCCACCTTTATGGTTTACCAGTTGATGTTCGCCATCATCACGCCGGCATTGATCTCGGGGGCGTTCGCCGAGCGCATGAAGTTCAGCGCCATGATCGTGTTCACCACCCTGTGGAGCCTGCTGGTTTATTTTCCGATGGCGCACATGGTATGGGGCAAAGGCGGGCTGCTGAACGCCTTTGGCGGCGGCCTGTTTCCCTGCTTCGATTTTGCCGGCGGGACGGTGGTGCACATTACCTCCGGCGTGTCGGCGCTGGTTTGCGCGCTTTATCTGGGCAAGCGCGTCGGCTATCCGGAGGTGGCGATGAAGCCGCACAGCATGGTGCTGAGTTTTATCGGCGCGTGCCTGTTGTGGGTGGGCTGGTTCGGGTTCAACGCGGGTTCCGCGCTGGCGGCCTCGCCGCTCGCGACCAGCGCTTTTGTGGCTACGCATTTTGCGGCGGCGGCGGCCACTCTGGGTTGGATAGCGGCGGAATGGATTCACGACGGCAGACCGAGCGTGCTGGGCGGTATTTCCGGGGCGGTAGCGGGTTTGGTGGCGATCACCCCGGCGTCCGGCTTCGTCCAGCCGTTTCCAGCCCTGCTGATCGGATTGTGCGCCGGTGTAGTCTGCTACCTGATGGTGACGAAAGTCAAGGCCCGGTTCGGCTATGACGATTCGCTGGACGCCTTCGGCGTACACGGCTGCGGCGGCACTCTGGGCGCGCTGTTGACCGGCGTCTTCGCCACCAGCCTCATCAACGGCGGACTGAAGGACGCCGCCGGAAATCCGCTGCCGCTGGGGCTGGTGGATGGCCGCGCCGGACAGGTGTGGAACCAGGCCATTGGCTGCGCCATTGCCTGGTCTCTGGGGATCGTGGGTACGCTGATTATTTTGAAGATCACGGACCTACTGATCGGCGTGCGCGTGACCCCCGAACAGGAAGAAACCGGCTTGGACCTCAGCATGCACGGCGAAGAAGGATATACCTTCGAAGCGTAGCCGGCGTCCGAGCCGAACGTCCCCTACCGGCGTTCCCGGGTGGGGCATGCTTTATTAGCTTGCCCACCAGCCCGAAGGGCCAAACCCGTGGGGCAGGCGCTTGCGCCTGCCCACGCCGAAGTCCACGCCACCCAATATATGGCGCCTGACTCATACCGCACCGCACCCAACAGGCGCTATGCTGCCTCCGATTTCTCGCAGTGGGGTCCGCCGCTGAACCGTGGCAAAAGGCTACCAACGATAGGGACGACACGAACATGGCAACTCTCGACTGGTCGCAATGCCCCCGTAGAAAGCATCCCTGGCAATCGAGAAAGTCGCCACCCCGCCCACATTCGAAAAGCAAAAGCCGGCCGGCATGGCCGACTTGTTCGCTGCCATGGCCGAAGCCGACCGCATGCACTTCTCTCAGCAGCCCGCCGATGCACAAAATTGCACAACCATGCACAACAACGCCCAACCCGAACCCAAAACCGGCCGTAGCAACATGTGCCCATGCGGCAGCGGCAGGAAATACAAACACTGCTGCCTCAACAAGTCCTCAGCGGCGCCGCCTGACGCGTGAGCGATCGTGGCGCACGCACTCGTGCGTGCCGCGTCGAGACTCATCTCGACGCCTGCGCTCGACCAGAGAGAGTCCCGCGGATCCGTTGCCATGAAATGCGGACTGTGCCCCCACTTTGCTATGTTGCTCTTTCATGGCTAAAATTCGGCGGGCTCTGATCAGCGTTACGGACAAGACGGGTGTGACTTCCCTGGCGGGGCGGCTGGCGGAAATGGGGATCGAGATCGTCTCCACCGGCGGCACGGCGCGCGCGCTGCGGGAAGCCGGACTGGCGGTGTGCGACGTGGCCGAGGTGACTGGCTTTCCCGAAATGCTGGACGGGCGGGTAAAGACGCTCCACCCGAAGATTGCAGGCGGCATTCTGGCCATGCGCGATCGCGCGGAGCACCGCCGGTCGCTGGCCGAGCACGGGATTCCGGAGATCGACCTGGTGGTGGTGAATCTCTATCGGTTCGAGGAAGCCGCGGCGAAGGCGGGGATAGCGCGCCAGGAGCTGATCGAAAACATCGACATCGGTGGACCGACCCTGATTCGCGCCGCGGCCAAGAATTACCAGGACGTGGCGGTGGTGGTTTCGCCGGCTGACTACGAACCGGTATTGGAAGAGTTGCGGGCTTCGGGCGAGCTTTCGGCGGCCACCCACTGGCGGCTGGCGAAAAAGGCTTTTCGCGCCACGGCGGACTACGATGCGGCCATCAGCGCGCGCCTGGAACGCGAAGACGCCCCCGAGGATTCGCTGCCGCCGGAGTTGAACCTGCGCGCGCCCAAGGCCATGGACCTGCGCTACGGCGAGAATCCGCACCAGAAGGCCGCGCTGTACCGGGCGCGCGGGTCGGGAATCGCGGGCGCGGAGCAACTTCACGGCAAGGAGCTGTCGTACAACAACCTGGTGGATCTGGATGCGTGCTGGCAACTGGCGCTGGAATTCGCCGGGCCCGCGGCGGCAATTATCAAGCACACCAATCCGTGCGGCTGCGCCGAGCAGGCTACCCTGGCGGAGGCCTATGCCAAGGCTCTCGAATGCGACCCGGTGTCGGCGTATGGGGGCGTGATCGGATTCAATCGCCCGGTAGATGACGCCACGGCGCGGGAACTGGCCAAGCTCTTCGTGGAAGCGGTGGCGGCGCCGGATTACTCCGCCGAGGCTCTGGCCATTCTCAAGGCCAAGAAGAATCTGCGCCTGATGCGGGTCGCCCCGGGTCTGGACCGTGTGGTGGTGAAATCCATCTCCGGCGGGTACCTGGCGCAGACCGCCGACGACGCCAAACTCGAACGCGCCCGGATCGTGGTGAAGACCCGCCGCGCCCCCAGCGAGGAGGAATGGCGCGGGCTCGAGTTCGCCTGGGGGGTGGCCAAGCACGTGAAATCGAACGCGATCGTGTATGCGCGCGGCGGGCAGACTGTAGCGGTGGGGGCGGGCCAGACGAGCCGGGTGGACGCGGTGAAGTTGGGCGCGATGAAAGCCGTGCTGCCGCTGGCGGGCACGGTAGTTGCGTCCGACGCGTTTTTTCCCTTTGCGGACGGCCTGGAAGAAGCCGTGCGAAATGGCGCGACTGCGTTCATCCAACCGGGAGGGTCGGTGCGCGATGCCGAGGTGATTGCGGCAGCGGACCGTCTCGGCGCGGCGATGGTGTTTACCGGCGTGCGGCACTTCCGGCACTAGGGAACTCGGAAGTCGGAAGCTGCAAAGAAACACGGCCACGGATGAACACGGATGAACACGGAAAGATGTCAAAGGGCTTATCCGTGTTCATCCGTGGCTCGAATCTGAGATTCTTCCCATCGGATGACTCGCAACGCGATTGATGCGACACTGGAGTCTTTCCGGGAGCCCATGCCGTCCGCCACCCAGGATCAACGTCCGCAGACCGTCGTTCTGGCCGACGATCACGAAATCGTTCGCGAGGGATTTGCCCTGATTCTTTCGGCCGCCGGCCTGCGCGTGCTCGCGCAGTGTCCGGACGGCGTCTCGGCGCTGGAAATGATTGAACGGCATCGGCCGGATTTCGCCGTTCTCGATCTGGAAATGCCGGCCATGAACGGTATCGAGGTGATCGCCGAGCTCCGGCGGCGGCGGGTGACATCCAAGCTCATGGTTCTTTCCATCAGCCGCGACTTGGCGCGCGTGATGGATGCGTTGCGCGCCGGCGCCGACGCCTACCTGCTGAAGGACGGCCCGCGCAAACATCTGCTGGATGCCATGGCCTTCGTGAGCGATGGCGGCGTCTACGTATCCCCCCTGCTGGGCGGCGCGGCTATCTTTACCCAGATCCACGTCCAATCGCTCGCCAAGAGCGATCCGCTGATCGCGCTCAGCCCGCGCGAGCGCGAGGTGTTTCGTCACCTGGTGAATGGCGATCGGGCCAAGGAAATCGCCGCCCTGCTCGATCTCAGCCCGAAGACGGTAGATACCTATCGCGCCAGCATGATGCGCAAGCTGCGGGTTGGCGATCTGGTGAGCCTGGTGAAATTCGCCTTTGAAAAAGGCCTCATCGATTCCAGCGGCCGGCGCGAAACCAGGCGGCCCTCGCTGGAGTGAGTTGCCAGCGGTGGCACAGACCTTAGTCTGTGGAAAGATGCAGGCGAAAACGCCTGCTCCACGATCCCGTAGAAGTAGAATACGGGTGAGATGGTACGTTTCGCGGCGAAAGGCGTGGTGCGAAACGGGTTTGCCGCGATGGCCCTGGGGTTCGCCGTCTGGGCCGCGGCTCAGCCGGCCACGGTGGCGGACGTCGTGGCCTTGGTGAAGACCGGCGCCGCGCGCAAGCAGGCGGATGGCTCCCTTGCGCGGGCGTTGGCGAAGCTGGAACTGGCCGACCGGTTGGAAAACCGCGTGGTGGAGGAACTGGAAAGCCTCGGAGCGGGTCCGAAAACGGTCCAGGCGCTGATCAACCTGCGCGACCGGTCCGCCCGGATGCCGCCGCCCAATCCGCAGCCCGCATTCGATTCGCCCCCGGCGCCCAGCGCCGCCGCGCAGAGGGAAGCGGTCGACTTGGCCGCGCGCGCCGCGTTTCAATATCTTGCCAGCCTGCCCGATTTCATTTGCGAGGAAGAGGTCAACCGCTTCGAGGATTGGGGAAACACGGGCCGATGGCGCGAGAAAGACCTGCTCGAGATCAAGCTGACGTATTTCGATCGCCTGGAGAACTACCATCTTTTCGCGGTGGATCGCCGCCCGGCACGGGTAGATCTCGACGCTATGGGCGGAGCGCACTCGGAGGGGGAATTCGGCAGCATTTTGACCGAGATCTTCCGCGACGGCTCGCACGCCCGTTTCACGTGGGACCACTGGACCACCCTGCGCAAACACCCGGCGCACGTGTTTCGCTACCGGGTCTTACGCGAGAATTCGATGTACAAGATCACATACGGACTTTCGCCGCGGGCGCTGGATGCCGATTCCACCACGGTCGGCGAGCACGGCAACCTTTACGTGGATCGCGATAGCGGCCAGATCCTGCGCGTGGAGCAGATCGCCGACAGCATTCCGGAGGATTTCCCGGTGACCGGCGCTTCCACCGTCCTGGACTACGATTTCATCTCCGTGGGAGGGCGGCAATTTCTTCTGCCACTCCACGCCGAGGTGCGCCTGGCCACTCGCGGCGTCTCGATCCGCAATGAAGTGAAGTTCCAGGGATACCGCAAGTTCAACGGCGAATCCAGCATTACCTTCGATACCCCCGGCAAACTCTGAAATTGTTGTGGAGCAGGCCAATCGCTTACTCCACAAGCCGCGAACAAAAAGCGAATTCCCTAACCGTTCGGCGCCCTGTCGCTTTTTTGACTAAATTCTTGTTATACTGAGACTTAACCCAGTTTAGAGGAAACCACTTGGCAGATCAGCAAGAACCACCGCAAGCGCCGCCTCCGGGCGGCCAGCCCCCTCTTCCCGGCACCGGCGGCAGCGGGGATAGCCGCAACCTCGTTCCCATCAATATTGAAGACGAAATGAAGCGGTCGTACCTCGATTACGCCATGAGCGTGATCGTAGGCCGCGCTCTGCCCGACATCCGCGATGGCCTCAAGCCGGTGCACCGCCGGATTCTGTATTCCATGCACCAGATGGGGCTATTTCCCAATCGCCCCAACAAGAAATGCGCCGCCATCGTGGGCGACGTCATCGGTAAATACCATCCCCACGGCGACACCGCCATCTACGACGCCCTGGTGCGCATGGCGCAGGATTTTTCCATGCGCTACCAACTGGTGCATCCGCAAGGCAACTTCGGCAATGTGGACGGCGATCCACCGGCCGCTTACCGGTATACCGAAGCGCGCCTGACCCGCCTGTCGATGGCGCTGCTGGAGGACATCGACAAGGAAACCGTCGATTTCAAGCCCAACTACGACGGCAGCACCGAAGAGCCCGAAGTCCTGCCCACGCGCTTTCCGAACCTGCTGGTGAACGGATCGGCGGGCATTGCGGTGGGCATGGCGACCAATATCGCGCCGCACAACCTGTCGGAGATCATCGATGCCACCATCCACCTGGTGCAACATCCCAACGCGCCACTCTCGCAGATTATCGAGATGGTTCCGGGGCCGGATTTCCCCACGGGCGGCTACATTCTCGGCCGCCAGGGCATTATCGACGCCTATTCCAGGGGACGCGGCCAACTGAAGCTCCGCGCCCGCGCCGCCATCGAACACATGGGCAAAGGGGACCGCGAGCAGATCGTGGTCACCGAGATCCCTTACCAGGTGAACAAATCGCGCCTCATCAAAGAAGCCTCGGATGCGGTCAACGAGAAAAGGATCGAAGGCATTTCCGACATTCGCGACGAAAGCGACCGCGACGGCATGCGCATCGTGTTCGAGCTGAAGCGTGGCGAGCAGGCTGAAGTCGTGCTCAACAACCTGTATAAACACACCCAGCTTCAGACCGGCTTCGGCATCATCATGCTGTCGATCGTCAACGGGCAGCCCCGCGAGTTCGGCTTGATCGACATGATCAAGTACTTCATCGAGCACCGCGTGGAAGTGGTGCGCCGCCGCACCGAATTCGAGCTGCGCAAAGCCCGCGACCGCGAACATATTTTGCTGGGCTTCCAGAAGGCTCTCGACAATATCGATGAAGTCATCCGCCTGATCCGCGCCTCCAGGGGCCCGCGTGAAGCCCGCGACGCCATCGTGACGGCTTTCGAGTTCAGCGAAAAACAGGCCCAGGCGATCATCGAGCTGCAATTGCAGCGGCTGACCGGCATGGAACGCCAGAAGATTCTGGACGAACTGGCCGAGCTCCAGCGCCGCATCGCCGAATACCTGGAGATTCTGGCTTCCGACCGCGTCCTGCGCGAGCTGATCGTCAAGGAGCTGAAGGAAATCCAGAAGGACTTCGGCGACAAGCGCCGCACCGAAATCATCGAGGACGCCGGCGAGATCCGCCTGGAAGACCTGGTGGCGGTCGAAGACGTCGCCATCACCGTCACCCGCGGCGGATATCTCAAGCGGACCTCGGTCGATACCTACCGGAGGCAGACGCGCGGCGGCAAGGGCCGCATCGGCATGAGCACGCGCGCCGAAGATTTTGTCGAGTACCTGATTGTGGCCTCCACGCACGCTTTTCTGTTGATCTTCACTAACCGCGGGCGGGTGTACTGGCTGAAAGCCTACGAGATTCCCGACGCGGCCACGGTGGGCAAGGGCAAGCACATCTCCAACCTCATCAACCTACAGCCCGATGAAACCGTGAAGGCGTTTCTGTCGGTGAAGGACTTCGTGCCCGACCGCTATATCGTGATGGTGACGCGAGCCGGGGTGATCAAGAAAAGTGGCCTGACGGAGTTCGACAATCCCATGGCGCGCGGCATCATCGCGGTGTCGCTCGACGAGGGCGACGAGCTGATCTCGGCCAAGATCACCAACGGCAGGAATTTCGTCTTTCTAGGCTCGCACCAGGGGCAGGCCATCCGTTTCAAGGAAGACGATGTGCGCGGCATGGGCCGCCAGGCGCGCGGGGTCCGCGGCATGGACCTGGCGCTGGGCGATTATCTGATCGGCATGGAGGTGGTGGAAGAGGAGGGCCTGATTCTCTCCATCGCCGAGAACGGCTTCGGCAAGCGCACCAAACTCACCAACTACCGCCTCACCGGGCGCGGCGGCAAGGGCGTGATCAACATGAAGACGACCGGCAAGACCGGGCCGGTAGTGGCAATCCTTTTGGTGAGGGAAGATTCGGACCTGATGATCGTCAGCCAGAGCGGCAAGATCATCCGCATCGAAGCCTCCACCATTCGCCAGGCCGGCCGCTCCACCCAGGGCGTGAAGCTGGTCAGCCTGGAGGACGGCGACAAGGTAGCGGCGGCTTCGTCCATTCCCGACGCCGAGAACGTGGACGGCAACGGGCAGGAGACCCTGCCGATCCAGTAAACTATGAGTATGGAGCCAGTCGAGGAAAAACAGCAGCGTTTGTTTTCGGTCCTGCAGCCCATGGGCCGGGTACTGGTGGCTTTTTCGGGCGGTACCGATTCGGCCTACCTTGCCTGGGCCGCGCACCAGGTGCTGGGCGCCGGGGCCCTGGCCATGACCGCCGATTCGGCCTCCTTGCCGGAATCGCATAAGCGCGATGCGGAAGCCTTTGTCGAGCGCTTCGGCATCGTGCACGAATATATTCACACCCGCGAGTTCGAGAACGCGGACTACCTGCGCAACGACGCCGACCGCTGCTTCCACTGCAAAGACGAGCTGTTTACCCGCATGGCCGAGGTGGGCCGGGAGCGCGGCTTCGAGCACATCCTCTACGGCGTGAACCAGGACGACCTGGGCGACTACCGCCCGGGGCAAGCCGCCGCGAGCCGGCACCGCGTATCGGCGCCGCTGGTGGACGCCGGCTTGACTAAGAGCGAGATCCGCGAGCTGTCGCGCCGCGCCGGCCTGCCCACCTGGGACCGCCCCGCGTCGGCCTGCTTGAGCTCGCGCATTCCTTACGGGACGCCCGTCACCATCCACAACGTCAAGACGGTCGAAACCGGCGAGGAGGAGTTGAAAGCTTTGGGATTCCGCCAGTTCCGCGTGCGCTTCCATGGCGACGTGGTGCGGGTGGAAATCGCCCGCGAGGAATTACCGCGCGCTCTGACCATGGAAATGGCCGCGCGCTTCACCCTGATTTTCAGGGGATTGGGCTTCCGCTACGTCACCCTGGATCTGGAAGGCTACCGGCAGGGGTCTCTCAACGAAGTATTGCCGGCGGCGCAATCGGCTGCGCGCCGTTAAAGGCCAAAGCTGATCGCCGGAACCGTTGCCAACCGCTAGGCCGCCGGCGCCAGCGAGCGGTATACTCAATCCAAGCCGGGCGGTCAACCGCGATCCTCGATCGCCACGCCGCCCGCTGAAAGGGCATTGCTACCATGCGGAACCGTATGTTCGTTCCCGGCGCCATCGTGCTTCTTGCGCTTCTGACCGTTGCCAGCGCCGCTGACCTGAACGGCAAGTGGAAGGGGGACATGAAAACGCCCGACAACGGAAACCTGGAAATCAACTTCAATTTCCAGGTGAGCGGCGAGAAGCTGACCGGCACCGTTGCCAATACCTATGGCGAAGAGCAGATCACCGACGGTTCGGTGAAGGGGGACATCATTTCGTTCATCGTCATGGCCGGTGGCGGCGAATTCAAAATCACCTACAAGGGCAAGGTTGTGGGCGAGGAACTGAAGTTCAACGTGACCATCGGCGACATGGGCGAAGGCGAGCTCACCGCCAAACGCGTCAAGTGAGGGCAATGATTTTGAACGAATCGCCAATTTGAGCGTTCAAAAACGCAATCCGATTGAAAGCATAGTCGGTCGACCATTCCGAGGCTAGCGCTCAGCGCTACTTCGCGATCGTCCATCTCACTCCGCTGACAAAATTCAGCCGCGGAGCGGGATAGCCGAACGCGTCTTCATAGTGCCGGTCGAGCGCATTGCGCAGATTGCCATAAGCCGTCAGGCCATGACCCAGCCGGATGTTCAGGCTGATTCCCAGGTTGACGTACCCGGGGTTGCGGTAGAGGCCCGCGGTCGCCCCATAAGTCGGCTCCACGTCCAGGTCCGAGCCGCGAAAGTAACCGGTGACATGGCCCGAGACTCGCCCGCGCGTGACCGACGCCGTCCCGGCACCGGAATCCGCCGGCCGCCGCAGCAGTTCCTGCCCCACCGCGAAGGGAACCGGCGCCAGGTCGCTGGTTCCGTTCAACGCCAGAATCTCCGTGGCCAGATGGGTATAGGAGCCGGTGACGAACAGCCATCGCGCCGGGCGGTATTGCGCCCTCATCTCCGCCCCCTGCGCTTTTGAATTGGCGATGTTGTCCGACTCGTAATGGCTCAGCACCGAAAGCGATCCGCCCAGGATCACGATCAGGTCGTAGTAACGGTTATAAAAATAGGTGCCGTCGACTACCAGCTTGTCGCCGGCAAACTTCTGCTCGATACCGGCTTCGAAGCTGCGCGTCCGTTCGGGCTTCAGCGCGGGGTTGTCGGTGAATGCCAGGTCGAATATGGCGGGCGGACGCAGGCCGGTACCGAAGGACGCGTGCAGGCGCGCCCCGCCGTGCACGTAAGCGGCGGAAACTTTGGGGTCGGCCGCGTTCACGGTCTGCGCCGGAAAGAACGGCCGCGAATAGCCGTCGGTCGGGATGGCGCCGGTGCGAACGAATTCGCCGCGCACGCCGGCATCGAGGAAAAAGTGGCCGCCAAGCTGGAAGCGGTTCTCCCAATATACGGCGGTGTCGTTGCGGCGTACGGGAAACGTATCGAAAGCGGCGTCGGTCACATACGTGTTGCGGACTTCCTCCAGAGTCTCGCTGGCCCCTACCGCCATGGTGTAGCGGCGCGTGACGCTGATAATGGTGCGTTCCTCGCCCTGACCCCGCAGGTCTTTGTTGAACGAGAATCCGTAAGGGCTGGTGTAGCCGTTGTTATTCAGGAAGAAGGTGGCGAATACGTCTTCGCGCACCCGGTCGCTGGCCTCGATTTCGTAGTGCGCCAGGTAATCGCCGAAGTTATTGCGCGACCGGCTGATCAGGTCGTAGCCGGTATAATCGCCCAGCGGATCGGAACCGTACGGGCCGGGCTCGCCCACGTCGTTGGAATCGAAATCGGCGTGGACGGTGAAAGTCTGCCGCCCCATGCGCCGCGTCACGTTGAGCAGCGCGTTTTGGTTGTGATAGTCGCTATTGGGGACCGGACCGTTGTCGTCCAGTCGCGAAACCGAAGCGGCCACGCCGAAGCCCAGCGCCTGGCCGCCGCCGGAAATTCCGAAGCGGTGCTCGGCGTAGCTGCCGCCTTCGGCCACCACGTCCAGATTGGCGGAGGCATTGGGATCGCGGGTCACGAAGTTCACCACGCTGCTGTTGGCATATTCTCCGTACACGGACGATTCGGCGCCGCTCACGACTTCCACATGGTCGAGTTCCTCGGTGGGAATGTGCGCGAAGTCGAAATTGCCCCCGAAAGCGTTCACCGGTACGCCGTCGATCTCGACCAGGTTGTAATCGGTATCGCCGCCGCGCGCGGACAATTGAGCCAGGGCGCCGGTGTTTCCGGTCTGGCTGAAGACCATGCCGGGAAGCGTGCGCAGCAGATCGAGCGCCAGCGGCTGATCGCTGGTCTCGATTTCGTCGCGAGGAATCAGGCTGACGCTGCCGCCCTGCTGGCTCACGGGCACGTCCAGCGCCGAACCAGCCACGCGCACCGAATCCACCATCGGCGCCAACGCCAGCCTCACCGCCAGCGGCGAGTTAATGGCGCCCGCGATGATTTCGACCGTGCGAAACCCGGCTGCCGTGATCACGACCTTGGCATCCGCCGCCAACCCCGGCGGCGTTTTCAGTTCGAACCATCCGTTGATACCGACCGGCGTTTGTGCCTCCACGCCGACGCGATCGACCACCGAGACCTGAGCCCCTGGAACCGGCAGCCCGGATGGATCGGCCACCGTTCCTGTAATGGTTGCGGCCGGAGAGGCTATAACAAAACCGGCCGAAAAAAGAAGACTGCCGACCAGGCCCGAAACGTAACGCTGCATTCCATGCTCCTCCCGCGAGAGCGGATTTGTTGCGATTTCGCCGGCCGGTCTCCTGACTTGCGCTTCAGCGGTTCGATCTGCCTTCCCATTCCGCGAGGAACAGTGGACTGCTGCGACCGAACCTCCACGCTTACAGTGGCGGGGCCGTGCTGGATTTTCACCAGCTTCCCGTGCACCAGCGAAGATTTCGACTTACGGATCCGAGTGTAACAGATGGACGGAGCCCGAGCCAAGGGTGGGACGGTGCGGCTCATGCCCGGGACCTCGAGTTTCCGGACTTTTCGTTTAGAATTGCACGGCCGTTGGCCGACTCACTCAGAGCCAGGCGACGGCGCCGCTAATTAAGCCCGTAGGGCGCACCCTATTTTTTCTTCCTCGCGAATTTCAAACCGCTCCAATCGGCATCCACCGAGCAGACCTTGAAATCCACCAGACCGTTGGCCAGCCCCGCCGCGCGGACGTCGTTCTGATTGAAGTCCACCTTGTAGCGGCCGCTCCGCTTGGGATGCACAATCCAAAGCGCGCAGCCTTCCGGCAGACGCGCCGACAGGTACCCGGTTTCGCTTTCCAGCTCGCGGCGCGAACGCACGAACCAGAGCGCCAGGCCGGTGCTGCGGGTCAGCCGGGTGGAAAGCTTCGCGCCTTCAGGAAACTCGCCCAACTGCTCTTCGAATTCATCGGGCGCGCCCAGCAGCGATACCTCCAGGCCCTTTTTCAAACCCAGCTTGACCGGCAGAGCCGCACCCGTATAACGTTCCATGTGCGAGGGCGGCTGTACCGGGTTGGCCGGCGCGTGCCGCAGGGCCTCCCGCAGCGATTTGGTCACCCCGTCCCAAGCGCAATAAAAAGCGTCGGGCAGCTCGGCACGGACGCGAGCCGCCTTTCCCGGCTCGCCGCCCGCATAGACCAACGGAATCCGCCGCGTCGCCTTGCTCTGCCGCAGCGCGATTCCCACCTCGCGTCCATGCGATGGCAGCCGGTCCAGATCGATCAGGATTACCGAGGGCGTATGCTGGCGAAAGTGACCGATCAATCCCGAAGGGTTGAGCGGCGTCGAGTCGACCTCGAAACCCGCGCGCTCCAGCGCCGCCGAACGCTCCCGCGCCTGGTCGGCATTCCAGCAAACCAGGCGCACCGAGCCGGGACGCGGAGTCTCGGTCTGCAGCGGAGGCGAAGGTTTGGAAGTGGTCGGACGCATTCGGCGGAAAAAATTGACAGGCCAGAAGTCCTGTCCCACTTTGAAACGTCAATCCATGAGTCGCTCAAGCAGTTCGTGAACCGTGGCCAAGAGCACCGGGTAGGTCGCGCAGATAGCCGCGGCGGCGGCCACGGAAGCGAGCGCCCAAAGCCATTCGAGTCTTGCCGGGCTGGTCCGGTTGCAGGCCGGCAATGGGCCGCGCAGCAGGCGTTCCACGCGGGCCTCCAGATCCTGGGCGTCGCCCATCAGCGAGGCAGCGAGCGGAATGGGAGCGGCCGCGCCTAATCGCGCCACGCGTACCAGCGCGGCGGCCAACGCCACGGATCGCCGCGCGCTGCCGGCCACGGCCCGATCGTCGGCCGCGCGCTCTGCGTATCTTGCCCAACTCCTCTCCAGGCCGCGGCGCCGCACGGCGAAAGGAACCAGGTCCGGCGCCATGGCGATCAGCAGGCGCTTCCAATTGTCGCGGGAAACCGCGTGGGCCCGTTCGTGGCGCAGCGCCGCATCTAATTCCGCGGGTCTGAGCGCGCGCAATACGGCGCGCGTAGCCACCAGCCTGGGCCGCGCCACGCCAACCAGCGCCAGCAAGGGCCGCCGGCTCTCCACAATCTCGATCGGAACCCGGCGGCCCGGGAGCCGCACGGTTTCCCGGCTACGTTCCAAGCTTTGAAACCCCCGCCAGGAGCGCAGCCAGGCGGCCAGGCCCCGCACCGCGGCGCCCGAGGTGAGCGCGATTCCCAGCGTCGCCATGACGAGGCAGACCAAGCTCGCCGATTCGCTAGTCCCCGCCGGCTCCAGCACCAGAAAGCTGGGCACACACAAAACCGCCACCGCGGCCAATGCCAGCGCGCCCGGCCCGAGGCGCAGCGCCAGCACGATTGCGGCGGCGCGGCGCGGATCGCAGCCGTTCCAGCGGCGGCGGAGAATACGCTCCAGAGCGAGCGAGACCGCACCGGCGGCCAGGTTAACGGCAAAGAAACTGGCGGCGGCGATCGACGCCAGCCGCGCCCCATACGGCAAGTTCACGAGTGCCTCCCGCCGGACAGCTCTTTCCGCTTGCGGCGGATCTTTTGTTCCAGCTCGTCCAACAGGGCGGAATCCTGCTCGCCGGCCGCATCCACCAGGCAGGAGATCAACAAATCCCGCGCCGTCTCGGGTCCGCTCAGGTAGCCCGCCAGAAATTCACCGGCCCGCTTCTGTTGCCACTGGGCGTGCGTGTAGCGGGGCGAATACAGAAATGCACGGTCCTGTTTCCGCCGATCGAGCAGACCTTTCTTATACAGGCGGTCGAGCGTGGTCATGACGGTGGTATAAGCCAAAGGACGCCCCAGGCGCGCGCCGACTTCGCGCACATTACCCTCGCCGTGCCGCCACAAGGCTTCCATCACCGTGTTTTCCAAGTGGCCCAATTCTTCGGGCCGGGCTTTGAACCATCGCATCGATTGCTAGCTATAGTATCAAACGCTCGTTCCCTTCCCGGCGCGTCACCCGGTTGCGGTCCAGGTATTCCAGCAGCGGGATGGCGTACTTGCGAGACACCCCGGTCCACTCTTTGAAAGCCGCGACACTGAAGCGCGCCGGGCGCCGCGCCGCCAGCATGCGGCACAGGTCCGCTATCGCCGTGGAATGAAAAATCAGCTCGGCGTCGATGCGGACCAGCCGCTTTTCCTTGATCAGCATTTCGAGCAGCGTGCGTGCCCGCGCCGGCGCCATGCCGCAAGCCGCCAGCACTTCCTTGGCCGCTGGTACGGCCAGCGCGGCGGCGCGGAATGCGCGCTCGATGGTCTCGCGCGCGCGGATCTCGTCGGCGGCCAGCACCGGGGCGCGGCCACCCAGGCGCGCGGTCTCGCCAACCACCTCCACCCCGGCCGCTCCGGCCAGCACGGCGCCGAACACCCAACCCGGGGCATCGCGCCATCCGCCGGCGCGGAGATCGTGGAGGGCGACCCCAGGCAGCATCGGTTGTTCGCGGTGGAAGCGGCGCACCGTCTCCTCCAGCCGTGCGCTTTCCGCCTCGCGCCAGGCCCGGTCCAGATACCAGTCCCTGGCGTCGCCGGCGGTTTCGAGCGAAACCTCCGCCGCCGCCGCTCGAATTTCCCCGGCGGTCAGTCCCGTGGCCGCCACCAGTTGAGAGACCCCCGCGCCGAATGGCGACTCGCGCACCAGCAGCGCCAGGCGCTTGGCCCGATCGGCGCCGGCCAGAACATTCAGGCGTTCCGCGGCACTCTCGCCGCGCCGATACCGGCGGCCGCTCCCGTCCACCACCACGCCGCCTCCGATCGTGACCACGGGCGAAAACCGGCGGATCACGAAACGGTCTCCCGGCAACAACAACGCGGGCTCTCGCAACACCAGCCGCGCGTAGGCCGCGCTACCGGGCTCCAGCCGGGCGGCGCCATCGAGCAGCCGCGCTTCGGCCTCGATCTCCGCCGTGCCGGCGTGAAAGTGCACCGGCGCCCGATGCTTCAGCGCGGCCGCGCCAGCCAGGAGCTGCAGCCGGCAATCCACCTGGCGCACCGCCTGGAACCGGCCGGGTTCGGAAAGCACCACGCCGCGGCGCAACTGGGCCGCTTCCACGTTGGCCAGGTTCAATGCGCTCCGCTGCCCCGCCACGGCGCGCCCGGTCTTCGACCCGTGAACCTCCACGCCGCGCACGCGCAGGCGCAGCCCCAGCGGATAAGCCTCCACTTCGTCGCCCGCGCCGATGGATCCGGAAACCAGCGTGCCGGTAACCACGGTTCCGAATCCGCGCACCGCAAAAACGCGGTCGATCGGCAAACGAAAGTGTCCATCGGCGTTGCGCGGCGGCACCTGGCCCGCAACCTCGGCCAGCGCGCGGCGCAGCTCGTCCAGTCCCGCGCCGGTCACGGCGCTTACCGGCACAATCGGCGCAGTTTCCAGGAATGACCCCGCCACCAGCCGCCCAACCTCCTGGCGGGAAACTTCCAGCAGCTCCGCCGGAGCCAGATCCGCCTTGGTGAGCGCCACTACGCCGCGCGGGATACCAAGCAGGCGGCAGATATCGAAATGCTCGCGCGTCTGCGGCTGGATCGATTCCGCCGCCGAGACCACCAGCAGGACCAGGTCGATGCCGCCCACCCCGGCCAGCATGTTCTTGACGAAGCGCTCATGCCCCGGAACGTCCACCAGGCCGATCCGGATGGCCGGCGGCAGATCGAGATGAGCGAATCCCAAATCGATGGAGATGCCGCGGCGCTTCTCTTCTTCCAGACGGTCGGTATCGATTCCGGTGAGCGCGCGGACCAGAACCGTCTTGCCATGATCGATGTGCCCGGCGGTGCCGGCGACGACGAATTTCATGCGCTCCGAGTCCCATTCTCGCATTGCGAGCGGTACATTAGAATAAGAAATGGTGATAGGTTCGGTCCTCCTGCTGGCTCTGGTAGCCGGCTCCTGGATTTATTGCGTGCTGACGGTTGTTTCGGCGTGGCGCTATCGCAGGGTGGTTCCCCCCGCGCTTCGTAACGTCCCGCCTATCAGTGTGCTCAAACCGCTGGCAGGCATCGACGACGGGCTGGAAGAGAATCTGGCCAGCTTTTTCGAACAGGACTATGCGGAGTTTGAGATCCTGTTTGCCGTGCGTAGCGGGCAAGACCCGGCCGTGCCGCTGGTGGAAAAGCTGAGGGCCCGTTACCCGGCGGTGGCTTCGCGGCTGCTGGTGACCGGCGAGCCGCCCTACGCCAACGCCAAAGTCTACAGCCTGGACCGGATGCTGGCCGCGGCCCGTTACGGCCTGATCGTGATGGCGGATAGCGACGTCCGCTTCGCGCCGGGGACGCTCGCTGGAATCGCCGCCGAATTCCAGGATCGAACGCTGGGATTAGCCACCTGCCCGTATCGCGCCGTGCCGGGACTCGGTTTCTGGTCGCGCCTGGAGGCCCTCGGGTTGAATACGGATTTCCTGGGCGGCGTGCTGGTGGCGCGCTGCCTTGACGGCATGAAGTTCGCCATTGGCCCCACCATTGCCGCGCGCCGCACTACGCTCGCCGCCATCGGCGGGTTCAACGCCGTCAAGGATTACCTGGCCGAAGATTTCGTGATGGGCAAACTGGCCGCCGAACACGGTTTCGGCGTGCTGCTCTCCTCCCGCGTGATCGAGCATCGCATCGGTTCCCAGCCGTTTCTCAAGAATCTGAAACATCGCCTGCGTTGGACCCGCAGCACGCGGCGCTCCCGTCCACGGGGATACATCGGCCAGGTGTTCACCCACCCGATTCCGCTGGCGTTGTTGCTGTTGGCCGTGCAGCCGTCCTGGTGGCCGCTGGCGGCTGTCACCTGCCTGGCGCGGGCCGCTGCCATCTGGGCCACTGGTATTCTGGTTCTGCGCGACCCTCTGACCCGGCGCTGGTGGTGGCTCGCGCCGGTCGGGGACATCGCCAGTTTCCTGGTCTGGCTGGCGGGTTTCTACGGCAAAACCATCCTGTGGCGCGGCCGCAAATATTATCTGCTGCCGGACGGGCGCTTCGAGTTGATGCAGGAAGGGCAACAGGCTGAAGTCGCACAGACTGAACCTGGCATGCTGCCAATCAGAGGTGGCACAGGCTTTAGCCTGTGAAAACTTTGCCAACACAGACTGATGAAGTCTGTGCTGCCTAGCTCGCTACCGGCTCGACCACGGCCGACATCGAGCCCTTCGAGCGAGCCAGACGCCAGTCCGGGCCGTAGGCGTGGATCTGGTCGCGGGCGAATTCGGCTTCGCCCAGTTCGCAGACCATCAATACGGTGCGTCCGGTCCGGTCGACTTCCTCGGTATGCCGCCACGCCTGGTCCAAGGAAAAAATGAACAGCCGCTGCAGCATCTCAATCACGTAATCGTAGGTGTGGTCGTTGTCATCCAGCAAGACGACTTGGTAGAGCGGGACAATTCGGTCCTGCTCGGAAACGTCCGCTTCCGGAAACGCCGCGGGTTTTGTCATGACCTCGGTTACCGTCCAGTATCCGTCAATTCGCGTCACAATGGAAAGCAAACGAAAACCTCATGCGCCGTTCCGTCTACCTCGACTGCCAGGCCACCACGCCGGTCGATCCGCGCGTGCTGGACGCCATGCTGCCGTATTTCGGCGAGCGATTCGGCAATGCCGCCAGCCGCGGCCATCGATTCGGGTGGGAAGCGGAAAAGGCCGTGGACCGGGCGCGGCGGCAGGTGGCCGCGCTCGCCGGCGCCGATCCTCGCGAGATCGTCTTCACTAGTGGCGCCACCGAATCCAATAATCTTGCCCTGAAGGGAGCGGCCGAAGCCTATCGGAACCGCGGCGGCCATCTGGTGACAGTCACGACCGAACACCGCGCCGTGCTCGACCCGCTGCGCCATCTGGAACGGATGGGATGGCGCGTGACCGTACTCGACCCCGGCCGGGACGGCTTGCTCGATCCGGACTGCTTGGCGGCGGCCATCGAGCCCTCGACCGTGCTGGCGAGCGTGATGCATGCCAATAACGAAATCGGCGTGGTCGAGCCGATCGCCGCCATTGGCGCGCTGTGCCGCGCTCGCGGCGTGCTGTATCATTGCGACGCCGCGCAATCCTTCGGCAAGATTCCGTTCGACGTGGACGCCGCCGCGGTGGACCTGGCGTCGCTTACCGCCCACAAGATTTGCGGACCCAAGGGAGTGGGCGCCCTGTACGTGCGGCGGCGCGAAAGGCGCGTCGAGTTGGCGGCCCAAATGGATGGCGGCGGGCACGAATCCGGCATGCGCTCCGGTACGCTCAACGTGGCTGGGATCGTCGGGTTCGGAGCGGCCTGTGCCATTGCCGCCCAGGAAATGGAGGAGGAGTCCAGCCGCGTGGCGCGCCTGCGCGACCGGCTGCTGGCGCGGCTTTCCGAATCGATCGAGGGCATCGCCGTGAACGGCTCGCTCGAATCGCGCCTGCCAGGCAATCTGAATGTGCGTTTTGCCGGGATCGACGCCTCCACACTCGTGACTGCGTTGCCGGACGTGGCCGTCTCCACCGGTTCGGCCTGCTCTTCCGCCGCGCCCGAGCCGAGTCACGTCCTGCTCGCCATCGGTCTATCCCCGGCCGAGGCGCGCTCCTCGATTCGCTTCGGGCTGGGACGGTTTCATAGCGACGAAGATATTGATTTCGCCTCCGGACGAGTGGTCGAAGAGGTAAGGCGGCTGCGGCAAAAACTAGCCGGGAGCCGCGATGCGGGCTAGCACTGGGAAGTTGGCTTGGCGACTGTAACGGGCAGAATCGTGGCAAGTTGACGCATCATGCCCCGGTCGAATGCCCGAACCAGCGCCGGCGTCCCCGTCTCCCGCCGAAACCATCGGTCACAGCCATTTCTTCGCTGAAAATAAACCACTTACCATCCCCTGCCTCCAGCCTTTGCTCTATCCTGTTGGCGGGACATAGATGTCGTCGCTACGCATGCTTCTTTCGCCGGTAAACTCCGCTCGTTTCGTTCTTGCGTGCCCTGCCAGGCGTACACAAACCCACGCGTCCGCACCAAACGAACCCAAGAAGTTACTGAAAACAAAGGAACTCAATAATCAAACGAACGCATTCCGGGCGAGACACCCGTCACTTTCGCGCCGTCACCCTCACACTCGAAACCACGATGCCCCGTTCCCTTGGGTCGGAGGCGTCCGGAGCCAGGCATGCGTTGGTGGCGCAGTCCAGGCGCACCGTGCGGTCCCGGATGGCGGGCAATTCGCGCTCGAACCTTTCGACACCGGCGTGAGTGAAAACGGCGGGAGCGAGGGGGCTCCCGTTGACCGCGATGGCGAGCTGAAACCGCTCCTGCCGGCGCAGCAGCTCGCCCGAGACATAGACTTCCATCGCCAGCTCGAGCGGCCCTTCCCAAGACGGCGCCGGCACCATGGCCGAAAAGCTCCGCCTCGTCCAGCGCCATCCGGTTTCCTCCCGCGGATACCAGCCCTCGCCCAGCTCCAGGTCCGCCAGCCGGTCGTGTTCGCTTTGGATCAGGCAGAACACGCGCTCGTCGCGGTCGAGCCGCACTGGTTCGCTGTTGCCGGTGGCGCCGGTGTTCAGGTAATCCAGAACCCGCCAGTGGGTGCGCTTCAACAGCAGGCGCAGGGCGGCATCGGAGAAAACGAAATAGTTGCTGTCGTCGCCGGCGATTTCGTTTTCGTCCAGCAAATACGCCCAGGCGGCTTCCTTGGGAAGCCATTTGCCGCCCGGCAACCGGCCCGCCACCCGCGTACTGAGCAGGCAGCGCGTGCCGTTTCGCGCCATTTGCTCCAGCGCGTAGAAGGGATTGCGCAAATGGTACAGCACGCCGAGCAGAATAATCAGGTCGTAGCTGCCGTGGGGAAAGGTCAGCGCGTCCAGATCGATTTCGTGGATTTCCATGCGCGAGCCGAGCGCTTCGCGCAAGGCGCGTATCCCGCGCATGCCGTTGTGGTTGTAACGGGGATGGTCGGCGGCCACCACCTCGAAACCCAGCCACTCCAGGAACAGCGACATTTCGCCGTCGCCGCACCCCAGGTCGAGCACCCGCCGCGCACCCTCCCTGGGCTCGAGCAGATGGCGGTTCGCCGCGCCCAGCAGCCGGTCGAAATGCGCCAGGGCGGAAAGCGTGTCGTAGGGATACCACTCCACGCTGTTTCCGATGCGCCGCTTCGCCTCGGCCACCATGGCCCGGAATTCGCGCGCTTTTTCCAGCGCCGGCCAGGGCGGCGCTTTCACGCAAGCCTCCTGGCAGCCTGTGGTAGAAGCAGCCCTGCGCCCGATCGCAGGCGAAAACGCCTACTCCACGGTCGGCACCTCAACGCTTTACCGGCCTTCTGGAGTAGGCCTTTGGCCTGCCACGGCTTCTGCCACGGGCCGCTAGGCAAGCGGCTCTTCCCACCGCCCGGTCTCGCCGGCGCGAAACACGGCATCGATCACGGCCATGTTGCGCAGCGAATCTTCCAGCGGCACCGGCGGCGGTGTGCGCTCGTAGACGGCGCGCGCGAACAGATCGCCCTGCAGCGTGTACTGATCGGCCGGCGCGAACTCCTCCACCCGAATGCCGGCGCCCCGCACGTCGCTGCCGTCGTCGATGCGGATGCGCGACACTGCGTCGGGCACGGCATTGAACGGAATCTCCAGCTCGATTTTTCCCTTGGTCCCCAGACACTGCACCGTTTGGTTCCCCACTATCTGCGTCGAGCAGGTAAAGAGACAATGGCCGGACGGAAATTCGAGAATCGCCGAAGTCAGAATGTCGGTGTCCAAATCGGCATCGCGCACGATGGTCGCGGCCACCCGCCGCGGTTCCTCCCCGAATACCAGCCGCGACACGTGAATCGGGTAGCAACCGATGTCCATCAAGCCGCCCCCGCCGTACTCCCGAATATTGCGGATGTTGCTGGGGCTGAGCAGAAAATAGCCGAAAGAGCACACCGCCGCGCGCAACGGTCCGATGTGGCCGCCGCGAACCAGTTCCACCACCCGCAACCATTGCGGATGGGCGTCCACCATGAACGCTTCGCCCACGGTCACCCCGGTACGGTCGCGGGCGGCCATCAACTCGCGCGTCTCGGCCGCGTTCATGCCGACCGGCTTTTCGCACAGAACGTGCTTGCCCGCTTCGGCCGCGCGAATCGACCACGGCACGTGCAGATGGTTGGGCAGCGGGTTGTAAACCGCGTCGATTTCCGGATCGGCCAGCAACTCCTCGTAGCTGGCGTACGCCTTGGCGATGCCGAGCTCGCGGGCCGCGGCCGCCGCCTTGGCCCCGTCACGGGAAGCGATAGCGGCAATCTCGGTCATCGTGCCGCGCTGCATGCCGGGAATCACTTTCGTGGTCGCAATCCGCGCCGCGCCCAGTACGCCGAATCGAAGTTTTCGCATAGACTCAAATTCTATCGCGCATCGGGCAGGACAGGCTATCCTCTTCGCTCGCGCTCGCCCGCGTTGCGCGCCGCCGCCACGCGGCGCGTTAGAATTTGGGAAGCATGCTCCGTTTGCTCGCGGGTCTCTTGGTCTTGCCCATTCTCACGGCCGGAGACCGCGAAGTCGTGCTGTTCGACACCGATTCCGGATTGTTCGGCGACGACGGCGCCGCGCTGGTCATGCTGCTGCGCAGCCCCGAAGTTGCCGTGGAGGGTGTCACCATTGTGCCCGGCAACGTGTGGCCGGCGCAAGGCGCCGAATACATGTTCCACATCCTCGACCTGCTCAAGCGCCCCGCCGTTCCGGTCCTGACCGGCGCCCAGGAGCCGCTGGCGCACACGGCCGCCATGGCGCGGGAGTACTCGCGGCGCTGGGGTTCGCTGGAATACATGGGCGCCTTCGCGGAAGATCCGGCCACGGTGAAGCCCGCTCCCGGCTCGAAGCTTACCGGGCGCAAGCCGCGGCACGAAGCCGCCGTCGATTTCCTCATTTCCGAAATCGAGCGCCGCCCCGGCGCAGTGACCGTCCTGGCGCTGGGGCCTATGACCAATATCGCCCTGGCGCTGCGGATGAGGCCGGAAATCGAAACCAAGATCAAGCGAATCGTCTTCATGGGCGGCAATCTGCACGTGCCCGGCAACGCCTCTCCGCTGGCCGAATTCAATTTCTGGTTCGACCCGGAAGCCGCCCGCATCGTGTTGCGCTCGCACATTCCTCAAAAGGTGATGTTCAGCCTGGATATTTGCAATATGGCGCCGATTCGCAAGGCCCAATTCGACGAAGTCGCGGCTGCGCGCACTCCCATCACGGACCTGTTCAGCGAAGATTTCGGCAACCGCTACCCGGGGTTTTATCGTCACCCCGATGGTGTCACCTATCTGTGGGACTCTCTGCCGGCCGCGTACCTGATCGACCCCGCGATTGTCACCCGCTCGGAAACTCAGACCCTGGACGTGATCACCGCCTGGGGGAAGTTCTATGGCGCCACCCAGCCGCTCGACCGCCGCGTAGCCCCCGACGCCACCCCCGTCACCGTCATGCTGGGCCTGGATTTCAAACGCATGTGGAACCTCTATAAGACCCTCCTGACGCGCCACGAATGAACTTACCGGCGGCTCGCGACGCGATAGAGTGTAAGAGGCATCGGCCATGCAAGGCAAAGTATTGATTGTGACCGGGTCAACCGGAATCGGCGCGGCGGCCGCTCGCATGGCGGCTGAACGGGGAGCACGGCTGTTGATTGCCACCGCCGACGGCGCCACCGGCTGGGAACTGGCCCAGGAAACCGGCGCCGAATGCTGGACCGGCGAACTGACGCGGCCAGAGGCGGCGGACTCGGTGGTTTCCCAGTGTTTAGGGCGTTTCGGAAGAATCGACGCGCTGCTGCAAGCCGCCGGCGCGGGCGGCCGCCGCTACGGCGACGGCCCCGTGCACGAGTGTTCCGATGAAGGCTGGGAGCTGGCACTGGCGCAGAATCTGACGGCGGCGTTTCACTTGTCCCGCGCCGTGATCCGCCGCATGCTGCAGCAGGAGGTGGCGGCGTCCGGCTTGCGCGGCGCCATCGTCCTGACTTCGAGCGTTCTGGCCTTCGCGCCCGAACCGCGCGAGTTTGCCACCCATGCCTACGCCGCGGCCAAAGGCGCGCTGGCGGCTATGAGCCGATCTATGGCGGCTTATTACGCGCCGCACCGCATCAGCGTAAACTGCGTGGCGCCGGGAATGGTTCGAACCCCGGCCGGCGAGAGCGCCATGGACGACCCCAAGCTGGCGGAAATTGTGCGCGGGCGACAGCAGTTGGCGGCCGGGCTGGTCGAGGCTGAAGATGTGGCGCGAGCGGCGCTATTCCTGTTGGGCGAAGCGGCTGGGGCGATTACCGGCCAGGTGGTGAATGTCGACGGAGGATGGAGCGTTCTGGTCGGGTAGAAAGGGGTTGTCATGGTGGTGCTCGGGATTCACATCGGTAGCGCCCAGATGCGGGCAGGCATGGTGGATGAGAAGGGCGCGATCCTGGCCGCTCGGTCGGTCTCGACGCCCAACGAATTGGAGAGCTTTTGCAGCGCCCTCCGCCATGCCCTGGACTGGCTGATCGACGCTTCCGGAAAGCCCGGCGCGGTCGGGGTGAGTTGTAAAGGCAAAATCGATCGAGACACGACGCGCGTCGAGATCCTGCCTGGAGCGCTCCACTTCCTGCAAGGCCTGGCCCTGTCCGATCTGGTGGGTATGCCGCTGGATGTCCCGGTATTCGCCGACAACGACGCGCGCGTGGCCCTGGCGGGCGAGATCGTGTGGGGCGCGGCGCACGGCCTCCAGGATGCCGTCATGCTCACCCTGGGGGCGGGAGTGGGCGGTGCCGTGCTCTCCGGGGGCAGCTTGTTGCGTGGACATTCAGGAGTGGCCGGCCAATTGGGGCACCTGACGGTCGAACCCGACGGCGCGGTCTGTCTCTGCGGTAATCGCGGCTGTCTGGAAACGGTGTTTTCGGCGCGTGCCATCGAGGCCGCTGCCTGGTCGGCCGTCCATCGCGGCTGCAGTTCCGTCTTGACCAGTTTATTTCGCGGACAGCCGCAACTGGCCACTTGCCGCACCGTATTTCAGGCCGCGGCGGAGGGAGACTACGTCGCCAAGGCAATCGTGACCGGCGCGATGGACCGGCTGGCGTCTGCGATTGTCAGCCTGGCGCATATCTTCGACCCCGAAGTTGTGATTCTGGGCGGCCGGGCGGCCGATGCCGCCGGCGATTTCCTGGACGATTTGCGGCAGCGGGTATGGACCCGCTCCCGCACCTTGTTGGGCCGTGACCTGCCGATCGTCGAAGCCCAGGTCGCCGACAAGAGCGGAATTTTGAGTGCGGCCGGGCTGGCCATTGCACCCCGCTCCTGAAATGGCTCGACGCGCGGAACGTAGAACTTTCAGCCCTCACCTCGGCCCCCGGTTCGGTTGACCGCCGATCGCTGAAAGCTCGCGTCCAACCGGCTCACCGCGGCTTGCGAAAGCTCACCACACAGAAGGGACCGTCATCGGAAGAAAACGAGCAGCGCTCGGCCGCCGGCTCCCCCACTAATTCCGATGGCTCGCCCGCCACCACCTCCGGCATGGCGAGAACCGCGCCCGGGGCCAGGGTGCTCTTCAGGTTGCCACAGATCATGTTGGCCAGTTCGCCGATCACGTCCCGTACGGTGATGTCGTCGGCGGGCAAGGGCTCGGAGCAAAGGAAACGCCCCGCAAACCGGCGGGCCTGTTCGACACCGGTTTCGAATATCAAACAACCGTTGGCACGCCCTCCAAAACGGACCAGCGCCACAACACGGCGCTCGCCCGGCGGCGCCGCCATCGCGCCGCTTGGGGCGACGTCCAAACCGAGCATGGCTTGAAATACCGAGGTGACGATTTCCGATATGTCGGAGGAACTTTCGGCTGGGGCTGATGAATCTATCTCTGTCATTCCCTCTCCTTCAGCGCGCGATGTAGTAGGCGGCCGCACCCAATAAGCGTCGCTCGTATAAATGGTCCAATCCCGGCGGAGTCACTTCCGCGGTGCCGAGCAGCAGCCAGCCTCCACGGAAAAGTGTTCCGTGAATTTCTTCGAGTATTTTGCGCCGGGTAGCCAGATCCAGGTAGACCAGCACATTGCGGCAGAATACCAGGTCGAACGGCCCCAACGAGCGCATCGGCCGGCGCAGATCGAAACTCTCGAAACGCGCCATTTGGCGTATGCCGGGCCGCAATTCCCATTCGAGTCCTTTGCGTTCGAAGTATTTCAGCAGCAGCGGTGTAGGCAATCCGCGGTTGACTTCGATCTGCTGATATCGTCCGGAGCGGGCGCGCTCGAGAACATGCGCGGCCAGGTCGGTTCCGAGAATCTGAATATTCCAGTCTGCCAGGCCGTCCGCGGCCAAAGTCATCGCCAGGCTATAGGCTTCCTGTCCGCCGGAAGCGGCCGACGACCAGAAACTGAGTTTGCGCGTGGCCTTGCGAAGTTCTTTCAACTCCGGCAGGAGGGTGCGCCGAATGGCGTCGTAGTGCGCGGGCTCGCGAAAGAAATACGTCTCGTTGGTGGTCATGGCTTCGACCACCTGAGTTTGGACCGGGGTGCCTTTCTGCGCGCGGATGAGAGCGCATAGGTCGTTGACAGTGGCCAGCCCGTGCCGCCGGGCGACCGAGGCGAGGCGCGACTCGAACAGGTAGTGCTTGTCCTGATCGAGTACGATCCCCGAGCCGGCGTACACCAGCTCCTGCAGGAGCCGGTAGTTGGCGGGCTCGATGGCCTCCTGAGTCAGCGAAGACACGATGTCTCCATAGGCGGCACACCCGCGCCGAATGTGCCCGGCGGCAACCCCGCCCGGCGGCAGATCTCGCCCGGAACCGCACCTAGCGGCAATATTGTATCGGCAATTCCGGCCTCGACCACCGCCCCGGGCATACCCCAGACCACGCTGGTCGCCTCGTCTTGAGCGATGATATGAGCGCCTTTGGCGCGCAGCAGCTCCGCGCCACGCAGGCCGTCCTGGCCCATGCCGGTAAGGATGACCGCCGTCACCGCGCCGCCATAAACTTCCGCGGCGGAGCGAAAGAGCGCGTCCACCGAAGGCCGGCAGGAGTTTTCCGCGGGAGACTGGTCGAGACGCACGTGGACCCGGGCGCCCCGCGTCTGTAACTTGAGGTGAAAATCGCCGGGTGCGATCAGAGCGACGCCGGGAGCCAGAGCCTCACCTTCTACAGCTTCCCGCACAGCGAGCGCACAGGCGTGATCGAGCCGCTCGGAAAGCAAACGCGTGAAGAGCGGCGGCATGTGCTGCACGATCAGCACCGGCAAAGGGAAATTGGCCGGAAAGCGGGGCATGATTTCGGCCAGTGCCGTGGGACCGCCCGTGGAGACCCCGATCGCCACGAGCTGAGACGCAGACCGCGAACCCTCCATTCGCGGCCGCGCCGGCGCGGCGATTTGCGCAACCGGAGCCTGGGTGGGAGGGAAATCGAAAAACTGTTTAACCTTGGGAATCAGTTCCCCGCGCAAACGGGCAAGCGAGCGATCCAGGCTGCCCTCGTTTGAGACCTTGGCTACGTAGTCGTCGGCCCCCAGCGCGAGCGCTTCCAGGGTGACCGCGGCGCCGCGTTCGGTGAGCGTGCTGAACATGACGACCCGCGTGTCCGGATACTCGCGGCGAATCCGGCGCAGCGCTTCCAGGCCATCCATCTCGGGCATTTCAATGTCCAGCGTCACCACGTCCGGCCGAAGCTGGGCGATCTTCGAGAGGGCGATGACGCCGTTGGCGGCTACTCCTGCCACTTCCAGGGCCGGGTCTGGCTCCAAAGCCTGCGTCACCAGGCGCCGAATCACAACCGAATCGTCCACCACCAGAATCCGGATGCGATCGCCCGAAAGCTTTCTCTTGCGAATGTTCCAAGCCATTTGGGCTTCCCCTCAGCAGCCGATACCGATCAATGCCAGTTTTTCCCGCAGGATATCCGGAGTGAACGGCTTCATGATGTATTCGTTGGCTCCCGCCTGGAGCGCCGCGCTCATGTGATCGACCTCGGTTTCGGTCGTGACCATGACAATCGCGGTGGAACGAAATCGGGTGTCGGCACGCAGACGCTGGAGCAGGTCCATTCCGTTCATTTCCGGCATATTCCAGTCCACCAGCGCCAGCGCCCAGTCGTTCGGCTGGCTATTGAGTATTTGAAGCGCACGAACTCCGTTTTCGGCCTCTTCCACCTCGTAGCCCAATTGGCGCACCGTGCGGGCCAGGATCATTCGCAGCGCCCGCGAGTCGTCGACCACCAGCGCTTTGCTCACGACTCCGCCCTCCTGTCCGCCGCCGTGCCGGTTCCGCGCGCAATCACAACCGGTACCTCCCGACCACGCCTTGCAGTTGTGCCGCCATGCGGCTGAGTTCGGCCGCGGCGCGTTGCGAATCACTTGCGCCGCGAGTGGTGTTGTGGGCGGCCTCGGCCACTCCCGAGATGTTCCTGGCGATATCGCCCGTGCCCCGGGCAGCCTCGGCGACGCTTCGGCCAATCTCGTTGGTGGTTACGGTCTGCTCCTCGACCGCGGAGGCGATGCTGTTGGAGATATCGTTGATCTGGTCGATGATCGAGCCGATCTCGCCAATGGCCCCTACGGCGCCCTTGGTGTCGAGCTGAATGGCCTCGATCTTCCGCCCGATTTCCTCGGTCGCGCTGGCGGTCTGCTTGGCCAGTTCCTTGACTTCGTTGGCCACCACGGCGAAACCCTTACCCGCTTCTCCGGCGCGCGCGGCTTCGATGGTCGCGTTCAGGGCCAGCAGGTTGGTTTGCTGGGCAATGGAAGTGATGACCTTGATTACCTTCCCGATTTCCTGGCTGCTCTCGCCCAGCTTGGTGACGGTCTGGTTGGTGGAGTGGGCGACGCTGACGGCGTTCTTGGCCACCCGCGCCGCTTCGTTGGCATTCTTCGAAATCTCCCGGATGGAGGCCTGCATCTGTTCGGCGCTGGTAGCCACGGTGTTGACGTTACGCGAAACCTCGTCGCTGGCCGCCGACACCACGCTGGCCTGCGTGGCGGTTTCTTCCGCATTGCCCGCCATCTGCTGGCTTACCGCCGTCAGTTCTTCGGAGGCGGAGGCCAGCGTGGTCGCGTTTTGGGCGGTCACCTTCAGCGGCTCGACCACCATTTCGAGGGTCTTATTGATGCCGTCGACGATTCGGCGGAAATCACCGAGGTGTTTGGAGGCATCGGCGCGGGTACCGAGCTTTCCATCCGCGGCCGCCTCGGCCAGAGTGTCGGTATCGGCAATCAGCGTCTTCAGGTTGGTTCGGACCTGTTCGATGGTGTCGTTGATGAACGCCTTCTTGCCGGGGAACTTCTCCAGCGGCGCCTCGAAGTTGCCCTTCCCGAACTCGGCCACGCAGGCCATCGCCTTCTTATTGACGGCGATGTGCCCGGCAACCATTTCATTCACTCCGTGCGCCATTTCGCGGAACACCCCTTCAAATTTGTCCAATCGCAGGCGGGCGTCGACGTCGCCAAGGTTCTGTTCTTCCGTCACACGGCGCATCTCGGCCAGAAAACTCCGCAGCATGTCGGTCAGCTTGGCTGCGCTTCTGGCCACGGGGTAAGCTTCCATTACCACGCGGTCGGCGGTGATCTTCTCGAATTCGGCGAATTCCAGCTCGCCCCGGGCGACGCCATTCAGTTGATCAGCCACCGCTCCGCAGAGCGACTTCAAAGTCTTGATCCGCTCGCTTTTATCGCCCTCGGAATGGATCATATCCAGGCTCATGCCGGCGGACTCCAAAGTGGCGAGCAGGAAGGAATCGCACACGGCCTGCATGTCGAGATTGAAGATCCGATTGATGGTCAGTTCCGCGCGCAAGACCTTGCCCGCATCTTTAAAGGACCGGCGCAAGTAGATGCTCACCAGGCGCTGATATTCGGCGTAGGAGCCGAGATACCATTTGAGCGGCAGATCGATGGTGTCGTGCCGTTTGCCGACCTCAAGGCGCCTCTCGAAATAATCGAGCCCCCAGTTGCCGGCGGAGCCATCGAAGATCTCGACGAAATACTGTGCCTGGGCCGCTTCGAGGCGTTCCCGGCAGGCCGCCAGAGTTAACTTCTGCGACCCGGCAAGGCGCTCCAGATACTGGCGCGTGGGCGGAAACGAGAATTGCCAGTCATAGAATTCCCGCACCAGATCCTGGGCGATGGACCGCGCCCAGGGGCGCAGGTCGGCCAGCACCTGACGGCTCTCTTCGTCCAGCCGGAGGAAGCGCCTGCGCCAGGCGAGATTCTCCTCCGTAATGCCGATGTGGCGGCTGAGCGCGTCCCCAGTGCGCGCTCCCGCCATTGTCGAGGACGGGGCCAGTCCCTGCAACGGGGCCGTTCCCGGCCATTCCGCCACGGCAGCGCCGCCGCTCCGGCGGCCCGCGCCGTTTCCTTTTCCATTCACTTTGCGATTAGGCATTTTCGTTTTTCCTCGTTCCATTCCACACCTGGCTCGTTCTTCCATCAGGAGGTGGCCAGCTCTGCCGCGGGGACCTGGCGGCCAGCGGCCGCATCCACCGTTTGTTCCGTATTGAGGACCAGCAGCAGCCGGCCCTCCAGTTTATAGACGCCGCGCAGCAATTCCTTCGCCACGGGGCTAAGGTTTTCGGGCGGCAGCTCAAAGCAAGTCCGCTCTACTTCGAGAACGTCGCCGATTTCGTCCACCAGCAGGCTGACGGCGCCCTCTTCGGTTCGCACCACGATATTCATGGCCTCGTGGCGATCTTCCCGGGGCTCCATCCCCAGCCGGCGCCGCATATCGATGGCGATGACAATCTGCCCGCGCAGGTTGATCAGGCCTTCGACCATGCCCGGCGCCAGCGGGACAGTGGTCATCGTCTGGTAGCGCAATACCTCCTGGACATCCATCACGTCAATGCCGAAAAACAGCCCACCCACAAAGAAGGTCGCGAACTGACGGCCGGCGGCGTCCGCCCGCACGGGAACAATCTCGCCAGCCTTCACGGCTTCACCTCCGCCTTATCCGGGACCTTTTTCCGTTCCGACGCCGGCGGCCCGGCGGCTGCGGCGGACAGGCGCTCCAGCGAGCGGAGCATGCCCGGCCAATCGAACTTGCGCTGGTACTCTTCGAAGACGCCGTTCTCCGGGGGTGCGCCAGACGTGGTGAGACAGATCGCCGGCAGGCGGTGCTCGCGACTTTGATTCCGTACCGCTTCGATCAGTTCGGCGGACCCGGCGGGCGGCAGATTCTCGGATGCCATCAGCAGGTCGGCCGCGTGTTGCGCCAGCACCTGCAGGGCTGCCGGAGTACTGGCTGCTTCCAGAACGCGATAGCCGGCCATCTCCAGGCCGGTGCGAAGCAGTCCGCGGGAAAGTGGCGAAGCTTCCGCCAACAGCACGGTGGGCGCCGGTTCCCAGCGGCCTCCCTCGCGGCGCGGATCGAACCAGTCTGGCGCAACCGCCTGGAGCACGGCGTGCAGGTCGAGAAAGTCGGTCACTTGTCCCGCCACCACGGCCGATCCCAATAAACCCCGGCGCGTGCCCTGCCGCCGCACGGCGATGTTTCCCTCGACGATGTCGACAATCTGGTCCACCACCAGGCCGATGCTTCGTTCGCCTTCGGTAAATACAATGACCTGCAACGGGTCGCGCTCCAGGACGGCATCGGAGGCGGCCGGATCGAGAACCGAGATCGAGACCACCAGGGGCAGAATGCGGCCTCGATACTGCACCACCCGCCCGCCGCCGGAGCGCTCGATTTTGGCCTGGTCGAACTCCTCCAGACGCGCCACCAGAGAAAGCGGCACCACCAGCCGCTCAAAGGCTCCGGCCCGGAACAAGACCAGCCGCTCGATGTCGCTGGCGGCGTGGCCTGCCACGGCGGCATCCGCACGGCTGTGGCCGGTCGAGCTCAACACGCCGGAACGCTGTCCCACGCCCACCGCATCCAGGATCAGCGCCACCTTGCCATCGCCCATAATGGTGGCGCCGGCGTATACCGCCAGCCCCTTGAGCTGCTTGGCGAGCGGCTTGACGACAATCTCCTGGGTATCGGAGATGCCATCCACCACCAGGCCGAATTGCCGGTCTTCCGCCTGCAGCACCACGATATTGAGCACCTCGCCGGCGGTGGAGCCGCCCAACTCCAGTACCCGATTCAGATAGGCGATGGGCAGCAGCGTCCCGCGGCGGCGGAGCACGGGAGTGCCGTGGATCCATTCGATCTGCTTGCCGGCTTCTCCTTCGAGGCGCACCAGTTCGAGCAGGCTAACCTGGGGGATCACGAAACGCGCGGTTCCGCTGGTCACCACCAGGCCGGGAATGATGGCCAGGGTGAGGGGTATTTTGACGCGAACGGTGGAGCCTTCCCCGAACCGGTTGGACAGGTCGACCACACCGCCGATCTTTTCGATGTTGGAGCGGACCACATCCATGCCCACGCCGCGGCCGGAAACGTTGGTTACGCGTTCGGCGGTGGAAAAGCCGGGGCGGAAGATCAGGTTCAGGATCTCGCGTTCGCTCATGCGGCCGAGTTGATCTTCGCGCAGGAGTCCTCGTTCGACTGCCTTTTGTTTGACCCGCGCCAGGTCTACGCCGGCGCCGTCATCGGTGATTTCGATGTTGACCTGGCCGCCTTCATGATAAGCGCGGAGCAGGATACGGCCCTGCGGCGGCTTGCCGGACAGTATCCGCACGTCGGGCCGTTCGATGCCGTGGTCGCAACAATTGCGAACCAGATGCGTAAGCGGGTCCTTGATTGCCTCGATGATGGTTTTGTCGAGCTCGGTCGAGGCGCCGTCGGTTTCGAGGCGAATCTGCTTCCCCAGGGAGTGGGCCAGATCGCGAACCACGCGCGGCAGTTTGTTCCAGACTACGCCTATGGGTTGCATGCGGGTCTTCATGACGCCCTCCTGCAACTCGGTGGTGATCAGGTTCAAGCGCTGCGAGGTGGCGTTCCAGGCGCCGCCGTCGTTGCGCGCGCTGAACTGCAGAATCTGGTTGCGTGCCAACACAAGTTCTCCCACCAGATTCATGAGCTTGTCGAGAAGGCCGACGTCCACACGAATGGCGCTGTCGGCGGCTGCCGAGCGGTGCTCGGTCTCTTCGTTCCGAGCTGGATCGCCGCGCGGTTGAGCTTGGGCCGCGGCCTCTAACTCGGGCGTTTGCGCGACCATGGCCGGCAAGACTTCGGCGGCCGGAGCCTTGGGCGCCGGCTCGAATGCCTGGGGCGTCGCCTTCGCGGCTCGCTTCAAGCGTTCGATCAGGTTTCCACAATCGTTGTCGCCTTCCCCGCCAGTTGCCTCAATCGCCTGCAGAATGGCGCGGGTTGCGTCGATGACTTCCAGCACCAGCGAAGTCAGCTCCGGGTTCAGTTCCCGGTCGCCCGCGCGCAACTGGCTGAAGATGGTTTCGGCCTCGTGAGCAATCCGCTCGAGCTTGCCGAATGCCAAAAAGCCGCAGGTTCCCTTCAGGGTATGCATGGTGCGAAAAATGCTGGCCAGCAGATGCGCGTCTTTGGGACGTCGTTCCAGCTCGACGATCTCGTTGTCCAGACGGGAGAGATTCTCATTGCTCTCGATCAGAAACTCACGGATGACATCCTCGTCGTTCATTTGTGCCGCTTCTCCTGAGTGCTGTTTGACCAGCGCCACCTTAAAACCTGCGCCTCCGGCACGAGTATGCTTCTAGGGCCGCATCGGGACGCCGCCAGTAGTTGGGGCGTCGCCTTTACAGATCGGCGGGGGCAAGCAGAAACAGTAGTAGCAATGGCGGGACTGGTACGGAAAATTCGCCTTACTCCCGGGTGACCGGGGGTGGTAGGAACAAGCTCTCAGCCATCAGCTAACTAAAGCGAAGGGCTATGGGGCGGCCGGCGAACCTCGCTCAGCCGCCGGCGGGCGAATCGCCTGCCCCACATACGGGTTCAGTTTCCGAGCTTGCGGTAATCCAGCGGCGGCTTCTGGTTGGCGGGGATTTGCGAGTGGTATTGCTGGCCTTCGAGGCGCTTCTCAAAATCTTCTTTGGCGGCCGCTCGCAGCTTCGGATCGGCAAACAGGTCCTGGGCGGTAAGCGCCAGGGCTTTGGCGGCGAGCACCATTCCGTCCTGCCCGATGGCCATGCCGCTGGCGGCCACGGCGTACCAGCTATGCGCCGGAGTTCCGGGGACCCAGGTAGCGGTGGAAAGGCCCATGGTCGGGACCGACCAACTGACGTCGCCCACATCGCTCGATGCCGAGCCACCCTCCGAGGGATCGCGCTGGAGCGGTTCGATGCGGCTTTCGGCGCCCGGCTTCGGCCGCGATCCGGGCGGCAGGAGCGCGGTCAGGCGCGCGGCGAAATCGGCTTCCGCGGGAGTGTACGAGATACCGCCCAACTCGCTCAGGTTTTGGTACATGCGCTCGGCCAGCGGGGAATTGTCGATCATATTGTAATCGCTGCTGACGATGCGCACATCGACGGTGGTTCCGGTAGCCTGGGCGGCTCCTTTGGCGCAGGCGACGATGCGGTCCCAGATGCCGGTCAGGGTTGGCATGGAGGGATGGCGGGCATAGAGAAACATTTCAGCGTCGTCGGGCACGACGTTGGGCGCCACGCCGCCTTTGGTAATGATGTAGTGGATGCGGGTGGCGCTGGGAACGTGCTCGCGCAGAAATTCCACGGCATTGCCCATGAGCATGACGCCATCGAGGGCGGAGCGGCCCATTTCGGGAGCGGCGGCGGCGTGAGCGGCCAGACCGTGAAATTCAAACTTGGCGGAGATCACGGCCAGCATCCCGTCGCCGGTATTGACGGAGTTCCGGTCGCCAGGATGCCAGTGCAGCACCACGTCGACGTCTTTGAACAAACCGGCGCGCACCATGTAGACCTTCCCG
>JBKQIF010000125.1:0-50018 GCA_052148435.1 Bryobacteraceae bacterium
GCGTTGAAGGACCTGGACACGTGCACTGTCTCTAATGCGATCGAGAGAATGAATGTGAGATTGCGGAATGAAGGATTCGTTTCGGGCGCGGTGCGCTGCCGCTTCCCGAGCTTCAAGCCGATGCTGGGTTACGCGGTGACCGGGCGGATTCGAAGCTCACTTCCGCCGATGGCCGGACGCTGTTACTACGACCGAATGGATTTCTGGAGGTACCTTGCCAGCCTTCCCGCCCCCACAGTGATGGTGCTGCAGGATGTTGATCCGAGGCCGGGGTTTGGAGCGTTCGTGGGCGAGATTCACGCGACCATCGGCTTGGCTTTAAATTGTATCGGGTGCGTTACGAATGGGGCCGTGCGGGATTTGCCGGCGGTGCAGGCGCTGGGATTTCATCTGTTTTCCGGGCGCGTGGCGGTTTCGCATGCCTACGCGCATCTGATCGATTTCGGGGAACCGGTGGAGATCGGCGGCTTGAAAATTCGCCCCGGGGACCTGGTTCAGGGAGATTGTCATGGCGTGCAGACGATACCGCTCGAAATCGTCAGACGGATTCCGAAGGAAGCGGGACAAATCCTCAGCTCGGAGGAAGAACTGAAAGAATTCTGCAGGTCGCCTGAGTTTTCGATGGAGGGCCTTCAAACAAAATTGAAGCAGGCGGAATCGGATTGTCTGTGAGCGCACCAGTCACCGTTACTTGCCTGGCGGGACTGCTCGTTGCGTCAGCAGTTCTGCTGACTTCGTGCGGAGGCAGCACGAAAGTCGACGCGAATTCACGCAATCCGGAGGCGGAAGGCGTGTCGGTCGGAGTAACCAAGGTGGGCCGAAGGACACTCAGCCGGCAGCTTACCCAGTCCTCCGAACTGGTGCCATTCCAGGAGACCGACGTTTACGCGAAGGAATCAGGATATGTCAAGACGCTGAACGTCGACTTCGGGACGCACGTGAAAGCTGGCCAGGTAATGGCCGTGCTGGAGATTCCCGAGTTGCAGTTACAGGTGACGCAGGACGAAGCGGCAGTCAGGAACGCCGAACAAATGGTGACACACGCCGAGAAAGAAGTCACTCGTGTGGAGGCGACCCACAACGTTTACCATCTGCAGTACGAGAGGCTAAATGGCGTCGCGAAGTCGAAACCGGGGTTAGTGGCGCAGCAGGAGGTCGACAACGCGCAGGGGCAGGATCTCTCATCCGAGGCGCAGGTGGAGGCTTCGAAGTCTAGCTTGCAATCGGCACAAAGCCAACTTCAAGGTGCACAGGCGAAGAAGGAGCGGGATCAGGCTCTGTTTGACTACTCGAAGATTACGGCGCCTTTCGACGGGGTAGTGACGCAGCGCTATGCAAACCTTGGCGCCCTCATGCAGGCGGGAACCAGTTCGAGTACCCAAGCCATGCCCCTCGTGAAGATCTCCGAGGACGATCGTTTCCGGTTGGTGATTCCGGTGCCTGAGTCCTTCGTTCGTTTCATTCATCTGGGCGATCCGGTACAGGTGAGTGTACCGTCGCTGAGCAAGACGTTTCCGGGGAAAGTGGCGCGATTTTCAGTGGACGTGAAAGAGGACACGCGGACGATGCATACGGAAGTGGATGTGTTCAACCCCAATCACGAACTGCTTCCCGGGCTGTATGCGGATGCCACGATTACTCTCGAGAAGAAGGACAACGCTGTGGCCGTGCCGCTTCAGGCCGTGGATCACAAGGGCGACAGCGTGACGGTGGATGTGGTCAACGCGGCGAATAAGATTGAGATTCGCCGAATCACACTGGGAATTCAGACAGCCAATGAAGCAGAAGTGATTTCAGGACTAAACGAAGGGGACTTGATCGTGGTCAGCGACCGGAGCAGCCTGCAGCCGGATCAGGTGGTTCGACCCAAAGTGATCGATCTGTTGCAATACCAGAGCCAGGAAAGCCAGCATTAAGCGGCCGGTTAACTTCCATGCCACGTTTTTCGATTCGCAACCCGTACTTCATCGTGGTGATCTGCCTGGCGCTGATGGTAATCGGAGTTACCAGCCTGGCGCGCATGCCCGTCGATCTGTTTCCGGCCATCAACATCCCCGTGGTGATGGTGGCCACCTTCTATTCGGGCATGCCGCCTCAGGATATCGAGACGGACATCACCGACCCTCTGGAACGCTTCTTTACGCTGGGCGCCGGCATCGATCACCAGGAATCGCGCTCCATGCTCGGGGTGAGTTTGATCAAGATCTATTTTCAACCCGGAACCAATGCCGACTCGGACGTGACAGAAATCAGTAACCTGGCGCTGGCCGACCTGAAACGGCTTCCTCCCGGCACGCTGCCGCCCGTGGTTCTGAAATTCGACGCCTCCAGCCTGCCGGTCTGCCTGGTTACGGTGAAAGGCGCGGGGCTCAACGAAACCCAGCTCCACGACCTGGCGCAGTTCCAGATTCGGAACCAGATCGGCGCCGGCGTCCAAGGCGCCGAAATTCCGCCGCCGTTCGGGGGCAAGTACCGCCAGATCATGGTGTACGTGGACCCGTTCAAGATGTTTGCCCGCCAGCTCAGCCCCATGGACGTGGTGAACGCGGTTAACCAGTCGAACCTCATCATGCCCGCCGGGGACGTCAAAATCGGGCCGTACGACTATTACGTTTATTCCAACAGCATGGTCGACAAGGTCGAAGAGCTGAACAACGTGCCGCTGAAAACGGTAGGCACGCGGTGGGTGACGGTTGCGGACGTGGGCAAGGCCGAGGACGCCGCGCAGATTCAGTACAACATCGTGCGCGTGGATGGACAGAAATCGTCCTACATCCCCATCATGAAGCAGGGCGGCGATACCAACACGATCGCCGTGGTCAACGGAATCCGCAATCAGCTCCAGCATCTCTTCGAAGTTCCCAGGCAACTGGTGACGAGCGTGGTTTTCGATCAGTCGGTCTATGTGAAAAATGCCCTGGAAACGGTGCTGCACGAAGGGGCAATCGGCCTGGTCCTGACCAGCATCATGATCCTGCTCTTCCTCGGTAGCCTGCGGGCTACTTCCGCGGTGCTGATCTCGATTCCGCTCTCGGCGCTGGCTACGTTTGTGGTGCTGGCGATGGTGGGCAGCACCATCAATACCATGATCCTGGGAGGCCTGGCGCTGGCCTTTTCGCGCGTCATCGATAACTCGGTGATCTCGCTCGAAAACATTTATCGCCACCTGGAGATGGGCGCAGCTCCGGCGATAGCGGCGGAAGTCGGCGGCGCCGAGGTGAATCTTGCGGTGCTGGCGGCAACCCTGGTGGACGTGGTGGATTTCTTTCCCGTGGTCTTCCTGTACGGCGTGGGAAAATTCCTGTTCTCGGCCCTGGCACTGGCGTTCTGTTTGTCGCTGCTGGCATCCTTCGTGGTGTCCATGACCGTCATCCCGCTATTCTGTTCGCGTTTCCTCAAGAGCGTCCCTCATGACGAGCACGGCGAGGAACACCCGGCCAGCCGGAATCCGTGGGACAGGTTCAACCATCACTTCAATCGCGGCTTCGCCAAAGTGCTGGACTTTTACGAGGCCTCAGTGCGGCGGGCGCTGGTGCGTCCGGGCCTGACCGTGGCCGCTCTTGCGGTCCTGTTTTTCGCGAGTTTCGCCATTTATCCTCTGTTGGGCCTCGCCTTCTTTCCACGAACCGATGCCGGCCAGTTCACCATCAATGCCAAACTTCCGACCGGCACGCGAATCGAGATTACCAACGACTATGTAGCCAAAGTGGAGGCCATGATCCGCCACATAGTGTCCCCCGAAGACCTCAAGATCATCGTCTCCAACATTGGAGTCGTGCCCGACTTTTCGGCCCTTTACACCACCAACGCCGGGCCCTACACCGCCACCATCCAGGTGCAGCTCAACGAAAAGCACAAAACCAGCAGCTTCGACTACATGGATAGGGTTCAGAAGGAACTGGCGCGGCAGCATCCCGAAATCCGCACCTTCTTTTCCAGCGGCTCCATGGTGGATGCCGTGCTCAACATGGGCATGCCCGCGCCGATCGACATTCAACTGGCCAGTTCCAACCTGCCCCTCTCCTACAGCGTCGCGAAGGGTCTGGCGGCGCGCATCCGCCAACTGCCCGGGGTGGGCCAGGTCTACATCCCACAGGATATGAACTATCCGGGTCTGCAATTGAACGTGGACCGCATTCACGCCGGCGAGCTTGGCCTGAGCCAGAAAGACATCATCGACAACCTGATTACCTCGCTGAACTCGAACTATATGATTGCGCCGAATTATTGGGTGGATTACAAGACGGGTAACGATTATTACGTCACCGTGCAGTACTACGAGCACGGCAACGGCGCCATCCATAACCTGATGGATCTGAGCCAGATGCCGCTGCGCGCTCCTAACCTTACCAAGCCGACGACGCTCGATGCGGTTGCAAGTGTAAAGCGAATCGAGACGCCCACCGAAATCGATCACTACCAGATCAAGCGAGTCATGGATGTCTACGTTTCGCCGTCTGAAGAGGACCTGGGTAACGTGACCAAGTCGATTCAGAAGGTGATCGCCGGCACCAAGATCCCGGAGGGAATGCTGGTGGATTTGCACGGCATGGTTGAGGGCATGTTCGCTTCCTTCAAGAGCTTTGGCGTTGGCTTCACCCTGTCGTTCATCCTGCTCTTCCTCATCCTGGTGGCGCAGTTCCGCTCTTTTGTCGATCCATTTCTGATCATGCTCGCAATTCCGATGGGCTTCATCGGCGTGCTGATCATTCTGCCGCTCACGCACAGCACGCTCAACGTCATGTCGCTGATGGGCGTTCTGATGCTGATCGGCATTGCCGATTCCAACAGCATTCTCATCGTGGATTTTGCGCACAAACTGGAAGGGGAGGGGATGTCGGTCGAAGATGCGGTGATCACCGCATGCCGCGTACGCTTGCGGCCGATTCTGATGACTTCGCTCGCGACCATCATCGGCATGATGCCGATGGCGATGAAGCTGGGCACCGGCGCGGAGCAATACGCGCCCATGGCGAAGGCCATCATCGGCGGACTCACTTCCTCCGTAATTCTGACCGTATTCATCGTTCCCGCGGCGTACCTGCTGGTTTATCGCAACAAACGCGGTGCCACTCCGCCGGCGAACCCGGCTCCGGAGGCAGCCTGATGCGCATGAATACCTATCTGCCACTGATCGGCATTGCCTGCGCCTGTCTGGCAACGGCACAGACCGGCGCACCGGTGTCCCTTACTCTGAAGGATGCCGAAGCGCTCGCTCTGAAGAACCATCCCCAGGTGCAGGCGGCCCAGCACGCGGTGGCGGCGCAAGACCAGCGCATCGTGCAAAGCCGCGCGGCGTATTATCCGGGCGTTACCGGGGTGGCGACGGGCTCGCAGGGAAACATCGGCGCACGAATCGGCGCCGGATACCTTTCGGACTCGCGCCTGTTCAACCGCTTCGGCGACGGCGTCGAGATCAGTCAGTTGATTACCGATTCGGGCCGCACCGCGAACCTTGTAGCGCAGTCCAGACTGTTGCGGAACGCCGCGGACCAGACTTTCCAGGCCACGCGGTTCGACGTGCTGATGGCGGTCAACCAGGCGTACTTCGATGTATTGCGTGCGCAAGGGACGGTGAAAGTGGCGCAGGAAACCGTCGCCGCCCGGCAATCGCTGGTCGATCAGGTTACGGCTTTGGCCAATAACAAGCTGCGCTCGGAGCTGGACGTGAGTTTCGCCGATGTCAGCCGCTCGGAGGCGCAATTGCTGCTGATCCGCGCGCAGGCGCAGGTGCAGGGTGCGTTCGCGGAGCTGGCTCGCGCGCTCGGGTCGCAACAGACGGCTACGTACCGGCTTGGCGAAGAGCCGCTTCCGCCCAGCCCGGCGCAGAACCCCGAAGATCTGGTTGCCCAGGCACTGAAGGACCGGCCCGAATTAGCCAGCCTGCGCTTTTCGCGCGACGCGGCCTATCGTCTCGAGCAAGCCGAACGCGACCTGAGCCGCCCCACCGTGAGCTTCATGGCCGTGGCCGGGTATATGCCGTATATCGACCAGATCACGCTGCCGCATGTGATCCCCAACGAATATGAGGGCGCGGCCGTGAACGTAAGCGTGCCCATCTTCAACGGCCACCTGTTTTCCGCGCGCCGTGAAGAAGCGCACGAAAGGGCTCTCGAATCCGACCAGCACGTGCGCGATCTGGAAGACAGCATTGCGCGCGATGTCCGCGCCGCCTGGGCGCTGTCGCTGACCGCCTATCAGCAACTGGACGTTACCGCACAATTGCTGCGCGAAGCCACGCTTGGCATGAGCCTGGCGCAAGGCCGCTACAACCTCGGGCTCGCCTCCATCGTGGAGCTGACCCAAGCCCAACTCAACGTCACCAGCGCCGAAATCGAAAACCTCGCCGCCAAGTATGGTTATCAGGCTCAATACGCGGAGCTGCAGTATGCGATTGGAGCGCTGCGATAGGGCCCGCCCTGGAGACGAGATGAAGCCAAAACCGTACGGGCCGGCGCCGGCGCAACGCGACACGAGAAACGAGGGATCCTATATGAATGGCGGTGCATACAGGCGCCTGACTTGGCGGAGAGGCAACTCTGATGACAAGTTATTCGAATACGACGGGCTCTAACGGACGAAAGCCACCCCGGTTCGGAATTGGAACGTTTCTGTTCGTAGTCGTCTTGGCATTCGTCTTTTTTCTGCTCGCACAAAGCATGGTGCGTCACCGCTTCCATGAGGGCGGCCGGGTCAACCGGAACGGCTCCCTCGTACCATAGCGGCGACCTTACATTCGACAAGGGCTTGCCGCGGGTAAAGCCGCGGCGAAAGGCTACGCGATACTTCCGCTCAAAACCGGGTGGCTCATCTTCAAAACCGGGTAACTTCGGTGAAATTAAAATCGCGCACCAGCATGGCCGGAACCACCATGTCGAAAGTCTCTTCGCCCGAGGTCCGCACCGGCGCCGAAATCGCTTCCACGTTCGAAAGAATCTCTATCAGTCCCTGATTGAAACGGAAATTGCGCAGGCCGGCGGTGACGCGGCCGTCCTCTACCAGGAAGGTACCGTCGCGAGTCATGCCGGTGAAGATCTTCTCGTACGGATCGACCTCGCGAATGTACCATAGGCGCGTGACCAGAATGCCGCGATCGGTGGAAGCGATCATCTCTTCCACCGACGACCGGCCTCCGGCGATGACGATGTTCGCGGGCGCTTCGCCGTATTCATTGGGCAGGCTGAAACCATGGCCAGTGGGTTCGACTCCGGCGCGCGCCGCGGCCTGCCGGCAATACGCGATCTGCCGCACTACGCCGCGCTCGACCAGGGTAAGGCGCTGCCGCGGCACTCCCTCGCCATCGAATGGAGCGCCGGCCTGCAGCGCATCGAACACGTCGTCGTGAATGGTGATGTTGTCGCCGAAGAGCTTCGCTCCCACGCGGTCGTTGAGGAAGCTGCGGCTGTCCTCGAGCGCCGTGGCGCTGAAATCGCCGAACATCTGGCCCACCAGATCCAGCACCGCGGCCGGTTCCAGGATCACGGTATAACGTCCCGGCGGGATTTCGCGTGGGGAGCGCGACTGCGTCGCCTTGCCCGCCGCCAGCCCAGCCAACTCCACGGGGTCGAAATCGGTCAGGCGGCAGCCGCTGGCCTTGGCCCAGCCGGAACTGTCGGCGTCCATCGCGGTGATGGAAAAACGCGCCATCGTCTCGCGGTACTTGGCCGCCACACCACGCGTATTGAAAAGCGCAAAATCGGCCTCGCCGGTGGAGTAAATGCCCGCCGCCGTCTGGCCCTGGCTTTCCACCACGCGAATGGCTTCGGCCACGGCGCGGGCGCGATCGTCGGGTGTTGCGCTTGCCGTCGGCTCGTGCCAGCGCTCCACCTGCGCGCCTTCGTTCACCGCCGCCGGCTCGGCCAGCGGCAGCAGCCCGGGATCCGGCTCGCTGAGTCGCGTGAGCGCGATGGCCTCTTCCACCACGCGGCGAATGGAATCGCCGTCCACGCGATTGGTGGCGGCGCGAGCCGTGCGGCCGCCGATCACCGGCCGCACCGACACCACCGTGCTCCGCTCGGCCACGTTCTGATGAATGGCGTTATTGGCGAAGCGGGTGAGCGCCTGGGTTTCGGAGTCGACGGAGACTTCGATTTCGCCCACGCCGTGAGTGCGGGCCTCGCAAACCACCTGCTCGAAGATCTCGACGGCACGGGTCGGACTGTTTTCGGTGCTGGCGGACATGGAACCCCTGAAAAATCAAATTATAGCCACCGATGAACACGGATAAACACCGATAAATTATTTGTTTGCTTTATCGGTGTTCATCGGTGTTCATCTGTGGCTATATTTCTTCGTGCCCTCTCGGAGCCTAATCGGTAATGTCGAACGACGGGCCTTGCTGGGAGGCCACCTGTTCGGCGCGGGCGGCGGCGTCGCGTGCCAGATCGAGGTACGCGGCTCCTTCGGACGGTTTCAGCACGATCGGATGGCCGCTATCCCCGCCCATGCGAACTTGGGGATCGAGCGGCAGTTCGCCCAAAAAGTGTACGCCCAGTTGCTCGGCGGTGCGGCGGCCGCCGCCATGGCTGAACACGTCGATGCGCTGGCCGCAGTGGGGGCAATCCAGGTAGCTCATGTTCTCCACGATGCCCAGGATCGGCACCCGGACCTGGTGGAACATGGCCACAGCCTTGCGGGCGTCCTCCAGCGACACGTCGGAGGGCGTGGTCACCACGATGGCGCCGGTGATGGGAGCGGTCTGGATCAATGAAAGCTGAACGTCACCCGTACCGGGGGGCAAATCGATCACCAGGTAATCCAGCTCGCCCCAATCCACGCCGCGCAGAAACTGCTGGATGACGGAGTGCAGCATGGGCCCACGCCACACCAGCGGTTTGTCGCCGGGATTCAGAAAACCCATCGACATGATCTTCACGCCGTATTGATCGAGCGGCTGGATGCGGTCGCCCTGCGCCATGGGGGTCCGGTTGATGCCCATCATCAGCGGGACGTTGGGTCCATAAACGTCGGCGTCCATCAGGCCCGCGCGTAGACCGAGCGCGCCCAAGCCGACCGCCAGGTTGACCGCGACGGTAGTCTTGCCCACGCCTCCTTTTCCCGATCCCACGGCAATCAGGTATTTCACGCCGGGGATGGGCAGTTTGGAAGGAGCAGCGGGTTGAGGGGGATGCATCGCCACTATCGTAACAGCAGGCGAGTGCGCGACACGGAAGCGATGGGCAGGCCGGAGTCAGGAGGCCAACCGCTTCCTGTGGTCGCGAATCGGCTTTACATCAGACCCCTTGGGATGCTAGGCTAAGTGTCTCATAATGCGTACAGTTGACTTGATCCAGCGCAAGCGCGACGGCGAAGAACTGACACCCGAGGAAATCGAGTTTCTGGTGGAGGGCTACACCAAAGGGGAAATCCCGGACTACCAGATCTCGGCGTTCCTGATGGCCGTCTTCTTTTCCGGGATGTCCGACCGCGAGGTCACCCGGCTCACGGAGTGCATGTTGCGCTCTGGCGATAGGATCGATTTGTCATCGATTCCGGGAGTGAAGGTGGACAAGCATTCCACTGGCGGCGTTGGCGACAAGACCAGCTTGATCGTGGCGCCGCTGGCGGCTGCGGCGGGTGTGGTAGTGCCAATGATGTCCGGCCGGGCTCTGGGCCACACCGGCGGCACGCTGGACAAGCTCGAATCGATTCCGGGCTTTCGCACCGACCTCACGCCCGAGCAGTTTCATCGGCAACTGTCCGAAATCGGGCTTTGCTTCATTGGCCAGAGCGAGCGCCTGGCTCCGGCCGACCGCAAGCTGTATGCATTGCGCGATGTCACGGCCACGGTGGAATCGATTCCGCTGATCTCGTCTTCGATCATGTCGAAGAAAGTCGCCGAAGGAATCGACGCGCTGGTGCTGGACGTAAAGGTGGGCACCGGAGCGTTTATGAAGAAGCAGGTGGATGCGCGCCGCCTGGCGCAAACCATGGTGGGCATTGGCCGGCGCATGGACAAGAAAGTCCAGGCCCTGATCACGGATATGAACCAGCCGCTGGGCTTCGCGGTGGGCAACGCGCTGGAAGTCATGGAGGCGTCGCAGACGCTGCAGAATGCCGGGCCGGCCGACCTCACCAAGCTCAGCCTGGAACTGGCGGCCCGCATGATTTTCCTGGGCAAGAAAACGCCCTCGCTGGATGAAGCCCGCCGCGTCGCCGAGCAACACCTGGTGGACGGCTCGGCCTACAAGAAGTTGAAGCAGGTGGTGACCGCGCAGGGCGGCAATGCGCAGGCGCTCGACAAGTTCGAACTGCTGCCCAACGCCACCGGGATGCGCGAGGTTCTTTCGCCGCGCGGCGGTTACGTCAGTTCCATCAACGCCGAAGATATCGGCACGGCAAGCAACATGATCGGCGCGGGCCGGGACAAGAAAGAGGACTCGATCGACCCGGCGGTGGGGATCATCCTCGAAGTCAAGCACGGCGAGAAAGTGGATGCCGGCTCGGTGCTGTGCCGCATTTATCACACCAAGGAAGACCGTCTGGAAGACGCTGCCGATGTGGTGGAAGACGCCTTCCATATTTCGGGGCAGAAACCGGACGAGCGGGAACTGATTCTGGAAGTGGTTGGGTAGATGGGCCGCTTCACGGGGCTGCTGGGCCTTGTGGTTCTGCTCGGCGTCGCGTGGCTGTTCTCCAGCCATAAGCGCGCCATCAAGCTTCGTCTGATCGCGTGGGGCCTGGGTTTGCAGTTCTTACTGGCCCTGCTGGTGCTAAAGACAGGTTTCGGCCGAATTTTCCAAGTCATCGGCGCGGGCGTCAACGCCATGCTGGCGTTCACCGAAGAGGGCACCAAGTTCGTTTTCGGCCCGCTGGGGACGGGCACGGGGCCGATGGGCGTGGTGTTCGCTTTTCAGGTGCTGCCGATCATCATTTTCATCACGTCGTTTTTTTCGATTTTGTACTACCTGGGCATCATGCAGTGGGTGGTGCGGGGCATGGCGATCGGCATGCAGAAAGTGATGGGCGTGAGCGGCGCCGAGTCGCTCAACGTGGCGGCGAGTATTTTTATGGGGCAGACCGAAGCGCCGTTGACGATCCGCCCGTTTCTGGACGGGCTGACGGAATCGGAACTGTTCACCATCATGACCAGCGGCATGGCGCACGTGTCCGGCTCGGTGATGGCGGCGTACGTGAAGATCGCCGGGGTATCGATCACACATCTGTTAACGGCGGTGATCATGACCGCGCCCGCCACCATTATGCTGGCCAAGATTTTCGTTCCCGAAACCGAGAAACCGGTCACGGCGGGCAAGGTGGAACTGAAGATCGAGAAGACCGGCGTCAACATCATCGATGCGGCGGCGCGGGGCGCGGGCGACGGCGTGCACCTGGTGCTGAATATCGCTGCCATGTTGATCGCCTTTCTGGCGCTGATCGCGATGCTCAACGGCATCCTTAGCTGGGCGCACACCTCGCTCGAACAGGTCTTCGGGGTGATTTTTTCCCCCATCGCGTGGCTGATGGGGGTGCCGTGGAAGGACGCCGGCGCGATCGGCAATCTTCTGGGAACGCGCCTGGCGCTCAACGAATTCGTGGCGTTTCTGAAGCTGGGGCCGCTCGAAAAGTCGCTCGACCCGCGCTCCTTCGTGATTGCGACTTACGCTTTGTGCGGCTTCGCCAATTTCAGTTCCATCGCCATTCAGATCGGGGGCATCGGCGCGCTGGCGCCGCGCCGCAAATCCGACGTGGCGCGGTTGGGGCTGCGGGCGGTAGCTGCCGGGACGATGGCCAATTTCATGTCCGCCTGCATTGCGGGAATGTTGCTGTGAGCGGGGAAGCCAAACTTCTGATCGAACAACGCACCGCCCTGCGGCCGGCCATGGGCGTGGTGCTGGGAAGCGGGTTGGGAGCTTTTGCCGATGAACTGACCGACCGCGTGGACATTCCGTACGCGGAGATTCCTGGCTGGCCGGTTTCGACCGCCGTGGGGCACGCCGGCAAACTCGTGCTCGGCAAGCTCGGCGAACTGCCGCTGGCGGTCATGGCGGGGCGGGCCCACCTTTACGAAGGCTACACGCCCGCGCAGGTGACCTACGGGGTGCGCGTGCTGCACGCGGCGGGCGTGCGGTCGTTGGTTTTCACCAATGCCGCCGGCGGCATCAACACCACCCTGGAACGGGGCGGGTTGGTACTGATTTCCGATCACCTCAATCTGCAGGGCTCGAATCCGCTGGTGGGCGAGAACGACGATTCTGCGGGGCCGCGTTTTCCGGATATGTCCGAGGTTTATTCGCGGGCATATCGCGAGATTGCCAAGCGCGTGGCCGTCGATTTGTGCATCTTTCTGCCGGAAGGCGTGTATGCCGCCATGCTCGGTCCGAGTTACGAGACGCCGGCCGAAATCCGGTACCTGCGAACGATCGGCGCCGACCTGGTAGGGATGTCCACGGTGGCGGAAGCCATTGTGGCCAACTACCTGGGGATGAAAGTTCTGGGGATCTCCTCGGTGACCAACATGGCGGCGGGCGTGTTGCCGCGGAAGATTCATCACGAGGAAGTGCTGGAAGCCGGGGAGATGGTGCGGGAAACGCTGGCGCGGTTCCTGAATGCGCTGCTGCCGGCGCTGGCCGAGGCCTAGCCAAGGGCTCCGCCCTTGAAATCCCCGCGGGATTTGGGAGTCGAGGAAGTCAGAATCCGGAATCCCCGAGCCCGCCGCGATTTCGGTCTTCCGGCTTTTGACTTCTAAACTTCTGTCTTCTGGCTTCCAAATCCCGCCAGGGATTTCCAGGGCGAAACCCTCGGAGGCTGCTATGCTGGGCTTTCTGCGTGATCAGACCCAAAATCAGAGTACTCTCGATCATGGAGGCGAGCTTCGTTACCGGACCCGCCAAGAACCTGCTGGAATTCGCCCAGCGGAGCAACAGTTCCCCCGATGAGCTTCCGGATATCGAGCTGGTGGTGGCCGGATACCGCCGCGGCGGCGAACCGGAGAGCGCCTTTTTGGGCGCAGCCCGCGCGGCCGGTCTGCCGGTGGAAACGATCCTCGAAAACGGGCGCTTCGACCGCGCGGTTCCGGCGCGGATTGCCGAACTGGTCCGGACGCGCAACCCGCAGATCGTCCAGACCCACAACGTCAAGTCGCACTTCTTCCTGCGCCAGTCCGGCCTGTGGCATGAGCGCGCGTGGGTGGCGTTTCACCACGGGTTCACCGCCGAAGACCTGAAAATGCGTTTGTACAATGCCACCACCCGCTGGTCGTTGCCGGCCGCGCGCCACGTGGTGACCGTGTGCCAGCCCTTTGTTCAGCAACTGGTGCGGCGCGGGGTGCGGCGCGAGCGCATCAGCGTGCAGCATAACTCGGTCAAACCCTTTCCGCCCCTGGATGCCGAAGCGCGCCGCGCCGCGCGCGCCGAAATCCCCGCTGCCGAAGGCACGCCGCTGATCGTGAGCATCGGCAGACTGTCGTCGGAAAAAGGCCACCTGGACCTGGTGGAGGCCGCCGCGCAACTTCGCCGCGTCCACAACGGCTTTCACCTGGTGCTGGTGGGCGAAGGCATCGAGCGCCCGCGGATCGAGGCTGCCCGCCGGCGCCTGGGCTTGGAGGAGCATGTCACCCTGGTGGGGCTGCGCGGCGACGTGCGTCCGTACTATGCCATGGCGGATATCGTGGCCATCCCCTCGCACTCCGAAGGCTCGCCCAACGTGCTGCTGGAAGCCATGATCGCCGCCCGGCCCATCGTCGCTACGCGGGTGGGCGGAATTCCGGAAATCGTGACGCACCAGGAAACCGCCCTGCTGGTGGACGCGCGCGACCCCGCCGCCATGGCACGCGAGCTGGCGCGCCTGTTGGCGGAGCAAGAGCTGGGACGGCGCCTGGCCGAACAAGCCCGGCGGCTGGCGGAGGAATCGTACTCCCCGGACGGCTACCGCCGCGCCCTGATCCGGCTCTACCGGGAGATTTTGGCGGCATGACCGGACGTGTTTGGGAGCCGCGCGTTTCGGTGGTGGTTCCTCTCTACAACAAGGAACCTTACATTGGCCGCGCGCTCGATTCGATTCTGGCGCAAACCCTGGCGGAGATCGAAGTGATTGTGGTGGACGACGGGTCGACCGACGGCGGCGCCGGCGTGGTGAGCGCCCGCCGGGACCCGCGCGTGCGCCTGATCCGCCAGGACAATGCCGGCCCCGGCGCAGCGCGCAACCGCGGCGTGCGGGAAGCCCGTGCGGATCTGGTCGGGTGGCTCGATGCGGACGATTCCTGGGAGCCCGGCTATCTCGCCGAAAGCGTGCGTCTTTTGGACGATTGGGGTTCGGCGGTCGCCTGCCTCGCCTGGGCCATGCTCGAGTTTCCAGGCCCTGTATCCACCGCTCTTCGCTGGAAGCGGATCGGGATTCCCGAGGGCCGCTACCGGGTTACGGCTACCACCACCCCGGAGTTGATGGCGGGCTTTCTGGCCCATATGCTGCCCTCGTCCACCGTAATGCGCCGCGGGGTCTTTCTCGCGCTGGGCGGTTTCTATGAGAAGGACCGCTGCCTCTACGCCGAAGACGCCTACTTGTGGTTGAAGCTGCTGCTCACGGCGGAGGTCGCATTTTGCTCGCGCGCGCCGGTGCACAAGGACTGCACCGCCGCCGAGCTGAGCACCAACCTGGCCGGGGTCCGCCCGGTGGAGCCGTTTCTGCTCGATCCCAACGAAGTCGAAGCCGTGTGCCCGCCGGAGTTGCGCCGCCTGCTTCATTCCGTTTTGGCGCTGCGAGCCTGCAAAACCGCCGGGGTGTACGGTTATTTCGGCCAGCCGGAGCGGGCGCGCGAGCTGGTGCGGGGCTTCGTCCGGCCCTCCGATTGGCGCTTGCCCTGGTTCTTTGCGGGTTTGCTGGGCTGCACCCCGTTAGCGAAATGGGCCGGCGCGGCGGCGCGTCTGGCCAAATGGAATCTGAGACAATCCCATGCGCAATAGCAGAGCGTGGCTCCTGTTTGGAGCCTTGGTGCCGATCGTAGGCGCGGTGTCGTTCTTTTTCGCAGCTTCGACCTCCGGGGCGCCTTTCCCTTACGACGAGGCGGATTACATGTACGCCGGAACCCGCGGCTTCACGGCCAATTTTCTGGACCGCGATGCCATTCCGTTCAGCGAATACGTGCGCAAGGGGCTGGAGCTGGTGCACCATCCGGAGGAACGCGTCAGTATCTCGAAGTTCGTCCGATCGAGCGGCGATCTATCCTTTTACCGCCATTACCACGGCCCGGTCTACGCCTACTGGTTGGCGCTGTGGCACGCTTTCGGAGCGCAGCGCGAGGTGACGTACCGCGCCAGCGGCATTCCGCTGCACGCGCTGGCCGCGCTGGCGTTGTTCTGGCTGTTTCTGGCGACGTTTCCCGAGTCCCCGCCCGAGGCGGCGTTCCTGGCGGCGCTACTGTTCGCCATGAACCGCACCGCGCTGCTGGCGGCGACGATCATCACCCAGCACGTCGTCTTTGAAGTTCTCTCGCTGCTTACCCTGTTCGCCGCCGCGCTGTTCTTTCGCACCGGACAGCTCCGCTGGTGGTACCTGACCGCGATACTCGCCGGCGCCGGATTCGCTACCGTCGAACTCGCGCCGGTATTGATGGGCGCACTGCTGCTGAGCCTTCTCCTGCTGCGGTGGAAGGACGGCTACCGCGCGCTCGCCGGCTGGCTGGTTCGAGGCTCGGTCTGGTTCCTGCTCACACTGCTGGTGCTCTGGCCCAAAGGTCTGCTCGAGCTCAACGCTCTGAAGGGCTACCTGTATCTGGCTTACATCGCCATTCAGCGAAAGACGTTCAGCCCTATCAGCGCCAAGGACCTGTGGGTTTTCAAGTTCAAGACCTATCCGGCCGAGTTCGTTTTGCCGATGGCCGCCATGTTGGCGGGCGTTTGGCTGATTCGGCGGCCGAAGGCCCGTCCGGCCCTGGTGCCCTTCGTCTGCTACGGAGCCCTGTTTTTCCTGGTCACGCTCAAGGTCACCGCGCCGTTCACTTACTACCACGCGTCTTTAATGTCTACTCTGGCGGTGGTTACCGGCTACGTCTTGGGCGAAATCTGGCTGCACACGCGGGCTTTGGCAAGAATCGCCGTCGCCGCCGTGGTGGTGCTGTCGCTGGTCTGGCTCGATACCAGCCTCTACCGCGAGCGGATGATAGAGCGGCAACCGCCATCGCTCGCGACCGACGTTCTCTCCTACATCGCCCGTTCGGGCGTCAAAAAATTGTTCTTGCCATTCGAACTGGTGCCCACGCTGCACTATTACCGCCCGGACGTTGCGGCGGCCGGTTACGACACCGATTGGAGCGGCGAGCGTTTGGCCGGCGAATCTCTGGCAGCCGCTCCCGCCAGCGTGCTCTGCCCCGAGTTGACCTGCACGACGCTCGAACACCTGTGGCCGCATGGGGCCATCGCCCAGCGCGATCCGGTAAGCCGAGCCTCGGATGGGGAACCTCTGTACGCGATCGGGCTAGTCCAGCCGGGCCACCACTAAGGTCTGCCCGATATTGTACGTCAGCGGCACCTTCGCCAGCCCTACGCTTTCCAGTAACTTCGCCACCGCGCCCATTCCGGGCACATACGGCGCCGCGCGGTGGGCGACGTATCCCAGCGGCAAAGTCGGAAAGAACGGGCGGAAGTCGACGATGCGGAAGCCGCTGCGCTCAAGCTGGCGGGCGATGGTAGTCCGCGTGTAATAGAGCAAATGCACGCCCAGCCAGAAAGGCCATCGGTGCCCCAGCATGCGCGCCGCCAGCGATCCGATATCCGGGTAATTCACCAGCAGCAGCCCGCCCGGCTTCAACAGCGAAGCCGCAAGCGCCAGCGTGTCGTGTGGATTCGACAGGTGCTCCACCACGTCCCAAAGCGTGACCACATCGAAGCTGCGGGGCGGGAAGAGGCCAGGTTCCAGTACCCCGTCGCGAACGTCCAGCCGGTACTGGTCGCGGGCGTAGCTGGCCAGCCAGTGGCTCGGCTCCACCCCCACGGTTTCGAACCCGCACCGTTGCGCCGCCACCAGAAACGCGCCGCCGGCGCAACCCACATCCAGCAATCGCCGCCCCCGGCCGTCGAGCTTCAGACGCCGCAATACCGAGCCCAGGGTTTTGCCGAATGCGCGGATTCGGGCCGCATTTTGCGCCACGAACATGGGGTCTACCGCTTCCGCATAACCGCTCAACACGAGCGCGGGGATGGGCCGCGGATTGAGGTAAACCATCGAACAGGACCGGCACCTCACGATCTGGTCGAGCGGCGCGCGGTCGCTCGATGCGCGATAGACCTCTCTTAATTCCGCTACGCTGGCGTCAGCCGGGTACCGGGCCGGCTGCAGCACCTCGAACCGCTCGGCGCAGCACACCGGGCACAAAACGCTTTCGAGCCATTCGCCGATGCGTTCCGGGGCCGGCTGTGTTGTGCTCATCGCTCATCGAAGTTTAACAAATTCCGGCCGGCGTCACCTCTCTCAGTACTGCTATAGGTCCTAATAGCAAAAGATATCAAGGCTCGGAGGCCGGCAATCCGGATTCCTGTTGTTATTCTGGAGCTTCCGCCCATGGTTCAACCCAACCAGCACGATTCCGAGCAGGTTCAGCCCAGCCGGCTGGAACCGAGACAGGCTCAGGCTCGTGCCGCTCGGCCGAACCGGCGGATTCGCACAGCCGTCGTAGGCGCCGGTTACGTCGCCAACCACCATCTGCGCGCGCTGCGCGACCTGCCGTTCGTCGACATCGTGGGCATCGCCGATCAGGACGCTTCGCGAGCCGCCCAAGCGGCCGTTAAGTTCAGCGCGGTTGTCGCCTACGGCAACCTTGCCGACATGCTCGCCTCGAAGCCGGACGTGGTCCATGTGCTTACGCCGCCCGCTTCGCACTGTGCCCTGGCCGTGGAGGCGCTGGAGGCGGGTTGCCACGTGTTGGTCGAGAAGCCCATGGCCGACACGGCCGAAGAGTGCGATCGCATGATCGCCGCGGCCCGCGCGAACGGCCGCATCCTTTCGGTCAATCATTCGGCCCGTTTCGACCCGGTGGTGCTGCGCGCCGCCGAATGGGTGAAACGGGGCCTGCTGGGCGACATCGTCGCGGTACACTTTCTTCGCAGCTCGGACTATCCGCCGTACGCGGGCGGTCCGCTGCCGGCCCCCTACCGCCAGGGATCGTACCCGTTCCGCGACCTCGGCGTGCACGGTTTCTACTTGATGGAATTGTTTCTTGGCCCCCTCGAAGAGATGAGAGTCACCTATGGCGAAAGCGGCCGCGATCCGCTACTGACTTTCGACGAATGGCGCGCCGAGGTGCGGGGACCCACCGGCAGCGGTTACATGTTTCTCTCCTGGAATTCCCGGCCCATCCAGAATGAACTGCTGATTCACGGCACGCGCGGCGTTCTCGCGGTGGATTGTTTCCTGCAAACCTGTCAACTCAGCCGCACGCTGCCCGGTCCGAAACAGATCGGCATGGTGATCGAGGGCACCCGCAACGCCATACGGAAATCCTTCGCCGTTCCGTGGAACATGGTGCGCTTCGCCAGCGGACGGCTTAAGCCCTCACCCGGCATCTATCGCGGGGTGCAGGACTTCTATCGCGCGCTGGCGGCGGGCCGGGAGCCTCCGGTTTCGATGGAAGAAGGCCGCCGCGCCGTCGCCTGGGTGGCACGTTCCTGCCAGGAGGCGGACAATGAAAAAGCGGACCGCCTTGCCGGTGCGGCTGCCCAGCAGTTTCCTCCCGCGCGCATTCTGGTAACCGGTGGCGGCGGGTTTCTCGGGCGGGCGTTGGTGGAGCGGCTGCGGCAGAACCCGGAGCCGTTGCGCCTGCTGCTGCGCCGTCCACCCGCCGCGGGCAGCGCCGCCGATCCCGCCGGCCCCGGCGCGCCGCTTTCGATCGTTTATGGCAGCCTGGGCCAACCCGACGTCGTCGACCGCGCCGTGGCCGGGGTCGATCTGGTCTTTCATCTCGGCGCCGCTATGAAAGGACCCAAAGAAGAATTCCAGCAGGGAACCGTGTGGGGAACCCGCAATATCGTTAAAGCCTGCCTGCGCCACAAAGTGCAGCGCCTGGTCTACGTCAGCTCCATGGGCGTTCTCGATCACGCCGGCCACCTGACCGGCGATCCGATTACCGAAACCTCGCCCCTGGAACCTTTTCCCGACCGGCGCGGCGCTTACACCCAAACCAAGCTCGAAGGGGAACAGATCGTCCTCGATGCGGCCGCCCGCCGGGGGCTGTCCGTCGTCGTCATCCGCCCCGGCCAGATCTTCGGTCCAGGCGCGGAGAACGTGACTCCCAACGGCGTCATCGGCATCGCCGGCCGCTGGATCGTAGCCGGCAATGGACGGCGAAAGCTGCCCCTGGTCTACCGCGACGACGTGGTGGACGGCCTGCTCCAGGCCGCCGAAAGCGATGCCGCCCTTGGCCGCATCGTGAACCTGGTGGATCCCACGCCGATCGATCAAAACCAGTATCTCGCCGCGTGCGGGCGTAAGAAAGTGATGCGCATGCCGGTGTGGATGCTCATGGCGCTGGCTTCCATGGTCGAGTTGCTCGGTAAGATTCTCAAGCGCGGCGTGCCGCTATCCCGCTACCGCATCCGGTCGCTGCAGCCGCTCTATCCGTTCGATCTCACCGCCGCGGCCACCTTGCTCAATTGGCGGCCGCGCGTGGGCGCGTCCGAAGGATTGAATCGAACGTTTCCACAATCGAAACACGCCTGACGAGCGATGATACCGTGAGATACATCGCTCCCCGGGAAGTTCATATGTCGCGCAAGATTCTCTGGTCGCACCCCATCACAGCGCCGGATGACCTTGCCCTACCTTCGGGTTTCGAGCTTATTTGGCGCGAGCGTGAGCTCTCTGCTGCATTCGCGCGAAAGTACTCGCGGCTGGGGAACATCTCGGAATACCTGCTGCGATTCTATGTGGCGTTGACGATTTTGAAGCGGCGGCGTAAGTTCGACGCGATCGTCACCGGACGTTACGGAGAACTCTTCGCGCTCTTTCAGGGGCTGTGGCCATTTGGGCGCCGGCCTCTGGTTCTCCTGGACGTGGAATGGTACTCTTCGCACGGATCCGGATGGAGAGCCGCCCTGAGCCGGTGGTTGCATCACCGCATGTCGAAAGGCGCGGCCCGAATTCAGGTTTTTTGCCGCGTGGAAGCCGGCAATTACGCGCGCCGCTTCAACGTTCCCGAAGAGCGGTTCGTATGGATCCCGTATTGCACTTCACTTCCGGATGGGACGGGGCAGGATTCAGTGCGGGAGGAGACCGAGCGATCCTTCGCTTTTAGCGGAGGGCTGCATCACCGCGACTACAAGACCCTATTCAGCGCAATTGAGGACCTGCCGCTGGAACTGCATGTGGCGGCGCCGCGTGAAGCGGTGGAGAACCTCGCCGTGCCATCCAACGTCCGGTTGTTGGGGGTAATTCCTCCCGCGGATTACTGGCGCGAGTTGCGCGCCAGTCAGATGGTGATCCTTTCTCTGGAGCCGAATCATACTCGATGCCCCGGCGTGATTACCTACGTGGCAGCCATGGCACGGGGAAAATGCGTCGTCGTAAATGAGCCCGCTGGATCCCCGGATTATATTGACGACGGCCACACGGGTTTCATTGTTCCCTCGTCGGATCCCGCCGCGCTTCGGGCGCTCGTAGCCGCCCTTCTAGCCGACCCGGAACGCATGCGCGCGGTTGGAGAACGGGCCGGGATCGCCGCCGCCCGGAGGTTTTCGGCTGCCGCTTATTACGAAGCTGTCCAGCTCGTGACCTCCGCGGTCGGTTCTCCGGAGCGCGGAAGTTAACCGGGCCGGCTGCCGGGAGTAAGAAGTGCGTCCGCGGCCGCGTTCCCGCCAAACTGACCGGAGCCGGGCAGGTTTCGGTGGTCGCAAACCCACCCGGCCGGCTCCTCGTCCCGCCTCACTGCACCGTGCTGGCCTGGATATCTCCCAAGTTGGTCCACGTGGTGCCGTCCGACGAAACCTGGATCTGCCAGTACACCAGGTTCGGCGCCATGGCCGGCACTTTGATCGTGCAGCCCAAAGAGCAGCTTGCACTACTTGAAGTTTCGCTGTCGAAACTGTACGGCGACCCGTTCGTGTTGCAGGCCTCCGCCCGCCCGTTGCAATAGAAGTTTCCAGGCGATCCTCCGGCGCCGGTATATCTGGAGTAGCCGAAATGGACGCGAACGTATGTGTTCCCGCCGGGAACTTGAACCGTGATGCCCGTTCCCACGGTCCGGTTCATCCTATCCTCCCTCCACGTCGGCAATTGCGCCAACCAGGCGACATTGCCGAAAGGCGTGTTGATGACCGGAGGCAGGAACGCTTGCGTAGCCGAGATCGGCTCCATCTCCGCGTACGGCGTAGCCATGCCTGGAGCGCCGAATCCGTATGTCAGGAACCGCGACCGCGTTCCCTGCACGTCGGGCCGGTCCCAGCCCTGCTGCCGGAAACCACCCACTCCGGGCCACCCTATGATCACGCACGGCGTGTTGGCCCACGGTTGGCCGGCCTGACAAGCCCCGTTGTCCCACATGTACGGAATATTTACATATGCGCTGCCCACCGAAGACCCGGATACACACTCGCCTGCATTGTAGACATAACACATTCCGTACGAAGTTGCGGCCAGGGTGCTCGCACTTGACGGCCCGCTAACATCCAGCAGGACGTTGTGGCCCGCCCAACCGATCATTGGATAGTTCTTGTAGAAGGTATTGCTGGCCGTTCCAAGGACCTGAATCTGGTAGATATTTCCCGAAACTTGAGTTACGGATCGGGACGCCAGAGAACCTGTCCCGTAGTTGTTGTTGAGCGTGTTCGAGTCGGCGAACCACGGCTGCCCGCCGATTGCGGAGACATAAGCCTGGACGCTGCCGTTCCCTATGGGCAGGCTGCTACCCGCAAAGGTAGGGGGCGCCAGGCTTAGCAGTTCGGGAGGCGGAGGAACCGAAAACACACTGCTCAACGGTCCCTGTTTAGTCATGACCGTGTCCGACAGCCACGCGACGCTTCCAGGCAACGTGCCGGGTACTAAGTCTCCGTGGCCAAGCAAACTCCTGCCGATCTCCCCCAAAACCTGACCGGATTGCGTCTTGCCGCTAACCACGAAGATCCCGGTGCATCCGTTCAAATAGGGGGGCATCGCCAAGGCCTGCACGCGGCTGGCATGCATCATCTGACTCGGAGAATCCAGACCCGTATTGCCCGGCCGGTTCACCGGGTCGTTGAATCCGCAATAGTCCCACATCGCATTGCGCTGCACCCAGATATCCAGCCAACCTGGATCGTCTACGGTGTCCATCGCCACCACGCGAAAATGCTCGTCGTCGGTGGGATCTCCGCTGCCGTCTCCATTCTTATCGAATACAAAACCATCTCCAACCTGCAGGGGAAATGGCTGTGAGTAGCTGGAATAGTTCCACCCCGTGACGGTCGAAGCCGGAGCGGGGCACGGCCACGCCGACTCGGCGGCATTCGGCACCTTGTTGCACCAGCCCCCCGCCGGCACGCGCATCTTCACGCACTGACCGCCGGTCGCTCCCATGAACTCGTACGGGTTGCCGCTCGGGCACGACGAGTCATAGGTCTCTTGAGCGCTCGGGCAGAATCCGCTTCCCCCGTTAATAGGCCAGTCGAGGCACGTGTTTGGATCCCACGCTCCGCCGCGGGAGATCGCGGCAATTGGCATTTCAAACGGTCCGCCGAAAAGCAGAGAACTGCTGCTGCCGTACAACGGATTGTTCGTAATCAGCGCGGTTGGACTGGGCGTTATGGCTGGATAAGCGGTCACGTTGTGAAGCCCTCCGAATCGCATGTGCCCGTTTGTGCCGGTGCCGTCCACAGTGTGGATAAGATTGCTCAGCGTGGCCGGAGTCGTGCTCAGATCCATGGTCGCGATCCACGCCCCATAGTTCTGTCCGGCGTACGTGTTGTTAAAGTACGCCCCCGTTCCGGCCACACCTGAAAGGCCGAACCGAGTCCCGAAAAGAGATGAATTGTAGCGTGGATAAAGAGTCGCTATCTGTGTCGCCAGGTTGCTCGAACCTGGCGTGAGAGCGGCCCAGGTCCAGTAGTCGCTTGGGCCGTTTCGCACCGGGCCATAACCGGCACTGTCGCCCGCGAGTGTGTAATTGAAAGGCGTCAGTCCCTCGGAGGCGTTCCCGTCATAGGTAAGCTTGTAAAGCTCGTATAGCGACGAGTTATTCTGCGTGCTTTGGTAAAGATACCAGGTGTAAGCATCGGCGCCTGGAAGAAATTGACCCCAGTTGATCGAACAACCAGTGCAGTTATTGGGAATATCGCCGGAAGCAAACCCCAACCCGGTGAAGTATGGCGTAGAAGGCGCGGTCCCGCTCCATAGCGGCAGGCTTGTCCCGTCAGTCCCAAAGCCCCAGAGTAAGTCTGCCCCCCAAGTGGCGCCGTAAACCGTGCATAATCGCATCTGTGTGCCAGTTGAAGAGGCGAATGTCAGCGAATTGCACTTTGCGTTCGGCCCAGCCCCTGTTTGCGCAGGTTGCTCCGTACCAGCTTGCTTATATGCCGCCCCGATCGTCAAAGTCCCCGAACTCAGCGCCGGAGTCACACGCACGCCCCACCCGAGAACCAGATAGCTCGTGCCCGTGGGAACCGTCACGCTCTCGGAAGTCGTCAGGCTGTAACCGTTCTGCAGACTGGCCACGGTGCATAGACTGTTTGTGCAGGCTGGCGAACTGCCGGCGACATAGATTTTGTTTCCAGGCTTCGCCAGCGCCAGACTAAAAGCACAGGCGGAGGACCCCTGGTAGCCGGGGTCCACGGTCAACACTCCTGCGCTGGCCGAGAGCGTGCAGTTCGATCCGGTAGGGAAGTTCTCCTGGCCAAGCATCGCGCCGGATCCCCATCCGGAAAACAGCGCGCTCGGAAAACTGGACGGCCACGGCGTGTCGGGATCGCTCGAACCCGACGCCACCGGGGCGACGGACCCCTGCGGCGCCGTGATGGCGACCGGCGTTCCGAGGCATCCCGTCGACGGATTGGTGAAAAGGCAGATCGTGAAGGGACATCCGCCCGAAACCGAACACCCGGCCCAGATTTTCACGCCGAGGTCGTTGGTGGGCGTCCAATACGCCCACCATGGCCCATTGCTTCCCGCTAAACCGGCTCCCGGATACAAATCGATCGGGCTATTGACTCCCGTACTGGCGGTCGAACTGGCCCCGCTCAGCGCGCTCCCGGGATTACTCCAGCCAGTGCCACCCCCATAGTAGGAGAACAGGATTGTCCCGGGATACACCGGGTTGTGGCCGCCGCCAGGATACCGCCACGTGAAGTCGTTCGCGCCATTCACCGCGGTCAGTTTTACGCCGGTGAGCGGATCGACATACACGGTTCCTTTAGGGTCGAGCGTATTGCCGAGGGTGTACGGCCACCCACGGTTTCCCCATTTCGCGGCGTTGAACGGCACCGGCCACGCAGTGCTCGCCCCAGTCGATGGCGCCACCGTCGTAAAGCTTGTCGAAGCGCTCCCGCAGCCGCTCACCAGCACGTAATACGTGGTTTCCTCCGCGAGCGCCCGGTCATCGTTCATGTGGCCAATGGTTACTAAGCGGGTACCATCGCTCTGCGTAATCGTGTCCGCGCGTCCGGTGTCTGTCGAAGCACCTGTGTACTCAGCCGAGTTGAAGTCCGGGATTGTAGTAGGCGCTGCGAAGGCGGGATCCGTCGAGACGCTGATCGTGCACGGACCGGAATACCCCTGCTCCTGCAGAATGGCTTGTGTCTGCGTAACTCCGAGAACGGCAAGAGTGGTAGCGTGGCAAGTTACGTCTAGCAGTGCAAGTAGAATCAGTTTCCTCATTAGTTTGTTGCGCTCCGTCCGCTGATCTTGAGTCTGGCCTGAGCAATGGCAAAATGCGGCTGGCTTCCGGTGCCGCTGGTCCAGTCCGCTCCCGCGATGGTGTACCAGCCGCCTGCCGGCATAGTGCCCGTCACAGTTGTGGCTGCCGTCGATCCGATCTGGCAGGTTACCGAGTTCGCCGTGCCGGCGTTAGAGATTTGATAACGCATCACGTTGGCGCTGTAGGCGACCCCCATCGACGTAGAAACCACGTCGGCCCCGCCCGATCGAATGACGCACTCGAATCGCGTATTCGCGTTGTCCCACCTGATGCCGACGAAATTGTTCATCGTCGGATTACTTCCGGCGGTTTGCGAAAGACCGACGTATTCGTTTTGACGTTCATCGACTACCGCGAAGTCATAATAAAGCCCCCAGTTCAAGGGAGAGCTTCCACTGACGAAATCAGTTAGAGGGAATGCCCCGCTGGCGGAGTTCAGGAATGGGCCGAAGAAAGCACAAACAGTCCCGCTGCCGGACGACCATTCGGAAGCCATCGGCTCTCCGGCTGTAAGCCCCGTGGAGTAGGGGGTATCTCCACCGCAGTTGCCCCCTTGCGCACCCCAGAACGAGTCCGCAGTCCATCCGCCTTGCATCATCTGTTCTTTAAATAGGATCGTCCGGTCGAGTGGGTCGAAGCTGCCCGCACTCATCTGCGTCCAGTTGTTAGTGGACGAGCAGAGGTAGATGTTCTGGCCGGCTGTGGCATCCGTGGCGAAGTAAGTCTCTCCCTGTGCGCAAGTGCCTGGCTTGCCTGCCGTGGCCCCAGTGACCATCGGTAGTGTGTGAGCCGCAGCATGGAAATCCTGGGTTCCCGTTGTATAGGCATTGCTCTGGTTCGTCTCGACTACCGTCGAAGCCAGGCTCCCGCTCCCCCCGCCGGTGCTGCTGATTGTCACCACGTTACCGGCGGTCGCGATCGACACGTTGCTCCCTGCGACCAGCGTGGGCGGCGCGGTGATCACCGCCCGGTCGCTCACCGCAGCAACGATCTCGCCGCCAGAAACCGTAAATCGTCCGACGGTCGCCGCCCCGGCGGGATAGGAGGTAACTCCCGCCATCACCGTGCAACCGCTACATACCGGCGCTGCCGAACCGCCATATCCGACCATCAGTGTACCACCGCTATTGACGTAGACGTAGTAGGTGTCGGCCCCCGATCCACTCGCCGTCACTGTGGCCGCTGAGGTAAACGTATAAGCTCCGTAGCCCACCGCTGCTATGCATGGCGCGGCGGGCGAGCAACTCGCACCGATCACGCCGCTCGTGCCTGAATAGGTCAGCGCAAAGTCCCCCAGTTGCTGGAACATGCTGGCGCCGCCGCCGCTCCCGCTCCCGCTTCCACTTCCGCAGGGAGCTCCGGCATCAACCAGGCCGACGGAACCCCAGGCCACGCAATCACCGGACGTACCGAGGGCGTTCGCGGCAACCGGGCGACTGCCCGACCCCCACATGGAGGACAGGTAAGTAGCGGAGTCTAGAACCCACGCGCCGCCGGAATAACGGAGGTTTCCGGTGGAGAGAGCCGGGAGTGACACGCCGCGCAATCCCGTGACAGTCAACGCAGGCGCCAGGCTGGTCGTACCGGCAGCCGCCCCGCCGGCATCGCCCGATGCCGTCCAGGTGATCGTCTGGTTCCCGTTCTGCACCTGTACCCAGGTGTTGGTGGCCGTGCAAAGGTAGAGATTCTGCCCCGCGGTGGCGGCGAGATTCAGAAATGCCGCCCCCGTCGTACAGGTGCTGGGCAACGAGGTCCCCGTCTTGAACGGTTTCGTGGACACGGCGCCGGAAAAATCCACGTCCTTGGTCTGAGTTCTAACATCGATGGCCGTCTGCGACCACGCCGCCGCGGCCAGTCCCAACGGCAAAAGTAAGAGTAGAGCGTCGTTCCTTGTCATGTAGTCAAAGCGTCGGACTCGCAAGCTGTCGCGGCCCGATCCCCGACTCCACGGTTAGCACGCTCTCCCCACCCAACCAACCCCCAAACTAATCCACCTAAATGAGCGATTTCCTCCTAAGTCCGTCAAAAAACAGACCCAAAACCGGCACGCAAAAAAGATCTGAAAGTCCTGTGACCGGCTTCCCGATCGGGCGCAATTACCGCCCCTGAACCGTCCGTCCACTGCTCTCCGCGCCCACCGCCACGTTCCGTCCCTCCGCAATCACGTAGCGCGGCCGCGCCTTCACTTCATCGAAAATGCGCGCAATGTACTCCCCCAAAATGCCCATCGCCAATAGGTTCAAGCAGCCGATGAACAACACCGGGAGCATAATCGAGGCCCAGCCCGGGACCCCCTCATTGGTGAACATCCGAACCCAAAGCACCCAGCCCCCCAACCCCGTCAGCACGCCCATGCCGGCCCATGCCACCAGACTGATCAGCCGCAAAGGCACATTCGAAAAACCCGTCACCGCCGACACGGTCAGCGCCACCATCTGGCGCAACGGGTACTTGCTCTCCCCCGCCTGCCGCCTGCCGCGGTCGTATTCCACCGACGCGCTCCGAAACCCGATCAGCGTCACGATCCCGCGCAGAAACAGGTTGACTTCGCGATAGCCGCGCAGGGTCTCGATCGCCCGCCGGCTGAGCAGGCGATAATCGGCATGATTGTAGACCGTGCGCGTGCCCAGCAGCTTCATCAGGCGGTAGAATCCCAGCGCCGTCCAGCGTTTGAATGCGCTATCGCCCTTGCGCTCCCGCCGCACCCCATACACCACCTCGAAGCCCTCGCCAAAACGCTCCAGCATCGTCCCCATCACGCTCACTTCGTCCTGCAAGTCCGCATCGATGCTGATGACCGCGTCGCCCGGAGCGGTGTGCAAGCCGGCCAGTAGCGCCGCCTGGTGGCCGAAGTTCCGCGATAAGGAAATCGCCGTGAACGCCGCGTTCTCTCCGCAAAGCCGCTCCAGGATCTCCCACGTCCCATCCGTGCTGCCGTCGTTCACGAACAGAATCGAGCTGCTCCCCGAAATCCTCCCGGCCTTCTCCAGTGCCTCCAGGTAGATCAGTAACCGCCGGGCACTCCGTTCAATAATTTGTTCCTCGTTGAAACACGGGACCACCACCGTCACTTGAATGCGATCGCTCATCTTACGCCAAAATGCCGTCGGGTGGCGGCGCCAATCCGTCCCCTTCGCGACACTTCATTGTATGTGACCCGTAACCGCCTGGTGCGTAGTACTGAAGTGACCACTCACTTTAGGTCCAACTCCTGGAAGATGGCGGAAATACGTGGGTTCCGTGTTAACCTGAGGCGAAACGGTGGCAATCGCGAAGCTTTCCACTCCGGCCCGATGGAGCCGGGCCCGAGGCATCATTTTCGACTTGGACGGAATATTGATCCTCTCCTCGTCGTCGCACCGCGCCGCCTTCGAGCAGGTTTTTCTGGAATACGGCATCGGCGACTTCGATTACTCCCGCTATGCAGGATGGCGTACGCCTGAAGTGGTCGAGCACGTATTCGCCCAGCACGGCCGTCCGATCGATGCCACCCAGATCGAGCGCCTGGCCGCCTTGAAGAGCCGTTTGGCCCGCGAAATATTGCAGCGTCAAAAGCCCCTCGCGCCCGGTTGCGAGGATGCCTTGGCCCGGCTCGCCTCCGTCTATCCCCTGGCCGTCGCCAGTTCCGGTTCGCGCCCCAGCGTGGACGCCTTTCTCAAGCTCAGCGGCTCACGTTCCCTCTTCCGCGCCATCCTGACCGGTGATGACGTCGCCAACGCCAAACCCGACCCCGAGATTTATCTCCGCGCGGCCCGGCAACTCGGATTGCCGCCCGATGCTTGCCTGGTCGTCGAGGATGCCGTCTCCGGCGTTCAGGCTGCCCGCGCCGCCGGTGCCCAAGTCGTCGCCATTGAGGGTACCTGCCCAACCCGGGATCTCCAGCAGGCTGGTGCTCACGCTCTTTTGCCCAATCTCGGCCAGCTCGTTTCAACTCTCCTGGAGGATGCCAATGCCGCGATCGGCGCCGCGCCCGCTATCGACCCTTCCCTATGGAGCGCCGTCATCCCCGCCGCCGGCCGCGGCTCGCGCCTCGGCTTCCACCGCCCCAAGATTCTCTATCCCGTGGCCGGCCGGCCGATCCTCGATTGGCTGCTGGATGGGATCGAACCCCACTGCGCCTCGCTCGTGTTCGTGCTCTCGCCCGACGGCGCCGCCGAAGTTGCCGTCGAGCTCGATCGCCGCATCGCCGGCCGTTACCAGATTGCCATTCAACCCTCGCCCACCGGCATGGGCGACGCCGTCTCCATCGGCCTCGAACACGTCCACTCCGAGCACGTGGCCGTCGTCTGGGGCGATCAGGTCGCTCTCCGGCCCCGGTCTGTCGCCGTAACCCTGGCCCTCCACCAGGGCCCCCTGGAGGCCGACCTCACCTGCCCCACCGTCTTGCGGCCTCAGCCTTATATCCACATCGAACGCGATGACGCCGGTTCCATCATCGGATTGCGTCAGGCTCGCGAAGGCGATACCATGCCCCCGGAAGGAGAAAGCGATACCGGATTTTTTTGTTTCCGCACCGATGCCCTCCGGGGATGGCTGGAACAGATGCGCCATGATGACGCCGCACTCGGCCGGGATACCGGCGAGTTCAACCTCCTGCCCGTGATTCCTTTGGCCGCGCGCCAGGGCCGCGTACTGACGCCCCGCCACATGCGCGTCGAAGAAACTGTGGGCGTCAATTCCGCCGGCGACGCCGGCCGCGTCGAGGATTTTTTGATTGGACATGGTAGCCGCTAGCGATCACTCCAGCGTTTTGACCGGCCCGGCTGCAAACCCCGAGCCGGCCGCCAAACTCAAAGTAGTACTGTTTTCCGGAGGCAGCGGAACCCAGAGCATCACCGAGGCCTTCCTCCGCCACCCCCAGATCGCCCTCACCATCCTCATCAATGCCTACGACGACGGCCATTCCACCGGCCGCCTACGCCGCTTCCTTCCCGGCATGCTCGGCCCCTCCGACGTGCGCAAGAATATCAACCGCATCATGCCCGCCGTCGAGCGCGGCCAGAAGAGTCTCAAACTGATATCCGATCATCGCCTCCCCGTCGGCGTCGCCCGCGCCGACGCCTTGCGCTCCATCGGCGCCATCGTCAACGGCGATTTTTCCCTGCTGCCGCCCAAGCTGGCCGCCGCATTCCCCCAATTGGCATGCTGGCAGGCGGCCCGCCTGATTTCCTTCCTCGGCACCTTCCGCGCCTACTTCGACGATCGCGAGAAAAACGGCTCCACTTTCGACTTCACCGATTGCGCTCTCGGCAACCTCCTCTTTGCCGGCTGCTACCTCGAACAGGCCAGCGATTTCAACCGCGCCATCGATGCCTTCAGCCAGTTCTACGAGGTCGAGCCCGGCCACCTCCTCAACGTCACCCAGGGCGAAAACCTGTTCCTCGTCGCCGAAAAGGAAAACGGCGTCGTGCTGCGCAACGAAGCCGACATCGTCGCCGCCCAGGACGCCTCCAAGATCAGCCAACTCTTCCTCATCGACGAAGGAACCTACCTCACCCACATCGAAAACCAGCCCGAACCCGAGGGCGGCTGGGGCAAGCTGCTGCGCGGGTCCAACCGCGTGCCACGCCTCAACCCCCGTGCCGGCGAAGCCCTCGCCGCGGGCGACGTCATCATTTACGGCCCCGGCACCCAGCACTCATCCCTCTTCCCGTCCTACATGACCGCCGGAGTTGCCGAGGCCATCGCCGCCAACGCCCGCGCCGACAAAGTCTTCATCGGAAACATTCAGCGCGATTTCGACATCCAGGCCGACGACGCCAGCGACCTCGCTCGCAAACTCATGGACGCCATGGATCGCAAAGGCCAGCTCAAAGTCGGCTGGCGTGACGTCGTCTCCCACTTCTTCGTCCAGGGCGACGACGCCAGTGCCGTCGCCGAGGCCAAGTACGTCCCCTTCGATGAGTCCCGCTTTGCCTTCCCCCTCGAAACCGTCAAGGTCCGCAACTGGGAGTCCCAGCAAGGCCGCCATTCCGGCGGCTACGTGCTCGATGAATTACGCCAGATCGTGCAGTCCCGTATCGATATCGAGCTCGCCGCCCTCCACCACATGGTCTCCATCGTCATCCCCGTACTAAACGAGGATGCCACCATCGAGCCCGTCCTCAAGAGCGTCGGCGCCCTCGATTTCCAGCCCCTCGGACTCAGTAAGGAAGTCATCGTGGTCGATGGCGGTTCCACCGATCGGACCGTCGAGCGCGCCCGTTCCGTCCGCAACGTCCGGCTCTACGAGTTGCCCCGCCCCCTCGGCCGCGGCGCCGCCATGCGCCTCGGCCTCGAAAAGGCCCGCGGCAACCTGGTCGTCTTCTTTCCCGGCGACGACGAATACCGCGCCGAAGATCTCGCCACCATCGTCGAGACCCTCGTGCATTCCGATTTTCGCGCCGTCTTTGGCACCCGCTCCGTCAAATGCACCGAGCTCTCCGACCGCTTGAAGACCATCTACGGCAACAACTGGCGCCTCTACCTTACCAGCAAGTACGGCGGCATTCTCCTCAGCGTCGCCGTGCTCCTGCTCTACAATCGCTACGTTGCCGACGTCTTCAGCAGCGTCAAGGGCTTCGACGCCCGCCTCCTCCAGTCCCTCAACCTGGAATCGAGCGGCCTCGACCTGGAAACCGAAATTGTCGCCAAGCTCTCCCGCCGCCACGAATATATCCTGGAAGTGCCGGTCGACTATAAGCCTCGAACTCGCGCGGCGGGCAAGAAAATCCGTGCCGGAGACGGCTTGCGCGCCTTGACGGCCCTGCTCCGCTTTCGCTGGAAACGCCCCAAGCCGAATCATGCCAGTTCTATCGATAGTAATTCCCGCTTATAACGAGGGCGCCTTCCTCGGCCAGCTTCTCCAGCGCATCGTCGCCGTCCCGGTAGAGCGGCTCGGCTTCGAGAAGGAAGTCCTCGTAGTCAACGATGGCTCCAAAGACAACACCGAAGCCGTCGCCCGAGCCTTTGCCGCCTCTTGCACCACCGCCGCCATCCGCGTCTTCACCCAAGACCCCAACCAGGGTAAGGGCAAGGCCGTGCAGCGGGGTATCCGCGAGGCCACCGGCGACTACATCCTGATTCAGGATGCCGACCTCGAATACGATCCCGCCGACTATGTTCCCCTGCTCGAAGGCCTGCGCCTCGCCGACGTCGTCTACGGCAGCCGCACCCTCGGTCAGTCCGCCCAGCACCGAGGTTTCACCCTCTTCCCCGGCCGCCATCCCGAGCAGTCCCTCGGAGCCTGGCTCGCCGGTGCTCTCCTCACCCTGTGGACGGCGCTGATTTACTTCCGCTGGATCACCGACACCCTCACCGCGTACAAACTCTATCCCGCCGGCGCCGTCAAGCAGATGCATCTTCGCACCAGCGGCTTCGAAACCGATCACGAAATCACCGCCAAGCTCATCCGCCGCGGCCTTTCCATCGTCGAGGTTCCCATCCATTACTTTCCTCGCTCCCGCGAGGAAGGCAAGAAAATCAAGGCCTCCGACGGCTTCATCGCGGTCTGGACTCTGCTCCGTTTCCGCTTTTCGGATTGACTCATGAACGATTTCGCGATCGCCCCTAGACACAATACAAGCCTCAACCGGGATCTGTTCACCGTTCTGGCCCTCCTCGTGGTACTGATCCCCATCTACTGGACCACCCTACGGCCCGGCCAGAATTGGGGCGGCGACTTCAGCCAGTACATTGCCCATGCCCGCAACCTCGCCTCCGGCCGCCCCTACGCCGAAACCACATACGTGGTGACCATGCCGGGGATGACCGAGTACATGCCGAACAGGTATCCGCCCGTTTTCCCCCTTCTCCTGGCCCCCGTCTACCGCGCCTACGGTCTCAACTTTCTACCCATGAAGCTGCTGGTCCAGGCTCTCGCGCTGGCTGCCTGCATCTGCCTGTACGTTCTAGCGCGATTGCGAGGCAGCCGTCCCCTGCCATCGGCCGCCACGGGCGCCTGCTTCGCCCTCAGCGGCGTAGTCCTGGGCATCAAGGACTCCGTCATCTCCGACACTACCTACCTGTTCTTCGCTTCCCTCACGCTCACCCTCCTGGTCTTCATCGAGCGGCGCGGCTGGGACCGTGCGCGCCCTGTGCTCGCCGTCGCCCTCGTCTTGCCGCCCCTCTTGCTCGCCTACGGTAGCCGATCCGTCGGCCTTTCCCTCGCCCTGACCGTCTTCGCCTACGAGCTTATCCGTTACCGCCGCCTTCGGCCCTTTGGCATTCTCACCCTTCTCGGTTTCGCCGCCGGCGTAGTCCTGCTGGCACTGACCCTCTATGACAGCCGTGGTTACGGCAACCAGTTCCACATAAATCTCGCCGCTTACTGGCGCAATGCGGAGTTTTACCTCCACGCGCCCGCTTATCTATGGGCCGGCAGCCCCGCCCTGCTGCGTTATGCTCTCGCTGCTGTAACTGCCGTCATCGTCATCGGCGAGTGGCTGCGCAGGCTCGTTATTCAGTGTTCCATCGTAGAAGTCTACGTGCCGTGTGCTATGCTGCCGCTGCTAGCTCATTCCACCGACGCCGAATCCCGCCTTTTGCTGCCTGTCCTGATGCTCTACTTCATCTATCTCTTCGAAGGCATAGAGTTCCTGGCCGCCCAATGGCCCGCCATTTCACGAGTTCTGTCCGCCGCGGCCGTCGCCGCGCTCGCTGTCGGCTGTCTCGCCAATCTCCACGGCATGGAACGCGGGCCCTTCGCTCAAGGCCCCGAGCAGCCAACCTTCACCGATCTCCGCCTCTACCTTGCCAACCATCTCGATTCTCACGACCTGCTGGTTTCCTGGAACCCGCGCGTCCTTGCTCTCTATACCGGCCTCCGTTCCGCCTGGTATCCCGAAACCGCCGACGATGCCGCGCTCGACGCCTACTTTCGCCGCACCGGCGCGTCCTATCTGCTCCTTTACTCCGGCAGCCCGGACGATCTCACCTTCCTTGCCCCTCACGTCGCCCGCGAGCCGCAACTCTTCGCGCCCGTTTACCGCAATCCCAACTTCGTTCTGTATCGCATCCAATAAACCAGCACCTGGAGATCTCCCATGCCTGACAAGACGGCCCGCCTCTTCCGCTCGGTCCCCGTGCTTCTGGCTTTCTACGCTCTGGGAATCGCGGTTCAATGGTGGAACGGCACCTTCTCCAGCGAGTTCGGCCGTTATGCGGACGAAGGCATGCATTATGTCACCGGCCTCATGATCCGGGATTTCCTGGCTACTCCGGCCGCCTGGCTGCATCCCATGCCTTTCGCCAAGGCTTACTACGCTCACTTCCCCAAGATCGGCCTCGGCAACTGGCCCCCCGTTTTTCCTTTCCTCCAGGCCCTCTGGAGCCTGCCCTTCGGCGTCGCCCGCCCGATCATGCTTCTCGAAGTGCAGTTGTTCACCGCCCTCACCGCTTTCCTGCTCTATCGCCAGATTGCGACCCGTCTGGGACTCGCCTTCGCCTGGTTGGCCGGTGCCCTGCTCCTGGTCTCTCCGCTCACCCAATACATCGCTTCCATGGTCATGGCCGAAGCCGCGCTGGCTCTGTTCAGCTTCTTGAGCGTGCTGGCCTGGATCCGCTACGAGCGGTCTCAAAGCGTGCGCAACGCCTTGCTCTTTGCCGCCTGCTCGGTCGTCGCCATCCTCACCAAGGGCAACGCCTGGGTGGTTCCCATGGTGGTCGCCCTTGCCATCGTGCTTGGTCAATGGCGCGTTCTGGCCAGGCGCTCTTTCTGGCTCGCCGTGCTCGTTGTCGCGGGCGTCTGCCTGCCCTACACATGGATCACCATGCACATCGTGCAGCAGGGTTGGAACCAGACCAGCGTGCCCGATCCCGCGTTTCTCCTGGCCTCTTTGCGGGTCCACACCGGATTCGTTATCGGTATTCTCGGCCTGCCGCTCTCTTTGATCGCCTTACTGGGCGTAATCGCGCGCGTTCTGGTTCCCGTTTACCGGCGCCGCCCGATCGAGGCATTCTGGCTGGTTATGGCGATCTATGCGGTCGCCATCATCGCCTTCCATGCCGCCGTGCCCACCAGCATCGAGCCGCGTAAGATCTACCAGATCGCACCTGTGGTGTGCCTGTTCGCCACCGCCGGTCTCGAATTTCTGGCCTCCATCCTCGCCCGCGGCGCCAACCCGCTTCCATGGCGCGCCGCCCTCGTGGCCTCCGGCGCCCTTCTGTTCGCCTTCACCGGCTTCCACGTCATCCCGCCCTTCGCTCCCGGCTTCTCACCGGCAATCCGCGCCCTGCTGGCGCGCCCGGATACCGCCGGCAAGGCCGTCCTGATTTCCTCCAATCCCGTCTATGCCGATTTCGAGGCCGCGCTCATCTCCGAATGGGCAGAGCGCCGGCGCTCGAGCGGGACCTACCTGCTCCGCGGCACCAAGTTTCTCTCCTACCCCGACGGCACCACCGAGGATCCTACCGGTTTCACCGCGTTCGTCGCCACCGCCCCGGCCCTTGAAGCTCGCCTCGCCGCCGTCCCGGTCGCCTACGTCCTGGTGGATACCAGCCCCGCCTCTCACTCCTACCCCCACCACGAACTCCTGCGCGCCACGCTGTCTGCCGATACTCAACTCTGGCAGTCCATCTATCGCGCCCGCCGGACCGCCCTCGGCATTCCTCATGAGATTGAGATTTATCGCTACCGCAAGGACGTTACCCGCGTGCCCGTCCACTTCGATGTGGACCTCAGCAGGAAAATCCGCCAGTCCATCGAGGTCGGGAATTAAGGCGGTTCGGGCTTTAGCTTAGTATGTGAATCGTCTCTTCAGTAGCAAGATCGGAGATTCGATGTATCGCCACGACAGACTAGCAAGGAAGAACACCGTCGCGATCATCAAAAGGCCGCAAGCCGCTTCTGTGGGCAGGGTCAAACGGACGGAAAGCTTTTGGTTGTCCAGGCGATCAGCCACATCAGATGGACGTACACAGCAATATGGATCACAATTTCGCGAGCGCAGTTTCCACCGGACGCGTGACATCGAGCAGAGAATCGGCGTGAACGATTAGGACGCCCAACACCGCCAATCCACGTATCCCGTCCAGCGCGGGCAAACGCTTCTCGGACCCTTGGCGGCGCTGGGCTAAACCCGCCGGCGAATGCCTGCCGTTCACTGCCTGCCTTGAGAGACAGCCCGCTCGCCGGCGGCCTTCTCTTCGTGGTAATCCGTCTCCGTATTCACTTCCCAGAGATTGCTCTTATCGGTGATACCGGCGACGATATTGTCTACCGCCATCATGGCCGTGAGCATGGAGTGGTCCTGGTTGTTGTAACGGTGCATGCCGTTCCGGCCGATCAGGAACAGGTTCTCGTAGCGATCCACATACTCGCGGATTTCCGAAAAACGATCGTAGGTGCCGAAATAGGCCGGATATGTCTTGTCCACCCGCAGCACAATGGCGTCGAGAACCTCACCGGCGTCGATGATGCCGATCTTGCTCAGTTCCTCCTTTGCCAGGGCTATCATGCCTTCGTCCGGCATCTTCCATAAATCGTCGGTCTGGTTGCAAAAATATTCCAGGCCGAGCCAAACCGTAGAAGGGTCCGCCACCATGAACGGGCTCCAGTTGTTGAAAATCTGCAGCCGGCCCAGCAGCACGTCCGGCTCCTGAATATAGATCCAATTGTCGCTGATCAGCTTCTTCCCCTGCGGTGTCCGGTCGTGAATCTTGAGGGACCGTAGCAGCAGTCCCACAGTGATGAAGTCGCGGTACACAAGGCCGTCGGACACCTCCAGCACCTCGGCCGGCGGAGGCGTGTCGAACGAGCGCATCAGTTCCTGAATCGGCGCGGTCGAGAAGAAGTAATCGCCGCTGAAGACGCGCCGCTCGCCGGTCGATTCCGATACGGCCTCGATCGCGGTTATCCGCCAGCCGTCGGTCAGCAGGCGATCGACGCGCCAGCCGCACTGGATCTCCCCGCCGAGTGCCTTCACTCTGCCCGCTACCTCCTCCCACATCTGCCCCGGACCGAACTTAGGGTACAGGAATTGCTCGATCAGTGAAGTCTCCGTGCCTTTCTGGTTCAGATCGCCCTTGCCTTTCCGCGGGAAGGTTTTGCGAAAGGCATGCGCCAGGGCGGCGTGTATGGACAGCCCCTTAATGCGCTGGGCGCCCCATTCGGCGCTGATTTTGTCGCAGGGGACACCCCACACCTTTTCGGTATAGCTCTTGAAAAACGTGCGATAGAGTTCTTCTCCGAAGCGGTTGATCAGAAACTGCTCCAACGTGCGTTCTTCGGGGAGCGGCCGAAGGGTTCTCCTTATGTAGCTGAGCCCGATCTTCGCCGTGCGCCATGCCCCCAACTGGAGCAAAGTATTCTTACTCAAAGTGACGGGGTAGTCGAAGAAACGCCGCAAGTAATAGATTCGCGACTTGCGCGGGCGCAGCAGCATGACGGAGTCTTCCCGTCCGGAGTTGGGGCCGCCCGGCGCCCCTTCCACCGTGCGTTCCATGCCGTGATACCGGATGGCCGCGGGACTGTTCTCGCCGGCTTCGAGCGGCAGGATCCGAAGCCACCAGGACATGACCCGGTCCACCTTGGAGAAAAACCTATGTCCGCCAATATCGATCCGATTCCCTTTATAGTTCACTGTGCGGGAAATCCCGCCCATGTATTGGCTCTTTTCAAGCACGATGGGACGGATGTCTGCTCGGGCCAGCAGTTCGTAGGCGGCAGTGAGCCCTGCCGGCCCCGCTCCGATAATGACGGCCTGCTTCACGCCGTAACGGCTCCGCGTTCCCCGCGGGATAGCGGGCCGCGCGGAGACCGCCGAGTTGGCTCGAAAATTGTCATGTTTAAGAGAATTATACCCTTGCGCCGTTGCCCAATCCCGCGATTGCTTCCGCGCGGCGGTTCTAAAGAACCGGTCTGTCCGTACTGCGACGGATCGATTCCTATCGCAGCGACCAGCCGATTCTTTCCCGGTACTCTTCGGCTTTTTGGAGAATCTGCGCTTCGTTCAACGCCAGGATCCTGCCATCCCGCACTACCGGCTTGCCGTTCACCATCACATCGCGCACGTCGTCGCCCTTTAGGGCATAGACCATTTGCGAAATCGGGTCGTTACAACGGCGCCAGAATCGCGTCCGGAAGGTGCCCCGCGTCCTCGGTGATCACGTAGCGCGCGCTCCAGATCCAGTCCGCCTGCTCGGCGAACAAGCTCGAAACCAACAGCACGAAGCTACAGATACGAAACATCGAACGGCTTCGGAAAAAGATCTTTCAATCGATAGGTTTCCCTCTTGCCGGCCAGGTTCACCAGGTCCAATTCCACGTCCCCGCAGAACTCCCAGAGGATCTGGCGGCAGGCGCCGCAGGGTGGCGTCAGTACCTCCGTATCGGCCGCCACCACCACCCGGCGGAATTCGCGCGCGCCCTCGGAAATCGCTTTGAACACGGCCACCCGCTCGGCGCAAAGGGTCAGGCCGTAAGTGGCGTTCTCCACGTTGCAGCCCGTGTGGATGTGTCCGGAAGCGTCTTCGATCGCCGCGCCTACGCGAAACTTCGAATAAGGCGCGAAAGCATTCTCCCGCGCCGCCAGGGCAGCCGTAATCAACGCGTCGTTCATTGGATTCTGACTTCCTCGACGTCCGCAAGCTTTCCGATACCCGACCGCGCCCTACTCGTCCAGCACGCAAACGTCGTCCAGATTGCGGTACTTCTCGGCGTAGTCTAGGCCGAATCCGACCACAAACCGGTCGGGAATCTGGAAGCCCACGTAGCTGGCATGCACCGGACGCAAGCGGCGCTCGGGCTTATCCAGCAGGGCGGCAATGCGAATCGACCGGGGGCGGCGTTGCTCCAGCAGGTGCATCAGGTAATTCAGCGTCACGCCGCTGTCCACGATGTCTTCCACGATCACCACGTCGGCCCCTTCGACCGATATGTCGAGATCCTTGGTCACCCGCACTTCGCCCGAGCTGGTTTTGCCCTTGCCATAAGTCGAGATGCCCATGAAGTCCACCGACACGTCGCGCTGCATGGCCCGCGCCAGGTCGGTTAGAAAGAAACAGGCGCCCTTCAAAATGCCGATGAAGTACAGGGTGCCGGTGGGATAATCCGCCGAAATCTGGGCACCGAGCTCCCGGATGCGTGCCTGGATGGTATCGCTGGGGATGAGCACCTTCAGGTTTGGATCGGTCATGAACTTTCCATTATCCGCCGGAAAGCCGTCTTTCGAACACTTCCCGCGCTTTACGCCACGTCCTCGATTTTCATCTTCGCCTGGGGCATATCACCCACCCGTACTTCGTCCCGGCCTCGAAGTCATTGAAAATGCTGGCCGGATTTTTGGCAGGCGGGGTGCACGCGTTATACTTCTACGCGACCATGCCTCGATTCGATCAACTCATCCGCCGCGATACGATCGTTCGCGATGTGAAGCAGATTCACCCCGCAACCGTACCAATATTTGAGGCCCTCCGGTTTCACTCCAGTTGCGACGATTGCTCGATAGAAACCGTGGCGCGCAAGAACGGTCTCGCGGTCCAGGACGTGCTGGACTCCCTGAATCAAGCCGCGTTTTCACCCCCAAAGGATTCCGACGATGCTCGCTAGCAAAACCAACAAAAAGAAGTCGCGCCGGCAGGATGCCCGGCCGCTCGACGTATTCTTTTCCCCCAAGACGGTGGCAGTGATCGGCGCCACGGAAACCCCCAACTCCGTCGGCCGGACGCTGCTGTGGAATCTTCTGACCAGCCCCTTCGGCGGCACCGTCTACCCGGTCAATCCCAAGCGGCCCAACGTTCTGGGAGTGAAAGCTTACGCTTCGGTGGGCGACATCCCGGAAGAGGTCGATCTGGCGGTGATCGTGACCCCGCCGCCCTCGATTCCCGGTCTCATTCGCCAGTGCGGCGATGCCGGCGTGCGTGGCGCCATCGTGATTTCGGCCGGCTTCAAGGAAGTGGGTGCGGAGGGTGCCGCCCTGGAGCGCCAGGTACTAGAAGAGGCGCGCAAGGCCCGCATCCGCGTAATCGGGCCCAACTGCCTGGGCGTGATGAGCCCGCTCACGGGCATGAACGCCACCTTCGCCACCACCATCGCGCGGCCCGGCTCGGTCGGCTTCATCAGCCAGAGCGGCGCGCTGTGCACGGCCGTGCTGGACTGGAGCCTGAAGGAGATGGTGGGCTTCAGCGCATTCGTATCCATCGGGTCGATGGTGGACGTGGGATGGGGCGACCTGATCGACCACCTGGGCAACGATCCCAAAACCAAATCCATCGTCATCTACATGGAATCGATCGGCAACGCGCGCGCTTTCCTCTCGGCCGCGCGCGAAGTGGCGTTGAATAAGCCGATCATCGTCATCAAGCCGGGACGTTCGGCCGCCGCCGCTAAGGCCGCCGCATCCCACACCGGCTCGCTCACCGGCAGCGACGAAGTGCTGGAAGCCGCCTTCCGCCGCAGCGGCGTGCTGCGCGTCAACAACATCGCCGACCTGTTCTACATGGCGGAAGTGCTCTCCAAGCAACCCAGCCCGCAGGGCCCGCGGCTGACCATCGTGACCAATGCCGGCGGTCCCGGCGTGCTGGCCACCGATGCCCTGATCATGGGCGGCGGCGAGCTGGCCGAGCTTTCACCCGAAACGCTGGAAGCCTACAATGCCGTTCTGCCCGCGACCTGGAGCCACAACAACCCCGTCGATATCATAGGCGATGCTTCCCCCGAGCGCTACGCCAAGGCCCTCGACATTGCCGCCAAGGATCCCCGCTCCGACGGCATGCTGGTGATTCTGACGCCCCAGTCCATGACCGATCCCACCCGCATCGCCGAGGAATTGAAGCCGCTCGGCCGCCAGGAAGGCAAACCCGTGCTGGCCAGTTGGATGGGTGGAGTGGACGTGGCCGCCGGCGAGGAAATTCTGAATCGAGCCAACATTCCCACCTTCCCCTATCCCGATACCGCCGCCCGCGCCTTCAACTACATGTGGCAGTACAGTTACAATCTGAAGGCCCTCTATGAAACCCCGGCGCTGCCAGAGGATTCTTCCGAGTGGACGCCGGATCGTAAACTGGTGGAAGAAATCGTCGGGCACGCCCGCGGAGAAAACCGCGAAATCCTCACCGAATTCGAATCCAAACAGGTGCTGGCGGCCTACGGGATTCCCATCGCCAAAACCATCATTGCGACGGATCCAGCCGCCGCCGTTCAGGCTGCTGGCGAAATCGGCTACCCGGTGGTTCTGAAGCTCTATTCGGAAACTATCAGCCACAAAACCGATGTGGGGGGAGTGCAGTTGAACCTTGGCGACGCTGCGGCCGTGGATAGCGCGTTCCACGCCATCCGCACATCGGTGACGGAAAAAGCCGGCGCGCAGCACTTCCAGGGTGTCACCGTGCAGCCCATGGTGAAGCTGAAGGACGCATACGAGCTGATCATCGGCTCCAGCCTGGACCCGCAGTTCGGCCCCGTGCTGCTGTTCGGCACCGGCGGGCAACTGGTGGAAGTTTTCAAGGATCGCGCCCTGGCCTTGCCCCCGCTCAACAGCACTCTTGCCCGCCGCATGATGGAACAAACCAAGATCTACAAGGCCCTGAAAGGCGTGCGCGGACGCAAGCCGGTGGACGTCGCGGCGCTCGAAATCCTGCTGGTGCGATTCAGCGCGCTGGTAGCCGAGCAGCGCTGGATCAAGGAAATCGATATCAACCCGCTGCTGGCTTCGCCCGACGGCCTGATCGCGCTCGATGCCCGCGTGGTGGTGCACGGCGCCCAGGTGGAGGAAGCGAGCGTCCCGCGCGCAGCTATCCGGCCCTATCCCACCCGCTATGCCGGGCAGTACAAGATGAAGGACGGCACCGAGGTCGCCATCCGCGCCATCCGCCCCGAGGATGAGCCCAACATGGTGAAATTCCACCGGACCCTGTCGGAGCGTTCCGTCTACCTGCGCTTTTTCCATCTCATGAACCTGGAGCAGCGTACCAAGCACGACCGCCTGATGCGCACCTGCTTCATCGACTACGACCGTGAAGTGGCGCTGATCGCCCAGCGCCGCAATCCGCAGACCGGCGAGATCGAAATTCTCGGCGTGGGCCGTCTCACCAAGCTCCACGGCGTCAACGAGGCCGAAGTGGCCGTCGTGGTGTCCGATCAGTGGCAGGGCCGCGGATTGGGCACCGAACTGCTCGCCCGCCTGCTGGTGGTGGGCGCCGACGAGAAGCTCTCCAAGCTCACCGCCAATATCCTTCCCGATAATCGCGACATGATCCGCATCTGCGAAAAAGCCGGCTTCAAGCTCCGCCATTCGCCCGAAGACGAGATGGTGATCGGCGAGTTCACGTTTTAAACGCTGATGGTGGGGCAGTATCGTGGGCCATATCGAGCTTCTATATAGTGAATATATCTGAAGCCGCTCCTGATCCAATTGGACGAGCAGACGCTGACGGCATTGAACCTCGTTGCGGCTCGTCGGGCAAGCGTGCAAGCCGAAAAAGTTCCCGCGGCCGCGCCAAAAGCGCGATCACAAGCGTTTTTCTAGTGAAAACAAACCACTTCCTGAAGCGAGCACCCCAGCTCCGTTCTATCCTGGTGGCGGGAGGAGTCGGCATGCGGCGCGTTGTGCATCTTTGTGCATGTCGGACACTGGCGGCCCAGGTTCGGCGGTTCTTCCAGAAGCTATAAGTGGCTGCAAATATTACGGTTGGTTGCCAGGAATGGCTTCGTTCGGTAGAGCTTGTGAGCGGGGTGCCGTCCACTGGTTTGTGCATTTTTGTGCATCGGCGGCACTATTCTCCCACGGCCCTACTGGCTTTCGGCTTCCTGGCGCAACAGCCGCCAGAGCGCTTCGACGTGCTCCCGTTCGGTGGGCAGGGCGCCGATGGAGACCCTTACCATCCAGCGGTCGTCGAGAATGGCGGGGGTGAGATACGCCTGGCCGCTGCGGTTGATTCGATCCACCCAGGCCAGGGTGTGCCGATCCAGATCCGGTCCGCTCAGGCCTTCGGGCTCGTGGCGGATGCAAAGGGTTTGCAGGGGCACCGGCGCCAGCAAGCGCCAACCGGGGGTCTTCGAGATTTCGCCGGCCAGCCACTGGGCATTGGCCAGGTCGCGGCGCAGGCGAGCCTGCAGAGCGGCGACACCTTCCGACCGAATGGCGAACCACAGTTTGAGGGCGCGGAAACGGCGTCCCAACGGCAACCCCCAATCGCGCAGGTTTTTGACTTCGGCGTCGGCGGCGGTTTGCAGATAGCTGGGGTTCGAGGACATGACGCGCACCAGGTGCTCGGGAGAGCGCACGTAGTAGAGCGAACAATCGAAAGCCACGCCCAGCCATTTGTGGACGTTCAGCACCAGCGAATCGGCGCCCTCCACGCCCTGCCACATTGAGCGGCACTCGGGAAGAATCATGGCCGAGCCGGCCAGTGCGGCGTCCACGTGCATCCAGATATGGTGGTGGGCGGCGACGGCGGCGATGCCCTCCAGCGGATCGAGGGCGGTGGAAGTGGTGGTGCCGACGGTGGCAACCACGGCGCAGGGTTTGCGGGCTTCCTCCACGTCGCGCCGGATGGCGGCCTCTAGAGCTTCGGGCCGCATGGCATAGGCGGCATCGTGATCGACCAGGCGGACGTTGTCGCGGCCGAAGCCGGCCAGCAGCGCAGCCTTCGATACGGAACTGTGACTATGCGCGGAAGTGTAGACCACCAGCGGGCATTTCTCGGCTTGGAGGCCGCCGCGCGTCAACCCGAAATCGGTGGCACGCTCGCGCGCGCACAGCAGGGCGACGAGCGTGGACGTGGAAGCGGTGTCTTGAATCACGCCGCTCCAGGCCGGCGACAGGTCCACCATCTGGCGCACCCAATCGGTGGCGGCTTCCTCGACCTCGGTGAGCGCCGGGCTGGATTGCCAGGACAGGCCGAGCACGCCCAGGCCCGTGCTAACGAAATCGCCGAGCACGCTCCCAAGCAAGCCATTGGAGGGGAAGTAGCCGAAAAACCGCGGATGCTGCCAGTGGGAGAGGCCGGGCAGGACGATGCGGTCCAGATCGGCGAGCATCGCATCGAAAGGCTCGGGGTCCGACGGCGGCGCGGCCGGAAGTTGAGCGCGCACCTCGCCGGGTGCGGTTTGCGCCATCACCGGAAAGCGATCGGCGTGAGCGCGATAATCGGCGATCCAATCGACCAACCGGTGGCCGGCCCGGCGAAACTCTTCAGGAGTCATTCTTCCATCATCTAACAGGTGGCGCAGCCGCAAGCTTGATTCCTCGTGGCGCCGACTCCCAGTCTGGATAGCGCCGGGATAAACCGGCATGGAGTAGCGAATGAAAGAGTCGTACAGGCAAGGCATAGCGAGCCAGCCTGGCCCCGAGCCATGCGAGGGTAGTCGTGAGGCTGCACTTGAAGCGTTGGACAGGGGTATCTGTAGGCTGGGTATTGAGCTCCGAAACCGAGTGATCCGGGGAGCCGACGGCGTCTGACAGCTCGGAAGGCAACAACGCGCCGACGCGAAAACGCGAGCGTGGCGCGGCCCCGCGGAGTCGAAGACCCCAGGCATGCAGAGAAACTCCATGCGCGAGAACCGGGAGGCCCCGCACTCGCCCGCGGGCAGTAAGCGGGCCGGTGGGAGAACGCGATGAGCGGCAAGGCCCACATGCACGGCGGCGGGGAGAGCGCGCCCGCGTCGGCCTTCCCGCGGCGCCGCACGATGCCGCGCGTTCCGCGAGAGCGGGCGGCGCGGATGGACGCGCCGGCGCGGGAGGTCTCGGTGCCGGCGCGCGCACTTCGTGGACGCGACGCGCGAGCGCGCCCGCGGCGCCCTTTAGGCGGCGCCTGACGACGCTGCACGTTCCACGAGTGCCGGCGCCGCTGCCTAAAACGGACTGGCGCCCGGATTCAGCGCCCTTTAAGATCTACTTATGTGGTTTCGGAATCGTCGGCAGTTTTTTCGCTACGCGGCCTTGGCCGCCGGAGGCAGCAGTCTCGCCCGTCGGGCTTCGGCTGCGGCAACTTCTCCGGCGGAGGTTTACCGGCTGCTCGGCTTTGCCACAATGACCGGCGAAGACCCCCTCAAGCTCTGGGCCCGCTTGCGTGACACTCGCCAGTGGCTGGCAGGTCCGCTCTCGCCCGACGCCTGGTCAGGGCAGACCTTTATCGCCGACCATGCCGACATCTTCGCATTTCGTTGCCTATCGTTACCGGAGAGCTGGTTGAAGGATGCCGAGCCGGGTAAGCGCGCTGAGTTTTGCGGAAAGAATTTTGCCCAGTGGTTCCGCGGCTGGCCGAAATGGTGGAAGACGGTGGGGCCCAAAGCCTGGGACAACTCTTACGCGCGCCTGATCTGGCAGATGCCGGACGATGGGCCGGAAGTTACCTACGAGTGGGCGCAAACAGCGCCGCAGGAGATTGTTGGCCGGATCACGCATTCCCGGGCAGCCGGCCTGGTGATTGAGGGCTATGTCCCCTGGGATTCGCAGCCGCCGCGCTTTTCGGCGCTGTACGCGGAATCGCCGGACCGCAAATTCCTGCATGGGCGTTCCTGGGCCCCTGGTACCCGCGATGGCCTGCGCTGGGTTCTCGCGACGAGCCAACCTGCCGCTGAGAAGGCCGGAACAGGGGATGTGCGATGGCACGGGTTCTATCCCGAAGTTGCGAGACTGTATTTGTGCGCGCGCCAGGGACAGTCCTATGGACCGCTCGAGAAAGCCACGGCTCGGTGGCTCGAACCGGGCCGGATCGATGAGCTGCTCGAACGCAACCGCGAACGCTACCTGGCCTCGCGTCCGGTTGGCACCGGCTGGCTGGCGGATGTTCCGGCGGCCATCAACGATCAACTGGAGTGGAGCGAAGTCTATACCCCGGAGCGCCGGCATCCTTACATAACCGTTAGCCGCTCCTGGGCCATGGAGAACAACTCGGCTCCGGACTTTCTATGGGACAGCTTCTTCAGCGCGCTGCTTGTGTGCCAGGAGGACGAGCGGAAATCGTTCGACCTGGTTCGGGACATCACCTCGTGGCAGAACGACCAAGGCATGTTCGTTCAGTACGGGCAATGGCCCTCGCACCCGGCGCGCACGATTTTCCCGGTCGCGTGGGGCCATACCCAGTATCCTATCGGCTCACTGGCGGTCGCCAAGATTTATTTGCGGCGTCCCAACCGCGCCTTTCTTGGCGAGATCTATCCGCGGCTGCTGAAGAATCACCGGTGGTGGTTCGCTGACCGCGGCGACGGCCAACCGTGGCGCGACGGCAACCGGAACGGGTTGCTAGAGCTCGGCTCGAATTACCCGGAGGAGATCCCGTATGAGGATCGCCAGCAGGTGGCATACTACGAGTCCTACGACGACAGCCCGGAGTGGTGGCACGTCGCGCGCTATAACGAACGGACTGGCACCCTGGAGCAGGACACAGTCGAGCGCAACTGCCTCTATGCCATGGACTGCTGGATCCTGGCCTGGATGGCCGGTCTGTTAGGGCGCACCGAGGAGGCGGCGGCGCTGAGCGCCGAGCACACGAAGATGACGCGCGCTATCAACCGCCTTCTTTGGGACCCAGCCCGGCAGTGCTACTATAACCGCCGCTGGCAGGAAGTTAACGGCGAAGCCTTTTTCCCGCAGATGGCGCCGGATGTTTTCCTGTCGCTATTGGGAAAAGTGCCTGATCCGGCACGCGCTGAGGCCATCCGAAACATCTTCCACGATCCGAACAAATTCGCCGGCGAATGGATTCTGCCGACAATCAGTCGGGACGACCCGCTCTTCCCCAAGCAGGACTACTGGCGCGGCAAGGTCTGGGCTCCGGTGAACTGGCTGGTTTACCAAGGGTTCAAAATCTACGATTGGGATCTCGAGGCACGTCAGTTGGCGGAATCCAGCGCCAGGATGTTCCTAAAGCCCTGGCGTGAAAAAGGCGAGTGCCACGAGAATTTTCTTTCCACCACGGGTGCGGGCGCCAGCGACCCCCACTACACTTGGGGAGCGCTCATGGTGCTGATCGCGACCGAGGAATTCATCGACGCGAATCCCTGGCACGGACTACGGTTCGGAAACCTCGAGCCGGTCGAGGAGGGCGGCATCGAGCGCTACCCCGTCGGCGGTGCCCTCTACGACGTGACGCTGTCGGCCGGGGGCCTGCAGGTGAAGCGGAACGGAAAGGCGCTGTTGGCCACCGATGTGCCGGTCGAGATCCGGCATGTGATCTTTGAGGCCGGGCGCCCGAGCGGCGAAATCCGTGCCAAACGCGCGGGAAAACTCTGGATCGGAACCGGGGCTCCCCGTGATTTTCCGCAAGGGGTCAGCCGGTTCGGCTGAACCATGCAACCGCGTTGCCGATAGTAATTGAGATAAGGCGCGACCTCGCACTGCGCAGAATATGTTCAGCGCTTGTAGCCCCTAACGCAAGGGCTCAGCGGCGGCGCTATGGAACCTGGCTCACGGGGCGATCGGGGGAGATATGCGGTCGCGAAACGGCCGATCCGCGTCGTACAACGCGATCCTGATCCTGATATCGGCCGCCAGCGCGGGCTGGTTCTCCTGTTCGGCCCGTGCCAGAGCCCTGCGAGCGGTCAGTGCCGCGTCGGCGAACTGGCCCTTTTCGGCGTAGGCGGCCGCGAGCGTGTCCAGCATGCGTGCGTCGTTTCCGCCGGACACCTCAATCGCCCGCACGGCGAACCGAAGCGCCTCGCCGCCATTCCGGATGGTGGCATCGGGTGAGGTCGCCAGTGCCCAGGCGGCCCGCCGCAGCGCCGGTGCGTTGTTCGGTTGCAGTTCGATACTGTCGCGCCAGTGCGCGAGGGCCTCCGCCGTCCGCCCTTGCGCATCGAGCGTGTCGCCCAGGCGGTCGTGGGCCTCGGCGTATTTCGGGTCGAGATCCAGGGCGCGGCGCCATTCCCGGATGGCTCCCGGCGCATCCCCCCGCTGGCTCAAAACCAGTCCCAGATTGTAGTGCGCGGGCGCACACCTGGCGTCAGATTCCAGCGCCTTGGTCAGTTGAACCAGCGCGTCGTCCAGCCTGCCTGCCTTCACCAGCGCGCCGCCCAGGTTCGCACGCGCGGCGGCGAAATCCGGTTTGAGGGTGGCTGCTTTCTCGAATTGCGCCACGGCTTCCTCCACGCGCCCCTGCTCGACCAGCAGCACGCCGAGATCGTTGAACCCCCGCGCCGACGCGGGATCGGCCTCGACCGCCGCGCGGAGTTTCATCTCGGACGCTTTCCGGAAATGAACCGCGGACTCTTCCCGATGGCCGGTCATGAGCAGCAAGCTTCCCAGGCTGCGGTGCGCGAGTTCGTCATCGGGGTTCAGTTCCAGGACTTCTCTCCATTTCGCGGCGGACGCCTCGTAGGAGCCGGTCTTCCGCAGATACATCGCGCTGTTGACCAGCCGGTAATAGTCGACGACAGGCCCGCCGATCTGCCGCAACCCATCATAAGGGACATTCACAAACTCCGGAATGTTCACCGCCCGGTTGGCGGCGGTGGCGTTCTCGATCAGGATGGCCGGGCTGTCGTTGCCGTCCGCGTCGATGTGGGTGAGATACATCTGGGTGTAGGGCGACCTGCTCTTGGACGAAAACACCAGCCAGCGGCCGTTGGGGGAAAAGCTGTGCCACGAATTCATTTGCGGGGTGTTGCAGCGCATCCGCCGCGCCTCACCGCCCGCGGCGGGAACAATGTACAACTGGCTGTCGGGACGCATGAGCTCGCCGTTGCGGCATTCGACGAACACGATCCATCGCCCATCGGGCGACACCTTGGGAAAGGTATTGCTCATGCCGTTCCGCGAGGCGCCTGAGATCGGCTCCGGCACGCCTCCCTCACCGCCGCGGAATGGAACCCGGTAGAGGTCATACTTGAGTTGGAGCTCGTTCGGGTCATTGGCGAATTTCGCCAGCGGCACACCGGGCGGATTGGGGTCCGTGGCGGCGGCGCGCGCAAATACGAGGTACTCTCCGTCCGGGCTCCAGACGGCGCCCATCTGCACAAACCGCGGGTCGCCGGCGCCCGGCAACGGCCGCAGGACTCCGGTTTGGCGGCTGTACCAGCTCAGAACCCCGCGCGCCGGATAGAACACCTGGAGGAACCGGTAATCCTTGAAATTGGCGACGTAATAGTTGCTGGGAGGCTCTTCGGAGGTGGTAGCCATCGAGGCAGGGTTGACTGTGGTTACCACGTACCGCCCGTCCGGGGAAACCTGCGACATAAAGCCGATCCGGACGTTCCCCTTCAGCTTGCCTTCCGCCGAACTCCACTGAATCACGTCTTGCTTGCGGATCGCCATCTCGGGCGCAACCGGCGCCAGGATGTACATCCCCCGGTTGCCCTGCAGGCCATCCAGATCCATTCCCATGGTCTTACCGTCGGCGGAGAACGAATGGCAGTTGGCGCACAGCGGCAGGTTTTCCATCACCAGCCGGCTGCGGGCTTCACCCACGTTGCGAACTCGCCAGGCGACCAGCGGTATCGCCTCCGCGGCCAAGGGTTTGATCACGCCTTTTTCCAGCTCCGAGGGCATCAGCGGCACATCGCGATAGAAGATCGGCGCGCCAACCTTGTCGTTTGAAGTGCGAATGGCGACCTTTCCGCGAGAGACGGCCTGGTCCGGGAGGTCGTCACGAAAGCCGGTGATGGTCACCGTCGCCGCGCTTTGGACCGAACGCCGCTTGACGGCCTGCCACGTTACCAGGTCCGGCGCCCAGGAATGCGCCGCCGCCAGGCGGGGCGTGAGCTTGGGAGGCTCGTTCGTGCCGGCAACGCAGTCCGGATCGATCCTGCCGACGCGCAGACGCTCGCCCTTGGAAGTCGCATGAATCGCCGCCGCGCCATCGCCGAACGAGACATCGATCCGCCAGAAGGCGACACCTTTGGCGCTATCGGCCCAAAGGAACGTCGGGGGCGGGATCTCAGGCGGAAAAATCGATCCTTCCTCCGGATAATCGATCACGATGGCCGCTGGCGCCGGTGCCGCCGGCGGGCCCAGAGCCGTGCTCTTACGGGCTTGCACGCCATCCGATGCGTGCGCTGCCAGCGCCATCAGAAGGCACGGCAGAAGAATCGCCCTGGGCGGCAAGCCGGCCATCATTGGAGTCCCCACCATAAGACCAGCTTACAGTCCCGCATGGTCCGTCGGGGACGCGCCTACAAATCCTGCACAATCTTAGTCATGTAGTATCCTCGATAAAGGGAGCAGTAAATGCTAAATAGACTGGAAACGGCTCAGGCCACCCGGCGAGGGTTCCTGGGGGCGGCTGCCTTGACGGCCGCGCAGTACAAACGGGTTCTCGGCGCCAATGACCGTATCGGCATCGGGTTCATCGG